>QCBL01000001.1 GCA_003281625.1 Prochlorococcus sp. AG-347-I04
AGCTAATACTTTATCTACATCTTTTGCTTCATAACCGCTACCCTGAGCGATTCTTTGTCTTCGTGAAGGCTGAGCAGCAAGAACCTCAGGTTTTTGTTTTTCTTCAAGAGTCATTGATGAGATCATAGATTCTATTTTCTTGAGTTGATCCTCTCCATCTTTTATCATCCCATCATCGATTTTATTCATTCCAGGAATCAATTTAATCAATCCACCAAGTGATCCCATTCTTTTAATTAATCTCATTTGCTTAACAAAATCATTAAAGTCAAAAGTGGCTTCTTGAAGTTTCTTTTGCATTGCTTCAGCATCAGCAAGTTCAACTTCTTTTTGGGCTTTTTCAACAAGTGTTAACACATCACCCATTCCCAAAATTCTGCTAGCCATTCTCTCTGGATGAAATGGTTGCAAAGCCTCTATTTTTTCTCCTACACCGATAAATTTGATTGGTTTACCACTTATTTTTCTTATTGATAAAGCAGCTCCACCTCTTGAGTCTCCATCCAACTTAGTTAATATCGCTCCTGAAATTCCTACTTTTTCATGAAATGACTTCGTCAAGTCAGCAGCTTCTTGTCCAATCATAGAATCAACAACAAGCAAAACTTCATCAGGGTTAGAAACTTCTTTTATTCGAACCATTTCGCTCATCATGGAATCGTCTATTTGCAATCTTCCTGCAGTGTCAATAATTATCGAATTAAAATCATTTTCACTTGCAAAATTCAATGCTTCCTTAGCTATTTCTTCTGGTTTGCTATTTTTTGCTTTAGCTGAAAAAACTTCCAATTCATATTGACTTCCCAATGTTTTAAGCTGCTCTACAGCTGCAGGTCGATAAGTATCTGCAGCAACCAAAAGAACTTTTTTGTCTTTTTCCTTTAAATAAAGACCTAATTTTCCTGTTGCTGTTGTTTTACCCGCTCCTTGAAGTCCAGCCATTAAAATTACTGTAGGACTATTTTTATTTTCGTTTAATGGAGAATTTTCATTACCCATGATATTAATCAATTCTTTATTTACAACTTCTATAAATTTTTGACTTGGGTTTACACCCCTAACTACTTCTTCTCCAATAGCTTTATCTTTAACATCTGATATAAACTCTTTGACTACAGACAAACTAACATCTGCATCAAGCAGTGCTCTTTTTACCTCTTTCAAGGCATCGTTGATGTTATTTTCACTAATTTTTGCTTCGCCTCTTAAACCCTTTACTGCGTCTTCAAAGCGTGACGAGAGTTCATCAAACATTATTAAAAAGTAATTTTAATTATTATAGATGATCTTGAAGTTTGTAATTACAAGCCACTCACGAAATCAACTAATTTCCATGATTTATTTGAAAAACCCAAAATATATTTAACTTTAAGGGGATTCAATGATGTTTCATTAACCAATTCTCCAGAATTGTTTACTATTCTCTCTAGATAATTCAATTCAACTAAAACAACTATCCTAGATGAAGTTTGCGATTCCAAATCAATCTTACGAATTTGGGAATTAATTTCTTTATAAATCCCCTTCTTGATGTCGTTCTGTCTTTCTTCTATTGTTCGATCAATTAGAGCTGTACTAACAATCTTAGAAAGATTAAGTTCACTCTTCCCTGCCAAGTAATTACTTTTACTTAGAAGCCATTCATTAATTAAATTCCTAATATCCTCCAAAGAAGGTAAAGAGGTATTAAGTTCTTTGAATTCATAAGTTTTAATTGAAGTAGATTTCTTAGGAATAGAATTCAATTTGCTTGAAGGATTTTTTTTAATTTCTTGAATAATATATTTTTCGCTAATCTTTTGCTTTTTATCTATTGCAATTAAGGGTTTTTTTGCAATAGCTTCCTCCTGAATTGATTTTTTTAAATTATTTCTCAAAAATCCAATACCAATACCAAATGCAAATAAGATTAGAAAGGCATAAATATAAATTAAATAAGGTGACCGATTAATAATCTCTTTATCCTTCAAAAATTCCCCAAAACCAAATTTTAATTCGGCAATTTTTTCAATTAAAAAATTATAAAACTCTATTGGTTTTTTCTTAAAGTATTCCTCATTGAACTCGTTTTCTTTAATCTCAATCTTTTCATAATCTTGTTTTATGCCACCAGGCCAAGGCAGTTTTCTATCATTAGCATTATCAGATAAATTTTCAAAGTCTCCATTTTTGTTTGTGGAGGTTTCCTCCTTGATCTGTTGGTTCTGAAGATTTGACCTAATTGAAATTTTATTTGATTTCTTTTCTAATTTTTCAATAAATTCTTGAATTTCCCTGTCTTCAAACCAAGAATCTAAATCCACCTCTTGTGAGTCAATGTCTCTATACCCAACCAAAACATCATTCTCTAACCAATTTTTACAGAAAATACATATCGCTTCTAACTTATTTCCAGAATAACTATTAAGCCAATCTCTTAAATTTTCATCAGAACTACTTGAAAACCTTGCAGAGGCTTGGTCAATATCAGCTAAAAGCAAATCTAAACAACCAACTAGCGGCATTGAATCAAGACCAGATAAATTTAGTTTCTTTAAAATTCTCCTAGCTTCAAATAATTTTTCCGGCTTTCTTCTAGAGAAACCGATAGCTGTTAAGGATATAAATGCTAAAAACCCTGCTTCTAATGATCCTCTTTTTTGTAATTCAAGAAACAAATCAATCTGTTCTTGCACAGTCAAAAATGGCTTAATTTGTTGAAAAAAAGCTTCAAACTCTTGCTGATTTAAATAATTTTTATATTCAGATTTATTAGTACCTTCCAAACCACCTCTTTTGATTATTAAATTTTCCAACATACTTAAGCCTTTTTTATGAGACTCTTGATCATTTAGATCCCTACTAAGTAGATCTAGGATTCTGTAAGGAAGCAAAGCGACCAAATCTTCTTCAAGTTCTTTTCTTATATCTCCAAGCTTTCCCATTCTTTGTAGAAGTTGTATCCCTTCATGTAGAAAGTCTGCCGCGTTTGAATAGGATCTAAGCTGTTGTTCTTGAATTGCAGAATCTCTTGCTGTTAAAGCAGCCAATAATGTTAAATCAGCTTCTCTACTACTTCCAAAAGCTGGAGTTTGTGGGGGCTGCAATGCTTTTCTGGTGATTTTAAAAGCTTCTTTTGGTGAACCAGATTCCCAAAGAAGTATTAATCCTGCTACTTCTCTATTTGAGGAAAAATCCAATCCAGAATTCCCATTTAATAACAAATTTTCGTAATCTCTTCTGCTTTCTGGATCTGTAAGTAGATCAGCAGTGAGGCGAAGCAACTCAGATCTTTGGGTTAAAACTTCATATGTAAAACCTTCATTGGGTGTTTTATCTAACCGCAATTGAAACGCCCTTAATATTTCCTCAGAGGTTGCAGAGGGGCTTACGCCAATTAGGCGAAAATGATCTAAAGGAAGTTCCAAACAAATATCCTATTGAAAATTCTTAGACAAATTTTATCAAGTTAAAAATTTTTTTCACAAGGTCTTACAGAGTTATTAAAAAAAATCATGAAAATCGCCCTTCACAGCTTAGAATGTTAACAAATCAAAACTTCGTTAAGGTATTTTCTTGGAAACACACGTAGAGAGAATCTCAAATCTTCAAGACATAAAAAAAGCCGAATTAGATCGAGAAACCGGATTATTTCTTTTTGAAGACATGACGCTTGGTCGTAGATTTGAAGATAAGTGTGCAGAAATGTATTACAGGGGGAAAATGTTTGGTTTCGTTCATTTATATAACGGTCAAGAGGCTATAAGCACGGGAGTAATTGGCGCCATGAAAAAGAAACATGATTGGTTTTGTAGTACTTATCGCGATCATGTTCATGCACTAAGCGCGGGAGTCCCCTCATTTGAAGTAATGAGTGAACTTTTTGGTAAAGCTACTGGTTGTAGCAAAGGCCGAGGTGGATCCATGCACTTATTTTCAAGAGAGCATCACTTACTCGGAGGATATGCATTTATTGGTGAGGGAATTCCAGTCGCCTTAGGGGCAGCATTTTCAAGCAAATACAAAAAAGAAGTTGCTGGTAATAGTAATAGTAATGCTGTAACTGCAGCATTCTTTGGGGATGGGACTTGCAATAATGGGCAGTTTTTTGAATGTCTAAATATGGCCCAGTTATGGAAATTACCAATAATTTTTGTTGTTGAAAATAATAAATGGGCTATTGGTATGGCTCACGATAGAGCTACTAGCAATCCTGAAATTTGGAGAAAAGCGTCTGCTTTTGGTATGCACGGTGAGGAAGTTGATGGAATGGATGTATTAGCAGTTAGAGGAGCAGCACAAAGAGCAATTGAGCGCGCTAGGGCAGGAGAAGGTCCGACACTTTTAGAATGTTTAACCTATAGATATAGAGGACATTCTCTCGCAGATCCAGATGAATTAAGGTCTGAGAAAGAGAAAGAGTTTTGGGGGAAAAGAGATCCTATTAAGAAATTAGCTCAAGAAATTATTGATGGTAAATTCGCAACAGAAGAAGAATTAAAAATTATTGAAAAGAAAATTGATACAGAAATATCTGAATCAGTTAAAAATGCTATTGAGGCACCCGAACCCCCTCCACAAGAATTAACTAAATATATTTGGGCGGAAGATTAAGTTAAATACCACTGGGTAATTTTCTAGTTAAATTTCTTAATTTTCTTAATGCCTTAAGTTCAACTTGTCTTACTCTTTCTCTAGAGACTTCTAATAATCTTCCAATTTCAGCAAGCGTATGTCTCTCATTTGCGTCAAGTCCAAATCTTAATTTGAGAACATGTTGTTCTTGCTCGCTTAAATGACTTAACCACTTGCCAAGTTGCTCTTGATGCATTTTTTGTTCAACTTGATCTAAAGGTTCTTCATTATTACCATCTGCAATCAAATCACCCAAAAAGCTCCTGCCATCATCACCATTTACTGGGGCATCTAAACTACTAGTAGATAGGGCTTGTCTCAAAACAGAATCCAATTCTTCTACATCAATTTCCATCGCCTCTGCAATTTCAATTCTGCTGGGCATAGCACCAAGTTTATGGGCCAAATCTCGACTAACTTTTCTGATTGAAGCCAACCTTTCACTTAAATGAACAGGTAAACGGATAGTTCTTGATTGACAGGCAATTGCTCTTGTCATACTTTGTCTTATCCACCAAAAAGCATAAGTAGAAAACTTATAACCCCTTGTCGGATCAAATTTTTCAACAGCCCTCTCTAACCCAAGAGAACCTTCTTGTACTAAATCAAGTAGTTCTAACCCTTTACCTTGATATTTTTTTGCCACACTAACGACTAATCTTAAGTTTGCTTTCATCATTCTTTCTTTAGCTCTTCTACCAATTTTTATTATTCTTTTTTGCTGAGTTGAAAATTCATTTATATTTTCATTTAATTGTCCATCTTCTGTAAGGATCATCATTTTCTGAACTTGATTACCCAACTCAATTTCCTCGGCAGGAGTTAATAAGGGGACTCTACCGATGTTTTGCAAATACCAACTTATAGGATCATTACTCCTCCTTTTTGGTTGATCTGCTTGTGTTGGTAATGATGTAACCATTTAATGACCTAATTAGGTATTAAAACTTTCCTACACTTTTTATGAAAAAGCCAAATATTTAATAAGTGCTTCAGATTTCAAGTAATATTTGTTCACTTATGTGTTTAAAACTATAAATAACTCTCTGAAATTGTTTCTTTCAAGATATTTGTCTCGTTTTTATATTTCTCATTAATTTTGTCAGTTCATCACCAATAGCAGAAGCATTTGACCCACTTTTGCACTTTGATGCAGCAAATGAATGCAAAAGTACATATTTAACAAAAAAATCTGTTGATATATTTCTACACAAGGTTAAATCAATCGCAGAACTACCAGCAACAAAACCAGATAAAAGATCACCCAATCCAGCTCGAGCTGTCTGAGAATCGGTTCCAAAAAGTTGCCATACTTTTTTATTGTCAGCAACTATGCTGTTAGCTCCTTTTAACAAAATACTGATATTGAATTCTTTTGCCGCTTCACGAGTAAGCCCAACATTGGTCTTAGAATTGATATTAGGAAATAATCTTCCAAATTCTTTGCTATGAGGTGTAATCCATGTCTTAAACTTTCTCTCTAAAAAGAAATTTGCCCCCAACTTAGATTCCGAAATTCTATTAAGTGCATCTGCATCCAAGATCAATAATCCTCCAAAATTAATAAGATAGTCTTCTGATTTTTGCCAATCATCATTATCAATTCCTATTCCAGGACCGACAACTAATGAATCAAATGCACCTAAATCAATATTCCTTAATGCACTAAATAGAGATGCATTCCCATCTTTGTTAGATTGCATAGTTTCTTTTAAAACTATTTCTGGGGCAACTTGCCAAATAGATTCAGCAACTATCCCAGGAAGGGCCGCAGAGATAAAACCTGCTCCACTTGATATAGCCCCTTTTAATGCCAGGTATGCGGCACCAGGATATTTTTCACTTCCGGCTATTAGTAATGTCCTGCCTCTTTGATATTTGTTGTAATTTTTTGGTAAAGAAGGTAAATCAATATTTTTTATATCTTTGTAAGTAACCTTAAAAATCTTTTTATCAACTTTGGACAGTTTACTAGTAGGCATACCAATATCTATATGATGCAATTCTCCAATAAAAGGCAAAGCAGAATCTTGGATCAACCCAATCTTATAAAGACCAATAACCAAAGTATAGTCTGCCTTTACTGCGTTATCTAAAAAAGGCTCTCCTTTATCAGGACATAATCCTGTTGGAATATCAATACTTATTACCTTTCCATATTTTTTTTGAAATTTTTGATTAAATAGTTTAATTAATTTATCATCAACTTTTCTTGTTTGATTATTACCAAAAACTGCATCAATCCAAAGCTCTTTCCCATTTACATCAGGAGGCTCTACTAATTTTGTGACACCTATAGATGTAAGATAATTAAGGTGGTTATTTGTTAATGTTTTTTTAATCGAAAATGGACACCATACCTGAACATAAAAACCTCTCAAAAAAAGTTCTCTAGCTATTACAGCACCATCCCCGCCATTATGCCCAGGACCTATAAAAACAGTTATTCCATGCTTGAGAAGAGGTTTCTTTTTTAAGAGCCATCTACTAATTTGGATACCAGCTTTTTCCATCAATGCTTCTTGTGGCATTCCATCAGAAAACATTTCTTTCTCTAATATCAACATTTGCTTTGAATCAACAATTAAATGTTCAGAGTCAATTGTTGGCCATACAATTTCATTCATAATGAGTACAAAGCAATTGAAGTACTTTTCAAAAATTTAAACTTCCATGTTAAAGACACAAAAGGATAAAAAATTAAAGAACTTTTTTTCTTCTAATAATAAAACTAAAAATAAGAAAAATATTATTGTAGGTCTTTCTGGTGGCGTAGATAGTTCTCTTTCAGCGGCTCTTCTTGTAGAAAGTGGCTGGAATGTTGAGGGACTAACTCTTTGGCTAATGAAAGGACAAGGCTCCTGTTGTTCCGAAGGATTAGTAGATGCTGCTGGCCTTTGTGAAGATTTGGGAATTAAACATAAAATAATAGACTCGAGAATAATTTTCGAAAGAGAGGTAATTAAAAAAACTACTGAAAGCTATGAGAAAGGATTTACTCCACTTCCATGTTCGATGTGCAACAAGAATGTAAAGTTTGAAGAGATGCTTAATTACGCAATAAACAAAAAAGACTTTACTCATATTGCAACCGGACATTACGCAAGAATAAAAAAATCATCCTACGCTGAAACACTTGATTGCAAAAGCTTTGTATTTAAGGACTTCCTTCTTCTCAGAGGTGCTGACGAAAACAAAGACCAAAGTTATTTTCTTTATTCTCTTTCACAAGAAGTTCTAAGCAGATTAGAATTTCCTCTAGGTGAAATGAAAAAAGAAGAAACAAGAAAGGAAGCCCTGAGATTAGGCCTAAGAACTGCTCAAAAACCAGAAAGTCAAGATTTATGTTTAGTTGAGCATTATGGATCGATGCAAAGATTTATCGACAAACACATTGAACCTAAAGAAGGAGAAATTGTGCATGTAAATGGGAAAGTCCTTGGAACGCACAATGGAATTCAGCACTTTACGGTAGGTCAAAGAAAAGGTTTGGGCATTGCATGGCCCGAACCACTATATGTAAAAAGTTTAGACAAGGTAAAAAACATAGTTTATGTAGCAGATAAAAATGATCTATTTAATAGAGAAGCAATAATTATTAAGGTTAACTGGGTTTCAATCGAAGAACCTGAGCAAGAGATTGAAGTAGAAGCACAAATCAGATATAGAAGTAATCCAGTAAAAGGTACATTAATACCTTTGAAAAATTTAGACAATACAACTACAACATTTAAATTAATTTTTGAAGAGAGTCAAAGTTCGGTAACGCCCGGACAAGCAGCAGTTTTTTATAAAGGAGAAATTTTATTAGGTGGTGGATTAATTAGTTAATTTTCCAAAAGAAATTTAATCCCATAAATAATATAAACAAAAACAAAATAGGTTTATCTCCAAATTTTGTGTAGAAAGTTTTTTCGGATGAAAAATTAGGGAACACTATTTCATTTTGCTCAACATCATAATCTAAAAGTTTAACTATTTTTCCATCACCTTGAACTAAGCCCGAAGGGCCGGTATTTGATACTAGTAAATTATTTTTTTTATTTTCAATACTTCTTACTCTAGCCAAAGATAGGAATTGATTATAAAGCTTAGCTGGATATGGATCTAAATTTGCTGCAGTTATTATTAGTTTTGCGCCGCTATTAATAGCATTTCTTATTTCTAGTCCATCACTAATTTCGTAACATATAGCTACTGCTAGTGGGGGTGTAAATTTAGGATCAAAAAATCTAGAATCAGAGCCTGGTTGAATTCCTCCTACTGCAGATAATCCTCTTGAAAAACTATCAAGAAATCTAGGTATTTTTTCACCTATTGGAACAAGTCTATTTTTATCTATAAATGAGGTAAAAGATTTATCTCCAATTTGAAATCCTAGTAAAGAACTTCTTAACTCATTATTTGAACTTCTGAAACCTCCTAACAAGGTATTAACCTTAATGCCTTTAGAAAAATAAAAATTATTAGATAAAGTTCCTTCAGGAGCAACAAGAAGTTTCGCTTCGTTTGATAAAGCATATTTTTGAGCGATAGATAGTTTTTCTTCTATAAATTCATCATTTATTTTTAATTTTTCTCTTGTTGGTATATTAGTTTGCCAAATAGCTACTGGATATTCATAATTTCTTTTTATTGGAGTTGTTAAACCTCCAAATAAATGTAAGAAAATCAAAATCAAAAGTCCTAAAAGAAATATTTTTTTAAAGTAAAGTTTTCTTTCCCATCTCCCTTGAATATAAAAAATCCAAAATCCAATCAATATTTGTAATACGCATAATCCACTTGCACCAATCCATCTTGCTAAACCAGCAAGATAAATATCACCTGGGATAAGACTCTCACCTAAACCTATCCAAAAAAAAGGTGTTTGAGAAAGTATCAATTCACCAATACCCCAAGTCAAAGATAAAAAAAATACTTTTACTGTTAAAGATAATATTTTCATTTTGAAAACATCCTCTTTCCAGAGAATAATTTCAACTAACAATCCCCATAAATAAACTAATATCCCACCCCAAAAAGCGCAGAATAATAATATTAAAATGGCAATAATTGAACTTTCAAACCATGAAAACCCAAGCCATGTCAATGGATGAAGATCATATAGCCAAGAATGACTAATCAAGATAAAGAAAAAACCCCAACAAAAATTTGCTATTCTCCTTTCACTTCCCCTCCATAGAATAAATAATGATATCGGCATAAAAATCAGCCAAAAATGAGTTGAAACTGAAATTCCTCCTAAAATCCCTCCTAAACAAGGGTAAAAATATCGTCTTAGACTTTTAATTTGAGTTGAGATTAACAATCTAAAATTACGAAATTAAATTTATAATCACCCATTTATTGTACCTTCATTCTGTAGACTAAGCTTAGTAACTTTCAAAATTTAAGTGAAAGAAGTCATTATTAGTTTTGCAGTTTTTGTTTTTTGCGTTTCATTAACTCTTTTTAGTCAATTTAATTCACCTCAAGTTGTTAATGCTGCTGAATCAGAAACTCAGTCAGTTCAAAGAACACCTGTTGCAAAATCATCAAATGTCTCAAATAATAATTTATTTGAACTAGACCCATCAGATCCAAATCCTATACTTTTCTCCATGGCAGAAGAAACACCATTAGACAACAATTCAAGGACTACAGAAAGTGGTCTAATTATTTCAGATATCGTAAACGGAGAAGGAGATGAGGCTAGTGCTGGGCAAACAGTTACTGTAAATTACACAGGAACACTAGAAGATGGGACACAATTTGATACTAGTATCGGCAGAGCTCCATTCAGCTTTCCCTTAGGTGCTGGACGAGTAATAAAAGGTTGGGACGAAGGCGTAGCAGGCATGAAAGTTGGAGGAAAAAGAAAATTAACAATACCTCCGGAACTTGGATACGGATCAAGAGGAGCTGGAAATGTAATACCTGCTAATGCTACTTTAATATTTGAAGTTGAATTATTAAAAGTCAATTAAATTAAGTAAGAAAAATATCTAAGACTTTTCAATTTAGTTAATCTCCAAGTAGTATATATACAACACCAAATATTTGAAATGTTAAGTAAATTCATCAATTCTTTTCTAGATAAAAAATCCCCAATGACAGTCCATGCTCACTGCGATGGTCCTTGTGGTGTTTACGACCCAGCATCCACGAGAGTTGCAGCTGAAGCAGTATTAGCAATGACAAAAAAACTTATTGCATTAGAAGCTCCTTCTAGCACTGATTCAGCAGAGTGGGCTTCATACAGTAATACATTCTCTAGATATGTTGCAGTTAAAGAAGAGCAAGCAAAAGAAACAAAAAAAGAGATTCTAATTTTGTGGACAGATTACTTTAAACCAGTTCACTTAGAAACTTATCCAGACTTACATGAAACCATTTGGAAGGCGGCCAAATTATGCAGTGCATGCAAAGTTAATATTGACTTAGCGCAAGCTGAAGAACTCATGAGTTATGTAGAAAAAATTCATAATATTTTCTGGGCTTCAAAAGGAAGATCAGACGCTTTTGTAAAAGCTAGTTAAATTATTAACTTCAAATATTTTTATGAATTTCTCCTTTTTCTTTTAAGACTGAGAGGAACAGCAAAAATTGAAAATAATTCGATGTCACCTACCTTTAAGGAAGGTGATAAAATTTTTTATAAAAAATATTTGATTAATAAATCTAATCTTAAGGTCGGTCAAATAGTTATCTTTAGGCATCCAATACAAGGTAGAATACAAATTAAAAGAATAAAGCAAATAAAAGAAAATTGTATTGAAGTAATTGGAGACAACTCAAACTATAGTACAGATAGTAGATCTTTCGGCTTTGTTCAAAATGAAAAAATAATAGGTATCGTAACTTCGAAAAAATTAAACTTTTAAATACTCTAATTCAAAAAAACAGAAGCACTTCTTTGAATCCAAAATAATCCCAAAGAAAAGGAAAGCCCTCCTGCTAAAGCTATTAATCTTTTAATAAATTTTTGACTTGCTTTAAAGGTAGTAAAAGATAGTAAACAAGCAAAAAGATTCATACTTGTGATTGAACCAATCAAATATGAAATCAAATATAAACAAGCGCTTGTTAAAGGTAGTGCCAAAGCAGGAAGAACTGCAAGAAAATGTGAACCTCCAGCTATACCGTGTAGCAAGCCTAAACCAGTCAAAGCATGTGAGTGCTTATTATTATTTTTTTGTGCCTTAACATGAAAGTGAAAGTGACGATGGGCAATTCCATTCTCATGCTTATGGGAATGCGAGTGGATACTTAATTGAAAAGAATTTTTTATAGCAAATACTCCAACAATTAGAAGTGAAATTCCAACTAGTAATTCGGCAATACTGGAAAATTTGTTTAATGGCGTAATATCCTTAATAAAAATCGCTAGAAAAGCTAACAAAAGGACTCCTGAAGAATGTCCCAAGCCCCATGAGAAACTATTTTTAAGAGCTTTTTGGGGATTATTAATCGCTGCTGGTGCCATTGCAATTAGATGATCAGCGCCACTAACTACATGCACAAATCCTGCTACTATGCCTGTTAAAATTAAAGCCTGCATATATATTCAGTACAACTCTGTTTATTCAATTTTATAGCATGATTTGAAGTCAATATTAAATTGAGTTAAATAATTTCTTGAACGATTGTTCAATATCAGTTTCTCTCATAAAAGTTTCACCAATTAATACTCCCAATATTCCAATAGATCTAAGCGATTCTAAATCTTCTGCACAATTAATTCCAGATTCACTTATGGGAATAATATTTTGTTTTAAAAATATATCTGCATACGTATGCATCAATTCTTTTGATGTTTTTAAATCCGTTTTAAAAGTCTTTAAGTCCCTATTATTTATTCCAATCAAATTAAAAGATTTTAACTTTAGTATCCTTTCTAATTCATCAGAGTTATGGACTTCAACAAGAACACTCATCTTTAAATTATCAGCTATTTTCTTCAAATAAATTAAATCATCATCACTTAAAATTGCAGCAATTAATAATATTGCATCAGCACCAGATACCCTTGCCTTATAAATCTGATAAGCAGAAATAATAAAATCTTTGCAGAGTAGAGGGAGATTAGTTGATTTCCTTACAGTTTCGAGTATTTCATAACTACCTTGAAAAAACCTTTTATCGGTAAGTACTGAGATACATGATGCACCTAATCCTTCATAACAAATTGCTATGTTTTCAGGGTTAAAATCTTTTCTTATAACTCCTTTACTCGGACTAGCTTTTTTTATTTCAGCAATAACTCCTGGTTTTATTTTTGACTCCAAGATATTTTTGTAAAAATCTTTGGGAGTAGGAAGTTTTTCAATCTTTTTGATGAGATCTTCTAAAGAAACTATTTTTTTAAAATTCTTAATTTCAATATCCTTATGCCATACAATTTCTTCCAGAATGTTTTTTGCTTGTGCTTCTCTATGAGGTACAGCATATTCTAAATTTTCTACCCTTACTGTTGGATTTGGTGGCCTTCGTCTTATCTCCATTAATTTTAGATATTATTTTATTTGAGAAGCCGCCTGTTTATATGCGACCTCAACTACTTCACTTAGAGTAGGATGAGTATGAACTTCTTTAGATAATTCAATTACATCTTGGTTCCTTGAAATAGCGTTCGAAATTTCTTGAATTAAATCAGCTGCATGTAATCCAAAAATATGAGCTCCTAATACTTTCCCATTATCTTTGTTGAAAATCAACTTTAGCAATCCATCACTCTCTAATTCAGCCAATGCTTTTGAATTAGCCTTAAAGAAACTTTTGACAACTCCCAAAGTAAAATTTTCTTTTGTAGATATCTCTTTAGCTTCAACTTCAGAGAGACCAACTGAACTTATCTCAGGGTGAGTAAAGGTTGCTGCGGGGATACTTTTATAGTTAATTTCGAAATTACCACCACAAATATTATCAACAGCAATAGTACCCTGCGCTGCAGCTGTATGGGCAAGCATTAGTTTGCCCGTTACATCTCCAACAGCCCAAATGTTAGGTATTATTTCATCACCATTCTTAATTCTCATTTGATCATCTACAGGAATGAAACCTTTTACTGTTTCGATACCAACCGACTCAAGATTTAAGTTATTACTATTAGGACTTCTGCCAGTTGCGACTAATACGGCGTCAACTTCTAAAGTTTCTACAACTTCCTTAGATTTTGCATCAGTCAGTTCTATTTTTACGGGGCATCCAGGTGTTATTTTTGTCGCAAAGACATTTGATTTTGTGTCTATATCTCTTGCTTGAATAAGATTCTTCTTAGCAATTTTAGTGATGTCTGGATCAAATGTTGGCATAATATTCTCCAAAGCCTCGATCATGGTAACTTCACAACCAAGCGCGGTATAAACATCAGCAAATTCTAGACCTATATATCCGCTTCCAATAATTGCTACCCATCTTGGAAGCCACTCAAGTTTAACCGCATCATCGCTAGTAAATACGGTCCTATTATCCAAAGTTATTCCACGGGGCACAAAAGGAGAAGAGCCTGTTGCTATAACAATATTCTTACATGTGAAAATTTTATCAATTCCGTTTTTATCTCTTACACCTACTTTTTGATTTCCTTCAATTCTTCCAATACCCAAAATAATTTCAACTCCACTCCTTTTAAGAGTTTTTGTTAAATTTTCTCTAACATTTAAAACTAAATTATTTGCATGATCTGCAATTTTTGATCTCTCGAACCTTACTGGTGAAGTATGTATACCAAATTTAGCTAAATGTTCATAATTAGCTATTTCTCTAACTTTTCCACTTGCAGCCAAAAGAGCTTTAGATGGAACACAACCCTTGTTAACACAAGTGCCTCCCATATCAGAGGATTCTACTATTGCGACTTTCAGTCCCTTACCAGCAGCATGTTTAGCGGCATCAAAACCTCCATATCCTGCTCCTATTACGATTAAATCAAAATCAAAACTTGAATTAGTCACTTTTTATTTATTTATTTAGAGGTGTATGCGACTCTTTTTCGTTCTAGTAATAACGGAACTGCAACACAAGCCACATTCAATGATTCTACAATCTCACTATGCGGAATTGTAATTGTTTCATTAAAAGCTTCTTGAATTTTTTTATGAATACCTCGACCTTCATTACCCAAAATTAATGCTGTAGGTCTAGACCAATCAACTTCCCAGTAAGGTTTTGAAGGTTTTTTTGAACTCTCATTATGACTACTAGTAGAGAAAATCTTAAATCCTACATTTGATAATTCGGACAAAGACTTAAGTAAAGAATTTAATATTTCTTCTTCAATGCCATCAAATCTTAAAAAAGGCAGATGAAAAACTGCACCTGAGGATGCTCTTAATACCTTTTGGCCTAATGGGTGCGCACCCCCAGCTAAAAAAATTGCATTAACACCTGCAGCTAAAGCGGTTCTAAATAGATTACCCATATTCCCAGGATCTTGAATTCTGTCGAGAACAAGAACAAAATCATCTTTTCTATTAAATTGATAATTAGGTATTGCTGAAATCTCTACTAAAGCTGCTATCCCATCTGGATTAATTGTTGAAATCGCAGATGCCAAGACTTCCTCTGAGACAATATTTATTAATGACTCATCAAATTTTTTGCTTAGATTTTGATTCTTTCTTAGCCATTTTTCGGTAATTAAAATCTTAGAGGGATTTTTTCCAGACTTAAGCAATTCTTCAATGAGATGTGTACCCTCTATACAAAAAAAGTCTTGATCTTTTGGAGATGATCCTCTTTTAAATGATCTAAATCTTTTAACTAGATTATTGTTTTTACTAGTTATTTTTAAAAAAGTATTTTCTATGAGTATTTTGAAAAATTTGTTATCAACTATATTTTAATTACATAAATATTTTGATCAATTATTTATTAAATTTTTATTTCCCAAGAAATCAAAAAATACATTTTCACTTTTAATTAATATTCATGATGTTACATAGGGTGGACTTAATATTATTAGTTTGTCATGATGAATCTAATAAATTAAGTCTTAATGATTTGCGGAAGCAAAACGAAGTCATATCTTAAATCTCAAAATTTAAAGATTCTTGGCCAAGGCAAGTTAAATGGAATAGTTGAAATAAGTGGTGCGAAGAATTCCGCCTTAGTTTTATTAGCTTCATCATTGCTAACTAATGAAAAAATAATTCTTGAAAATGTACCTTTTCTCACTGATATTGAAAAGATGGGGAATATCTTAAAGAATTTAGGAGTGAATTTAGTTCGTAAAAACAACCAACTAGAAATAGATCCAACAACAATTTCGATTAAAGAACTTCCATATGAACTTGTCAAAGGATTAAGAGCTAGTTTCTTTTGCATAGGTGCACTATTAACTAAATTTGGAGAAGCTCAAGTACCGTTACCAGGTGGATGCAATATTGGTTCAAGGCCAATAGACGAGCACATTAATGGATTAATCGCACTAGGAGCAGACATTATTATTGAAGAGGGAATTGTAAAGGCAAAAACAAGGGGGAACAAAAATAGACTTCATGGCACTCATATTAAATTAAATTGTCCAAGTGTAGGTGCGACTGAAACTTTAATAATGGCAGCATCTTTAGCCAAAGGAAGAACTACTATTGAAAATGCTGCTAGAGAGCCTGAAGTTCAAGATTTATGCCAAATGCTTAATAAAATGGGAGCAAAAATTTATGACTCCGGTAAAGAAACAATTATTATTGATGGTGTTAATAAGCTTAGTGGATGTACCCATAAAGTAATTCCAGACCGAATAGAAGCTGGAACTTTTCTAATAGCTGCTGCTGCAACTTACTCTTCAATAACAATTTCTCCAGTTATCCCACATCATCTTGAAGCTGTCACTAATAAGCTTCAAGAGAGTGGGAGTAAAATTACGATTAAAGGTAATTCGATTTCTATCAAGAGTAAAAAGATTAAGGGAGTAGATATTGAAACAGCACCTTTCCCAGGCTTTCCTACTGATTTGCAAGCACCATTTACAACTCTAATGACAATCGCAAATGGTGAATCAAAGATAACTGAAACAATTTTCGAAAACAGAATGAATCATATTTATTTACTTAATGAAATGGGCGCCAGTATAAAACTAAACAAAAACGTAGCTCACATCAAAGGTGTTAAAACAATCAATGGGATGAATCTAGTTGGCTCAGATTTAAGGTCATCAGCTGCATTAATAATTGCAGGAATCATCGCAAAAGGTAGTAGTAATTTCTATGGATTAGAACATCTAGATAGAGGTTATGAAAATTTTGAATTAAAACTAAAAAATTTAGGTGTGAAAGTAATTAGAGAGATTAGTAAAAATACTTTTGAGGAGAATGGTTTTAAAATCGAACCTAAATCTAAGCAACTTTCAAAACTCGAAGCAGCTTAGCCTTTTTCAAATATAATTTTAAAACTAAGAAAGTTGATTCAAACGTAAGCAATATTCACTAGTGAAATACAACCCAAAAATAATATAAACATAACTAGAAAGCGATTAGACCATATTTTGTTTAAACCATTAAATTTGAATTCGTTCATGCCCAAGTTCCACTATTAGAATTGAGTGTTGTAAGTATAGTTACTGCAATAAAAAGATAAGAAACGAATTTAAAGGATAATTTTTTAGCTTGAGTTTTAGACATTTGCTTTTTTTATCAAATATAACACAATATTACTAATCATGAAGCTATCTCTTTTAAAAAAAGACTTTTAAGCGCATTTATCCACAAAAATGTATCAAAAATGTTTAAATTTTCTTTTTCCCCTTCGTTTCTTGTCAGCAAATGCAATAAATAATTCTATGTTTTTATCGAAAAGATTAACTATTAACAAACGTTATCTTTGATAAATGTTCCTTGACCAAAACAATAGTCAATAAGTTGATTTTTGTTATAATAAAAAAGTTCATTTTTTCAAAAGCCTTGGGAGCGTGGTGGAATTGGTAGACGCACCGCACTCAAAATGCGGCACCTTCGGGTATGTCGGTTCAAGTCCGACCGCTCCCACTTTGATGAATACCTATAGTCGATTCGATATATCTTTCAAAAAAGGAAAAGGTTGTTGGCTATGGGACAAAACAGGTAAAAAGTATCTTGATGCAGTCGCTGGTATAGCAACTTGCAGTCTTGGACATAGCGATAAAGTTTTAGGAAGAAGGTTATCAAGTCAACTGAAAAAGATCCAGCACATTTCCAATCTTTACAACATTGAAGAACAAGAACAATTAAGCAGAACTTTAACGAATATGAGTTGTGCCAAAAGCGTCTTCTTCTGCAACAGTGGTGCAGAAGCAAATGAATCAGCAATTAAATTAATTAAAAAATATGGTAATACAACAAATAAAGGTAAAGAATCATTTATTCTCGCCGCAGAATCTAGCTTTCATGGAAGGACGCTGGCAGCCTTGAGTGCTACTGGACAGCCAAAATATCAAAAAGGGTTCGAACCAATGATGCAAGGGTTCAAATTTTTTAAATTTAACAATTTTGATTCGGTAAAAAAAATATTTGAGGAGTGTGAAAATAATAATCAAAAAATTTCAGGCGTTTTAGTTGAACCTATACAAGGAGAAGGTGGTGTAATTCCCGGGAGTAAAATATTTTTTAAAAGCCTGAGAGATATATGTGATAAATATAATTCTCTTCTTATTTTAGATGAGGTCCAAAGTGGAGTAGGTCGAACTGGAAAAATGTGGGGTTATGAGAATTTGGGTATTGAACCTGATGGATTCACCCTTGCTAAAGGATTAGGAGGAGGCCATGCAATTGGAGCATTATTAGTAAAAGAAAAAGCCAACATTTTTTCTCCAGGAGATCATGCAAGCACTTTTGGGGGGAACCCTTTCGCCTGTAAAGCTGCCCTAACGGTATTAGAAGAAATCAATAGAAGAAATCTTATCAATAATGTTTATCTAAGAGGGGAACAATTAAGTGCTGGATTTGAAGAATTATCAAAAAAATTTCCAAATATTATTACCGGAAAAAGAGGTTTAGGTTTAATACAAGGTCTCGTAATCAATGATGATTATGCTGATGCAAAAAAAATTACATTAAAAGCTTTTGATAAAGGATTACTGGTAGTTCCTGCAGGAGGAAACGTTGTAAGGATTGTCCCACCATTAGTTATATCGCGAAGAGAAATAAATATTCTTTTGGATAAGCTAAATTCAATTTTTGCAGAATTATAGTAATTTAAATTTTGAAAAATGCAAATTTAAAATTTTTTGAATTATCACCCAAATATGAAAGGGATAGTATCAAGTTAGGTTTATCAAGAATTACAAAAGCACTTGAAGAACTTGGTAATCCTTGCGAGAACATTCCTGCGATACAAATTATTGGAACCAATGGGAAAGGATCAATCGCGGCATATTTAGAAAATATACTTTTTGAAGCTAAAAGAAATTTTGGTGTAACGACATCTCCACACCTTTTGGACATATGCGAGAGGATTAGAGTCAATAAAAAAAATATCAACAAGACTGATTTTGAAAAAATCTATAGATTAATAGAAGAGAAATTTTCAACATTTGAATTAACTCCTTTTGAAAAAATCATTTGCTGCGCACTAAATTTCTTTGAAAATAAAAAAGTTGAATTGCTCATTCTTGAAGCTGGCTTAGGAGGACGATTAGACGCTACAACAGCCCATAAATCTAGACCAATAATTGCTATTGGGAATATTGGCTTAGACCATAAAGAATTTCTTGGAGATACTATTGAAAAAATTGCCGAAGAAAAATTAGCAGTTATTGAAAAAAACTCAATTGTCATCTCATGCAAACAAAATAGTCAAGTTGAAAATCTAATAACCAAAAAAGTTAAAGAGGTTGGAGCAGAAATCATCTGGAAAGATTCAATTTCAAACAGCTATGAGCTTGGATTAAAAGGAATTTTTCAAAAGCAAAATGCTTCAGTAGCTGTTGGAGCAATTGAAGCGTTGAATAATTTGGGATTTAATATAAATGGAACACAGATATTTGAAGGTCTTAAAAAGACATCTTGGAAGGGAAGGCTAGAAATAATAAATTTTTTGAACAAAGAAATTCTTGTAGATTGCGCGCATAATTATCCTGCTGCAAAAGCACTCTCTCATGAGCGAAGCAATTGGGAGAATGAAGATAAAGGAATTTATTGGATTTTAGGCGTCCAAAGACAAAAAGATTTTTACGCAATATTAAAAACCCTTCTTAAGAAAAATGATCACTTATTACTTGTGCCAGTCCCAAACCAACCAAGTTGGCAATTAAAAGATCTTTCCCAGATTAAGGAAATTGACCTTCAAAAAACAATTGAATTTAAAACATTTGAACTTGCCATTGAATATTTATTTTCCCTAGAAAAATGGCCACCTAATCATCCTGTCCTAACGGGTTCTATTTTTTTAGTTGCTGAATTTATTAAATTTATAAATAAACAGAATTTTAAATATTAAATTGTTCCTTTACTTCCCAACCTTCCAATTTTCCAGGATTTAATAGTCCTTTAGGATCAAATTTTAATTTTGCTTTTACTTGATCTGCGTCAACCACTCCTAGGCCTCCCCCTTCGACAGTTAAAACATGGGGATTGAAAATAAACGCCCCAAGTTTCTTACAATCTTCCATTATTTCATTTAATTCATCTATCCCATTCCACCTTAATACAGGTAAAGCCGCTAATCGCGGTGATCCTTGTTGAGAAACTGCCTCTAAATGCCAAAGAACTTTTCTACCCCATTTTTTCCTCAGAAAATTGATCAATTCTAGTTCATTATTAAGTGGCAAAAGCATCTGTAAATAAGTCCAATTTTTATTCTTAGACCTCATATGAAGAGTTGTATGGTTCCACACGACTTCAGAAATTCCATTAACGAGTTTTTCTTCTTCCCCAAGGAGGGTAAATTCAACGTTGAATTTTCTACAAATCAACTCGATCGTTTTTGTTCCTCCAAAAGTAGATTGAATTAATATCTTGTGACTTCTAGCATCACTTTTAAACCATTTTGGCATTTGATCTACAATTTCTTCTTCAAGAATTGCTCCTAGTTTCAGATCAATTGCTGCACTGGTGAGAGTTTTTAATATTTCTATTGTTTTTTCAAATTCAATACAGTCGATAACTATTGAATACCAATTACGTTTGATATCAGTAGCAAGTAGTAAAGAAGTAATTATTCCATTAGTCCCATAAGCATGATTTAGAGGTTCGGATTCTTCAGCATTAAATTTTAATAATTCAGGTTTTTCATTCATCGTTACTGCCTCTAAGCCAATGAGATTTCCTGGATCTCTTAAAAATCCCCATCTAATTGAACCAATACCTCCTGATCCACCTGCAATAAAACCTCCAATTGTTGCAGTTTTCCAAGTACTAGGGAGCAACCTCAATTCCCTCCCATATTTCTCTAATTGTTTATTCAAATCTCCCATAACGCAGCCAGACTGTACTTTTACAAAACCTGTATCTGGATCAAATTCTTCTAACTTATTAAAGTGACACATCTGCATTACAACTCCCTTGAATAATGGGACAGCTTGTCCATAATTACCTGTACCTGAACCCCTTAAAGTAAGTGGGATAGAAAATTCCCAACAAATTTTTACTACTTCCTGTACCGCTTTGTGATCACTAGGTCTTACAACCAAATCAGCAATACATTCGTCTAATTTTTCAGTAAGGACTGGGGAGTAGTTATAAAAATCTTTTGAAAGCCTTTTTATGTCAGATTGGCTTTCAATAATCTCTAAGTTGTTAACCTCCCTAAATTTGTCTATAAATTTAAGAGTATTTGATGTCATTAATTAAATTCTTATTGTTTTGTATATAAATTAGCCAATTAGCAATATAAATCGCCTTTTATAAACACTTTTCTTTTTAAGGAACTCGAAAAAACATCTGCCCATCTTTGTGCATCTAAAATCACAAAATCAGCCGGGCAACCCTTTTTAATTAAACCATCCCACTTTAAGTTTAATAATCTGCTTGGAGCTAAAAAAATAGAAGATAGAGTCATTCTCTCCCAGGGATTTAGTTGAAGCATAGGTATCGAGCAAGACAACATATAAAAAGGATCAAAATCACCAAATGGGTACCAGGGATCTTGAACGTTATCACTACCTAGAGATACATCCACGTGTGATTTTTGTAATTGCTTTATTGGAGCAACTGGTCTTTTTAATGAAGTAGTTTTATTACTTCGATTGAGCAGCCAAAAATTTGTTAGAGGTAAAGCAATAACCTTAATATTTTTCTCAGCCATTTTTTCTCCTAAATTTAAAATCTCACTATGACTTAGTGAAATAAGACTACTCAAATGACTACAAGTAATTGGAATACTTTTGATTTTTAAATTTTCGATTGTCTCCAATAAAACCTTTATTCCGGCTCCAGGCTCAATGATCGATTCGTCTATATGCAAATCAATTTCTAATTTATATTTACTAGCTAGAAGAAGCATCTTTGCGAGAAATTTGCTTGTATCTTTTTTATTGAAAGGAGGAACAAGTACACCTCCTAAAATACCTCCATTGGAGGAAAATATTTTTGCCAAATCTTCTCCATAAGTTGTATCCCAGAATTCCAATGGAGCTAAAGCAACGAATTGTAAAGTCAACTCAGATGAAAATTTTTTTTGTAATTTAAAAAGTTCAATCCAAATCTCAATAGATTGACTTTTGTAAGTATCAATATGACTTCTAATAGCTCGGTATCCATTTTGTATGGCAAGTTTTAATGATTTCTCAACTCTTTCAAGAACCTTATCTGTAGTTCTAGTTTTATGTTCTTCAAGATTTACTGATAATGCGCCTTCATAGTTTGATTCCAGATTAGGGAAGTCCGCCCATGTAAAAGATTTATCAAAATGTGAATGCGTTTCAACAAATCTTGGAAATAAAATATTTTTTGGTTTTGTAACTTTATTTTTTAAAGGCTTTAACTCAGAAACAAATCCATCCTCCCAACTAATGGAAACCGAACATAAATCCTCTATATCGATAATGAGGTTATCTATATCTTCTATTAAACAAAGGCTTCTGGGAATAAGAACCTCGGCTGTGCCGGAATTACTCAAATTTTTAAATTTTCTTTTATTTTAAATCATAAGAAAAAACTTTACTGAATTAGAAAATAATTCAAATTTCGCTAAAAGATCAAAATTACTATGAAAAATTCCCCTTGAGTTGTTAAATTTATAAATGTGAGGCGGGCGTCGCCAAGTGGTTAAGGCAGCGGCTTGTGGCGCCGCTATTCGGGGGTTCGAATCCCCTCGCTCGCCCTCAAAAAAATTGCAGCAAAATTAATTAAATTGTAATTTTGTATTAAAGAATCATAAAAAATCCCTAGCAAAGTGCTAACAAAAACAAAAACAGACGGAAAAAAATTTAAAAAGAATTCAACTACTAGCAGTTATTGGATAACCACATTTGGATGCCAAATGAACAAAGCTGATTCGGAGAGAATGGCTGGGACATTAGAGAAAATGGGATACACCAGAGCAGATAATGAATTAAATGCCGATCTGGTCTTGTACAATACATGCACTATTAGAGATAATGCAGAGCAAAAAGTTTATAGCTTTCTAGGAAGACAAGCAAAAAGAAAGCACAAAACACCTAGCTTAAAACTCGTTGTTGCAGGTTGCCTCGCTCAGCAAGAAGGGGAGTCCTTACTAAGAAGAGTCCCAGAACTTGATCTGGTTATGGGGCCTCAACATGTAAATAATCTTGAGAATCTTCTGGGGAAAGTTGATTTAGGAAATCAAGTTGCTGCTACAGAAGAAACCTTCATTTCCGAAGATATAACAAGTGCTAGAAGAGAAAGCTCTATTTGTGGCTGGGTTAATATCATTTATGGATGTAATGAAAGATGTTCATATTGTGTAGTTCCCTCTGTCAGAGGAAAAGAGCAATCAAGATATCCAAATGCGATAAAAAATGAAATCCAAAAATTAGCGGATGATAATTTTAAAGAAATTACTCTTTTGGGTCAGAACATTGATGCTTATGGTAGAGACCTTCCAGGAACTACAAAAGAGGGGAGAAAAGAAAATACTCTCACTGATCTTTTGTATTATATTCATGATGTTAAAGGAATTCGCAGAATAAGGTTTGCTACTAGTCATCCAAGATATTTTTCAAAAAGGTTGATTCAAGCTTGTTATGAACTTGATAAAGTCTGTGAACATTTTCATATCCCCTTCCAAAGTGGAAATGATGAAATTTTAAAGCAAATGTCCAGAGGATACACTATTAAAAAATATAAAAATATTATTGAGAATATAAGATCATTAATGCCAGATGCATCAATCACAGCTGACGCAATAGTTGCTTTCCCAGGAGAAACCGAACAACAATATCAAGATACATTAAAGCTAATTTCTGAAATTGAATTTGATCAGGTGAATACAGCAGCATACTCTCCAAGACCAAACACGCCTGCAGCGGTTTGGGCGAATCAACTTTCGGAAGAGGTGAAAAAAACCAGATTACAGGAAATTAATGATTTGGTCGAGAAAACTGCTAGGAGGAGAAATCAAAGATATATCAACAATATAGAAAGCGTTTTAATTGAGGGTTTAAATCCAAAAAATTCCGCGCAAATTATGGGTAGAACTAGAACAAATAGATTAACTTTCATAGAGATTCCCAAAAACATTAGCTTTAATTTTTCATTGGGAGATGAGATAGATGTAAGAATAAATGAAGCAAGACCTTTTTCTTTAACAGGCGAACTTTATTTATGATTTTTTTCTAAATGATCGGGGGTAAGAAAAAATGTATTGGGTTAATATTTGGCGGGAATTCCAATGAACATGAAGTATCGATATCCTCTGCAAAAACAGTTTATCAAGCATTCAATGCAGAAATAAATAAAGAACGTTTTACAGTTAAAGCCTTTTACATAAACAAATATGGAGAATGGCTTGATAGCGCTAGTTCAGAAAAAATCCTAATTGGAGAAATTGAAAACAATAAAACAAAAAAACAAGCAACTTTTAATCAAGAAAAAATTAACTTCCTTGAAGGAATTGAATTTCAAAATATTGATGTTTGGTTTCCTCTTTTACATGGATTTAATGGTGAAGACGGATCAATTCATGGCCTACTGAGATTTACAAAGAAACCCTTAGTAGGATGTGGAATTTTAGGCTCTGCACTTGGAATGGATAAAATATTGATGAAAACAATTTTCTCAAATCTTAAACTTCCACAAGTTAAATATCTAGTTTTTGAAAATGAAGATTTAAACGATGAGAAAGTTAAAAATAAGTTAGTTAATGAAATTTTAAAAAAATTAAATTTTCCTGTTTTTGTTAAGCCCTCGAACTCTGGTTCATCTCTTGGCATCTCCAAAGTCATAAATAAATCAGAAATATTACAAGCATTAGAAAAGGCTCGAGAAATAGATCCAAGAATCTTAATAGAGGAAGGTTTAAAGGTAAGGGAGATTGAATGCGGAATAATTGGGGATTCAAAACTCTTTGCCTCTGAGATAGGCGAAGTAAATTATAAAAGTGATTGGTACGATTACGATTCAAAATATTACTCAAATAATAAAATAATTATCCCGGCTCAAATAGATCCTAAAATCACAAAAGAAATTAAAGAAATTGCTATTAAGAGTTGTAAAGCGCTAAATATCTTTGGTTTTGCAAGAGTAGATTTCTTTTTAGATAAATCTTCAAATAAAATTTTATTAAATGAGATTAATACAATTCCTGGTTTTACAAAAAATAGTATGTTTCCAATGCTTTGGGAAGCTTCAGGTTTAAAAATCGAACAACTTGTGGCTAAACTAGTAGATATATCTTTAGATTTGTAATTTAAATAAATGTTGCATGGACTTCTTTGGTTACCATTACTTCTAATCTTCATTTTATTGACAGCACTTGGATGGTTAGAAAGAAGAAGGCAAAATCTTTTTAGAAGTTGGGCGAGTGATTCTGAACTGTGTAAGTTAGATAGTTCAGGTGCAGCTTCCTTAAAGGATGGGGAGTTAAAGTGGAGCGCATTTGAAGCTGGTAAATTTGAAGAAAAAGATAGTTTTACAATAAAGAAACTAGAATTAGTTGAATTAATGGCGCTAACTTCAGGGGAAGCTCCTCTAACAAATGAATCTCAAGGCAAGTGCAGGTTGAGATTAGTAGGTGATGGGAAAGAGATGGATGTCCCATTTTCAGATGCAGAGCAAGCTAGAGAATGGATGGATCAATTGATGGAAAAAGCTCGATGTGATTTGTGAAAAACCAAAAAAAAATCAACCATAGAAGCTTTTTTTTTCTAATTTCATTTTTCTTTTTAACAAGCTTATTTAGCATAAAAACTCTTAAAAAAGTTTATATTCACGACATTAGGATTTCTGGCAGTGAATTATTTTCGCAGAATGACTTGGTAAAAAATTCCTCTTTAAATTTTCCGATTCGATTAATTTTTGTTGAAACTAATTTGTTAGAAAAAGAGTTAAAACAAAATTTATCTCTTAAATATGTTTCGGTAAACAGAGAATTATTTCCTTTTGGTTTGAAAGTTCATATTAATTCAAGAATCCCAATAGCTTATGGCGAGAGAATATTAAACAACGAAAAAATATTAGGCTTCATCGATAAAGATGGAATTTTTATAAACAAACAAAATGTGAATGAAAAAAATTTGAATAAATTAACCATACAAGTTTTTGGATGGAAAGAAAAATTTAAAAAAATATTATCTGAAATTTTTATCGCTATGGAGAATTATAATTTAGAGATAGTTAAAATAACTTTTTCATCCGATGGATTTCTAACTGTTGAGGAAAAAGATTTAAGAACGATATTTTTGGGATTCAAACCAAATTTAATCAAACATCAATTACAAATAATCAATAATCTTAAAAATGAATTTAACAAAAATAGCTTTTCAAAAAAAATAGATAATATTGATCTTACTAATCCAGATAAACCAAAAATAAAAGTGTTCAAACCCTAATATTTGAAAAAGGATTCTGAGTAATTTTTTTTAATTATTGTAGTGTTGATATGGGTTTTGCATTCAAACAAAATATTTAATAAATAAATATTTCTAGGATTTTCCTCAACAAATTCCTACAGATGAGCTCAGTAAGTCCATAATACACCCAATACTAATATTAGATTCCTATTAAGAGATGAGCTTCGGTAACAATCCAAATTTTGATCAATCGAGAGAAATCCTTCCAAGCCAAAGCGCTAAAATAGAAGTTATTGGTGTAGGTGGTGGTGGCAGTAATGCAGTCAATAGAATGATTAATAGTGATTTAGAAGGTGTTTCATTTAGAGTCCTTAATACCGACGCACAAGCCCTACTACAATCTTCTGCAGAGAGTAGAGTTCAACTTGGACAAAACCTCACTAGAGGTTTAGGTGCCGGTGGTAATCCAAGTATTGGACAAAAAGCAGCCGAAGAATCCAAAGAAGAGCTTCAACAAGCATTAGATGGGTCTGATCTAGTATTTATAGCCGCTGGAATGGGCGGAGGAACTGGTACAGGAGCAGCACCAGTTGTTGCAGAAGTAGCCAAACAAAGCGGGGCACTAACAGTTGGTATAGTAACCAAACCATTTTCTTTTGAAGGTAAAAGAAGAATGCGTCAAGCAGAGGAGGGGATCGTTAGACTAGCAGAAAACGTTGATACTCTAATAGTTATCCCAAATGACCGATTAAAAGACGTTATAGCAGGAGCTCCTCTTCAAGAGGCATTTAGAAATGCTGATGATGTTCTGAGGATGGGTGTTAAAGGCATTAGTGACATAATTACTTGCCCAGGATTAGTTAATGTAGATTTTGCCGACGTAAGATCAGTTATGACCGAAGCTGGTACTGCTCTTCTCGGAATAGGTATAGGTTCAGGGAGATCGAGAGCTATAGAAGCAGCACAGGCAGCAATGAATAGTCCTTTATTAGAGGCAGCTAGAATTGATGGAGCTAAAGGCTGTGTTATAAATATTACTGGAGGCAAAGACATGACTTTAGAAGACATGACCTCCGCATCTGAAATTATTTATGATGTTGTTGATCAAGAAGCAAATATTATTGTTGGTGCAGTGGTCGATGAGGCAATGGAAGGAGAAATACAAGTTACTGTAATTGCTACAGGATTTGAAACAACCCAACCATTAAACCAGCAAAGAATAAAAAACAGATTATCTAATCAACCCTTATATAATTATTCCGAAAATAAAGAATCAGGAGCTAGTATTCCTGAGTTTTTGAGATTAAGGCAAAATAAAAAAGATATAGGTTAAAAGGTAAAATAGAGTGACTCGGTTATCTCGCCTGCCTCAAGCATCCCTTGTGGCTGCTACCTTCCGGTCCTGACCAGGTTTAGGCGTTAAAACCGCGAAAGGCCGAGTCAGAATCATACTAGCAATTCTTGATTAAAAAAGATACATAAACTTATTATGTTACCTTCAGACCTAGTTAATTATAAAAAAAAATCTCGCAAAATCATTGCACTTACTGCATGGGACTCCATATCAGGATCTATTGCAGAACAAGCAAATGTTGATCTCGTACTGGTAGGAGATTCTTTAGCAATGGTCTGCTTAGGATACAAATCGACATTACCATTAACTTTAGAAAACATAATTTATCATACTAATGCTGTTTCAAGGGGATTTAAGAAGAAAATTGAGGAACAGCCTTTAGTCGTTTCAGACATGCCTTTTCTGACTTACCAATGTGGTGAGGATAAAGCAGTTGAGTATGCAGGAAAAATCATTCAAAGCACTTATGCAAAAGCTGTAAAAGTAGAGGGAGCTGAACCAGAAATACAAAAAGTTATTTCTAGATTAGTAAGAATGGGAATACCTGTTATGGGTCATGTAGGTCTTACACCACAAAGCTATCTAAATGTCGGGTTAAAGAAACAAGGAGAAAGCTTAGAAAGCCAAGAAAAAATAAAGAAAGAAGCTTCCATTCTTGAAAAATTAGGATGTTTTTCAATAGTGCTTGAACATATTCCTGATTTACTTGCTAAAGAAATACAAAACTCTTTGACAATCCCCGTAATAGGTATTGGTGCAGGTAATTATTGCGATGGCCAAGTAAGAGTAACTGCAGATTTGTTGGGCCTTAATGATGATCAACCACCATTTTGCAAACCTATTATTCAGGGGAAGAAAATATTTAAGGATAAATTAAAAGAATGGGTAGAATATGAAAGACTTAACTAAAAAAACCTTTTATAGTAGATTCTATTTCGCCAAAAACCTTATTTCTTATTAAGTTTTTAAGGATATATTTTATCTTGCGAGCATTTCATTTTCTTTTATTTTTGATATTTAAAAATAAGTTTGTATAGTTTGCAATAACTAATAAAAGCAAAAGGAATGTATTAATAGACATTTTATAATGGGGTGGCTGTAACATTTAATTTAAATCAAATTTCAATCGATAGATTTTTCTTTCAAATTTTTTACAAATTTCAAAATAAATTTAAAACTACATTTCTTCGCTTAAACAAATTGATTTTGAAATACTCTATTTCTCATATTCCTCTTCTTTCGATGACAATTCTTTCGTCGGGATTTTCAAATAAACCATTAAAAATGAACGAAAATTTCAATATTATTGGATACTAGAAAAGATAGAAAAATAAGCTTATAAATTTGGTTGCTAAAGAGTTTATCGAATGGGGAATAAATTGATGCCATATAGTATTCACAAACATAACCATTAAAACAAGTGTTTAATCTCTAAATTTTTATCAACTTGGAATTATTTTTTTGCTGAGATTTGCATCACCTTTTGTTAAAGAAGTTTTCGAGGGGATTTATTTTATTATCTAGAATTCCCATAAAATAAGTGATGGCAATGATTTATCTTTTTTAAAAAAGTATATGATTAATCTCAATTAATTTTATCCCACCATTTAAACATAGAGACAAGAACTTGATTGCTTAGTTCCATTCCTTTTGGCTGGCTTAAAAAGAATCTATTCCCCTTTCTTACTAATAATCCACTATCAAGAAATTTTTTCCATTCTTCCATCAATTTACTAAAGTTAAGCTCAAATTGATTGTTTTCCCAGTTTTGTTGTTTGAACACATTTTTGATATCTACACCCTCTTTAAGTCTTAATCCCAACATTATTTTTTCATCAAGTTCTTTGTAGACAAAATTCTTATTAATTAGGGATGAATCTAAATTAAGTTTGCATTGTCTTATTACCCATTCTTTATATTCTTTACTAACTCTTGGTCTAGTTAACTTTTCCCCCCAAGGTGAACTAGTGGAACCTTGACCAAAACTCCACCACCCTAAACCACTCCAATAAACTCTATTATGTCTGGATTGATGCCGCGGAAGGCAATAGTTCGAGATTTCGTATCTTGAATAACCTGATTTTTTTAAAATTAAATGAGTTGACTCACTATTTCTAAAAGCTTCTTCATCATTTGGAAGTTTTAATTTTCCTAATTTAACTAATTTTTTAAAAACAGTGCCATTTTCAATATTCAAATCGTAGATAGAAATATGTGGTGGTGAAAAAGTTATGGTTTTTTTTAAGTCATCTTGCCATTCTTTATATCCACTTAATGGCAAGTTTTGAATTAAATCTAAACTCCAGCTTTTTATTAGCCCAGAATCATATTCTCTTTTCAACCACAAACAAGATTTTTCAGCATCTTCTCTCAAATGTCGCCTTCCTGATTTTTGAAGTATCTGATTATTAAAACTTTGCACTCCAAGACTAAATCTATTTATCCCAGCATCTATGAATCCATAAAGATCAACTTGATTAAAGCTGGCTGGGTCAACCTCCATAGTGATTTCAGCACCATAATCAATTCCATAATTTTCCTTAAAAATATCAATTAATTCTTTAATTTGCTTAGGATCCAAAATTGATGGTGTTCCACCACCAATATAAAGTGTTGAAAGAGGTAATTTATGCTTAATTGACAATATTTCTTTGTATAAAAAGTACAAATATTCCTTAACAGTTTTGCTTCCATAACCTTGTAAAGTTTCAACTTTGTTCCCTAGTGGAATTACAGCAAAATCACAATAAAAACACCTTCTATGGCAAAAAGGGATGTGTACATAAGCGCTTCTTGGATACTTATTCATAATTTAGATACATTTTTAACTTCCAAAAAGATATTAAGGATCGAAAAAAATCAGATCCTTATTTACTCAATTAATAAATCCTAGTAGATTATAGATATGACAGATATCTTAGTATTAATTTTATTTGTATTGTCTGGGGCAGCTTCAGGATGGCTTGGAGTTGATCTCTTGCCAGTAGACATACTTAAACAGGTGTCTAATGTTGAGGGTTTTAGAATTGTTTTAGCAATAATTGGATTTTTTATAGGATTAGCAGCTGGTTTTGTATTCCTTCAACTTAGAAAAACTTTTCTTGATCAAATAAGGACAATGCCTACGGATCTATTAATTAGTAGGTCCGTTGGATTAATTTTAGGATTACTTGTTGCGAATCTCCTTCTGGCACCAATACTATTAATTCCATTCCCTAGACAAGTCTTTTTTGCAAAACCTTTAGCAGCTATATTAAGCAATATTTTCTTTGGTGTGCTTGGATATAAGTTAGCAGATACACATGGAAGGACATTATTAAGATTATTCAATCCAAATAATACTGATGCATACCTAGTTAATGAAGGAATACTCCCTGCTGCAAGTGCAAAAATTCTTGATACGAGTGTAATTATTGACGGCAGAATAAATGGCCTCTTAAGTTGCGGTTTGCTGGAAGGACAATTAATTGTTGCTCAAAGTGTAATTGATGAACTACAAACTTTAGCAGATTCAAGTAGTAATGAAAAAAGGTCTAAGGGCAGGAGAGGTCTAAAATTGCTAAAAGAATTAAGAGAGTTATACGGCAGAAGGCTTGTAATCAACCCTACAAAGTATGAAGGTAAAGGCGTAGATGAAAAACTCTTAAAAATTACTGAGGATATGACAGGAACATTAATTACCGCTGATTATAATCTTTCTCAGATTGCAGAAGTCAAAGAATTAAAAGTTATGAATTTGAGTGATCTAGTTATTGCCTTAAGGCCAGAAGTACAACCAGGGGAATCACTTAATATAAAAATTGTGAGGGAGGGTAAAGAAAAAATGCAAGGTATAGGATATTTAGATGATGGAACAATGGTTGTGATTGATGAAGCAAAGGATTTTGTTGGAAGCAGATTAGATATTGTCATAACAGGAGCACTACAAACCCCGACAGGAAGAATGATCTTTGGGAAACTGATAAATAATCCTGAGTCAAACAAATCTTTTAAATCACCAGCGACACAGGGCTAAATCTAGCTACAATCAAATCATTCCTATTATTGTGATACGAATGACTGTATCTGCTCCTTATTACGGCGAAAACACCGTTATGAGGACTCCGCCCCCAGATCTACCCTCTCTTTTACTAAAAGAGAGAATTGTCTACCTTGGTTTACCATTATTTTCTGATGATGATGCTAAGAGACAATTAGGAATGGATGTTACTGAGCTAATAATTGCTCAACTTCTTTATCTTGAGTTTGAGGATCCAGAAAAACCGATATATTTCTATATCAATTCAACAGGTACAAGCTGGTACACTGGTGACGCTGTTGGTTTTGAAACAGAAGCTTTCGCTATCTGCGATACCATAAGCTACATTAAGCCTCCCGTACATACAATCTGTATCGGACAAGCAATGGGGACTGCTGCGGTTATCCTTTCTTCTGGTACAAAAGGCCAAAGAGCAGCTCTTCCACACGCATCTATTGTTTTACATCAACCTATAAGTGGAGCAAGAGGTCAAGCAACCGATATCCAAATAAGAGCTGAAGAAGTTTTGAAAAATAAAAAATCAATGCTTGAGATTCTTTCTCGTAATACTGGAAAAACGATAGAAGAACTTTCCAAAGACTCGGACAGGATGAGTTATCTTAATCCTCAAGAAGCCCTAGATTATGGAGTTATTGATAGAATACTCACAAGTCAAAAAGATTTACCAAATAAAATTTAACTCTCACAAACAACTACTTTAAATCATGCCAATAGGAACTCCAAGCGTGCCTTACAGACTTCCAGGAAGTCAATACGAAAGATGGGTTGATATATATACAAGACTAGGTGTTGAAAGAATTCTTTTTCTTGGACAAGAGGTAAATGATGGTATTGCTAATAGCCTTGTTGCACAAATGCTTTATCTTGATTCTGATGACAATACCAAACCTATCTATCTATATATTAATAGCCCAGGTGGATCAGTAACGGCTGGCTTGGCCATTTACGATACTATCAAATACGTAAAAAGTGATGTAGTCACCATATGCGTTGGCCTTGCAGCCTCAATGGGAGCGTTCCTATTGGCCGCAGGCACAAAAGGTAAAAGAGTTGCTTTGCCCCATAGCAGAATAATGATTCATCAGCCTCTTGGAGGAACATCTCAACGTCAAGCAAGTGATATTGAAATAGAAGCCAAGGAAATTTTAAGAATTAAAGATATGTTAAATATGTCTATGGCAGATATGACAGGCCAATCATTCGAGAAAATTGAAAAGGATACTGATAGAGATTATTTTCTTAGTGCGGAAGAAGCTAAAAACTATGGCTTGATTGATAGAGTAATCACACATCCAAGTGAAGCAAATCAGTCTTAAATTTTCTAAACAAATATTTTAATTTCATTTTTAAATTAATAATTTTTTGGTCTATTTCACCTTTAATGTCTAATATATAATTTATCAAATGCAAAGAAGCTATTACTAATGACCCAACTCTTTTACGACACAGATGCAGATCTAAGTCTTTTAAATAATAAAACAATATCGATTATTGGATATGGTTCACAAGGTCATGCACATGCTCTAAACCTTAAAGATAGCGGCATGGATGTAATTGTCGGATTATATAAAGGAAGTAAGTCTGAAAGCAAAGCAATCAGCGATGGTCTACAAGTGTTTAGTGTCTCTGAGGCCTGCGAAAAAGCAGACTGGATTATGATTCTCCTCCCAGATGAGTTTCAGAAAGATGTTTACCTTAAAGAAATAGAACCAAACTTAAAAGAAGGAAAGATATTAAGTTTTGCTCATGGCTTTAATATAAGATTCGGACTTATCAAACCTCCTAGTTTTGTGGATGTTGTTATGATTGCCCCAAAAGGGCCTGGACACACTGTTCGTTGGGAATATCAGAATGGTCAAGGAGTTCCAGCATTGTTTGCAGTAGAGCAGGATTCATCAGGCAGTGCTAGATCATTAGCGATGGCTTACGCCAAAGGGATTGGCGGAACGAGAGCTGGGATTCTCGAAACAAACTTCAAAGAAGAGACAGAAACTGATTTATTTGGCGAACAAGCAGTTTTGTGCGGAGGATTATCAGAACTTGTCAAATCAGGCTTCGAAACTCTTGTAGAGGCAGGCTATCAGCCCGAACTTGCTTACTTCGAATGCTTACATGAAGTTAAACTTATTGTTGATTTAATGGTAAAGGGAGGCTTATCTCAAATGAGAGATTCCATTTCAAATACTGCAGAATATGGAGATTATGTGAGTGGTAAAAGACTTATCAATAGTGATACAAAGAAAGAAATGCAGAAAATCCTAAAAGATATTCAAGATGGAACTTTCGCTAAGAATTTTGTGGAAGAATGTGATAAAGACAAACCCTTAATGACAAAATTAAGAGAAGAGAACTCAAAACATGAAATTGAGAAAGTGGGTAAAGGTCTGCGCTCGATGTTCAGTTGGCTGCAATAAATTTATTTTTAATATTTCTTGGATCGATTGGTTTTGATTTATTGATCGGAGATCCAAGATTCTTAATCCACCCTGTTCAAGTAATTGGCTTTTACATAAAAAAAATATCTGATTACCTTATATATAATTTTGAGGAAAATAAAAATATATTGTTTTGGGGAGGTTTAATCGTAGCTATATCTACCATTGGAATGAGTTTTGGTTTAGGTAAATTGATAGAGCTCAGTTATGTGCAATCAAGAAATAATTTTTTTAGTGGATTACTAATTTTTTTTGGACTTTCAAGTTGCATTGCGACTAGGGGACTTATTTCAAGTGTGAAAGAGATTGCAGAGCTAATAGAACGTGAAGAAAATAATCACCAAAATAATATGATAATCAAAGAGAAGGTACAAAGGATAGTAAGTAGGGATGTAAGTTCATCTTCTTTAGAACATCTTTTGAGATCAAGTACAGAGAGTCTTACCGAGAATTCTGTTGATGGAATATTTGGGCCATTATTTTGGATTTTTATTGGAATTTTTTTTATGAAATTTTCAATTTTTCTGCCAGGGCCTTTATCACTTGGTTTTTCTTATAAAGCCATAAGCACTCTAGATTCAATGATAGGTTACAAGTATGATTATTTTAGATATTTAGGTTTTTTCAGTGCAAAAATCGAAGATATTTTTACGTTTGCTCCTTCAAGATTAGTTTTATTCACATTACCTTTAGTTAGTCCCAAAATTAATGAGTATGGATCAATCATAAAAAAAAGCTATCTTGATGGTAAAAAATATGATTCGCCTAATGCTGGGATTTCAGAAGCTATATTTGCTTATATTTCTGGGATAAAATTGGGTGGGAAAAGTAAATATAAAAATGAGATTATTGAAAAGCCAATTATTAATGCGAATGGAGATAATTGCACTGGAGATAAAATTAAATTAATTTGTCAGTTAATTTTGAGATTACAATTTTTGTGGATAATAATTTTTGTCTTAATTTTTTTTATAATTTCAACTTTAATTTAATAAAAATTAGTTTTAAAATTACTAGTATAAATTAAAAAACTTTATGCAAGAAAACGGCTCTCCAATAGAAAATCAAAATAATGATTTAACTAATACATCATCAACTGATAATGAATACTCAAAATGGGTAGACAATCAGGGAGATGAAGTAAAGAATGTTTTTGGATTTAATAGCAGTGCTGAACTAGTAAATGGTAGAGCAGCAATGATCGGATTCTTAATGCTCATATTAACCGAGTTAATTTTTAGCGGCAGACCTGTTACTTCTTCAATTTTTGGTATTAATTAAAGATGGAAGCAAAAAAATCTAATCCAATAAAAGTATTCTTATACATATCTGTATGGGTAATTATTTGGGGAACTATAGGATCTTTAGTCGATTTTCCTTTATATAAAAATAAAATCTACTTAGAGGGAAGCATATATCAATATCTTACTTTCACAGTTACAGCGATTATTTCCATATTATCTGCAAAGTTTTTTTATAAGAAAATTGATTTATAAAAACTTGTACCTAAATTTCTTAATAATTTTTGCTGGTTCTTTGATTTCATTAGACTCGTAAAGTATCCACTGATGTGTCTCAGTATCATGATCACAACCATAATTTCCAGATGAGTTTTCGTAACTTGAAAGATATGAATGACAATTTTGATCCGCCTCAAAAGCAGAGTCATAACCTGTTAGAAAATATATCAAAAATAGAACAGTTATTAACAAAAAAAATATTTGAGAAACTAAATTAACTACCTTCATAAGATATCCTAAAATTTCAATATATCATTTGATAAAATTTTCGATCTAAAAATATAGCTAACGACCAACATTAAATACAAAGTCATGGAATTCTTGATTCTTTAAATACAGGATCACTAGCAATACTAAAATCATATTTAAGCCTATTACTATTGATCCAAAAATATTTATTTGTTTTTTACCTGGTAAAGTGTAAGTAAATTTCTTGCCTTTAAGAAAACCAGCTAAGCCTTTTTTTTCTTTTATTTGAGTATTTTGACTATTATTCTTAACTTCATTATTAGAAAAACCTTTTACCATTACAAATTAAATAACAAATTTATAATATTCCAAAAATAAAAATTATTTTAATAATTAACAATTTTTAATCACATATGGGATCATTAACGAAATTCTCTCATTTGAGAAATTATTAAAAAAATAAGCTTCAATTATTTCTGTTTGCAGCCCCAATAAACTTGATTGACATTTGAATCTATTTTGGTCAAATACTACTAGTTGAAGTTTTTCTATTTCAGAAACTAATTCTTTACATAACTGAGTTCGAGAATCTATAAAACATTCACTAGATTGATTTAAAATCTTAGACTTCGTAGATATTGTCTCAGCCAAAACAAAATTAGATAACAACAAAAATTTCAAGCACAAAATAGTTAAACATTTCATTACTTCTTAAGATTTCAAAATTTTGGATGCCTTGTCAAAAGTATTGGTCATTGAGCTAATTGCATTTTATTGCTATTAAAAAAAGATGCCCTTAAAGAGCACCTTGATACTAAAGGAAGAAATAGATTAAAAAGATTACCCTTGAACTCTATCCTTAAAAAGTTTACCTGCAGAGAATGTTGGAACTCTTTTAGCGGGTATTGCTATTTTTTCGCCTGTCTTAGGGTTTAATCCCTGTCTTGCAGAACGATCTCTTGGTTCAAAAGAACCAAATCCTAGTAAAGAGACTTTTTTGCCTTCCACTACTGAATCAACAATAGTTTCGATAGCCGCATCAACAACTAAAGAAACATCCGTTTTTGTGAGCTCTGTACGAGCTGCTACAAGATTTACTAAATCAGCTTTGTTCATTGAAATTTAAATTAAAGCTAAGGGTTAAAAAAAAGATTTAAATCGAGTTTTTAAAACCTCGAACTTTCACATCATATGGAGCAAATACAAATACGGCAACCGAAAATGCCGGCGGCGCAAAGCTTTATACAAATTTTATAGACATTTTTAGCAACATTATTTATTTTTTATTGCCGCGTTTTTTCATTTATAAAAATTAGCCTCTTCATTTAGAGAACGGCAAAAAGCATTGGTGGCACTGGATTTAGCATTAAAAATCTAACTAAATTTAGCAAAAGAAGAAATGTCAAAGTAGGATGAATTTAAGAATTTGAGCTATTTATTATGTTTTATTAATTTTGAGATATATTTCCTTCTCATCACATGAAAAAGCACAATTTGTATTTTGAAATCAAGAAAAATCTGGTTTTATCATTATTTAACTTTCTTCATAAATCGTTTTATGCACTGAGCAGATAGATGAGGAAATTGTAATTAAGTAGAAAATAAATACTCTCCAACATCTAATAAAGTTGATTAGTGAAGCCTTAAATTTGAGTTTTTTTTTTAATTTTGCATCTATCATTCAGATATCAGTAATTTAAATAAATTATCCCAATATTTAACTAATCAATGATAAAGAGAAAGTGATTCATCTTAATAAAGGTAAACCATTTCCTTTAGGGAGCTCTCTAACTTCACAAGGGGTAAATTTTTCCTTAATAGCCACAAATGCAGAATATGTAGAAATCTTATTGTTCGAGAAAGAGGACTCTATTTTCCCAAAAAGCATATTCAAATTAGATCATAATCATAATAAAGGTCCTTACTGGCATGCGGAAATAAAAAATCTAGATGAAGGTTGTATTTATGCTTTTAGAGTGAAACAAAAAAATAATGAAATTAATAATAACTATGAAAAAAAAGTATTACTTGATCCATGTTCAAGGGGAATTACCGGATGGGGAAGTTATAAAAGAGAAAATGCATTAAAAACGCAAGAAAATACTAATTCTTGTCTTAAAAGCGTTGTTTGCGATAGGAAATTATTTAATTTTAAGGATTATCCAAGACCGAAACATTCTTGGGAAGAAACCATTATTTATGAACTCCATGTCAAAGCTTTCACTGAATCAATTGATAAAGACGAAAGTTGTTTTAAGAAATTTTTAAAAAAAATTACGTATCTTAAAGAACTGGGTATTACAACAATTGAATTACTTCCAATTTTTTGTTTTGATCCTACTGATGCCCCAAATGGTCTAAAAAATTTTTGGGGTTATAGTCCAATTAATTGGTTTACTCCGCATTTTGAATATCTTTCGAATGAATCCGCTAAAAAGAATAGAGACGAATTTAGAAGATTTGTAGAGGAATGTCATAAAGCAGACATTGAAGTCATCTTAGATGTTGTTTACAATCACACTACTGAAGGGGATTCAAAAGGACCCGCAATATCTTGGAAAGGTATAGATGAAAATCTTTATTACTTTATTGGAAAAGATAAAAATTATCAGGATGTCTCTGGGTGTGGTAATACTATTGCAGCAAACAGAGGATTAGTAAGAAAACTAATAATTGAATCATTAAAATGTTGGGCGAGTGAATTAGGAGTTGATGGTTTTAGATTTGATTTAGGAATTGCCCTATCAAGAGGAGAAAATCTTTCACCACTTGATAATCCTCCAATTTTTGAAGATATAGAATGTGAACCAGAACTTATCGATATCAAGTTTATAAGTGAGCCATGGGATTGTGGCGGTTTATATAAGTTAGGTGATTTCCCATCTAAGAATACTTTCACTTGGAATGGTCATTTTAGAGATGACTTGAGGAGATTTTGGAAGGGGGATAAAGATACAGCTTGGAATATGAGCGATAAAATAAAAGGGACGCCATCTAGTTATAAAGAAGATAATATTTTCCCAAAGTCGATAAATTTTATTACTTCACATGATGGATTCACTCTAAAAGACTTAGTAACTTTCAATAGAAAACATAATTTTGCCAATAGAGAACAAAATAGAGATGGAGATAACCATAACAATTCTTGGAATCATGGTACAGAGGGACCAACTACGAACTTATTAATCAATGATTTAAGAAAAAGACAACAAAAAAATCTTATTCTTAGTTTACTTATCTCTAAAGGTGTTCCGATGATACTTATGGGTGATGAGATAGGAAGATCACAAGGCGGGAACAATAATTCTTGGTGCCAAAATAATTTAATGGGCTGGATGAATTGGGAACATGGTCAACAAGATTTGGAATTATTAGAATATTTTAAATACGTCATAAAAATCCGAAAAAAACTAATAAACATTTTCAATCCATCATTCTTCCCTAGCAAGCAAACCAATGAAAATATTCCAACATATCATTGGCATGGAACAAAGTTAAATTGCCCCGATTGGAGTAGTTGGTCTCACACAGTTGCCTTTAGCATTAACAAAGGTAGTACTAATCCTCTAGTCTGGATAGGTTTAAATGCATATTCAAAAAGTATCGATTTCCCCTTGCCGAAATGTAAATATAATTGGTTAAAAGTTATTGACACTAGCATGTCTGAGATTTTCAAACCCTTAACTATTAATGAAAAATCTGCTTCAATAAAGAGTAGAAGCTCTTTATTAATCATTTCAGAAGAAGTATTTGGGGCATAAAATAATTTATTCTAAAAGCGGGCGGCGGGAATCGAACCCGCATCTTCAGCTTGGAAGGCTGAGGTTTTACCACTAAACCACGCCCGCATTAAGTAATTGAATTACCATTGCAATAATACATTATCAAACAATCAACAAAGCAAAAAGATTGGAAAATTCACACTCGAAAAAAAATATTACTAGATCAACAACAAGATTAATGTTCTCTTATGGGCTAGGAGATGCAGGCACAGGTTTAGTCGCGACGCAATTTGGTTTTTTTCTGTTCAAATTCTTTATTTCTGCTGGTTTACCAGTAATAATTGCAGGTTCATTATTAATGTTAATAAAGATATGGGATGCAGTAAATGATCCGTTAATTGGATGGTTAAGTGATCGTACTAAATCAAGATGGGGGCCTAGAATCCCTTGGATGGTAATAGCGTCTGTCCCTCTTGGTTTCTCTTTAGCTGCGATATGGTGGACACCCACTGGCTCCGTATTAACCAAAACTATTTACTATGCCATAATTTCTATTATCGTAATGACTGCTTATACAAGTATTAATCTTCCTTTTGCAGCTCTATCTACTGAAATTTCTGAAAATACAGCAATAAGAACAAGACTAAACGCATCTAGGTTTACTGGCTCAATAATTGCAGGACTAACTGGTTTAATAATTGCTGGAGTTGTATTGGGTTCTGAAGGATCAGCAAATAATGAATACTTTTTAATGGGTAAAATAAGCGGATGCATTGCAGTTGCTACAACATTAATTTCTTGTTGGGGATTAGCTCCATTTGCCAAAAAAGCAAGAAGGCCTTCAGAAAAAGTTGAAGCCATAACACTTCAATTCAAAAGGATCTTCAGAAATAAAAAATTTCTAAAAGTTATCACGCTTTATATTCTTCTCTGGTGCGCCTTACAATTGATGCAAACAGTAGCCTTAATCTATGTAGAGGATGTACTGAATGTACCAACATATATCGCGAAGTGGATCCCGATTCCTTTCCAAATTAGCGCTTTAATAGGTTTACAAATATGGACCAGAGTATCAAATAAATTAAACAGGATTTCAGCTTTAAACTATGGAGGGATTATGTGGATTATTTCATGTACGGCAGCATTATTTTTACCGTCATTATCAAAAATTTCAGGAGTTGGAGATAGTTTATTTCTGAATGCCGGCAATATATTTCTGTTCATTCTTTTAATTTTCATAATCTGTCTTATTGGCATAGGAGCTTCAACCGCTTTTCTTATCCCTTGGTCACTACTTCCTGATGCAATAGACGAAGACCCAGAAAAACCGGCAGGACTATATACTGCTTGGATGGTACTTATTCAGAAGATTGGTATCGCGTTTAGTGTTCAATTATTAGGATTTTTATTGTATTTATCAGGTTATCAATCATGCTTTATTGATAAAGATGGCCTAAATATTATTGAAAAATGCTACTCAGCACAATTAACTATTAGATTATGTATTGGTTTTATACCCTCAATATTGGTAATCATTGGTCTTTTAATCATGAGAAAATGGGATCGAAAATTAATTACAAACTAGTATAAAGATATGTATTACCTTGATTTTTTCAAAAGACTTCTAAGCAGCCTAGTCATTGGCGGACAAGCAATTAATTTTATCTTTAAGGGTAAAATTTCCAAAAATGATCTCTTTGAGCAACTTATGGAGTCAGGTCCTGGCAGTTTGTTAATTGTATTAATTACAGGAATTGCCGCAGGCACAGTTTTTAATATTCAAGTTGCATCACAACTCACAAGTATGGGGGTTTCAAGTGAAATTGGAGGTTTATTAGCAGTAGGCATGGCAAGAGAAATGGCTCCTCTTCTAACTGCTACTTTAATGACTGGGAAGGTTGCAACTGCCTATGCTGCGCAACTGGGTACTATGAAAGTCACAGAACAAATTGAGGCAATAACCATGTTAAGGACCGAACCAGTCCAATATTTGGTAGTCCCAAGGTTACTATCGATGGTAATAATGTCTCCAATACAGTGTCTTTTGTTTTTATCTGTAGCTTTATGGAGTGGACAAATTTGGAGCACAATTTTTTATAAAGTTCCTCCAATAGTTTTTTGGACATCTGTAAGATCAGGCAATGTGAGTTTAACCAGTGCAGACTTAACTTCAATGTTAATAAAATCTGTAGTGTTCGGATTACTTATTTCAATTATTGCTTGTGGATATGGACTTACAACCAAAGGAGGTCCAAAAGAAGTTGGAACAAGTACAACAGGTGCAGTTGTAATGACTCTCGTTACTGTATCTTTAATGGATGTATTACTAACACAAATTTTATTTGGATGATCCTATGTTTAATACCAAATCAAAAAAAGAGGAGCCAGTAATAATATCTCCTTCATTTCAGTTGCCAATCATTCTAATAGTTTTAAGTTTTATGCTTTTGTTTTTGAATATTGGTTCTTTGCCAACAATAGTTTTTGCTTCTTTTAGCTTTTTTTTATTACTTCAGTCATTCACCTTAAGAGTAAAAATAACAAATGATGATTTTATCGTTTTACAATTAGGAAAAGAGATTAGAACTTTTCCATTCAAGAACTGGATATCATGGAAATTCTTTTTCCCTATGATCCCAGGTATTTTTTATTTTAGAGAAAAGTCCAGTCCTCATTTATTACCAATTTTATTTAATCCAAAGCAATTAAAAGATGAGCTCATAAAAAAAGTTGACTCCCTGGAAATTAAAAATTCTTAAAATTCAGACTTTGCCTAATCATCAAAATTATTTAAATGACCAATACAGAAATTTCCGACAATAATCCTGAAAAGGAATTAAAAATAGATAAGTCAATTTCAGATGATAAAACAAAACAAATTAGTAAGAAAAATACAACTCAAAATAAAAAAATTACACCGAAAAAAGATAAATCAACTAAATCTTTTGATGAAATTTCTAATGAAATTTTTAGAGATCTCTTTTCAAAAAAAGATTCTTTAGTTAAAGAAATAAAAGAGTTAGAAACAAAAAAAAATGAAATTGAAAAAGATATTGAGTCTAATTTCAAAGGACAGTCAGATAATATTGCTAAAAGAGTTAAAGGCTTTCAAGAGTACTTAACTGGAGCTTTGCAGAATCTTTCACAAAACGTAGAGAAACTTGAATTAGTTTCTCAACCAATAATCGTAAAGCCTTCTCCCCTTGATGAGAAAAAGCAAGACAACAGCACAAATAATGTAGTTAATGTTCCTGCTCTTTCCGAGACATTTAAGCCAGATGAAGAGATTATAAAAAGTTGCTTTTCAAGTTTCACAGAACAACCCGACTTTTATGCAGAACCTTGGAAATTAAGACGGAGTCTTGATTCCTCAGATATAGAAATTATGGATGATTGGTTCTTTAACATGGGCGGAAGAGGTTCTCTTGAAAGTAGAGGATCTCGACAAAAAAATGCCTTGTTATCAGCTGGCTTAATATCTATTCTTGGGGAATTATATGGAGATCAATTCCAGACTCTTATTTTAGCTTCGCAGCCTGAACGATTAGGTGAATGGAGAAGAATTCTTCAAGATTCACTTGGTCTAACAAGGGATGACTTTGGACCTAACAGTGGGATTGTTCTTTTTGAAAGGTCTGAAGGTGTCATCGAGAGAGCTGATAGATTAGAAGCCAATGAAGAATTGCCATTTATTATCATTGATGCAGCAGAAACCTCTGTTGAAATTCCAATACTTCAATTCCCATTGTGGGTTGCATTTGCTGGTTCAGATAATGAAATTTACGATGATCTTGAACTAAACTAAGCTTTATGAATATTTTAATAATTTCTGCAAGTTATCTTTTAGGATCACTTCCAACAGGTTTTTTAATTGGAAAATATCTCAAAAATATAGATCTAAGGACTATAGGTTCTGGATCTACAGGTGCTACGAATGTCTTAAGAAATGTTGGGAAATGGCCAGCACTTTTTGTATTTATCATTGACGTTGGGAAAGGCCTTATTGCAGTAAAAATTGCTCAATATTATACAGATCAAGAATTAATAGAAGTCATAGCAGGGATATCCGCTATCTCAGGACATATTTGGCCAATATGGCTTAGAGGTAAAGGAGGGAAAGCTGTTGCAACTGGATTAGGTATGTTTTTAGCTCTTTCTTGGAAAGTTGGACTCGCATCTCTTGGCATTTTTTTAATAGTCCTAACAAAAACTAAATTTGTTTCTTTATCAAGTATTTCAGCCGCAATCTTACTTCCTATTTTTATGTTTTTTTACCTTGGTAAATTTATGCACTCATACTTTTTTATAAGTTTAATTGTTGCATTATTAGTGATCTGGAAACATAGAACAAATATAACAAGATTGCTTAAGGGAGAAGAATCCAAAATTAATCAGAATCAATAGATTTAAATATTTCTATAAGAGCTTTATTAGGATCTATAGCTTTTGAAATTGATCTACCAATGACCAACTTAGAAGCGCCATTATCTGTAGCTTCATAGGGAGTCATAATTCTATTTTGATCATCTTTATTGTCAATATTTAATCTGATACCTGGTGTAATAAGTTCAAAATTATCCTTATAAATAGATCTCAACATTTTTACCTCCCAAGGGGAACAAACACATCCATCTAATCCCGCATCAAAAGACAACTTTGCAAGTCTCAATACATTTTCTTCAATTGAATTATTTCTATCAAGATCAGTTTGAAAATCTTTAAGAGAAAAGCTTGTTAAAACAGTTATTCCTACAACCAATGGAGGTTTTACACTGACTGAGGTGGCTCCTTCTAAAGATGCTTTTTTAGAATCCTTAAGAGCTTTTAAACCTGCTGAAGCATGAATAGAAATTATATCAACCCCTAATTTTGAAACTTGGAAACATGCTGCACGCATGGTATTTGGAATATCATGAAATTTTAAGTCTAAAAAAATTTTTTTATTTAAACCTTTTAATATTTCAATAACTCTGGGACCCTCCCTAACAAAAAGTTCTAGACCAACTTTAACCCACTTAATATTAGGACATTTTTCCAAAAGTAATTTTGCTTGACTTACATCTAATCCATCAATTGCCAATATTATTTTATCTTCTGAATTAAATCTGTTATTCATCAATTTTCAGTTTTCAAACCTCTTAATTATTTTTTTTCCAATTTGCAAAATTTTTCCTTCCAAATCATTTTTTGAATTAAAAACTAAATCAGGATTTATTACTTTTTTACTATCAATTTTTACACCCCCACCTTTAATAGATCTTTTGGATTCGCTGCTAGTTTTGAAAAGTTTTAGAGCACTTAATAAGTAGAAAAACTTTACTGGAAAAACTACTTCTTTTAAAGAAATCTCTGGAATTTCTCCAACTTTTTCTTTGTGTCCAAGGAATAATTTTTCGCAGTTTGATTGCGCCTTTAATGCTTCTTCAGCCCCATGGAATAAAGTAGTAACTTCTAAAGCCATTCTTCTCTGTAATTCACGAGGATTTGAGTTTTTCAGAAAACTTAAATCTAATTCAGTAAGTAATTCAAAATAGGTGGGTATTATATTATCGGGTACTTTTTCTAATTTTGAATACATTGAAAGAGGATCTTCAGTTAAACCGACGGTGTTAAATTCAGATTTACTCATCTTCTTAACTCCATCTAAACCTGTCAAAATTGGCAGCAGAACACCAAATTGACGGCCCTGTTTAAAATGCCTTTGAAGGTCTCTTCCTATTGCAATATTAAATTTCTGATCTGTGCCTCCAAGCTCAATATCTGATTGAACAACTACTGAATCGTAACCTTGTAATAGTGGATATAAGAATTCATGCAAAGAAATTGGAACTTGCGCAGTGTATCTTTTATTAAATTCTTCCTTAGCTAGCATTTGACTAACTGTTGCACTCCCCATTAATTCAATTATTGAATTAAGATTTAATCCTTTTAACCATTCACTGTTATATCTAATTTCTATTCTATCTTTTGCATCAAAATCTAAAATAGATTCATTGGCTGGCTTTCCCATCCCTAGTTGGGCTAAGTATGTTTTTGCATTATCCTTAACTTGTTTTTCCGATAACTGAACTCTTGTTTTATTTTTTCCGGTTGGATCTCCAATTTGAGCGGTAAAATCCCCAATAATTAAAACTGCAATATGTCCATTATCTTGGAATGCCCTAAGTTTTTTAAACAATATGCTGTGCCCAAGATGAATATCGGTTCCAGTTGGATCGATGCCGAGTTTAACCCTTAATTTTTTATTATTTTTTTTCGCATGATCAATTATCTCCGAAAAGGTTTGATCTGTTCCCTTAACTGGAAAATATTCTTCTATTCCTCTTGACAGCCATGATGGCAATTTTAAATTATCTGTCATGAAGCTTTAACCGTTAACTTTAAGAAGTTTTATCAAGTTCATCCTTCATTCTTATTAAGGTTTTATTCATTTGATCGAACATTTGATCAGGAGTAATCCCAAATTGACTTAACTGTGTCTTTAATTGTTCTACTGTCATTTTTGCTTGAAAATCTTCAGACAATTCAAATCTCTTCATAAAAACCTTATAACGATCCATAAGAGATTCCATTCTTTTTATAAACATTTTTTTCCCTTCTCTATCAAATTTTCCATAATCAGAGCCAAGTTTCATAAGTTCTTGGTAATCTGTAAAAAGCTTTTTAGCTTCTTCTTGAACGATGTCTGACTCAAAGAATCCCATTTCTATTTTTTTACTTCGCAGATTAAGGCTCAATTACAAGATAACAAGAATCTTCTAAATTGATTAGAAGATTAATAAATTTTAGTTTATAAATAATTCTTTGATTTATATTTTTTCAGAACTAAATTTAGTAAACATGTTTTATAAATATTGGAAAAATTTAACGTAAATAATATTTCAAACCAAAATAGACAATTTGAATTATTTGGTTCAAATGTAAATACATCAATAAATTTTCAACACTCTAATAATTTAAAAATCAAAGGCGAAATCCTAACTGAATGGAGGGATAGAATATATAATCATCAAATCAAAATTTCAAAAGATACTCACAATAAAACTTTGCGCCAAACAAGTCTTCCTATAAATACAATTTCCCATGAAAGAAAAATTGATCCGTTTTCCTTGCAGCCATTAGCATTGAACTTTTGGAGAACCAATCAATATATACACAATGGACCAGCAATGTATTTTGTAATTGACTCGATGGAGAGTTCTAAAATAATCCTTTACATAGGAGAAACAAATTCAGCAAATAAAAGATGGAAGGGAGAACATGACTGTAAAAATTACCTCATGAACTATAAAGAGGCCCTAGCTCATAACAAACTCTCAAGTCACCAAGATATTCGTTTCTTCTTAGATGTACCTAAAGAAGTAAAATTAAGACGTAAATTAGAACAGCAACTGATATATTTATGGTTACCACCTTTTAATAAAGAAACCCGAGATAGGTGGGCAACTACTTTCACAAACAATTAAAAGTTAATTAAAACCATTTTACAAATGCAATTTTCCACATTCCAAAAAAATCTAGATAACTGGCAAGGTGCTTCATTAATTTTTGGAGTTTTAGAGGAAGAAATTGCAAGCCAACTTGAAAACATAAAATTTGTTATTGACCCAAAATTATTATTAAAAAAAGTTACTCAAAAAAAATTTAAAGGAGAAAAAGGAAAAACTTTAAGCTTTGAATTTTTAGATCAAAAATTAGAAACTTTATTCCTAGTTGGTCTTGGCAAATCAAAAGACCTAAATAAAAGTGATATAGAAAACTCTATAGGAAATCTAGTTAGGAAAACTGTTGATAAAAATGAAAAAATTAGCATCTTGCTACCTTGGGAATTTATAAATTCACAACTAGAAATAAATCAATTAGCAGAGTCAGTCAGATTATCTGCCTATAAGGACAATAGATTCAATAAGAAAAAAGATGAAAAGAAAGTTCTTAAAGAAATAGAGTTTTTGAATTTGAAAAAATTTGAGAATATTAGCTTTGAAGAGACAGCACAAATATGTGAAGGTGTAGAACTAGCAAGAAGACTTGTAGCCGCCCCTCCAAATAGCCTTACTCCTCAGGAAATGTCTATACAAGCTTCTCAAATAGCTAAAGATCATGGGTTGGGAGTAAAAATTTTAGAGGCAAAAGATTGTGAAGATTTAGGGATGGGTGCATATTTAGCTGTAGCAAAAGGATCTGATCTAGATCCTAAATTTATACATCTCACTTTAAAGTCAGAGGGGCCTATAAAAGAAAAGATTGCGCTTGTTGGGAAGGGTTTAACCTTTGATTCTGGAGGATACAATCTGAAAGTGGGAGCCTCTCAAATTGAAATGATGAAATATGATATGGGCGGAAGCGCTGCAGTTCTAGGAGCAGCAAAAGCACTTGGGGCGATAAAACCAAAGGGATTAGAAATTCATTTTATTGTGGCATCTTGCGAAAACATGATAAATGGATCTGCAGTACATCCTGGGGATGTAGTTAAAGCATCTAATGGTAAGACAATTGAAATAAACAACACTGATGCAGAGGGTAGACTCACATTAGCTGATGCTTTAACTTACGCATCAAATTTAAAACCGGATTCAATAATAGATCTCGCCACTTTAACAGGAGCCATTGTTGTTGCATTAGGGAATGATGTGGCTGGATTCTGGAGTAATAATGATGATCTAGCAAATGACCTAAAATCTGCATCAGCCCAGTCTGGAGAAGAATTATGGCAAATGCCTTTACAAAAATCTTATAAAGAAGGTTTAAAGTCTCATATAGCTGACATGAAAAATACAGGTCCTAGAGCGGGTGGGTCAATAACTGCTGCTTTGTTTTTAGAGGAATTCTTTGATAAAGATATTAAATGGGCTCATATTGATATTGCTGGGACTTGTTGGACTGATAAGAATAAGGGAATAAACCCATCAGGTGCAACCGGTTTTGGAGTTAAAACTCTTGTTCAATGGATAAAAAATAAATAACTATATTTAAAATCATTCAGTCCAAAGATTTATTGATCTAGCGTTATCCCCCCATAATTTATCCAATCTCTGATCTCTCCCACATGAGAATCTATAGAACTTATATTTTAATTCATTTCTATCAGCAAAATCCTGATGATATTCTTCAGCTAACCAAAATTTACCTTTTGATTTTAGTTCTACAGATATTTTTTCTAATGGCACTCGCAATTCATTAGACGCCGAAAGAATTGCATTTTTTGCATCACTTTCCTCCGTTTCATCTTTGAAAAAGATCACTGGCTTATAAGAATCTCCACGATCGCAAAATTGACCCTTGCTGTCTAGAGGATCAATATTTCTAAAATAGAGCCTAAGAATCTCGGGTAAAGTTACCAATTGGGAATCATAGTCCACCAAAACCACTTCCTGATGTCCTTCATGATTTTCGTAGTTAGGATTTAGTAAATCTCCACCTGAATAGCCACTTTGTACAAAATTTATCCCCCTTAATGACTCTAAATCATGTTCTAAACACCAAAAACAACCTCCTGCAAGAATCAATTCCTCTGCAAAAGCATTTACAGGGTTGATAAATATTGAAAGAGCAATTATTAGAGGTAATAAATATTTCATGTTTTTATTATAAAGTTCAAATAATATAATTAATAATTTCTTTAGCAGCTCTCTTGACTACGCCCTCTTCTCCTAATTCTGTTTTTAAAAAAGCATAACCTTTTTTAATTTTTATTTTTTCTGACTGCCTCTCAAGAATTCTACAAGATTTATCGAAAATTTTCTTTTCGTCTAATTCTCTCTGTACAAACTCAGGGATTATTAATTTATTAACTAACAAATTTACTGGAGAAATAAATTTTACTTTGAAATTGAGAATCTTTTTAGCAATAAAAGCAGTTAACCTGCTTACTCTATAACCAACAATCTGTGGTATTCCATATAGAGCTAATTCCATATTTACTGTCCCAGATTTACAAAGAGCAATTTTAGTGAGCGAATAAATATAAGGTTTTAATTTTGCACTATCTCTTTGAGAAATCACAAGTCCTTTAACTTGATATTTTCTAAAGGCTTTTTTGAATATATCATCAAAAGTACTCCGACAGGAGGGAATATAGACAACTAAACTTGGATATTTTTGTTGTAATTTTTTAGCCGCTTTCATAAACGTGGGTAATACATAGCGTAATTCTTGAGGTCTTGATGCTGGCATTAAAAGTATGATATTTTGATTTGGGCGAAGATTTAGGATGGTTCTGGCATCTTTTTTTAGGGGAAGTTTTTTTGTCAAATCAATCATTGGATGCCCAACCCAAAAAACATTTCCACCCCTCTTTTTATAAAATTCTGCTTCTTTCTTGAAAATTGCAAAAATCTTATCAGAAAACTTTATTAGATTTGTTGTAGTATTATTACCAACCCTCCAAGCCCACTCTTGAGGCGCAATATAGTAAAAAATTGGAATTTTAGTCTTCGATCTTTTTAATTTTGTACCAATTTTTATATTGGGTCCCATATAGTCGATCAAAATTAAGCAATCAGGAGGATATTTTTTTATTAATTTGTAGAACCTTTTTTGAATTCTTATTGTTGGAATAATAAGAGGTAAAGCCTCCCAAATTCCTATTGCACTAATTGATGTAGTATCTTGAAGGATTTTCACACCTTCTTTCTTCATCCTTTCCCCGCCTAATCCGCAAATTTCTAAATCTATAGATTTTTTTTTAGCTTCATCTAATAATGCTTTTGATAACAAACTTCCATGCAAATCTCCAGAAACCTCTCCAGTACTTATAAATATCTTTTTATTCATACATTCACGACAGGCATTGGTCCTCGTCTTTCTTTAGATATTGACTCTTTTAAAAAACTACATAATCTTGAAGATGAAATATCTAATTCTCCTTTCATTACCTTTTCTAATGAATTTGAAATAGCATCATTAGATTTAAAAAGTAGATTCCAAGTACTTTGAAGTAATTTTAAGTCAAAATCTTTATTTTCCATTAAACCACTTCTCTTAATTCCAATCCTATTTAAACCTCTCAATCTACCAGGATGTCCTTCGGCCAAACAAAAAGGAGGTACATCTCTATCTACTCTAGTCATCCCTCCAATCATTGCTAAATGTCCAATATGGACAAATTGATGAATACCTAAACAACCGCCAATAATAGCTTTATCTTCAATCTTTACATGGCCTGCAACATGAACACTATTTGATAAAACTATCCTATTACCGAGTTCACAATTATGGCCGATGTGAGTGTAAGCCATCAACAAATTATTATTACCAATAATAGTTTTTTCTCCTTCGTCAGTAGCTTTATTAATGGTTACACATTCTCTGAAAGTATTATTATCTCCAATAATTACTTCCGTAGGAGCCCCTTTATACTTAAGATCCTGAGGATCAAGGCCTATAAAAACACTTGGGAAAACTTTATTGTTTATACCAATTTGAGTTCTTCCAGAAATAACAGCATTTGGTCCTATTTTTGTTCCTTTCCCGATAGTCACTTCAGGGCCGACAATAGCTCCTTGAGAGATAATAACCCCATCATGTAATTCGGCACTTGGATCAACAAAAGCATTTGGGTGAACTTTTACACCACTAAAGCTTGAGTTTAATTCAATATTTTTTTGATCCATATCTCTAATCAACTAATGAAAACATCAATTCTCCAGCACAAACCAAATTCCCATCAACATGAGCTTCACCTTTAACCTTTCCAAATCTTTGTCTTTTAATTGATAATAACTCACAAGAAATTATCAATTGATCTCCGGGCACAACTGGTTTTCTGAATTTAACGTTGTTGATTCCAGCAAAGACGAAAAGTCCTTTAGGGAGATCGGGCATTTGCGTTACGATTATTCCACCGACTTGAGCCATTGACTCTACGATAAGAACTCCGGGCATCAAGGGTCGCTCAGGAAAGTGTCCTTGAAATTGAGGCTCATTTATAGTTACATTTTTTACTGCAACAGCTCTCTCCCCAGGGATAAAGTCTATGACTTTGTCCACAAGAGCAAAAGGATATCTGTGAGGTAATAAGCCTAGTATGTGCTCAGCGGAAAGTTGACTGTTTTCACTGGATAATTTATTTTCCAAAACAATTAAAATAAAGTTAATTTTTTAGCGATGAGGCCAATAAAGCGTTTAAAGAATGTGATCCTTTATAAACTAAAATTTGAGCCTTAGGTAACCCTACCAAAGCCAAGTCCCCAATGAGGTCTAAAATTTTATGTCTTATTGGTTCATTATCAAATCTTAATGGTGGATTAACCCATTTTTCACCATCACAGACGAGGGCATTTTCCAAACTTCCTCCTTTTATTAAACCTAGTTCACTTAACTCTTGAAATTGATCTTTAAAGCCAAATGTTCTGGCAGGAGCAATCATTTCAACAAAACTTTTTGGATTTAAATCAATCACAAAAGTTTGATCTCCAATTGCTTTATATGCAAAACTTATAGTAGATATGATTGTAGTTTTTTCAGAAGGAGTTGCTGCTATAACTGAGTCTTCTTTATTTAAAATTATTGGTTTATTGATCTCTCGAAAGAAATTTTCTGGTTTAGGTGCCTTTTTTATCCCTACTTTTTCAAAATCTCTAACCCACTGGATTGCCGATCCATCTAAAAGAGGTATCTCTTTCCCATCAACCTCAATATGTATATAACTCATCCCACACCCTGCCATTGAAGATAATAAATGTTCGATAGTATACAAATTTCTCCGACCTAATTTAACTGCTGTACAAAGCATTGTACTTCCAATTAAATCTTGAGTTAACTTAAATATCTCGTTAGGTTTATCCCTAAAAGATACATAATATCCTTCTTTATCATAGGAAGAAATTTTAACTCTCGTTTTTTCTCCACTGTGTAGGCCTATACCCTCTCTGGAGATAATACCGGCCAGGGTATAACAAGAATCATAATTAGCAGGCCAACAAAACACTTAAAACTTCCATCCAACTCCAAGTGTATATCTCCAATCTGCGCTAAGATCCTTGCTAGCAACATCTAATCTTAATGGGCCTATTGGTGTTTTAACGCCAACTCCTCCTCCAAGGGAAAACCCAGAGCCTGATTTTTGCAATAATTTGCCAGGTTTTCCGGGCACTTCTTTTTGAGAGCCTAGATCACTTCCTCCATCGACGAATAAAGCTCCTGATATCATTCTCCAAACAGGAAATCTATATTCTGCTGTACCCTCAACAAAACTTCTACTTACAGCCAAATCGCAAGATCCCCAACCCCTCACAGATGATGTTCCTCCCATACAAAATGCTTCGTAAGGAGGTAATTCCCCAATAATAGTTCCTGTCTTAAATTGAAATCCAATAGCTTGAGGACAGTCTTCACTAGTAGCATTACTAGACTTACATGCTTTCGTTAAATTAATTAATTTAGTTGGTATAAAAAATGAATATGATGCTCTCATTCTATTAAAAGTAGGAGAGTTTTTTCCCATTGAAACAAATTGTTCAGTACCAAAGCTAAGTTTATTCCCTGCAGTTGGATTGATGGAATTGTTCAAATTATTTCTTGAAGCACTCGCAATAAAACTGACTAATGTATTTTCATTAGGGCAAGAACCATCTTTTGGAGTGAATCCAATACAGATAATATCATTTATATTTCCTGTTGTTGGAGTCATATCACCATAAGGTTTTTTATTTCCATCACCATCAATCATCTTTACTTCCTTAAAATTCATTCCTGCAAGAACTTTCCACTTAGCAACCTTAAATGGATCTCCACCATTTAATGGCCTTGAGAAAGAAAATCCACCTCCTGTATTTTCTAAAACTATTGATGAAAAAGTATCAGAAGTTGAGGTACTTTTATCATCAACTGCGTATATGCGCCCATCTTCACTTTTAAATTCTTGTGGATAATCTCTACTTAAAAAAATATTTGTTCTAAAAGATGTTTTATGTTTATCTCCCTTAATCCATGGATCAAATAATGAAAAATTATAGTTGGTTGAGTATTCTCCAAAATTTAAGTTTAAATTTGTAGACCATGCTCTTCCTAATGTATTTGTTTCCTGCAAACCAATTGATGCGAAGATACCTGAACCATTGCTATAACCTAGTCCACCTGTTAGTGATCCTGTTCTTTGTTCGCTCAAATCTAAAAAAATTATGACTTGACCTACATTTAAATTGTCAGGGCCAAGAGAAACCTTTACATCATTAAATAATGATGTGGCATATAATCTACCGATATCAGCTTCTAAAATTTTTCTATTAAATATTGAACCAGGTTGTGTTTTTAATTCTCTTTTTATGACCCAGTCTTTTGTTTTCCCTTTTCTAGGTTTTCCATCAATAACAAATTCACCATCTGAATCTGGAAATCTTATTTTTACATCAGATATAATGCCCTCATAAACTTTTAATGATACTACTCCGCTCTCTGAAATTCTGTCAGGCCCGGTAATTCTAGCTAAAGAATAACCCTCTTTTACATAACGTTCTTTTATTATTTCTATCTTATTTTGTAGTTCATTTAAGTTTAGAGTTGTCCCATAATAATTATTAAAAATTTCATCAACGTATTCATTAGAGATTATTGAGTTTATTGGTTTAAGTTCAACTTTCTTCAAAATTGGATTAGGCACTACATTTACTACTAGCCTCACGCCTAGTGGCCCATCTTGAGACTTTATTTTAACTCCTGAAAACCAACCACTAGCATATATTGCATTGAGGTCTTGATTTAAAATTCTATTATCAACAATACTTCCAGGCTTTATGCTCATTGAATCATATGCTGCCAATTCAAGTTTTCTACCCTCAGGATGATTTTCCCAGCCTTTGATAATTATTTCAGAGATAAGAACACTTTCTTCATTAGTTTCATTATTATTTTCCGCAAGAAGAAATTTCTTCTCTTTTTTGATATCAATCCCTTGCAAAAAACCATTATTCATATCAGGTATTTCTATTGTGGCTATTGATTGATCAACGTCATTTGGCAAATACTTAGCAGCCAGTTCTGAATTATTTGATATCAAAATCATTGGAGTGCAGGCAAAATTTATAAAAACCTTTCCAAATTTTAAAAAATGTTTTTGCATAGTATTTTTGATTAAGATAAATAAGTCATTATTTATTCAATTTGGGTTAAGAAAAACGTTAATTCTTCGGTGAATTTCACTATAAGCTTCAATTAGACCACCTAAATCGTTCCTAAATCTATCTTTGTCTAGACTTACAATTGTACCATTTTTTATGTTTAGATCCCACAATCTACAGTTATCAGGACTTATTTCATCTCCTAGAAGAATATTATTTCTAGAATCATAACCAAATTCCAACTTGAAATCCACAAGTTGAAGTTGAATATTTTTAAAAAAACTTTTTAATATTACATTAACTTTTAAAGTTAAATTAATTATTAACTCTAAATCATCAGCGCTTAATATATTCATTAATTCAATTCTATCTTTTGTAATAAGGGGATCATTAAGTTCATCATTTTTAAGATAGATATCTATTAATGGTTTTGATAGAAAAGTTCCAGGTTTAATAGTTGTTTGTTTACACAAAGAACCATAAGCAGTATTTCTTAGCACAATTTCTAATGGAATTACTTTTATTTTTTTTGCAATCATTGTATTTTCATTTTCAAGTTCAATAAAGTGAGTTGGTATATTATTCTTGATAAGAATTTCAAAAATTCTTGCACTTATCAGGCAATTAAGTTGACCTTTACCTTCAAATGTTTCTTTTTTCAAAGCATTAAAAGCTGTAGCATCATCTTTAAATTTAATTTTTACTTTATCTAAATCATTATGAATAAATACCTTTTTTGCTTTGCCTTCATATATCAACTCATGTTTATTATTCATTAATTTAAAACCTCATTATGATTACTAAAGTACTTTTTGTAATTAACATATTTATTAGAGATCATCTTCAATGATTTTATTTCATTTTAACTGATTATTCATCTAAACCTAATAAACTTAAAAACAAATATATGGGAATTCATTCACAAAGTTCTAGGAGTATTATCAGATTAGAAAATATCTTAATAATTGGAAATGGAGGAAGAGAAAACTCTTTGGCTTGGGCTATTCAAAAAAATGAATTAGTTAAAAAAGTTTATTTGATACCTGGTAACGCTGGTTCAGAAAGAATAAACAAATGTAAAAGGATAGAAATCGATATAAATAATGAAAATAAACTATTAGAAAAGCTTGATTTTCTGAAAATAGATTTGGTTGTAATAGGACCAGAAATACCTCTTGCAAATGGATTAGCTAATTTTCTTCGCAAAAAAGGTTTTAAAGTATTTGGTCCCAACAAAGATGGAGCAAAATTAGAATTTAGCAAATCTTGGGCAAAGGAATTTATGAAAGACGCAAATATTCCAACTGCAAACTTTTGGAAAGTCAATTCCCTAGAAGAAGCCAAAAAAATTATCAATTCATCATCAATTCCTCTGGTAGTAAAAGCTGATGGTCTAGCTTCAGGTAAAGGTGTTTTTATTCCTAATTCAAAATCTGAATGCTTAAAAGCAGCAGAATCAATTTTTAATGGTAGATTTGGCGACTCTGGGAATGTAGTTGTTCTAGAAGAAAAAATTCAAGGGCCAGAAGTTTCAGTTTTTGCTTTGTGCGATGGAGAGAGATATACATTACTTCCCACCGCTCAAGATCACAAACGACTAAACGAGAGAGATAAAGGTCCAAATACAGGTGGTATGGGGGCTTATTCTCCCGCCCCATTATTAACAGAAGATTACCTTGATAAAATCATCAAAGAGATAATTGAACCGACAATAAATGAACTTAATAAAAGAAATATCGACTACAAAGGCGTAATTTACTTTGGGTTAATGATCACAAAATCTGGGCCAAAAGTTATAGAATATAATTGCAGGTTTGGTGATCCAGAATGCCAAACAATAATGCCATTAATGGATCAAGATTTTGTATTTCTTTTAGAAAAATGCTCAATGGGAAATTTAACTTATGGTGAAAAAATTAATACTTCTGATAAAGTTAGTGGCTGTGTAATAGCAACCTCCAAAGGTTATCCTCACGCATATAAAACTGGTATTCCAATAAATATAGGTAATGTTGACCCAAATGATTGTCAAATTTTCGACTCAGGCACTACTTTAAGTGAAAATGGTAAATTATTAACTGATGGGGGAAGAGTCTTAAGTATTGTTTGTCAAGATAAAGATTTCGATAAGGTTTTCGAAAAAGCATATAAGAATTTAGAAGAAATTCATTTTGAGGGTATTTACTTTAGAAATGACATAGGTCATCAAGTAAGAAAAAACTTTTCTAAGGAGAATTAAACTTATGGTGGATACAAATAATCGAGAAAGTAGAAATTATAATACCAGTGATAATGAATATATGAATGATAACTATTGGATAAATGGACTCCTCGTTTGGTGGAGTGGGTTCAGTTTAAGAACAAAATTATTAGCTATAGCAACTCTTGTCGTGAGCCTCTTAATGACAGGAATAACTTTTTTTGCATTAAATAGTATTCAAAGAGATGCAGGAATGAATGATACTAGATATGCTCGAGATCTCGGCTTATTATTATCTGGGAATGTTACAGAATTAGTTGCTAATGACCAAAAAAAAGAAATTTCAAATGTAGCTGAAAAGTTTTGGAGATCAAGCCGAAACCTGCGTTACATATTCTTTACTGATGCTGAAGATATTGTTCAACTTGGGATACCGATCAGTGCGACACCTACAAGCTCAGACAGTCAATTTCAGCTCACTAGAAAGTTAAAATTGCCTTCAGAATTAAAGAAGAGACCACAATTCCCTTTAGTTAGGCAGCATGCAACACCTCAAGGTCAAGTAACAGATGTATTTGTGCCAATGTTGTGGAAAGGCAAATATCTAGGTACTTTAGCTTTGGGAGTCACTCCTAATAAAAAAGCTCTAGCCAGTGCTGCTTTAACTAGAGAAGTAACAATTGCAGTTTTTATCTCCATTTGGGTTTTAGTAATACTTGGAGCAGTATTCAATGCACTTACAATCACAAGACCTGTAAGAGAGTTAGTAAGAGGTGTTAGAGAAATTTCAAGAGGAAATTTTAAGTCCAGAATTTCTTTACCTATGACAGGTGATCTTGGAGAGCTCTTAAATGGATTTAACAGAATGGCCACACAATTAGAAAATTACGACGAAGCTAATATTGAAGAACTGAAAGCAGCACAAATCAAACAGCAATCCCTAATAGCTACAATGGCTGATGGTGCAATATTATTGGACGCTCAAGGCAAGATTGTACTTACTAATCCAACAGCAAAGAGATTGTTTCGTTGGGAAGGAAGGTTCTTAGAGGGTAAACATTTTTTAAATGAAATTCCTGAAATTTTATCTAACGACTTACACACAAATATAGAATCTATTTTAAACAGGGAAAAGGAGAAGGACGATTTAAGATTCAGTTTAGGGGAACCAGCAAGAACCTTAAGAATTGTCTTGCAATCAGTTTTAGATACAAATAAAGTTGAATTAAAAGGGATTGCCGTAACAATACAAGATTTAACTAGAGAAGTTGAACTTAACGCGGCACAAAATAGATTTATTAGTAATGTTTCCCACGAATTGAGGACTCCACTTTTTAATATCAAAAGTTATGTAGAGACCTTACATGATTTAAAAGATCAGCTTTCAGATGAAGAACAAATAGAATTTTTGGGTATTGCAAATTCTGAGACTGATAGATTAACAAGACTTGTAAATGATGTATTAGATTTATCAAGATTGGAGTCTGGGAAAATTGTTCAACTAGAGCAAATGGATATTAAACCTGCCATAGAACAAACTCTTAGAAATTATAGGCTTAATGCTATAGAAAAAAATGTTTCATTAGCTCATGAAATTGAGGAAACTATTCCTCAAATTCTTGGAAATTTTGATTTACTTTTACAGGTTTTTGATAATTTACTGGGTAATGGATTGAAATTCAGCCCAAAAAACAGTTCTCTAATTATAAGAGCTTATACATGGCCAGATTCTTGTCCTGCTTACCCTCCAAGTATTAAAAATGATGCAGCCCCTCAATGTGAATTAGTTTCACCACTACCAAAAGTAAGAATTGAAATTGCTGATACTGGCTCAGGAATATCTCAAGCTGATCAAGAAAAAATATTTGATCGTTTTTACAGAGTAGAGAATTCAGTACATACTGAGCAGGGTACCGGTTTAGGTTTATCTATAGTGCGGGGAATAATTGAAAAACATGGTGGGGAGATTCGTATGGCTAGCGAATTAGGAGTAGGCACAACTTTCTGGTTTGATTTAGCACTAGCACAATCTGATAAAGATGAATTATTGACAAAATCTATTAATAATTCAGATTCTTTTTCAGGTTCTGAAATTAAAGAAATTATCTAATTATTATCTAATCCTTTAAAAACATTTTGAACATTTTGATCAGGCACTATTCTGTGAGGGGCACCACTAAATATTTGTTCGAAATTAGAAAAAGAATCCCTTATTTCTGGGCCACTATTTGTAATGATAAATTCTCTTATTCGTTTATCATGCCATGATCCCCTCATTTTAAAAACATTTAAAGCTCGTGCCATTTCACCTTTTATTTCTACATATTGCAGCAACAAAATGGTGTCTGTAATAGTTGAGATATGAGAATCAGTTATAGAATGACTTCCCATAAATTCTTCAGCAGTATTAGTAAAAAAGCCTGCTATTTCCTCTTGTTTTGTATAGCCAGTAACAGCAATTACAAACTGTCTAAATGCATTCAAACTTACACCCCTTGCTAATGCAGAGAGAGAATCAATTGCCATTCTTTTTGGCTTAAATTGATTAATTTGCGTTTTTATAATTTGTAAGTGATCCTCTAAACCAGTTGATTCAGGATATGCACAAATAATTTTTAATAATCCATCACTTTCCATTTTTTCAAAATCTATACCCCAACTAGTAGCATTCCTAAGCAATTGAGCCCTAGATTCTTCATATGCAAAAAGTATTGCTCTTTCATTATTGTTATAAGCATCTTCAACAAATTTCGATACAAGCATTGTTTTGCCCGTACCAGTTGCTCCAGTGGCTAGAATAATGGAATCTTGAAAATATCCACCACCACACATATCATCAAGATCTTTAACTCCAGAGCTAATCCGAATATTTGAGGATCTCTGCGTTAATCTCATTGCTCCTAGAGCAAACACACTTATTCCATCCATTCCCATAGTGAATGGATATTCACCTTTCATATGTACAGTACCTCTTAACTTCAGTACTTCTAGAGTTCTTCTTCTCTTCTCTGACTCAAGAACATTTCTTAATAAGACAACATTATCAGATACAAATTCTTCTACACCATATCTTGCAATTGGTCCGTAATCATCCACCCTTTCTGTAGTCATAACTGTTGTCACACCTATTTCTTTTAATCTTGCTATCAATCTAAATATTTCCCTTCTAACAACATAAATAGCATCATACTGTTGAAAGACAGCAGTAATTGAATCTATTGCAACTCTTTTAGCTTTATATTTTCTAATTGCATAACTAATTCTCTCAATAAGACCAGACAAGTCAAAGTTACCAGCCACATCCTGACCATCAGGATCAGGAGATGCGTCCAAAATAAAAAGTTTATTTTGATCAATTAATTCTTGTAAATCCCACCCAAAACTTGCGGCATTTCTAATAATATCTAAGGGCGATTCCTCAAATGTCACAAAAATTCCGGGCTCATCAAAATTAAAAATTCCATGGTGTAAGTATTGCAGCGAAAAAACAGTTTTACCAGTTCCTGAGGTGCCACTTACGAGTGTACTTCGAGATACAGGCAACCCACCTCTACAAACATCATCAAAACCTTCTATTCCAGTTGGTAATTTTTGTACTTGCATTTTATTTGATTTGCCAAATTTCTTATCATTCATAGTTTTGTGCTAATTAAACAAAAATAAAATAAATTTTGAATTTATTCTTAATTTTAAAAGTTTTATATATTTTATTTATCTCCACTATATTCAGTTTCAGTTAATTCATCAAAAAGTAGATCTAAACCAATTAAAACTTTTTCTCTATCTGAAAGATCACCTATTATTTTTCTAACTGGTGGCGGTAAAATTTTTGCTAATGTTGGAGTGGCTAAAATTTTATCTTCTTCTGCAAGTTGTGGTTGCTTAAGTACATCGATAACCTTCAAAGCATAAACTCCTTTGAATTCATTATCTAAAATTTCTCTTAAGGTATTTAAAGCTCTCATCGAATTAGGAGTATTTCCAGCAACATAGAGTTTTAAAATATATGTTTTCCTTGCTGCCATCTTTATAGTTCCTGAATTGATATAAAAGAATTAAAACAACCCTTGACTTATTACACTACAAAATAAGAAAATAGACAAACTATTATGATTGCTTGTTGGGCTGAATCAAATTATTAATTTGAGCCTAATAGCGTCTTTAAGATATGACAAATTCTAAAAACTCCTCAAACAATTTATCTAAAAGTAATGAATTGTATGCAATAGCAGAAACTTCAGGTCAACAATTTTGGTTCGAAGTTGATAGATACTATGACATAGACAGGTTAAATGCAAAAGAGAAAGATAAGATAACACTGGAAAAAGTTTTAGTTTTAAAAGACAAAGATTCTATAACTATTGGTAAACCTTACGTAAAAGATGCAAAAATTGAATTAGAAGTAGTCTCTCATAAAAGAGATAAGAAGATTCTCGTATACAAGATGCGTCCCAAAAAAAAGACAAGAAGAAAGATGGGACATAGACAAGAACTTACAAGAGTTATGGTAAAATCAATTACAATAGGTAAAAACGCTCCTAAGTCTTCTTCCAAAAAGGAGACTGTTAAAAAGGAAACTAAACCAAAATCCGAAAAATCTACAAATTAAACACTTCTAATGGCACATAAAAAAGGAACAGGTTCTACTAGAAATGGAAGAGATTCAAATTCCAAAAGATTGGGTGTAAAAGCTTATGGAGGAGAAAAAGTAACTGCTGGATCAATTTTAATTCGCCAAAGAGGAACATCCTTTTTGCCGGGGATCAATGTTGGGATAGGTAAAGATGACACCCTTTTTGCACTCAAAGAAGGAATAGTAAGTTTCGAAAGCATTAAAAGAAATTTAAAAAATAGAAAAAGAGTTAATATAGTTATCTAATTTTCCTATAAGCTCTTGTAGTTATAAGAATAGGATGAAATACTTCTAAAAAATTTGATTGTAGAGTCTGAAAAAACTTTTCAACAATTTGAATATCGTCAAGATGAAATGGATATTCATTCTTATCTCCTTTATAAAAATACCAATTGAATAGTGCAATAGAATTATTATCCATAATCTCAGTGAAATTATTAATTTGAGAAGTTGGATCTGCAAGATGTTCCAAAACATCAAGACAAACTATCGTATCAAATTTCAATTTTTGTGTATCTTGAATTGTCTCGCAGAAAGTAAGTTTTTTTTCGACTCCTAATTTCTTAGCCCTGTATTCAACAAAATTTCTATTTGTTTGATTAATATCTACAAAAAAAACATGCTCAACTTTTGAAGACATTGCGTTAGCTAAGGCGTGCGTACCAATGCCTCCTCCAAAATCCAAAACTAAATCTCTAGAAAATCTCTGCTGAAGTTTTAAAGTATCAGCAATGTAATCCCTACTTGTGATATGCCAAGCAGCCAAATCAGCAACATGTTTATCTCCTACAATTTCGGTATAAAAATCTGAAACATCACTCAAAGCTTCTCCAGGATGTGAATTTGCCAAATTCATCTTTGCATTTGCAAGGAATCCATCTAAATCACATTCTTTGATAGATAAGTATTCCATTAAATGTGATTTCAAATTAAAAGCATTGTCTAAAAACTCTTTTAAAATGAAATTATTGTTTTTCAATTTCTTACTCTAAATTTCCATTATCAAAATCATAGGATGGTTATAAATCTTTCTCAAAGCATTCTTAATATTAAAAATGGAAACTAAAGATGGATTCATAGTAATTAATAAAGAGAAAGGATGTACATCTCATGATTGTGTTAAACAAATAAGGAAGTTACTAAATACAAAAAAGGTCGGGCATACAGGAACTCTTGATCCAGAAGTCATTGGAACATTACCTATAGCTGTAGGCAATGCAACAAGATTTATTCAATATCTTCCACAGGGTAAAACTTACATAGGACAAATTAAGTTAGGGATAAGAACAAGCACTGATGATATTCACGGAGAAATAATTAATCAAAAAAGTTGGCCTAAAATCAGTGATGAAAAATTAGATCAATACTTAAATAAATTTAGAGGAATTATTAAACAAATTCCGCCTAAAGTATCTAGTGTGCACGTCAATGGTGAGAGAGCTTATAAAAAATCTTTAAGGAATGAAATTTTTGAATTAGCACCAAGAGAAGTAAAAATAGACGAACTTATCTTAATGAAATGGGATCAAATAAACGGAATCATAGAAATAAAAATCAAATGTTCAGCTGGCACATACATAAGAGCAATTGCAAGAGATATAGGAGAAATTCTTAATTCCGAAGGTTGCCTTCTACAACTAAAAAGAATTTCAGCTTGTGGCTTTGATGAACAAAACTCGATAAAAATATGTGACATCGAAAAAGAAAAAGGAAAAAAAAATTCAAAAAATTTCATTATTCCAACAATTTCTGCTCTCAATCACATTTCATCATTTGTCTTAAGTAATGAAGAACAAATCAATTTTTGGCAAACAGGAAGATCGATTAAAGTGGACATTAATTACTTCAAGGAAAGCAGGTCCTTTGATTTTAAAAAACCCTTAAAAGTAATAGATAAAAAACAAACATTACTTGGAATAGGCTTCTTAAATAAAGAGCTATCAAATATAAATCCAAAATTAGTCCTTAATGCCAAATAACTTCTATAGATAATTTTTTCTAAAAGGTTTAATCTGAACACCCTTATAAAAATGCTTTAATATTCTTTCAGCTTTTTGGCCTCTAGACGCCAGATATTTAGCACCCCATTGACTCATTCCTACTCCATGACCAGATCCTTGTCCAAAAACTATCAACCCTTTCTTTTGGGAAGTATTGTTGTTTAATTCTTCCTCAAAAAATTTAAATCTGACAAAATTACTGTTCAGGCCTAATCTTTTTCTAAAAGCCACCCCAGACATTTGATCAGAACCATAAGCCCCAATAAGTTTTAAATTTTTTACCCTCCCCGTACTAGTAATATCTTGAATCTCTATATTTTTTAAACCTCCAATCTTTGGAAATAAATTTATTAATTCATTACTCGAAATTTTTTTTTGCCATCTAAATTTTGGATTATTTTTATCAAAATCTTTCACACTTGATAAATATGGATATTTATTCTTCCATACATCTTGACTATTTTCTGTCATTCCACCTGAGCTGCTATGAAACAACGCATTAATTAATTTATTTTTATACGTTAAAACTAAAGATCTTGTACTTTTAACAGCTCTAATAGTTTTATAAGTTCTTGACTCCAAGCCATTGTAGACTTGATTTTTCTGGGTTGAATCTATATCAAATAAATTATTTCCCTTTTGCTTTAAAGCATAGGTTCTTGAGGCAATTGCTTGTGCCTTTAATGCTTCAATAGGCCATTTTGTTGGCATTTCTGAACCCACTACGCTATTAAGGTATTTTTCTATTCCTAAAACATTTACTACCAATATTTCGGAGTCAAGTACAAAGAGATTAAGCTTACCAGCAAATCTCTTCTGACCTACCCATATACCTCTTCCATCAGAAGAACTCACTTGAAATTGTTGATTACTTTTTAGGTCATATTTTTTTTGTTTATTCTTATCAAAATATAAAATTTTTCTATTTTTCTCATTTTTCAAAGTTAAGCCTTTTATTCTTTTGCTCGAAAATAATTTCCCCTCTATGATTAAAGGAATTGATCTATCTGATCTGATCCTTAAATTATTATTTTTTGATATCAAAACTCTAATAATAGGCTCTCTCGATGCAAAAACACTTTCACTCTGAAAAATGCAAATAAATAAAATACTTATTAGGCAACATTTACAATAGTTATTTTTAAATTTAAGTATCACTTTGTTTAAAAACAAATGCTTAATTTGCCTAAGTTTGACTAAAAGTCTAAATTTAATCCAGATATAACAATAAAAATATCATAAATAAGTGAATATCACCTTCTTAGGAACAAGCTCAGGTGTCCCATCCTTAACGAGAAATGTTTCTTCCCTAGCACTTAAATTATCACAGTCATCAGAAGTTTGGCTTTTTGATTGCGGAGAAGGAACGCAACATCAAATAATGAAAAGCAATATTAAATCTTCACAAATCAAGAAAATATTTATTACTCATATGCATGGTGATCATATTTATGGTTTGCCTGGACTTTTAGCTACCTTAGGTTTATCAGGAAATAGTGAGGGAATTCAAATTTACGGTCCTTCAGGGTTGCGAAGTTTTATACATTCAGCACTTAAAAGTAGTTTTTGCAAATTATCTTTCCCATTACATTTTGTGGAAGTTGAAAAGTTTGCATCAGAAAATAAAATTCTATTTGAAAACAACAAAATAAAAGTAAATTGTGCCTGCCTTAAACATAAAATACCCGCTTATGGTTTTAGAGTAAGTGAAAAAGATAAGCCAGGTATATTTGACATCAAAAAAGCAGAGTCTCTAAAAATAGCACCTGGACCAATTTATTCAGAACTGCAACAAGGTAAAAAAGTCGTATTAGCGGATGGCAGGTCATTCGATGGGAAAGAATTCTGTGGGCCTCCTAGAAAAGGTGAAAGTTTTGTTTATTGCACAGATACAGTCTTTAGCGAATCAGCTGTTTCACTATCAAAAAATGCCGATTTACTTGTACACGAATCGACTTTTTCAGAGAAGGATGAAAGCATGGCCTACGAAAAATTACATTCCACAACAATCATGGCTGCCAAAACAGCATTATTATCTAACACAAAAAAATTAATTATTACTCATTTAAGTCCAAGATACACCAATAAAAATCCAATCACCCCAAGCGATTTACTTAAAGAGGCTCAAAAAATTTTTCCAAATACTCAGCTTGCAAAAGATTTCCTGACGGCAGAAATAAAATAAACTGCAACAGTTCGTGAGAAGAAGGGTCGCAAATGACCAACCCATGGAATAATAGTCATAGGTTTCTAAATTGATGTTGATCGAAATGGTTTCTATTTTTTCATCACTACATAAGTCTTTTAAAAGACTATTTATTTTTCTTCCATTAATTATTGGGTTACTTATTAATCCAATCTCTGCAAACGCACTCTACCCCAGTGATCCTTCATCAGTTGACGTTCTAAAAGATGATCTTCATGGCGCCGACCTTCATAATACTGAATACGTTAAATATGATTTATCTAATCAAGATTTAGGAGAAGCTAATCTTCAAGGCGCCTATATGAGCGTAACAACTGCAAAAAACTCTAGTTTTAAAGGAGCAAATATGACAGACCTCATTGCATATGCAACACGCTTTGATAATGCTGATTTTACAGATGCGAATCTTACTAATGGTGAGCTAATGAAAAGTGTATTTGATGGAGCAATTATTGATGGAGCAGACTTTACTGACGCAAACCTTGATTTAAAGACAAGAAAATCTCTTTGCGAAAGAGCAACAGGTACCAATTCACAAACAGGAGTAAATACAGTCGACAGCCTAGAATGTTCTGGCTTAAGAGGTTATACTCCTCCTAAACCAAAAGCTTAATATTAAATCTAATTAACTTCAGAGGGGAAGATATTGCCAGGCTCTTTTGAGCCTGGCTTTTTGCTGTACCACCATTCTTGTATATCAGAAGAAAACTTTCTTGAAAAAAGAGTTATCACTGTCTCAACAGGTTTTGATCCAGGTTCCAAAATCTGCACTGAGTAAGATGGACATTTTCTTGAAGCCATATCAGCAACGAACCTAGAACCTATTCTTCTCCAACTAGGCTCTTTACTTCTCCAAGCAAGCCTTGAACAGGGCCAAGGTAACTCCTCCCTATCATAAAGTCTGCAACATGGTCCAATTACCTTAAAACTGTACTGACCGCCATAACTTGATTGAACACTGCCAGTCTTGAAAAATTCAAATTTATTCATTTACAAAAAAAGCCACCTTCATAGAGGGTGGCAGAGAAATAATTAATAATCAACTTAGAAAAGTTAATTTTTTATAATTAATACAATTCTTCCTCGGCATGAGTTGTAATTGTTACATCAGATGTTGGATAAGCAACACATGTAAGAACAAAACCAGCTTCTAATTGGTCATCATCCAAGAAGCTTTGATCGGATTGATCAACACTACCTGAAGTAACTTTTCCAGCACATGTTGAACATGCTCCAGCTCTGCAGGAATAAGGAAGGTCGATACCTTGTTCTTCAGCAGCATCGAGGATGTACTGGTCGTCAGGTACTTCAATAGTGGAATTGAGACCTTCACCTTCACTGATGAGTGTAACTTTGTAAGAAGCCATTTAAATAAAAAATTGTTGGTAATTAATACCTATCAAATACATTTTTAACATCGATTTAGTCGATATGTGAGATTTTGAAGTAAAAAATGACACAATAAAATGTATTGAAGAGTATCTATAAGAAAAACTTATACTTAGGTTGGATCGCTGGTATTTTGAGCAGTAATGCATGCCCAATCTTTTCTAGTTGATACATTTACTAATTTCAAGTCATTCTGGATTAATATTTTTATAATTTCATCTTTTTGTGAGTTCAGAATTCCACTGAAAATGACTTCCCCATTATTACTCAAGCACTTATAAATATTTGGAATCATTTCTTTTATTACTTCAGCAAGAATATTGCATAAAACGATATCAAATTGTTTGAGTTGATTTTTTAAAATTACCTCATTAAAAGATCCCAAATATGTATTTAAGTTTTTTAAATTACCAAAATTTAATTGAAAATTAGAGTTAGTTGAATTTATAGCTAAATAATCATTATCCACTGCACAAACCTCTTTAGCACCGAGTAATCTTGCGGCCACACTCAAAATCCCGCTACCACTCCCAATATCTAAGACCTTTTTATCAGAAAATACAATATTCTCCATTTTTTCCAGGCAAAGATAAGTCGAAGGGTGACTTCCTGTACCAAAGGCTGCTCCAGGATCAATTTTTATAATTTGTTTATCTTTAAATTTTTTATTTAGGTTTATCCAACAAGGCAATATTAAAAAATGATTTCCTACTAATTCAGGCGCCCAATATTTCTTCCAACTTGTCAACCAATCCTCCTCTTTAATTATACTCCAATCAAAAAATTGATTCTTAGAGTCATTAATGTTTAGAAGTTTGCTAATTATTTTTTCAAAGCAATGTTTAGAGCTCTCGCCCCAATCATCAACTGGGAGCCATACATTTACCTCTTTTTTATTTTCATTTTGAATTAAATAGTCAAATGAAAAACTAAATATTCCCAGCTCATTTAATTTCCAAATAATAATTTCTTCTGAATCACTTTCTATCTGAAAAGTTAGTTTATACCAATCTTTAATGGCCATTAGTAAAGAAAGCCTTTTTATAAGGTAACTGGATTAGCGTTAGTAATCCCCTCAACATCAATAATGGTGTCAAGCAACTTATTAGGTATTGGATCATCAATACTTAGAACCATAACAGCCTCCCCTCTAACAATTTTGCGCCCAACTTGCATTGATGCAATATTTACATTGTTACTACCTAATAAAGATCCCAGCTTACCAATAATGCCTGGCATATCTCTGTGCCTAGTAACCAACATATATCTGCTTGGCGATACATTAACAGGATATTGATCAATACTAATAATTCTTAATTCCCCATCAGCAAAAATGCTTCCTGCTACGCTATGGTCACCATGATCTCCATAAGTAGTTAACTGAAGCGATCCACTAGCGAATTCAGGTCTTGCCTCATCTTTATTCTCTACTACTGAAATACCTCTTGAATCTGCTTCTAGAGAGGCATTAACATAATTAATCCTATCTCCCAAAGCTTTACTTAGAAGGCCTTTTAGACTAGCTATTATTAATGGCTGAGAAGGATGTTGAACAAATTCACCTTGAAGCTTTACTTCTAGTTTCTGTATCTGTCCACCTGAAAGCTGGCTTATAAGCAAACCCATTGTTTCAGCCAACTGCAAATGAGGTTTCAGGCTATCCATAATATCAGGGCTCAAACCTGGAATATTCACTGCAGTTCTAGCAGATAAACCAAGCAAGACATCTCTTATTTGTTCTGCAACATCAACAGCTACATTTTCTTGTGCTTCACGAGTAGATGCTCCTAAGTGTGGGGTAAGGATAAGATTCTTTTCAACCTTCAAAAGTGGTGAATTAGATTCCAAAGGTTCTTTAGAAAAGACATCTATCGCAGCACCTGCAATCAATGATTTATTTAAAGCTTCTGCTAATGCCTCTTCATCAATTAAGCCTCCTCGAGCACAATTAATTAATTTTGCGCTACTTTTCATACTTTTAAGGACGTCAGTATTTACTAAATTCTCGGTCTCTGGTGTGCGAGGTAAATGCAAAGTTACATAATCAGATTGTTTGAATAAATCCTCTATTTCAGATAGTTTAACTTGTATTTGTTGAGCTCTTTCAGTTGAAACAAAGGGATCATATCCGTAAACTTCCATTCCTAATGCATTAGCAACTTTCGCTACATGAGCACCAATTTTCCCTAAACCTACTACACCTAATTTTTTCTTATAAAGCTCATTACCAACATATTTCTTTCTTTCCCATTTACCTGACAAAGTACTACTGTTAGCAATTGGGATGTGTCTAGATAAAGCCAACATCATGGCTATAGTGTGTTCAGCAGCAGCTATTGTGTTACCACCTGGAGAATTAACGACAAGAACTCCTTTTTGCGTAGCAGCCTTAACATCTACATTATCAACTCCAACTCCTGCTCTTCCAATAATTCTCAGTTTACTTGAAGAGTTAATAATTTCTTCAGTCACTTGAGTACCAGAGCGAATCATTAAAGCATCATAATCTTTAATAATGGAAGCTAGCTCAGAGTCTGAGATTCCTATCTTCTGATCAACCTGAGCAACTTGTGAAAGAATATCGATTCCTGTTTGATCAATTGGATCTGTAATGAGAACTTTTGTCATTTAAGATTGGTTCTTTAATCTTTTACTTTAACTTAATCTATAGTGTATGTATCTTATTTTATTAATTTGAATAACACACAAAAATTTGAGGATTGAAATTTGACTAAAAGTATTGTGATATTTGAAGACATTGATAAATGTATCCAACTATTTGAAGTTTTCAAAGAAAAATCAGTAATGCTCTCTGAAGCTATTTTGATCCCACCAATAAGTGAGAAAATATCATCAGATGAAACAGAATTACTAAATGCGAAAGCAAATATCTTATTCAAATCACAAAATTTTGAAGATATAAGAATCTTAAATCCTAAACTTGATAGAAAGATCAGACAACAAGATATGAGTAGATGGCTAATGCCATTTGGGTTTATAGCTGGAATAGCTTTTTCTAATATGACAAATTTATCTACCTTCAGCTTTCTTGGTTTAAATAATATCGGGGAATCATTAATTGGAGGTCTTTTAGGAATGGGTTCAGGATATTTAGGAAGCATTGTTTCGTCTGCAACTATCAACATTAATAGAAATAAAGAGTTAAGGTCGATCATTAATTTTAATAAAGAGGGTAAATGGCTTGTTCTACTTGAAAATCAAATTGGAGCTGAATTACCATGGGCTTTGATAAAACAATCAGAAGCAAAAGATATAATTTTTTTAGAAGGCTAAATGATTGACTTAAAAGAGATCTTAATAAATTCAAACTACAAAAAAGAAACTCAGGAATTAATAAATATTGCTAACTTAGCCTACAAACACTGGGAAACTTATTGGACTGGATTTAATTCAACTTATGTTTGCGAAGAGATTTTAAAAGATTTTGAAAATTTAAATGATTTCAAATTTTTTATTTATGGAGGCTTCTCCTCTTCTCAAAGATCTAGGATAGCTTGCTGTAGGAGAGATAATATTATTGAAGAGGATGCGCTAAAAAGTAATTTTCCAGCTCAAGGAATAAAAATTAATGGGAATTTTTTATTTGATAAGGCTACACAAGACGACTTTAGATCTCTCTTAATCAAAAATGGGGTAAATCAAATAAAAGTTGGAGATATATGGACTATTGGCGATAGGGGGGCACAAGGGATAATTGATAATTTTGATATTAAGCATCTAGATGAAAAGATTTTTTATTTGAGAGACGTAAAAGTAAAAATTAATGTTGTAGATATAGATGAATTACAAATACCTTCTAGAAGATCAAAAAAACTTGTAAATACAGTAGAAGCTTCAACTAGACTAGATGCTATAGCTTCAGCTGGCTTTAGGATATCACGAACTAAAATCATTGAAAGGATAGAAAATGGAATGCTCAGATTAAATGGAAGCAAAGTTAATAAGCCAACTATTAATCTAAAAATTGGCGACAAACTAGAACTTGAAAATAAAGGAATTATCGAAATTCTAAATTTAGAAATAACCAAAAGAGAGCGATGGAAAGTTAAATTACTTAGAAAATGAAACGCAACCTGCTATTTTCTTATAAGGGGAATTAAAAATTTCTTCATTTGGGCGATTAGCTCAGTGGTAGAGCACTACCTCGACACGGTAGTGGCCACTGGTTCGAATCCAGTATCGCCCATAAAAACTTTTGACGAAGTAGGTTATATCCACAGAAAATAATTTCATTTTTTAGATTATTAAAAAAGATGAAACTTAATCAAATAATAAATCTACATAAGGGGCTCACCGCATTTGTAGTGGTAGGTCTCATGATTTTTTTTGATAATTTTACGATCGCTCCATACGTATATTTAGCTCTGCATGGTACTTATGGATTACTTTGGCTTCTAAAAGAAAAGATATTTCCAGATCCTTATTTTAAAGAAAAAATCAATTTTTTAACTTCAGTTACTGGTTTTATTTTCCTTGGAAGTTACTGGGTAGCTCCCTACATTCTTATCTCATCTCAGAAATCTGTTCCAAATATCGTAATAGCTGCATCTGTATCTATAAATATAATTGGCGTATTTCTACACTTTGCTAGTGATGCCCAAAAATATTTTTCTCTTAAATTAAAAAAAGATCTAATTAATGAAGGATTTTTCAAAAATATAAGGAATACAAATTATCTTGGAGAAATACTAATTTATCTATCATTCGCCATACTTTCAATGAGTTTCATACCATTAGTAATTCTTGCAATATTTTTCTCTATAGTTTTTCTACCAAGAATGATAAAAAAAGATAAATCGCTCTCAAAATATGAATCATTCGAAGAATACAAGAAGAAAAGTGGCCTTATATTGCCTAAATTAAATGCCTGATAACAACTTACCAAGTTGGCGACAAGATTTAAAATCTTCTAGAAAAAAAGAGGGCAAATCACCCTCTAATAGATGGATACAGCTTGCAACAGTCAGCGAAGAAAATGAGCCAAGATTAAGAACAGTTGTTTTCAGAGGATGGCATAAAGATAGTTCAATGATTATTTTCACAGATAGAAGAAGCGAAAAAATTGTGCATTTAAAATCAAACCCTAATGCAGAAATATTATGGTTTTTTTTAAAAACCAAATCACAATATAGGTTTAAAGGAAAAATACATGAATTAAGTGATAACAAAAATTATTGGGATTTATTATCAGAAAAATCAAAATCTTCTTGGTTTTGGGGAGCTCCTGGAGAGAAAATAGACCCAAAAGTCCAATTTGCTTATGAAATATTATCCAATTATCCCAAGTCAGAAAATTTTGTAGTTCTAAATTTTGAAATCGATTCAGTAGATCTTCTTAAATTAGAACAGCCTGTTCATAAAAGATATCTTTGGGAAAAGAGTAAGGAATGGGAAAAAGTTGAAATTAATCCTTAAATATTTCTAAATTGTATATTTAGGTTGAAAAACATATAGAGATCAGTCAGTTTTAAAAAAGAAGTATTATTCATATGAATTTCTCAGAAATTCCAGAAAACCCTTTTATTTTTTTATCTTGGGTGACTGCTATTGGACTATTTATAAGTCTTTCTGAAGCAACAATAAAGATAAAACTTGAGAAGAGAAACAGCTATAGAAAAAGATTAGAATTAATCAATAACCTTTATCCTAAAAAACTAGCTTGAAGTATCTGAGAGTATATTCGCTTGCAGAAATTGAAATAAGCCACCTTTACTTGTTTCCTCTTTAACTTCAACTTCCTTAGAATTTTTTGGTTTTGTTGAAGAAATTATTTCCTCTTCATCTTCTGATTTCAAAATTCTGATAATAACTTCATCTAAAGAGAAATTACCAGGACCTGTTAATGCAATTGAAGTTGCTGAAGCGAAATACAAAAGTAAAAGCTCTAGTAAGAAAATATTAAAACCTGAAGTAACAAATGCATGATATATGGCAACAGAAATTGTTCCCACAATTGCCAAAGCCCCGAATCTTGTAGCTAAGCCTATAATTAGTAGCCAACTACCACCTATTTCAGAGAATGCCGCTATGTATGATAAAAATATTGGGAATGGAAGATGTAAAGGTCTGACGAAAGCATCTGCGAAATTTTCTATATTTGCTAATTTTTCATAACCGTGATGGATAAGAACAGTTCCAGTTATAACTCTAAGAATTAATAAAGCAGTATCTTTGCTAAACGACTTTGTAAGAATTGTTGAAAGCACTATAAAAAAATTTGTCCTTAAGTAAAAATAACTAGTCACACTATCCATCGTGGATTAAACCGCAAAAGTCGCGCCTAATTAAGTATTTATACTTAGTGCTCTAATGAATTCTTTTTCTGATTAGGAATTCAACTAAGTTAAAAATTATTTTTTGAATAATTTTCTAATATTCTCTGATTTATTTTTGGAATATTTTCTTTAAATTTGAAAAACCCTTTTTTAGCAAATTTCCAGGCAAATAAATCTTCATCCCTCACAAGATTAAAAATTTTTTTATGGTGTAAACTTTTAAACTCAGTTATGAAATCATAATTTTCTCCCACTCCAGGATAAATAATGTCTATTTCGTTGGTGTTTTTAAAAGTATTATCCAGTGAATAAGGATCAATCTGTTCAACGTTATCAAAATGCTCTACAATTTCAGAGACCAAATCTTGTTTAAATTTCAAAACAGATTCAGACAATTTAATTTGTCTTAGTTCATTTTTTAAAAGGATAATAAATACTTTTTTATAACTTGGAAGCAAATTTTTAAGGGTTGCACGATGTAGATCATTTTCAAACATAATCAGATTATCTGATTTAGGATCCATATCATTTTTATAAATCCCATCTTCAAATGGTATTTGATTCGATTCTTCAAGAAAAATTTGTTGATTACTTATTTTTTCTACATTAAATCTATTATTTGAAAACTTTCTTAGGTTTGATGATGAAAAAAGATATTGTTTTCCCTTCGTTTGCAATCCTCCGACCCATCTCCAGCTAAGGAGATTAGATGAAGCATCTCCATCAAAAAGGTATTTAAAGAAAAACTTTGCTCCCAATTGCCATGGGAGGCCTAAATTAAATATCCAAGTACTCGCAAACCACATTCTTGTATGGTTATGCAAATAGTTGTACTGCTTTAATTCATATACCCAAGAATTAAAAAAATCTAATTCTGTATTGCCATTAATTGCACTTTCATATAACTCATAATCAAAATCGAGATTGTTTTCTGAAATAAAATTTCTCCAAACTTTAGGTCTATTTTCCATCCACCCTTTCCAGTAAACTCTCCAAAATATTTCTTCAACAAATTTAGTTGAATTTTTGATTTTGTACTTAGTTTTAATATCATGGATCAGATCATATTCCGATAATATTTTATGAGTAATGAAAGGCGATAATTTTGAAACTGAACTTTCGTTATTTGGCCCAAAATCAAAATTTCTTAATTTTGCATAATCATTGATTTTGTATCTCGCAAAATTTTCCCAGGTATTTTGAGCTTTTAATAAAAATGACATTTTCTCATAACTTTAAAAAATTTTTTTTTGTATTGATAGAAATTTTAAAAATTTGCCTTTTAATTAATCCTTAAAATTTTCTATTTCACTTTTAAGTAAATATGTTTGATTGAAGTATTTAATTTAAACGTCTTATTAGTACATTTTATACTCTTAAATCGCTCTCTGCGTAAGAGGATATTTACTGGTCAATTACTTTTTAGATCTAATTTTATTTTCAAATCTTTATTTAAATGATTTTTTCTAAAAGATTTACAAATATTTATCCAATTTATTATGAATAATTTATTAGTGAGTGATGTTAAAAATTTAGATGAACAATACAGAATAGGTGAAGGCATAATTTCGGATGATGCATTTAAGCAACTTGAAAAGCTCTTTATTCCTGTTGATCCAGAACCTGAATTCTTTAATCAAAAAAATAATAAACTTTTGCCAAAATTAGCTAAAGAAAACTATAAAGAATTTTTGAAAAGTTTATTAACAAAAACAAGATTAAGCATTCAACCAAAAATTGATGGCTGTGCTATTGCAATTAGATATATAGATGGCAATTTTAATAAAGCTATTACAAAAAAAGGATTAGATGTCTCAAGCAAAATTAAACAAATTAAAAATGTCCCCGATTGTATTCCTATCGAACGAGATTTTCAAATTAGAGGTGAACTATACGCCACAAACCAAGTTGCCGGCATTTCCAAAAGAATTACAAGAAAATACCTCAATAATAAGGAAGGGATTGGAGAAAGTCTCCGCTTTTGCTGTTTCCAAATACTTAATGGAAGACTTAATCAATACGAAACCCTTAACTATCTTAAAAAATGTGGCTTCAGCACCCCTGAAAGTTACTTCACAAATCATACAAGCGAAATCCAAATATATATAAAAAATTGGTTAGAGAAAAAAATATTTGCGAAATATCCAACTAATGGGATAGTTGTAAAAATAAATAGTAGGAAATTACAGTTACTTAGAGAGAAAAGTTTATCTCAAAATAACGAATGGCAATATGCAATTCAAAAATAATATTAAATAGTACCTTCAAAAAGAGCTCACGATACTGACTTCGAGTATTTACAGTAGAAAAATAATTAAATTTTGGTTAAATTCCAAAGCAATTTGCCGGATTACTAAATGACTGCCACTATTTCAAGACCTAAAATCTCTAACTGGGAAACATCTAATATTCCAAACCTTATGGGCAAAACAGCGCTAATTACTGGTGCGAATAGTGGTCTTGGATACTACACTGCAAAGGCCTTAGCAGAAAATAATGCTCATGTTGTTATAGCTTGTAGATCACTTGAAAAAGCTAATCAAACTATCAAAAAACTTAAAGTTCTTAATCCTAAAGGATTATTTACACCTTTAGAATTAGATTTGTCAGATTTAAAAAATATTGTTGAAGTTCAGTCCAAAATTTTTGATAATTTTGAAAATTTGGATTTACTAATCAATAATGCAGGCATTATGCATCCGCCTAAAACTCTTAGTGCCCAAGGATATGAAATTCAATTTGCAGTTAATCATCTAGCTCATATGCTTTTGACTCTAAAGCTACTTCCAATTATTGAAAAAAAAGAAGAATCTAGAATAGTGACGGTGACTTCCGGAGCACAATTTTTTGGCAAAGTTGGTTGGGGAAATCTGAAAGCCGAGAACTATTACAACAAATGGGAATCTTACTCCAATAGCAAATTGGCAAATGTAATGTTTGCTTTGGAACTAAATGAGAACTTAAAGCACAAAAATATACTTTCTTTAGCTGCTCACCCAGGAATTGCCAAAACAAATCTCTTTACTGCTCAAAAACCTAACCCTGGTCCATTAGAAACATTCTCATTGGAATTATTTAGCCCTATTTTTCAAACTGCTGAGATGGGTGCTTTACCTCAGCTTTTTGCAGCTACTTCACCAGACGCAAGAGGCGGTGATCATTATGGTCCTAGATTTAATTTCAGAGGTCATCCAAAACTATCCCCTACTTCTCCTTTCGCCATGAATAAAAAAGAAAGAAAAAATTTATGGGGAAAAAGCCTTGAAATACTTAATAACTTCTTATAAATTTTTCATTTTTACTAACTTTAGAAAATACTTTAAGATATGTAATTCACTCTCTGAGAGTTTCATAAATTCCGTTAACGCATCATAATTTTTTTCATCAATTTTTTTTGACAATCGAATAAAACTATCATGGTTTTCATTAACAAAGCGCTCAGCAATCTGAGACGGAGTTAAACCCTGTTCAATTAACTCACCTGGAGCATTTTTCTCCCACTTTTCATAAAACCAAGAGAACCAATATTTTGCAGTATTATCTTCCATTAATTAACTTTTCTTGGGCGAATACCATAAATACTGAAGGAAGATCTCATGATTGAATTACCTCTTAAACACAATTAATATAAATGCAATTATAAATTTAATGATAGATAATCATTCAAGTAAAAGAAATATTAATCTTGTAATTGGATTAGGTAAATCTGGATTTTGGGCTGCCAAGTATTTAAGAGGCATCAATAAGAGAGTAATTGTTTGGGAAAGTAAGAATGGGATAGAATTCTTAGAAAGAAAAACAGCATTAGAAGAGCTTAATATCATAGTTTCTCTAAATAAAGAATTTGTATTTGAAGAAATTCAACCTTTTTTGAAAGAGATCGAATCTGTTGTTGTAAGTCCATCGATACCTTATGACCACATAACTATTATTGAATTAAAAAAAAAGGGAATTAAAGTAATTGGAGAAATTAATGTTGCATGGGATATTTTAAAAGACACAAATTGGATAGGTATTACTGGTACTAATGGCAAGACTACTGTTACTCATCTACTAAGCCATATACTCTGTGATACTGGATTATATGCTCCTTTTGCTGGAAATATTGGTACACCTTTATGTAAGTATGCTCACTCCAAAAAACATGAAAAAATTGATTGGGTTGTAGCTGAATTAAGCAGTTATCAAATAGAAATATCTCCAGAAGTAAAACCTAATATTGGAATATGGACAACCTTCACAGAAGATCATCTTGAAAGACATAAAACACTTGAAAACTATTTCAACATAAAAAAAAGCTTGTTAGAAAAATCTGATTTTAGAATTTATAATTATGACGATAAAAACCTTAGAAATCACTACAGTTCGCTATCAAGAGGGGTTTGGATAACAACTAATTTCGATAAATCAAATTTTATTCATTGCGATTATTGGATAGATGAACAATCGTACATTTTTGAGAGAGGGAAGAAATTATTCAAACTTGAACATTTTTCTTTAAAAGGAATACATAATCTTCAAAATCTTTTATTGGTAATTGCAGCAGCAAGAAAAGTTGGATTATCTGGCAAGAAGATTAAAGATTCTTTATCTAATTACAAACAATTACCCCATAGGATGGAAACAATTTATAAAAATAATGATCTGGAAATAATTAATGATAGTAAAGCTACAAATTTTGACTCATCTATTGCGGGAATAAGTTCAATTAAAGGTCAAATAATAATCATTGCTGGGGGTAGATTAAAAGGCAATGAATATAGTGAGTGGATAAAAGTTTTAAAGAAAAAAGTTAAATGTGTTTTCCTTTTTGGAGAAAGCTCAAAAGTTCTAAAAATGGCGCTTATTAATGAAGGATTTAAAAAAAATATTTTTGAATTTCCAGAACTAAAAGAGCTTTTAAATTTTGTTTTTCATTACTTGCAAAATAATACGGTTGGAACATTATTATTCTCACCTTCATGCTCTAGTTTTGATCAATTTAAAAATTATGAAGAGCGTGGAGATTATTTTAAGAAACTAATAAGTGAAAAATTGAAGGTTAATAAATCCATTTTTTGTTCAAGTATCATTTCGTAATTTTCAGGTCGGTCATCACAACCGTTTACCCTCTAGCAAATTTTCACTTAATTAGTTAGATTTTGGTTATAAATTAACAACTGGCAATGAGTGAATCTAACAATTTACCTCAAGCAATAAGTCATAAAAAATTAAGTTACTTGATGCTTAAGGCACAAAAGGATTCTCATTTTTCTGATGAATTAGCAGAAATAGAAAGTCCCGAAAAAAGAGAATTTGAAGAGTTAATAAACACTTGGGAAGCTTCAACTAAGAAAGTAGTTAATGAGTTATCAAAAAGAAAAGAGAATTTACTTAAAGATAAATCACCGAATTCTTTAATTGCTCTTGGTGCTATGGAAGTTCACCTTAATATGGCTTTGCAAGCGTTAAATGCATTTAATAAAGGAGTTGATGGGTAAAAGTAACGTATAAATTACAAGGAAGGCATCGAAAATAAAAGAAAATCTAGTTCTTTTTCAGTATCTATAGAGACATCATCATAATAATTAACTTCAAAACCTAAGCCATCTCCAGATTCGAGACATATCTTTGAATTGGAGTCTTTACTTTTTAACAAAAGATTACCTTCTATTATTTGTATCCAATTATATTTATCGATTTTTAATGGCAATTTTTTTTCTTTAATTGGCTTATATTTACAACGCCATAAAGAGATACTTTGATTTAGTGAAAGCTTATTATTTTTAGCGTCTTTGTAATTAAAAATAAGATTGTCCCACAACTTTTCATTTAATGAAATTTGATCATATCGAGGTTTGATATTTTCTTTTTGAGGGTATATCCAAATCTGGAACAACTTACAGGTCTCATTTTCTTCATTCTTCTCGCTATGAGAGATTCCAGTACCTGCAGACATAACTTGTACTTCATCTTTGTGAATTTTTCCAAGATTGTTTAACGAGTCTCTATGAGTTATTGCTCCTTTTGTTACGACAGTAATAATTTCCATATTTGCATGAGAATGCGTATTAAATCCTGCATTAGGAGAAATAATATCTTCGTTTATAACTCTAATTTTCCCAAAATTATCCCATTTTGGATCTCTATGCTCTCCGAAAGAAAATGAATGCATTGAATGCAGCCAATCTCTTCTTGATAAAAATCTATCATCGGATTTTCTTATTTTAATAATATTAAAAACCATCGAAATAAAATAGAATAAAAAAATTCTAAATAATTAGAAAAATATTTGTAAAATTTTTTTGATAAATTATTCCTAAAAAAAAGCAACTATCAAATTTAAAAATTTATTTTACTTTGAGCCTTATTAGCCTTTATCAATATTTTTTGTGCTTCATCTCTAGTAAGGCATTTTTCTGCTTTTACATTTAAGTTTTTAAGTTTTTGCAGCTGCTTTGTGTTACTCATAATTTAACCCTTTTTAAGAGTTATCCTAACATAATTTTAAATTAATTTCCTCTAAAACCTTTGCATCAAATCGTTTTTACAGCTTTGAGGATGGAATTATCAGAACAGTATAGAGGATGTATTGGATTATCTTTGATTGTTTTCTTAATTAAAAGCGGTCCAAGGGGATTATCAAAATTATTTTTTCTGATTGAGTTATATTGCATTATTTTTTTTAATATTCTTTTATTTCTATTTAGAAATTTCCCTTTATTACCCCAACCTAACCATAAATCACAATTTTTATTTTCAGACCAGTGTTTTAAGTTTTTAAAAATATGATTATTGTTTAAATAACCAACAGGTTTTTTGTGATTAAAGAGTCTTGCTGGATTACTTGAAATAAGAGCAAATAAATTGATTAATATTACTTTGCCATAATTATTGTTTTTCGAGATTTTAATTATCTTTTTTGTTGTATTATCCAAGAAAACTGCATTTGATAATGAAGGATTTAGACCAATAAAAATAATCTCTTTTTTTGATTTAGAAATATTATAGCTTAAACTCCATCTATATATTTTGTTAGCACTTATAGAACAATTTCTTTCTAAAAATAAATTTTTCAACCTAAACCTACACCTCTAGCCATAAGAGTTGCGAACAAAGGTATTGTTGCAAAGCCAACTAATTCGGTAGTAATAATTAGTCTAAACCGCTTCACTAGGCTTTCTGAAATTTCAGGTAGTTTATTCTTACTTAGTGGAATTGCCCAGAGGATATATGTTGTCGTTGGGTATAAAGAAAGTAAACCAACCAAAATGTAAAGCGAAACCTTTATCCAAAACACAGGATTACCCGTATAGAAATCACCTCCTTGACCAAAATACTTAACACGCAAAATCCCAGTAACTAATATTGCAACTCCCGCCAAACCATAAACCACATCTGCAATTATCATTGAGATGGTCTCATTTTTATTAAGACCAACTTTTAGAGTCAATCTTTCAAACAAAAGAGAACCGAAACACAAAATAATTCCTAAATAATGAACATATGCTACTAATGCACTTTTAGCAATTTCACCTGTTAATAAAGTTCCTAATAACATGTTCAAGTCAAAATTTATACAATCCTAACCACCAAATGAAGAATTTGTTTAGAAATAAATTAATAACTTAAAAGGAAGGTATTAAATCTAAGACTCTAAATACCTTTTCTGGCCATCTTCAAAAAAATCCTTCTTATTCCATACTTCGATTACATCTGGGAAATGTTTTTCCATACAATTATCACAAACCCCATGACTAAATCTAATATCACTAATTTTCGAAAGATATTTTTCCAAATGCATCCAATCGCCCTCCCTATTTTTAACTTCTCTGCAATATGAACAGACAGATAAAATACCTTCCTGTTTGTGCAAGTTAGACAAAGCATCTAGCAAGTTCAATGACTTTTTTCTAAGCTCTAAAAATGAAACTATTTGCTTGGATAATAATTCCATAATATTGAATTGTTGTGTAGTTAGATTTCCTGGCTTTCTGTCTATTACACAAAGAGTTCCAAGTTTATTACCATCACTATTTCTAAGGGGAAAACCTGCATAAAAACGAATCTTGGGGTCTCCTGTTACCAATGGATTATTTATAAACCTTTCATCTTGGAAAGCATCATGAATAATTAATGGACTATTTTCTTTTATTGCATAGGTACAAAAAGACCAATCTCTTCTGGTTTCTGATATTTGAAGTCCTATTTTGGATTTAAACCATTGTTTATCTTTGTCTACCAATGTCATTAAAGAAATAGGCACATTACAGGTTGTAGCAGCAATTTTTGTAATATCGTCATAACATGATTCTGGCTTGGTTCCCAAAATCCTATATTCTGCTAAAGCTTTTAATCTTCTTTCCTCTTCTTCTTTTTTTGATACAAGATTCTGCATTAATCTTCACCAATAATTAAAACTTTAAAATTAAAGTTTCTCCAAAAAACTTTTTCCGTCTAATACTTAATAAAAAAAAGATAAACTTATTGAATTGTTACTTACTAATTTATTACTTACTAATTTATTACTTATTAATTTATTATTGATTGATTTAACTTTGAGACTGCCATCCCAGCGATCCATCCACTTGTCCAACAATGTTGAAAATTAAATCCGCCAGTGATCCCATCAACATCCAAAACTTCTCCAGAAAAAAATAACCCTGGACAGATTAAGCTCTCCATACTTTTAAAATTAACCTCATTAATTTTTACGCCTCCGGAAGTAACAAATTCCTCTCCAAATGGACCTTTGCCCGAAATTATATATTTATCCCTCATTAGAGTATTTATCATTTTCTCTCTTTCATCCACCAGTAAATCAGCCCACTTTTTCTCTTTATCAATACCTATTTTCTTTAATAAAAAAATCCATAATCTTTTTGTTAATAGTGGAACAGGTCTACTATTAATAAGATTCACCTTGCCTTTATTTAATCTTAAATAATTAATTTTTTCTTTTAACTCCTCGTAACTTAAAGAAGACCATTTAATGATTAAATTAAATTTATATTTTTGGCTATAAAGTTCCCTTGCTGCAATTGATGAAAGTTTTAATACTGCTGGCCCACTAAACCCCCAATGCGTTATTAGTAAATCGCCTCTATTTTGAAAATTCTTATTGTTTAAATTAATTTCTATATCTATGCCCCTTATCGATACCCCACTACATTCATCCAAATCTGGTTCTTTTGTGGAAAAAGTAAAAAGCGATGGAACAGGTTTAACAATGGTGTGTCCAAGATTTTGAGCTAATTTATATCCGCTTGGATTACCTCCAGTTGAAAGAATAATATTTTTTGCAGTTACCTTTGCTTTTTTAAGACTAAAAATATTGAATATATTATCTGAAGTTTTTGCAATTTCTTTTACAAAAAATTTTGTTAGTATCTCTACGTTTTTTGATAAAGCACTTTTTCTCAAACAATCAATAACATCTGAAGAAGAATTAGACACTGGGAATACTCTTAGATCTTCCTCAATTTTTAATTTTAAACCTTTTTTCTCAAACCAATCGTATACATCTCCAGCAGCAAAACGATTAAATGATTCCAAGAGCTGAATTCCACCTCTGGGGTAATTCTCAATTAGTTCATTCGGTATCCATGTCGCATTAGTGACGTTACATCTTCCCCCTCCACTAATCCTTACTTTCTCCATAATTTTTGAAGTTCCTTCAAGAATTATTACTCTTTTTACTCCATTTTCAGCAGCAGTTATTGCTGTCATAAAACCGGCTGCACCGCCTCCAACAACTGCTAAATCAAAAGGTTCCAAAAACTTATTATTTAATATGCTTCAATCTGATAATAGCAAGTAGTTATAAAGAAAAATTAGTCCAAAAACAATAAAAAAATAAATATAAAAATTTAAAACTACATAATAAATAGCTACGGTTCGCTAATTTTTAAATTTCTAGAAAAATCAACACAGTCGTTATTTTTATGCTTTAAGTTAATTAAATGAGTTCGTTATTTTCTTACGTTAAATATTCTGAGGCCAGTTTTCCTATGACTGGTCAATATACTGCTCTTCTTTTAATAACTTCTGTTATTTGGGTTCTACTTTGGTTTGGATATAGACAAAATAAGATAAATGATGAGATCAAGAAAAAAGAAAAAGAAGAGAGAATTAATGCGAAAGTTCAAAGAAGAAAGAAGTTAGAGAGTTTGTACCCTACTAATAAAAAAACTGTTTAAAATAAAATATTTTAGAAACATGAAAAAAAATAATTTCAAATCATTAATTCAGTACTTACCAGGGATTTTGATTCTTATTTATGTATTCTTTTTAGCATTTACTCAATTTATAAAATAGAATTTTTAAAAATTATTTGTTTTGATTGGAATACTTTCGGCTATTGGAGCTGCTACATCTTGGACATATGCGTGTTTTATATGGCGCTTGCAAACTCAAAAATATAAATCAATAGATATTAATTTAATAAAAAATATAATAGCTTTTTTCATTTTTATACCTGCTTTTATCAATCTTAGTTCTACAACTGAATTAAAAAACATATTTATCCTACTAATTAGTGGAATAATAGGTATTGGTTTAGGTGATACTTTTTATTTAAAGTCACTACAAAAAATTGGCACAAGAAAAACTTTATCTATAGAAACTCTTTCTCCTTTAATGGCAGCTTTATCAGGGGAATTTTTTATTAATGAAAACTTAACAATTAAATCATGGGTTGGAATAATTATAGTAACGATTTCGCTATTCATAATTCTCAGAAAAGGTAACAATTTTAAAGAGGAAAACTCCTCTTTCTCAGAAAAAAATAACTTTAAGATTTTTGCTTTTCCTTTTTTATCAGTTTTATGTGCTGTTCTTGGAGGTCTTTTATCAAGGATGGTTTTCCTCCAAAGTAATTTATCTCCTTTCCTTACAACTGAAATAAGATTATTAGGTGCAATAATTTTTTTGATTAGTCTAAAAGGATTCAAGATTAATTTTTTCTTAAAAAACATAGACAAAAAACAACAAATAAGATTTTTTATTTCAATACTTCTTGGAACAAATATAGGAATATTTCTACAACAAGTTGTGTTTAAAACCCTTCCCATAGGAGTAGGATGGGCTTTATTAAGCATATCTCCAGTAATTTCCTTATTTTTTGCTAAGAATGAGGAAAGGGAAATTACCAAAAAAATAATATTTTTTACTTGTTTTTTATTTTTTGGCTTGACATTAATAGTTCTTTAATCTCTGAGTTAATGTAAAAAATACTCATGTTAATAAAAATCAAATTAAATAAAATTACCCTATAAGCACTCTAAACAATGAAAACATTAAAGAAAAAAAGACTAGGTACATTGGAAGTTTATGTTATTTTTTTAAGCTGCATTTATGCAGGCTTTATAGGTTATAAATCTCTATTAAATGTTTTATTTACTTGGAATTAATTAATTCTTTCTAATGATTTAATCAACTTACCTCCATCTTGGTCATCATCATCATTTGAAGCGAAAAATAAAAAAAATATTCCTAGGGAAGCTATAGATAGCGAGATTGACAATACAGAAAGCTCATCCATAAATCAGAAATTTTTTTTATGATAGTCGAAAAAAATAAAAGACAGTAAAGAAATCCACATTCTCGAAAATAAATATTTCTTTTATTTGTAAAATGGAAAAAACATCCGAACTATTACGTGAAAGTTCTAATATCCTCCCCTTGTAGTGCAAGCGTAATAATTCAGTATGGAATAAAAAGTTGGCCTATTTGGGAATGTGAGCCAAGCAAATTTCAATGGAATTACGATGATAAGGAAATTTGCTTAATTATTGAAGGTCAAGCGAAAATAAGTACCCAAAACGGTGACATTTACGTGATTAAAGCTGGAGATCTAGTTGAGTTTCCTGCTGGACTTAACTGCGAATGGGAAGTAACCAAAACTATTAAAAAACATTATCGATTGGGCAGCTAAATTTAAGAAAAAAGATTTTTTCTTCTTTACTGTTGAGTCAATGTGGATAAAATATGGTTAATAAATAATTTTCAAGAAGGAAACTAATATTATGCCTTTTACTGATCAAGAATATTTTGAGGTTATTGAAAAAAACGAAATAGTAAAAAAGGCCTTTGAAAATATTAAGCAAATTTGCATTGATTTAAAAAAACAAACAAATTGTCCTGAAGACGATCTAAAAGATTTTCTTGAATTTGTTGCTAAACAATGGAATAAGTAATAATTAACAAGCCTTTAAATACTAAATTGAAATTTCAATTTAGTATTCTGACACAATAAGTTCTAATCTAATTCCTTTTTTGGTTTTGTATTGATACTGGAAGTTCCCTTAGCAGCAGAAACGAAGAAAAAGAAGCCTACGATTCCTGATATACCAAATATCGCCGCCAAAGGATCAAAAGTGAAAGAAAACATAGAATTTATAAAATCAAGATAAATAATAGTTTTTGAATCAAAATTGTACAATTATTGTTAAGTATAAAAAATAACAATCGCGCGATTCATTATGTCATTATTAGTTTCTTAGTAGCTTCAAGAAAATTATTATTCAATTTTAATTTTAAGAATAAAAATATCAATACATACCGAAGATATATTCGTGCGAAAGAGAAAAGTTTTTAAAAAATATTTATAGAAATAGTGAATAAAACACTACCCAAAGGATCCACAATTGTTGTTTCTTTAGATTAATATCAAAACATGACAGAATTTTACTCAGCTTCTTCCTCAGTAAGTCCTTTTACAGCGATATTATGGTGCCTTTATCCAGTAGCTGTACTTGTAATTATTGAATTACTTCTAGGGGGCGGTTTTGATGATGACAATAATGACGATCAAGATGGAGGAATGTTAATACCTGCTTACTCGAGATCAGATGTTTGAATTTTAAATTCAAGACTCATAAAGAATTAAATTAAATTAAATTGGCCAACAATATTGATACAACTCATATTTCTCTAATTACACTTACCATCCTTATGGTTTCCTCTCTATCATGGCTCATCTTAAGAACCCTAAAGGAAGGTAGAAAAGCTTTAACAGAAATTAATAAGGATAGATTGTGAAATACAATAAACATTTAAAAATGTAGAATTTGATTAGATTTATAAAACTCTTAGATTTATAAGTTTTACTAACTAAAGTGATATATTCCAAAAATTTAAAAACTTTTCCTTTTCAAAGTCTGGGGAAAGCATAAAAAACTTAAATAAATACTAGAATTTGTCTGATTGCAAAGTCAAAAAATTACCAATCTGTTGAAAACCCATTTTATAAAAGGCCTCTCTTTGTTATTACATTAAATAAAAATGCATCTAAATTCTTTACTTTATATTTGTTCTATATCTTTATTCATTTATATAATGGCGCTATTTTGGAGAGACTTGCCAAATCAAAAAAAGTAAATAAATAATTAATATTAAATTTATTGCTTATCAAAATAAATTGAGTTATTAATTTAGTATTGGATTTAATTTTTTTATATAAATGCTGAAAGAATCTTCAAATAACAATAGCAAAAATATATTCTCAGAAACTACAAGTATTGAAAAAGATAAGATGACTTGCAAAGACGGATTCTGTTCATTACCAAATCGAAATGAGCTCTCAAAAGAAGATTCAAATGATATGAATTTATTTGATCCTATTTAGTAAATAAATTATATTTTAAATAAATTGAAGACTAAATTGATAGTGTTAGATTCTTTGAATTTTTAATTTATGTTTAATGACTTTTTAAACGCATATAAAGAGTTTTGGATTAAAGCTACAGACTTCAAAGGATCCACATCTCGATCGGACTGGTGGTTAGTCCAACTAGCGAATCTTATAATTTCTTTCCTAACTACCCCAATATTTTTAAAAACATTTGGTTTCAATGCTTATGGAATAGTTTGTATCATTCCTCAACTAGCTATTGATGTAAGAAGAATCAAAGATTTTGGAAAAGATTGGAAATGGATCTTTATTAATTTAATACCTATTTTCGGATGGATCTTGTGGTTCATTTGGCTAGGCTTTGGTAAGACAGGCAATGGGAAAAATAAACTTATTTAGAAATTAACTCCTCATTTTTTTCCTTTTTTAAAATCTACAAATCTTACCTTGTTTCTTAACTCTATTTTTTTTTCAAGAATTCTAAACACATGCATCTCGCATTCGGTTAATTTAAGAAACTGATCGAGTGTATCTTTATCTTCTTCATCAAAATTCTCAAAAACTTCTGAAATAGCAGTACTATTTCTAGAAATAAAGTCCTCTGCTACATCTCGTGGATTCTTGCCTGATTCGAAATCTTGAAAAGCTTCATAAGAATTAAGTTCTCTCGTTAACCATTTAAACCATGGTTCATTTTTATTTTTTTTATTTATTATTTTCTTCATGAAAAATTTTTTACTAGTTTAATCATTATTAGTTATTTATTCTTTGACAGCTGTACAAATACTTATTTTAGAAATTTAATTAAAATTAAACTCATTTTTTTAAAAAATAACTAGCACAATTATCCAAAGCTTCGTAAAGAATAAGTATTTATTACTCATTTTTTTGTTTTTGAGATAGCTAGAATCTATTTTTAGTAAAGTACATTGTCAATTCCATTTTACGACTTTCCTTCATCTCCTATTTTAATAATTGGAGCTCTTGGCATTACAGTAGCGATAGCAGTTTTTTTTGTCTCTTACCAAAAATATTTCAATTCTCCTTTGAACAAAGAGCTTGCAGAAAAGAAAAAAGCCTTAATTAAGGAACAAAAAGACTTAAATGAAAGATTAGAAAAAATAGAACAAGATTTAAAAAATTTATAAAAAATTTATCTTAATAGAGATGCGTATATGATCTCGAATTCAAGACCTTAATTTTTTAAACAGGAATTTTGGTCTATAAGGAGTTATGGATAAAGATCATCTTATTGAGTTAATTTCTAATAGTCTTGTTTACGAGAGTAAAAATTCTGACTCTAACAAGAATCTTAGTGACTTTAAAAATTACTTAGAAAGATTAAATCTAGAGCAATTGAGAACTATGTCTAAAGAATTTATTCTTTAGTGTGATTTTTAAAATTTTTTATTTTTTATTAAATAATCAATACTTTTTAAAAATTGTTACCATCATAAAAATAATATAAATATGATTAAAGTAAAAAGAAGTGATTTTTTAATAAAGCCATTTTTAAAAAGAAATAATATTAGAGCTTCTTATCAAATTATTTCTACCATCGTCCCAATAATTTCTACTTGGTTAATCATCTACCAAATAAAAATTCAACCATTTTCATTATTGAATAAAGGATTTCTATTGATACCTTTTATAGTTCTCCTAACGCTATTGTCTTCTAGAACATTTTCATTAATGCATGATTGCGGTCATAATTCTCTTTTTACAAAACGGAAATTAAACCGCTTCTTTGGATTTTTACTTGGCTTGGTTAATGGTATCCCCCAGAAGTCATGGTCAATTGATCATGCATTTCATCATAGAAATAATGGAAATTGGGAAATTTACAAAGGGCCGATTGATGTTTTAAGTCTTGAAGATTATGAATCTCTTACTAAAAGAGAGCAAATATTTTACAAAATAAGTCGGAACTGGATGATGCTTTTCCCTGGCGGTTTCTTTTACTTAGTTTTAAAACCTAGATTAGGTCTTTTTATTATTATTTTTAATTTAAGTAAAGATATATTGGAAGAGACTTTTATCAAAATAAAAAACAGAGAAATTTCTCAACTATTAGCTATTAATTCAAGAGTCAAACCCCCTTTTTCTGATTATGGAGATAATTTCAGTGAACTATGTGAATTAATAATCAATAACATAGTAGTAATAATTGGGTGGATTTTTATGTGTAAATTGTTGGGGGTAGTTTTTTTCTTATCATTTTATTCCATTGTATTAACCTTATCAGCAGCAATTTTAATATGTGTTTTTTTCGTACAACATAATTACGAAAATGCATATGCTAGAAATACTAATAATTGGGATCTCATCGATGGAGCTATTTTAGGTAGTAGTAATTTAGATATCCCTAACTGGCTAAATTGGTTTTTAGCAGACATATCATTCCACAGCATTCATCATCTCTCTGAGAGAATACCAAATTACAACCTAAGAGCTTGCCATAAAGCAAACATTCATCTACTCCAACAATCAAAGTTCTTAAAATTGAGCGATTTTTCAAACTGTTTCAAATATATTATTTGGGATAATAAAAATGAAAAATTAATTCCTATAAGTTAATACCTAATTAAACCTTCTTCTCAATTTTCTTTTTATGGGAATATTGCTATAAGCATGAGTTCCAATAGATGGAGGCAAATCATTTTTGAAAGGATGCATAAACGCATTTGCCATACTCTCTAACATTTTGGAAAGCCAATTAATTAATGATTTCATTTGAGAATCTAAAAGTGTACTTTTTTTATCTTCTAACTAAATTACTTAAAAGTAAATCAGTCTTTATGCTGATTTTTTTAAAGATTAACTTATAAAATTAATATTAAATAATCAAAAGTGTTTTTTATTTTATCTTTTAAAAGAATAATAATACTACCTTTTTAAAGGCAAACAATGTGAAATATTTCTTTAGTAAATAATACTTATTTTTTCTAATTCACTTAATAAATTAAAATTTTGAACATTAATTCGTGCTATATCTCTATTCCAAATAAATTAGACAATATTATGAATGATTCATTTGTTTCTACCAAACAGAACACAGAAATAGATTCTATTAATTCATATTTTGAGTGTATTACTGAATGCAGTATTGTGGATGGTCATCAAGAATGTATTACTCGTTGTTTAGAAGTTCATTTAAAGGGGGGGGATCAAAATGAATAAAAGAAATTCACCTCAAAGGAAAACAACTTTAAAATGGAACTCGAATGGAGAGCTTTCCGAAATTGATATGTTAAGAATTTTAGAAAAGATATCATCTCATGATCTTAATCAATGTGAATTAACATGCGATTCTGATACAAATTAAGTTGTGTTTTTAAATATATTTACACATACTGCTGTTAAAAAAGCAGCTTATGAGATTTTTGTAAGATATCAATTTTAATTAACAAGATTTCAATCAAGATTTAGAACATTCCGAAATGTCTTAAGTTTATTTAAAAAAATTAATTTTAGAACTCCTAGTTTTTTTTAAGAATGTTTTACTAATTTCCTTTTTTGTTAGTTCAATTGGTTTTACAAAAACTGAATCACCATGGGTTGGACAATAATAAGTCATAAGCATCCACTTTTTTTCTTCATCCATAACTAATTCCTCATAAATAATGATTAAATAAATAGGATAAATTATAAAAAAATTGATTTTTTTTAATCTTTTTTTCTTTTTTACTTAATAATTTATAAAAAATCTTAGTCTATTCTCACAAAATAGATATAAATACGCATGACTTTAAAAAAAATTCCTGCTATTTATAAATAAATTCAAAATTATCATGTCCCTAGAATCTATATTGATGGTAGTTGCTCCAATATGTCTTTTTACCGTAGGAGTGATTGTTTTACCTATTTTAGTAAAGCCACGTAAACAATCTAACTTACCTAAGAGGTATATACGCGGTCTTTAAATTAATAAAGTTTTAAGAAAGAGCAAAGACAATCAGCATAAAAAAAATAATTAATTAATAAGATTGCGATAAAAGAATAAAATAAAAAATGCATAACACAAATATTTTTATTAGAAGATGAAATTTAAATCTTAAAACTTTATCGAAAAAAATTTATAAATTCTTTTCATTATGAGATCCTGTAATGGATAATAGAATAAATAATTTCACTTCTATTTAACAAAATTCTTAACCAAAAAAATTTGAGTAATGTAAATCTTTCAGGCCTTAAAGGCCAAGCGCTTGTAATAGAGGATAAAGATATTCCAAGCATAAAAGAATTTCAGGATGTTATCCCAGATCACTACTTTAAGTGCAATACCATAACTTCATTGAGGTATCTTTTACAATCAACTTTAATTCAATCATTAGTAATTGCGATAGGGTTATCTATTCCATTTACCCCAAAAATGATCCCAATTTGGATTATTTACTCATTAATATCAGGTACCACTGCAATGGGATTCTGGGTAATTGCCCATGAATGTGGACATGGAGCATTTTCTAAAAACAAAAAATTGGAATCTATAACTGGTTATTTACTACATTCATTACTTTTAGTGCCTTATTTTTCTTGGCAGCGTTCTCATGCAGTTCATCATAGATTCACAAATAACATAACAAATGGAGAAACTCACGTACCTTTAGTAATTAATGGGAATGGAGTTACAGAAAAAGTTGGCGGAGAAAAAGAATTACATTTTTCAAATTCCTTAGGCAAGAAAAATTATGGAATTCTTCAACTTCTTTTACATCTAATATTTGGTTGGCCTGCTTATTTACTTACGGGAAGTACAGGAGGTGTTAAATATGGAATTTCAAATCATTTTTGGCCAATTAAACCTTTTTCTAAAGCATTATGGCCATCAATATGGGCCAAGAAGGTTTGGATATCAGATATTGGTGTAGGTTTGACATTATTAGGCATTCTTTATTTAGTTCTCAAGTGTGGAATATTTCCAGTAATAGCTCTGTATATTGGTCCTTTATTAGTGGTTAATTGTTGGCTAGTAGTTTATACATGGCTTCATCATACAGATTCTGATGTACCTCACCTTTCAAATACGAAATTTTCCTTTATGAGAGGGGCATTTCTATCTATCGACAGGCCTTATGGTAAAGTCCTTAATTTTCTTCACCATAATATAGGTTCTAGCCATGTCGTTCATCATGTATGTCCAACGATCCCTCATTATCACGCAAAAAAGGCAACTGTCTTAATTAAAAAAGCCTTTAAAAAAGCATATCTTTTTAATCCTGATCCAATACACAAAGCTCTATGGAACATTGCTTGCAATTGCGTTGCTGTTAAGTCAGATATCAAGAGAGGAAGATATACATGGCAATCTTCATACAAAATGATGGATTAAAAATATAATAAGCATCAATTCTTCATCACATTAATTTACGCAAATATGAAAAGAATATAAAAGAATTAGCAATAACAAATTTTTCATCTTAGAAAAATACTTAATTAATATAATTTTATGAGTGGTGACAATTTGCATGGTAAGCAACCTATTAAATTTTATTCTGAAAAAATAACACTTACAAAAGTTGAATTATTAGAAAGACAGTTGAGTTTAGGCGAAAAAATTTCAGATTTAGATCAAAAGCACAAAGAATGGAGCAAAAAACTATCAGGTTGATCATTTAATATGATTAATTTGAACTACTTTTTGAAATTTCTATTTGCTTTATCAAGAAACTTTTCTGTAAATTATTGAAAAATTATTTGCAGGCATACTAACAATATCCTCTTGGGAAAAACCATATTTCTTACTCACATTACAAACTTCCTCAAGATTTTTAATACCCCAAAGATCATTTTGCATTTTTAATGAATTATCGAAAAAATAATTACTTTCACTTGTATGCTTATTACAAATTTTAAATGGCCCATACAAAATCAAAAATTGTCCCTTATTGAGTAATTTTCCTGACTCTCTAAAGAGTGCTACAGTACAAGACCATTCTGCGACATGAATCATATTAATAGAGACTATCCCTTGTAAAGAATTAGCTAGTATCGATGGAATTTTCCAGGGAATTTTTTCTACATCAATCTCAAGAGGCTGGGGCATTTTCTTAGTTAGGTCTTCATACTCAATCCAAGAACTTATACTTTTTCTATGCACTAATTCTGGGTCACTTGTTTGCCAAATTATTCCAGGAAATCGTTTTTGAAAAAACACTCCGTGTTCACCACTGCCACTCCCGATTTCCAATACGGAACCTTTTTTTATAATTCGGGATAGAACATCACCAATGCAGTTTCTATTTCTTTGAGTTGCCGAAAAAAAAAGTCTATTATCCAAAATTAAACAAATTGAGCGCTTCAGTAAAAATAAAAATTCTAAAATAATTGATTATTTAACCTTTCTCAATTTGGGCGTCTTGAAAAACATAATTTTAAGGCTAAAGAATAATATTGAAATTGTTAGAGCAGGCAAGATATAAAGTATTAAATCAGAACTTATTAGAGAAGGAATTCTTCCAAAAATTAAATGCATGTAATAGGTAGCAAATGACATAAATTCATATATATCTAATTTATTAATAGCAATTATTTGAATTCTAAGAACTACTTTTAGTCAAAAACCAAATACTAAAAAAAAAAGAGTCAGCCTGTATCCCTACTAGCTGACTCTAATGTTATATTAATTTAATTTAATTTTAAATGAGGATTTAACTCTTAAAGAAAAAAGTAATAGTTTATATTTTTTATTCAAATTTTAAATTTTTAAGACAAAATAAAAAAATAATAAGGTATTTTTAGATACATAAATGTAGCAGTTTTTCAATATTTGCAGACTTAGCAAGAAAATTGCATATATTTCTTTACATTAATAAATAAATATGTTATATTTGTTAACAATTAATATTAACAAAATGACTCCTGAAGCAGAACGTTTTAACGGTTGGGCAGCAATGTTAGGTTTCGTTGCCGCAGTCGGCGCATATGTAACCACAGGCCAAATTATACCAGGCTGGTTCTAATGAAAAATAACCAACCAAAAGCAGTAGAAAAAGAAAAAATCGTTGCTGAAAAGCTCAACGGTAGATTCGCAATGTTGGGTTTCATTGCTCTAGTAGGAGCATATTTAACAACAGGTCAAATCATTCCTGGTTTTATCTAACATAAAAATTATTTTTTTTCTTAAGAGTCAAATCTAAATTTGACTCTTTTTTTGTTGTTTGTAATTGATATTGAACTTTTTATATTAGTTAAGTTTTGAATAATCCCATTTCTACCAAAAAATATGCTGAAAATAGGCGTAATAATTCCATCGCAATTCTAAAATTAGATTTATATTAATTTGTAGTTTTTGGACAATGAAAGTCTTCCTTTGGATTTGAAATAATATTATGGCTAATTTCACTAATTAAAATTTGCATAATAATTACTCAAACTAAAAACGCTTATAAGTGTAAATAAATATCGAAAAACAAATTTCCAAACTAGAAAGCCGAAAATCCATAATGACTGAATTTTTAAAAATTTGAGATAAGGGAAGAAAAATTAATTTGATTATTTTTCTTTTCTTAAAATTCAATTTATTTGTAAATTGATGCTATTTTATCAAGATAGTTCGAGGATCAAATGAGAGTAAAGCTTGAACCAGAGACAGCATTTATAGGCAAAAAGTTTGCTTATATATTTCTTGGAATAATATTTACCTTGAATGCTATAACTTTTATTTGGTTTTTCTTATTTTCAAATTTATAACAATATCTAAATTTTTCTTTCAAGAGGATTAAATAATAAACTTAAACTACAAGTCTATTAAATATCTACTTAGAAACTAAAAAATTCCTGGAATAATCTGTCCGGTCGTTACATAGGCACCTAATAAAGCAACGAAACCAACCATAGCCCATCTGCCGTTTACTTTTTCTGCATTCTGAGGATATCCATCGTAAGAAACAGTTTCATCAATATAAGGCCTAGTTTCCGATGGGAACATATTTTGCCTTCCACCTGATTCTGTAGTTACTCCTGTTTTTGTCATTAAAAAGATAGTAATTGTTAACTAAAGTAACACAAATATTAACTTATGTAAACCAAAATCTTCAACAAGATAACCCTGAGAATTTAAGTTATGAATAAATATGTGACATTTCTGTTTAAAAAATTAACAAGTCACGTTTAAAAAATCAATTTTTATTATTAAATTTGCGATCAATTACATTAAATAAGCATTTATACTCACAGTAAGTAATTTTACTTAGTAGTATATCTATAGCATTTAGGAAGTGCTTAGCTGGTTAAATCAGTAATCTGAATTAACTAGGTCGTCATGAGCTTGCCGGTGGGATACTTGCAAGCTCTTTCAATTTTAAAAGCAATTAAATATATCAAGCATACTCGTAATTTTTTGACCTATTAAATTAAATCTTGAAGATAAGTAACTAATGTCAATGATTTATATATTTGCTAAATAGATAATAGACTAATAAAAGTGTATGTCTTTAGACTTTATTCTCATACCATCTTGTATTTTGATAATCCTTTTTCTTTTAAATCGAGAAAATATGATCTACAAAAATAATCAAAAAGTGAAATAATATCATTATTCTAAAAAAATTGATACTTAAGATCTAGAGTTCTTACAACTTATTTGTTTTACTGAAAATAATAAACTTTAAAAAAAAGTACTTTAATATAATAAATTTTGAAAACCTAGAGAATTTAGTAGAGAAACTATAACAACTTTTTTCTTAAAATTAATTTTTCCCAAAATAGTTTTGAATTATTAATTTGATTTAGTTTTTGTTGGCAGTGTATGCAATTGCATTCGTTTATGAGAGTTTTATTTTTCATTACTAAACCCTTTCTTTATAAGAAACCAAACTTTTTGTTTTACTGCAAGTAAAAAACTATTTTTTTGAACATTGGTAAATTAAATTTTTATTTTCAACCAATTTTTATTTTGGTTCATACATCATTCATATTTTATAATGCGGGAAAAGACAGTACAAATTAAATAAATTTCTTTTGAAACTTTCAAATCAATCACTAATTAAAAAAACTATTAACAAAATAATTTCTCCTTGGTATTTACTACCTTTAATAGATAGATGGTTATTAGGTCAAATAATACCTCCCATGATATTTGCAATATCTGCTTTTACTGTTATTTCATTATCTGTTGGGGTAATGTTTGATCTTATAAGGAAAATAGTTGAATTTGGTTTACCTTTATTTTTAGCTATCAAAGTTCTTTTTTTCAGTTTACCAAGTTTTTTAGTCTTATCATTCCCGATGGCAGTTTTACTTTCAACGTTATTAGCCTATGGAAAATTATCAAGCAATTCTGAATTGTTGGCATTGAAATCTTTGGGTGTAAAAACTTCAAGAATTATTTCACCAGCTATTGCTCTTTCAATATTTATGACAGGATTAACTTTCTATTTTAACGATAATTTAGTTCCTAATAGTAATAAATTGGCAGAATCGACATTAAGAGCGGGAATAGGAAGTTCTTTTAGCGGCGAGCAAGGAAAAGATAATATTATGTTTTCCAGATACGGATCTAGGATAGATCCATCAAATAAAAAACCAACAAAAATAAATACTTTTCTTACTCATATATTTTATGCATCATGGTATCAAAACAACATTATGGAGGGAGTTACAGTTTTAGATTTTTCCAGAGAAGATTTTCAACAAATCTTAAAGGCAAAGACTGGAAAATTTGACAAAAAAAGTTCTTCTTGGATATTTTCTAATGGAAGTATTGTCTCAATTGATCCAAGTGGACAAACTACAAATATTAAATTTAAAGAATATACCTATCCATTTGTAGAAGGGCCTATGGAGCTAGCAAAAGTGCCAAAGGATGCAACTGAAATGACTTTAAGGCAGGCTTTACAAGCTGAAAAGATTTTTAAAAAAACTGGAAACATGAAGGAGGTTAGAAGAATTAAAGTCCGCATTCAAGAAAAATTCACTTTACCTTTTGCATGCCTAGTCTTTGGTTTAATAGGAAGCAGTTTGGGATCTAAATCTAATTTAAGATCTTCAAAAAGTCAGGGATTTGGATTAAGCGTAATTCTTATATTAATTTATTATGTAATGTCATTTATATTTAGTTCATTTGGAGTGAAAGGCATTTTAACACCTATTTTGGCTGCATGGTTACCTGTCATAATTTCTCTCGCAGGTGGAATTTATTTATTAAGAAAATCAAGTTCTTCTTAAGACTTTAAGACCATTCATACGTAAATAAGTAATTAGCAGAATATTTTTTAGGGTAAGATTCTTGGATATTTATATCCCATCTATTTTATGATATCCATACCAATCAGGATAATTATTATTTTCAATAAAATTATTATCTGGGGTTAATTCAATTTCCCATTTACCTATCTTTTTTATTTGTTCGCAATCATCACAACTTAATAAAATTTTTAAAGAAGCAATATCATCTTTGTGTTTTTTTTTACAACCAATAAGCCATTTAGATTTAGCTATATTTTTTGCCTCTAATTTACTTGAAGCTGTAACCAATCCGAACTCATGTTTTTCCTGCATAGAATTTGGATTATAACCTCCAATATTGACAAACCATAAATATTTTTTTGTCTTATTTTTTTTTACTAATTGATTTTTATCTACTTTATCCTTTTCCCAATTTATTAAATTAATCTTATAGCCATCTATATATTTTATTTTTTTATAGCTATCAATATGCAAGCCTTTTATAGATCCAAACCAATCCTTTCTTAAAGTATCGTATGTATCTTCAATTTTAGATCCAACAACCCATCTAACATCATGTAGTTCAATATTAGCTTTTTTTGCTCTTCCCCCAAGTACAACCAAATAAAGAAAATTATTTTCTAATTTTTTCACTTTTAATAAATAAAGTTTCTATCTTAGACTTTAATTTAAATTATCAAGATTGAATACAGATTATTTTTAATCATGCAGAGATTCATTTAATTGAACCAACCTTTTTTCTTTGCTTTCACTTTTGGTGAGGTCTGAATCTTAGGCTTTTCGTCGACTCTACCTTTAATTATCATTAAGGGAACAATTGCCCATAGAGCTAAAAATAATATCCAAAATAGGTAAATGTTCATACTATTAAAAATTTAATAAAATTATCATAAAATTAACTGAATAAGATTCGTGAGTTTCTTTTTAAAGTTCTAATTTAGATGTATAATCAATAATTTATCTTTAATTAAAGCCAGATAAAATTCATTTAAATTTAATATAAATAATGATGATTCCTTTAAAATTAAAAGTAGTGGCAATGAGAAAGTTCTTATTAATCCATATATAATACTTGCACTCAACGGAACCACTGCTTTGCTTCAGGATGTGAAGAGTGCCTTCTTATAATGACACGATAAGAATTTTTTCGTGAATCTTTTTTTAATCAAACCTTTGCTTATCTAAATAAAATTAAACATTAACGGATAATGAAAAAATGTGATTTATGTCATAAGCCAGATAAAATTCATTACAGAGTTAAATCAATAATTCATAAAGACTGGATTTTTTGTTGTAAAGAATGTTGGAATTTAATTTCTAAACATAAAGACTATTCTTACGGTGGCACAAGAAAGTTAAATTAATAAATTTTCCTGAAAACTAATATGCAAAAATCAATCATTTTAATTTTCTAAAAAAAATCATTAATTTCTTTTTTTATAGATTTATATTCTAAATTTATTTCGTTAATAAATTCATCTATTTCTTTTTTAGTATTCTTATATTCATTTATTTTTTGTTTAGTTTTATTATAGAAAATTGATTCAAATTTTCCTGGACTTACCTTCTCAATCCAATATCCTGCTAAACAATAAATTTGGTTTGGAACAAAAGTTATAATAAATAATTTTTTAGAATTTTTATATTGATCAATTATCTTTTTAGCCAATTTACCTCTAGTTTTATTAGTCCCAAATAGAGTTATATCTTTTGCTAAAGGCTTAAATTCCTTTGATAGATTCTTACTTTTTTCTACTGTATTTCTAGAAATTATTTTTTCTAGAGAATAACAATAATTGAAAAAATTAGTATTTTCTTTTTTTGAAGGATATATAATTATTAGGGAATTTAAAAGTAAAACAAAAGTTAAAAGAAATTTTTTATACATTTTTATTTTATTAAATTTATCATTTCATAAATATAAAAAGACAATTCATAAATTACTATTATTTAACTTAAAAAGATTCACATTAATTAAAAAGATTTCTAAAATTAAACTAAACCTCTTTTAGAAAAATTTAAAAGTAATTCAGACAAATGAAGTATTTATCAAACGCATAAAATTTTTTTCTTATGATAAAATTATGAAAAATTCTTTTTTGAAAAATAAAAGTATCAAATCTTTTTTAGATTTTTTTTCTAGATTATCAATCTCAGCAATATTTATCTCAGCCATTCCAGGCAAAATAAATAATTTCAAAAGAACAGTTGAATATATTTCTACAAAAGGCATTCCTGAAACAATTTCATCTATTCTTCTAGTGGGAGCCATTATATGTCTTATCTTGGGTTCTGGATTTTTTATATTTGGAGAAAACCAAAAAATCGGTTCAGTCTTTTTATTACTATTTCTTATTCCAACAACAATAATTTTTCATGTATTCCCTTTCCATCAAAGAGCAGTATTTATTAATCTAGGATTGATAGGTGGATTAATTATTTCTGCCATAAGGGAACCAAAATAAATAACTTAATTAAATAAACCTAAATATTTTTTTCCCCTCTCTTAATTCTGGGAAACATTTCGCAATATGTATTAATTCATAAACCTCTTTGTTATCGTATTTTTTATTAGGAATTCCACTTCCTACCTCTATGCCTTTCTCTTTCATCTTCTTTAATATCAATTCTTGTCTTTGCATACTTGACATAGACTTAAATCTTTTAGTTCGTTCTTCTCTATTCACTAGATCTTAATTTAGTTAAATTTATTATTAGGGTTAATCAATTAGCGATTCATTAGATAAGTAAGAAAGCCAGTAAATGTAAGTAATTTAAATCCAATAAAGAAAGGCAAATATTTTTTGACCTTTTTGCCGACAGGCAATAATTTATTTAATGAATTCATCATGATTTACATTTAAATCTTATTATTTCAAACATCCTAACGAATTTTTTTTAAATTATTCTATTTCGATATGTACCTTTTTAACATTAAATCTTAACTAGAGGGGTTACGTTCCTTTTTTATGAATGATAAAGAATCAATAATTTCATTATTAAATGAGTTTACTAATCCAAAAAAAATGGCCTCAACTTTTGTTGACAATGTGACTCCAGATTTTTTATTCATTAGGCCGAGTGGTAATCCTATAGGTGCAAAAGGATTCGAAAAAATGATTTCTGGTGATATAGTTCAAGAAAAGGCAGAGATAACCAAAATTCACCTATTCTAATTTTTAAGCGAAAATATAGTAATGGGCATTTTCACACTAGGTTCAAGTTTGCTCATGGAGGGATACCTAATGATGACTTACCAACAGTTACATCAATTTTTTAAAAAGTAAATAATGTTTGGGAAATTGGCTGGATGCAAAGATCCATAGGAAATTCGGATTTATCTTTATGAGATTAGCAAAGTTAATAGCCCTTTTAATGGTACTGCTACTTGTGGGTAGTTCTTTTGTTGGTTTAGTTTATTATTTTATAAAATATATTCATCAAATAAAGAATACCTTGTAACTATTCCTTTTTTAGAAATTAATTGCTTCTTCTTTGCTGAGTAATTTGATTTTCAGGTAAATATAAAAACTTTAGAGAGACTAACTCCTATATCTAAAGCTAATAAAGCAATAAGTAACTTACTCATTTTTTTGAACTCTCAACTATTTTTTTGTAAAGTTCCTCAGAAATAGGTTGCATAACCTTATAAAAATCTGATTCCAAATTAGTTATTTTAAAAATAATTTCTCGTTACTAAATATACGAATATATGAATTTTTAAATAGGTAAATAATATCTTCATAATAAGTTTTTCTTATACCTATTAATAAATACTGAGTTCAAAAACTTCAAAAAAAAATGTCTTAACTTTTTTAAAAAAGAAATTAAAAATATTATTTTAAGTAAATAGATCCTCTATAAGTAAGCTTTATAACCTTTTCTTCTTGTTTTCTACAATATACGAATGACTTTCCATTGAAATACATGTTTACCATGATGCAGCTCCTGAATTTGCTCAAGTCCCCGTCCTATGGCTTGAGTCGTACTGCGGTCTATCAGATGGTAGATCGGACGATTTTGTAGTATTCACTACAATCTATTTATAAAGTATTTATACTTAGATGTCAACAATTAATAGCAACTAAATTTCAATTTAAAATTAGATTCTGCTCTTACAAACTCCGTAAAAAGAATATAGAACATATAACTACGAGTAACTCCCATAAAAATTGAAACAAATGCTAGAACTACACAAATCGGGCAATGTGGGAATCCCATTATTTATTTTCCAATATAAATTTTAATTCAGCCTCTACATTATAAATATCAATTCTTCTCTTAAGTAGTTTAAAAAAATTAATTATTTTTTTCAAAATTTAACCTTCTTTAGTCAACAGCAATAATATTCCAAGAATGAATATATCAATGAGCAAAAATACTGAATCCATTGATATAACTCAAGTTTGTAGCATAGTTATACAATAAATAACGCCAACATATGCTTAAATACTCTTGATCAATAAACCAATAAAGGCTTATTCAGAATCAAATACAATAATTGGTGATCGAGTTATTTTGCTGTGCTATTTTTCTTTTGTTAAAAAATAGAGCGCGCTATATTCCAATACTCCACGAGGATTTAGTCCGCTGCCTAAAATCTTAGAGTGCAAATTTTTCTTAATTAATATGCAACTATGCTTTATGAAATAAATATCTTGATTAATTAGTAAATTTAATTCGTATATTGCTATTACAAAAATTATGAGGTTGTTTAAATAAGTTACTAAGTCCTCGAGGAGAAAGTTTTAGTAAATTTCTTTTACTTGTTACTAATTAATTCAGCCGAATCTCATTATGGAGAATCATTTGTATCTTAGGAATTTCAATCAAATTCAATAAAAAGTTTTTCTTGATTGTAGGAAGTTTTTAATACTTAAATTAATAGCTTTATGAACATTGAATAACTCATTTGAGTTAAGTTGGTTAATTATCTCTATTGCCAATAAAGATAAGGTTGTTAATCTTGCACTTAAAGAAGAAACTTAATTTCTTAAACTGATGCAATCTGATCATTTAAATTTCAACGAAGATTATGGCCTCATGTCAATAGAAGATTTGAGGGCTTTACGTCTTCAAAAAAAGAAAATTGAAAGTGATAAAAAAGCTAGGAAGTATAACCTGGATATAAATCAAAGATATAGAAAAATGAGTGCCCGCAAAAGTAATGACTTTTTAAGGAATATGAACCTTTTTAAAAAGGCCGCATAAATTGTTAATCTTAATTTCGTTAATTTGTTTAACTTTGCAAATTTCAGAGTAAGATTTTAATGGTGTTTCTTTGGAAGAGTTTCACCAAGAGGGGTCAATTTTTGGCCCCTTCTTTGCGCAAATATTTTTTTATTTAAACTCTTTCTAAAATAAAGGTAATACTTTTCCTAGAAATCGAAAGTCATGTAAATCTTTTGTTTAAAGTTTTTTATTAACACTTAATGAAAACCCAATATCTTCAACTAAATCCTTTTAATAAAAAAACAAAAGTTTTAGTTCATGGTCCATATTCCTAAATTTATAGAATTTTTCAGCAATTTTAAAATTTTTCATTTGTGATTTTTAATGTCTTCACCTACAAGTTGGCAATTCTACAAAGAAGTTGAGACGAAGATTATATGGGTCAATATTTGTACGCAAAATTTAGAAGGAATAGCTATTTCGATCAATAAATGGTGGAAGACAAGATATCCAGCATACAAAATCAGAATAGTTTCTAAAAAAGAATTTGAACTAGTAAAAATGCAAGCTGAAAAAAAGGAGTGATAAAATTATTATTTGGTAAATATTGATGCTGAATATTTAACTTATACAGTTATGATAAATTCATTAATTAATGAATAAATGAACTCAGCATTTACAAAAGTCTCAAATTTGAAAGTTAACAAGGCTTCTAAAATAGCTATTACTCTCGCATCATCAACTTTCTTTTTATATGCCTTGGGTCAAGCACCAATTTTTAAAAATATTCTTGCAGGTGCCTTCTCTTGCTCTGGCTAAATATAATACTGTTTTTTAAAAGAAACTAAAAAGTTAAAATAGACTGTGATTGACACTCAATCTAAACTTAGAGGAATAAACCCCTCTTTTTTAATGTTTAATAGATTTTTTGCTGAAAAGATGATGACTCTTCTTATTTCTCTTTTAAGCTGATGAATATTTCCCCGCACCTATTAATTGATGCTGTGATATTAAGCGCTGCCCTTACGATTACTTTGGTATTAAGAGCAAAAGGTAATGCTGCCAGAAAAGAAAAAGAAAATAAATGATTACTAAAGAGGAAGAAAAAGAATTTAAAAAACCTAAATTATATAGATTTTGGAACTTTCTTATTTATGGAAGTTGGATTGCTATCGGAGTTTTATTAGTTTATTTATATTCTGCATATATCTTTATAAATAAATGAAGCACATGATCGGCAAAGCCATTGCTTATGGAGTTGTGAATCTTTTATTGCTTGGTGGGTTTACATATTTTACTTTTAAAATGAAACGCTAATTTTTATGTTCTCTTCAATGAAAGATTTCCTAGATAAATTTTTTTGAAGATATTTTCCTTGCAATAATTCATAATTTGAGATTTTTTTTGATCCTTAAACCGTACAATTTTGTTCCTCTAACCGCACAGATATAATTTGAAGAGGAAGTTCCCTTTTTTCATTATTAATTTGTATTGATTTTAAACGAAGGGTAATTAGCTCCTCCTCACCCAATCAGGAGATCCGCTAAACCAATCAGCAAGATCATCGTTTTTGGGATCGAAATGATTTTCAGTTTCTAAACCATCAAGGCCAAGATTCTGAATTAGTCCATTTATTCCGTCAGATTTTTGCTTGCCATATCTCCTTAAGCTATTAGCTTTCTTAAGCCATGTCCATATAGTTGAATTATGTTTTGCAAACTTTTCTACATAGATTCTTTCTTCCAATGCAACAGGTTCATTTAGTGAAATCCTCTTTACAATATCCTTAATTTTTAAACGAGTCTTGTTGGTTAGAAACATATTTATAAAAGAAGTTAATGTTTTATAAAAGTTTTTTTTATGAATGTCTTGTCAATCTTTATTTCAAGAAAAAGTATTTTTTAGGAGCTTTTCAAGTACAAATATATTGATTTAACAACAGGCATATTCAATTGGTAAAAAAGACTACTTAATTTGATTTATATAACTTATATAAAAATGAGTTCCATATAAGTTTATCTTCATAATTTAAGATTTAATTTATAAAATTGAATAAGGAAAATTTACATTGACAATCGATCTAAAATTAAGAGAATTAATAAGCCTCCTTTTTCTAACTCAAACTTTTTATGTAATCACAAATGAAAGGTCGATGGACAAACGTTTATAGTGATGATTTACCTCTTAGATCTTGGTGGGTAGATTCAGGTAGTGAGTGTGAATATATATCTATAGTTTTACCAGAGGTGTTTGGGATAAATCACTGGATAAGGAGTTTTTCTGAAAAATTAGCCAAACAAAATGTACCTGTATTAGCCTTACCTCTTTACGGTAGAACAGCCCCAAAATTAGATTTAGCATACAGCGAAGAAGACTTGAAATTAGGAAGGTATCATAAAAATTTAACCACTTCAAAAAATATTATTAAAGATATTTCTGCAGCTCTAAATTGGGTTAAAGAAAAATATCCAAAAAAGAAAATCTCAATTGTTGGATTTTGTTTTGGGGGTCATGCAGCAGTTATAGCTTCTTCATTAAAAGGAATTGATAGTACATTTTGTTTTTATGGGGCAGGAGTAACTGCGCCAAGAAAGGATACTAATTTTGCACCTTTAGATTTACTGGAAAAAGTTTCAGGAAAATTAAACTTCATATGCGGTTCTTCAGATGATTTAATTCCATTACAAGATAGATTAGAAATTAAAAAAAGATTTAAAAAACTAGATCCCTTAGAGGAGAGATTTATTTATGTAGAAGTTAAGGGAGCTGATCATGGCTTTATGTGCGAGGAAAGAGAATCCTTCCATAAGGATGCATCATTAATTGGTTGGAATTTATTGATGAAAGAATTTAATTAATAAAATTCTTGACAATGATTATTATCAGCTTCTGCACTAATAATTCGTAAAAATTAAATACCTTTATGAAAAACTTTTAAAGTATCGTTTTTAGATTAAATAACTTGAAAGTCAAATCAAATACTGCCAAAAATGAAAAAAATAAATACTATAAGCCTAAATAATTTTCTAGAAATTCAAACTAATTATGAAGAATTTATTCATAGCATTTGTTTTTGCATTAATGCTCATCAACCCAAGCATTTCTATGGCTGCTGAATCTCCTGTAGATGTACAAGAAGTCTTTGTAGGATCTGAGACTATGGATGGAGATGCTCTTAAATACCCAAAAGGAAAAGCAGAAATAAGATTACAAAGAGTTGAGTTGGCTGAAGGAGGGATAGTTCCGCTCCACTCTCACCCAATTCCATTATTAGGCAATGTTGAGCAAGGTACGATAGTTGTCAAAAGACAAGGTATGGAAGATCTTACATACATAGCAGGGGATACTTTTATAGTTGGTCCAAAGACACCAAAACATACAATGGGTAATGCGAAAACTGATAACGCAATAGTTTGGTTCGCAGCAATTGGAGCAAAAGATGTTCCAATTTTAATTCCCGCTGAAGGATAAACTTTAACCTTGAATCAATTATTTTTGATTGTCAGTCAAACTATTATAAGGAGCAATTAGCTCCTTTTTTAATAGCAAAGTACGCTATCCGCTTTAATTGATTCTTCAACTAGAACATCTGGCATAACAAACTCTGCAGTATATCCATCTAGAAGCTTCTCATCGTAACCCCTAGATTTAGCAGACATTCCTGAGACATATATGGTAATTTTTGAATTCTTTAAATTTTGAAGATGTTCGTATAAATCTCCAGTACCTTGACCAACTATTTCACCAGCTTTTTTGCAATTTAATATTTGTACTCCGTCTCCTGCTAGAAAAAGTGTTACTTTATGATCGTTTTTTTCTGCAGTAAGGGCAACCAATAAACCTAAAGTTATTTTATTTTTGGATTCTAAACCGCTGTAAATATGTACTAAAACTGTATTGTCGGTAATGATAGACATTTAATCCTCCCTAAATTTTGTTTTTATATCCTAAATAAAATCTATTTTCATTAGCTGTTTTTTTATGAAACGCTTACTACTTACATCGCAAAAAGCTAGTAATTGATTGTGGATCTACATTAGAGAATAGACAATCCTCTTTTTTTAACTTTTTCTTACCGTTATTCTGCTTCTTCTTTGACTTCACTGTCGTTTAATTCTTACGCTTTTAGTTCCTCTTTCTCAACTTTAACTACTTTTACCTTTGGATCTTCCTCTTTAACTTCAATTAGTTTTGCTGCTATAGATTCAAACTTACCTTTAACAAAATTTGCTATGAAGATTAATATTGGAACATGAGCTAGACCACCCATTATCACTTTAGTTTCTGAATAATACATTTGTAAGTTAATGAAAACTGAAACATTTAAGCATAAATTTAATTTGATAATTACTTATATTAAGTTGATATTAGGAGAAATAATCAATTGACAGTCGATCTAGAATAATCTGCAGTTAGCACCTTTTTGATATGAAACTTGAGTCGATTTCAGTTGCCGGTAAAGATGCAAATCAATCAGGAGTTGGTAAAAAATTTTTAATAATATCAATTTCTATCACAGTATTATTAAATATTTCAATCGCAATTTGGTTTTTCATGAATGATATGGGTAGATTTTTAATTAAATGAAAAAAATACTATTGCCAATAATAGTAAGTAAACACGGGGATTATTTATGGCTGTCTATTATTTTGGTTATTTTGGCATTACTAAAGGAATAAATTTAATGACTAATAAATGGAATGATAAATCTTGGCAAAAAGATTTTTTGAACATGAAGTCACATTCACCTGCTGATGCAAAGCTATTAATGGGAGGTCTAAAAGGATTGAAAGATGCTTGGCGTCTAGGTGTTCTGCATGTTGAATACGAAAAACTAAAGAAGATACAAGATCAACAGCAACAATAAGCTCTCTTAAAAGAGATAAAGAATTTATTTTTTACAAAAAATTCCATTCGAACCTCATTCGAACCTTTAATGTAAAACTTATCACTAAGCCACATAAATTTCTTCAGTAAAAAGCCAGCCTGTATCACTATTAGCTGGCTCAAAGAAAACATTCGTTGAAAAAAATTAGATGATTCCAGGTACAATTTGACCTGTTGTTATGTATGCTCCAACAAGAGCAATTAGACCAACAAGAGCAAATTTTCCATTTAAATTCTCAGCTCTTATTTTTTGAGGATCAATATTTCTTGATTGTTTTTTATTTTCCATTAATAAACACCAGGGATAAGTTGACCGGTTGTTAAATATGTTCCAACTAAGATCATGAAAGCCATCATTGCTGGTCTTCCTATGGCTCTGTTGAGAATGTCTTTATTTGAGTCCATTAAGATTAAGTATTGACATCAAAATATTACTTAATGTAAATAGATATCGAGTAATGGCTGTATAAAATGATTCATCCTATACAGAAATGTAGTAAAAATGTAGCAATTTATAGTTTCTTAAAACTTCATATCGAAGTTTTTCAAATTTTCAAAAGTGACTTTATTGCTTTTTAAAAATTGCATTTTGATTAGTCAACCAAAATAATCGAAAAACAAAAAATGATAATAATGCTCCAGAAAAGATTGCAGTAAAGAAGAATTCAGTTGTTAATTCTGAATTAAAAAAATATGAATACACTTATATTTCTCAGTGAATATGTTCTGCTTCATTATGGTTGTGATGATTGTGACCATGAGCAATACCTAATTCATGCATTCTTGCATGTTCTTTAATTGTGTCTCTTAACTTATAAGATGATGGTCCAACTGTTGTATAAATCCCATATCCGATTGAGCCAAATAATAGAATTCCAACACTACTCAAAAGTAGAAACAAGGTTGGATCTTTGATTGTTCCCAGCATGTTCTATAAATAAACTACAAAATAAACATAAATATTTTTAAAGATTTGTTCAAGTACAAAATTTATAAAATAAGTAAGAAAAAAGCATTCTTAAATATAAAGATTAAACGCTTAGATTGTAATTAATACAATGAATATTAATATTAATAATCACTAAAATGATACTTTTAAAATGTTTTCCTTTGTAGAATAAATGACACTTTTAGGTTTTAATCTATTTAAATAGATTGATATTAAAGAATTTTATATTCTAAATTTGATTAAACGAAATTTACTCTAATTTGTATTATTTGATGTTGATTAAAATTAGACCTCTAGACTAATTTAGATTTAATTAAATGGTATTAGCAAATGGAAGTTTTGCTTTTTGCACTTTTTTTTATTAGTGCACTTATTTTCTTTATTGCAGGTAAAGATGATTTTGGAAGAACCGAAAATAAATTAATAATTAAAGATATAGAAAAGAAGAAGGTTGAAGAAGACGAAAACATCGAGCCTCCTGTAGGAGTCAAAAAAAAAGCATAATAAAAATAAAATTTAAAAAGTTATTATGATTTATGGTTTTGCCTACCTAGGGATGGTTCTTGCTATTAGCGCAGGATGGATTTTTCTTGCAGTCTTAAAAAAACCTGATTTTATTGAAAAGCCACTTAGTGAACTAAAAAATAAAATAAGACCTTTCCTAAATCCAAAAGAAGATCAGTGAAATTTGTTTTAATTTCATTGTTAATTGGATTTGGATCAAAGAAAGGAAATCCTGAAACAATTTCTTTGTTTGATGAATAATGATTGGAACTATATCAGTCAACCAAAATTATGAAATTATTTAATAATTTTTTTAAATAATATTTAAACTAGTTTTTAAGCAAACAATAAAAACAAGTTAATATCAAAGTAATAATATAAGAAATAATAGAATCAAATTTTGATAATTTTTTAGATTCTAAATTAGTGTATTTCCATTTTAATATTAATTTGCCGGTTATCAAATTCCTTGAAATCTCAGATCTGTTTTTTATATTTCCATGAGAGGATCTTTCAAAATTTTCTAGAGTGACATTTTTTTTATCCCACGGAACTAGGCATACAGTAGCTAATGATTCTTCATTAATCCCCTCTACTAAAAATCTATTGCCACTAATTTTTTTTATTTTATTAAATATGATTTTATTATTTTCTTGATTATTTTTTATATAAGTTTTGACCTCTATAACTCTTCCAAAAATATCTTTATTTGCTACCATCACATCGGACTGATCGTCCCAATATTTTGAATTATCACTAATGATCTGAACTTCCTTATCAAATATTTCTTTTATTCTTCCTATACAAATTCTTAAATCTTGTCTATAGATTACTATCTGATTTAATTGTAGAATTGTCGGTTTTTTTTTATTAATAAATCGAAAGTAAACAGTATCTCCTTTTAAGATATTTGGTTCCATACTGTCATCTGCCAAATTAAGTGCAGAAACTTTTTTTAAATATATTGGTAATAATAGATTCCAAGCGCTTCTTTCCCCCGCAGTATGATATGTAATAATATCTCCCTCTTTTAAAAACTTCAGTTCTTGTTTTTTAAGCTTTTTAGTTAAAACTATTTCTCCATTTTTAAAATCTGGTAGCATGCCATCACCAACTAATATATAAAAAGCAATTCTTCTAGTAATTAGCAAAAAAGGAACCTTTAAAGTAAATAAAAAAATATTTCCTAAGTTTTTATCTTTATAATTTTTAAGTGCTTGAAATAATCTTAAGTAAACAAAAAATGGATTTGCAATAAAAACCCAAATTAGAAATGAAAAAGTAAAAATATTATAGAATATCATAATTTTTCTTTGCAGTATTTGTTAAAAGCTTTTTGATAACTTTTACCACCTAATTCATAAGCAATCTTAAAATTATTACAGGCATCATCAAATTTTTTAATTCTTAAAAATGAATAACCTTTCATAGAATAAGCTGAGGCTGCACGATCATCTTTTGTAGAATATTTAATTGCTAAGTCATAATAAATAATGCCTTCTTGGTACTTTTTACTATTAAAATACAAATCACCAAGCAATATATATACAATCCAATTTTTCTTATCTAGAGATAGATATTTAAAAAAATCCTTTTCAGCAGAATCAAAATCTTCCAATTTCAAATAAGCTCTTCCTCTTCCAAGATAAGCATTAGAAAAGTCAACTTCTAATTTAATTGCTTTGGTATATGCTTCGATTGAAGTTTCATAAATTTTCTTTCTAAACAAATTATCTCCAAGTAGCTGATATGCATCTGTTTTTTCAAAATTTTCAAAGTTCCCAGATGTTATTTTTTTTATATAAAAAATTGATTCATCAAAATTTTCTAAATTGTAGAGAGATAAAGCTAAGGAATAAATAGCTTCAAAAAAATTGGGATCCAGAGTTAAAGCTTTTTTATAATATGCAATAGCAGATTCATAATTTTTGTCCTTAAAATTTTTATCACCTCTAAAAAGAAAATCTGATTTATTATCGCCTTTCTGAATTTCTAAATTTTCAATAAATTTCTGATTTAAATTATTATATTGTTTGTCATAAATAAATAATAGTAAAGCTACTAAGCTAAGACCTAAAAATGTTTTGATGATAAAAAAAGTATTTGACTTTAAATAAAATTTAAAATCTTTAAAAAATGTATTGATGATTTTTTTATCCTTTTTATTCTTATTATTATTTCTAACTTCAGAAAAGTTTTTATATTTTTCTTCAAAAGATTTTGATTTGGTTTTGGATTTAGATTTTAATTCAGTTTTTGAATTTATTTTCTTATTCTTAAATTTAGTTCTTTTGACCTTTATTTTTGCTCCGGCTAAAGTTAGTGCGTTTATATCTTTGCTAATCAAATCTTTTATTTCTGAAACTTCAAAAAATAATCTTTTTAGATCTATTAATATTTCAAGAGATAAATCAATATCCAGATTAGAAATATTTCCAACAAGTGTTCTAAGGACAATTGCTAAATTCCTACTTTGTAAATGAATAAGCCCTCTTCTTTCAAAATTGATTTGGATCGGTTTTACATATTTTACCCATTCACTAATGGATTTAATTAACTTATCTGTCATTAAACCAAGAGAAATACTTCCTTTATAAAATTTAGGAGAAATATACTTTTCTATAGCGTCAATTTGCATTGATATTTTAACTTCTCCTTCATCAATAATTTGTTTCGCATTTAATTCATATCTATCCACTAATTCTGGGAGTAAGGTATATTCATTTTTGCTATCAGAATATAAGTCATTAATTATGTTTGAAAACAAATTAGAATATTCAGAAATAGTTAATTTATCAAAGAATTTGTTAATTGTTGATATGTAAAATCTCCTCAAATTATTTAATTCTTCATTTAGTTCTTTCGCTCCTTGCACCAGTTTTATATTGCATATTTTTCTATCCTGGTTAATTGCTTCAAGTACTTTTTTGGTATCAATAAAATCGAAAAAAATAATCAGTTTTTTTATTAAAAATAAACCATCTTCATTTAAATCTGAATTTAAAATTGAATAAGCAAAAAAATTAGCCGCTGATAAATTAGTTAAATCGAAATCAATTTTATTTATATTTACATTTTTTATAGATTTTAAAATTCTATCTAGATTTTTATTATCTTCTCCTAAAAACCAAGAACATTCTGCAAAAATTCTTCTCTTAGGACTACTTAAAACAAGTCTAGCTGAGTTAATTTTTGATGAATCATTATTGAGAAGAGCTTCTTCAGCAAGTTTTAATAACTTTCTTTTGTTGTCAGTAGTTTTTGCTTTTAATAAATAAAAAGGATTATCATTTAAATCCATTTGTAGTTTTAACCCCTCAAAATATTTGCATCATCCAACATATTCTCGTCATCATCATATATAACTAAACCCCAGAGAGAATTAAGAATTTTTCTTAAATTCATAATATTTTCTTTAAATATCATTTCATTACCCTCAGCTATTAGTTTTCTATAATTCTCCTTATCTAAAAAGAGATGAGGTGAATTTTCAAATTCCTTAAATTTTCTAATAATAAATTCATCTTGACGCCAAAGAATTTTAAAATTTATTTGATGAATTTGATTTAAAGATAATTCAAAATTATTATTATCCAGTTCTATATTTTTACTTGCTGAATTATAAAGAGTTTCAATTTTTTCTGATTCAGATGTAGTTGAATATTCTTTTGAATAATTATTAAAGTTATTCATAGCTTTTTTTAAATCTAATTTACGAATATCTTTTAGATATTCTTGCCTTACTTCAGCAAGTAATTTTTTGCTCTCTTGAACATTTTCTAATGATTTTTGAACATCCTCGGGATCATTCGCATTGACTTTATTTCTACTTATGTAATCAATTTTCTGTTTAGCTTTATAGATTTTTTCATCTGTTATTACTGTTTCAAGCTGTTCTAAGCGCACCATAAGATTATCTACTTGATCTTGAGCTAAGTCATACATCGTTTCGGAGGTGTACTTACCATCTTGAATAGAATAAAAATTTTTATTATTGAATATTTCGCCAATTGAAGGTATTTTCAATCCAATTACTATATTCCCAGAATCTAAGATTTCAAATTCACATTCTAAATCTGCACCTACAGGAATAAATCCTTCGTAAAAATCATTTCCAGTTATTTCCAAATTTCCAATATATCTATTGTCATATATTGGTGATTTTATTTCTCCTTCCCAAAGCTTTATTTTTATAAATCCAGTTTTACCTGCCTGAAGAGATTGACTTGTTTTAAAAATCTTTTTTACTTTTTTTGGGAGAAGATCACCTTCTTTGACAATAAAATCAAGGGTAGAGTTTCCGCCTAATCTATCAAGGACTTCTACACCAATTGAGTGGGATGCTGGTATTCCATCAATAGATGCTGCTGTTTTAGTAATAGCAATCTCATTATTTTTTATTTTGATTTCAGTTCCATTTTCATCGAAAAGTGAAGCCACAAATCTATTTATGCCACTTTTATAAAGTTGCAACTCTAATGAAATGCCATCTTCAACTTTTATCCTTCCTGATGACCATCCAGTGTCTTTACTTTTAATTTCCAATTCAATATTTTTAGGCGCATCTTTCTCTAGAGAAACTCTAATCCTTGATTGTTTAGATGGAGTTCTGGCTAAGTAGTTAAATTTTAAGCTCAATTCGCCAATATCATTAATCTCTGCAGAACTTCGTTTTCGTTCTCTATTTATAGAATCCCAATCAATAGATTCTGCAAATATTGATGCCCCTTCTGATACTGCAGTCATGGGATTTAATTCTGTACTTCCTTCAATATCTAGGGATGATGTAATTCTGTCCCTGAGAGGTTTATAGTTTGTCGGTCCCCCAATAAATACAATCTTTTCTATATCCTCCTCGGCTAAACCAACTTTTTTTAATGTTTGTCTAATTGAATCAATTGCTTGCTCCAAATATTCCTCAATAATTGCATTAAAAATTTTTCTATCAATTGGAATATCTAGATATAGAGGCTCTCCATCAAGATCATTCAATCTTATTTCATTTTCTGAAAGAGTAATTAAAGAATTATGTTTTGAAGAAAGTTCTATTTTTGCTTTTTCAGCAGCCCAATTACACAACTTAATCAGAGTTGCATAATCCTTCATATCAGAAAAATCTTTAGGTAGGACAAAGTTCTCCTCTAGCCACGGTTTTATAACTTCTTTAACTAATAATCTATCGAAATCTCTCCCTCCACACATCGCAATACCTCCATGAGAAAGGAGCGATACAGACCCATCTATACTCTCAGCAATAGCAATATCTAAAGTACCTCCACCAAGATCAAATATCAAAAAAATACCATCTGAGTTATCTGACCTCATTACACTCATCACAGCTGCAATAGGTTCTTGCATAAGAGCAACTTTTCCTATGCCTGCCATAGAAGCAGCCTTTAATGTAGCTGTTTTTTGTATTTGATTAAAAGCTGCTGGGACTGTTATTACGGAAAATGTATCATCTGAATTTCTCATTTCTTCTGGTAGATAACCATATAAAACACTTAAGATTTCTGAAGAACATTCTTCTGGCGTTTTGCTTAATTCCAATGCTGGAAATTCTATTTTTGTACTTGTCCCCATAAAACGCTTAAAAAGTTTTGCAGTATTTTCGGAGTTAAAAGGTTCATTATCATAAGCTCTTTGTCCATAATATTTTGTTCTTTTATTCATAAAAATTACTGAGGGAGTTATATCGTTTTGCTCTGGACTTTTCCAAATCTTTACTTTATCTCCATCAAAAGAAGAGATAGAACTATTAGTGGTGCCTAAATCAATTCCAATGAAATTTTTCATAATTAATTAAGTCCAATCAAAACCGTACCACTTCTTTCAAGCAAATCACCACACATAACAACTGGCTCTAACATTTTTGTAATTACAAGCTCTTCGCAACCTTTAAACTCCTCAATATTAATTGCTTTAACAGGCATCCCAATATCAAATTTACTATCTTCTAAGTTAACAAGTTTAATATTTAAAGTTTCTAGAATATTCTCCAATTTATCGTTAAACCATAAAACTTTCCTATTAAATTTTTCTTGATCAGTTATGTCTCTATCTTCTATTAATTCTTCAGTAAATTTTGACAATCGCCAAGATTCAATAGCAAGATCAATTATTTGGTTCTTCAACTTTAAATTTTTTCAATAATAATAAACTATAAATTTAAATTTGGATTCTAAATTAAAAGAATTAAATATTTATGCAGCTAAATTTCTATAACGTCCGAATTGTGGTTCAAATAACATTTTCACTGTTCCAACTGGACCATTTCTATGTGTCGTGACTATTAATTCTGCTATACCCCTATCTTCAGTATCTGGATCATAATATTCATCTCTATAAAGCATTACGATAATATCTCCATAATCTTCAAGCACTTCAGAATCTCTAAGGTCAGATAACATTGGTCTGCAATTTTCTCTTTCTTCGACACCTCGCGATATAGGTGTAGTAATTAATACAGGTACATTAAGCTCTTTTGCTAAACTTTTAAGCTCCCTAGTATTTGTTTCTAATTGAGCTTGATAATCATCTAAGTTTGAACGCTCCATCATGTGATAAGAATCAATTACTATTAGCCCTAAATTTTTCTCATCATTGGTCAAAGATATCTTCCTACATCTATTTTTTATTTCATCAATTGAGATGGCTTTTTTGTCCTCTAAAAATATTGGAAGAGCTTCAAGTTTTGTATTCTTTTCATGAACTAGTTCCCACTCCTCAGAAGTAAATCTTCCTGTTCTTATTCGACCAATTTCTATACCAACCTCCATACCTAATAACCTGTATGCCAATTCTTCTTTACTCAAATCAAACCCGAAGAAACATACAGGAAGATTTTGACCTGAAATATTTCTAGCTAATTGCAAAGCCAATGAAGTTTTTCCCATAGATGGGCGTCCCGCAAAAGCGATCAAATCTCCTCTTCTTAATCCTTGAGTCATCGCATCAAAATCTAAGAATGAAGTAGGTATACCAGCCGTAGAATTTCCTAATGCAATATTCTCAATTTCAGTAAAGTTTCTTTTGAGAAGATATTTTAAACTTGTAAAATCACAAATCTCTTCTCTATTTTCAATAGATTCCTCAGTTTTGTTCGATTCAGATTTATCAGTTAAGTCTCTTAGCTTTTGGATGTATTTTACTTCAATTAATTTTGCCTTACTAATTTTGATTCCTAGTTTTAATGATATCTCCTTAAGAGTAAGAGGTTCTTTACCATCAATTCCAAACCTCAATTTCACTACTTCTTTTTCCTCTTTAGTTAAACTTTCAAACCAAGTAGCTAAATCTTTTTTATCCATTATTATTAAAATCTGTTTTACTTTTATAATTGACTTCTAGAAAAAAACAATAGCAATTATGAAAAATTATATTATTTCGGGACAAGTTGATACTTACAGAATAAAAATAAATTTATTTGCTTCATCTCCCATTAGTGCGATAAATGTCTTTAAAAATAAATATCCAAATGCAGAAGATGTTTATGTGATTCAAGATTTATTCAAAGATAAATAAAATGGAAGATAATAGAGTTGTTTCTATCAACAAGAACAAAGAACCAGAAATTGATACTTTAGGATTTATGTCTAAGACGATAGATTCTTTTCCTTTGCTCGAAAGAGATATTCTCCGATTAAGTTTAGGTCTAGGAGAACCTTATGAAATCATGCATTCATGCGATGAGATTGCTGAAATATTAAATAAGCCAAAAGAACTTATTGATAAAAACTGGGCAACTGGAATGAAAAGATTAAGAGACATTGTTCGGGAAGAGAAATCAAAACAGGAAAATGAGGATGCTTATTCCGAAATCAGATTGCAAATGCATAATCACTTAATTAAAAAACTTCATTCACTTAAAGAAGAGTGGAAACTGGACAATATTAGTCAAGTTACAGAAAGAATTATTCTTGCTTTCTTTAAAAATGATCTTGATTAAATAATTTTCATAATGCTTATTAGCCGAAATATTGGAAATTCTATTTTGCAATCGATTTGAAACTTATGAATAACGACGACGAAATATTCTTTGTAAAACAAACAAATAAAATGCTTACTGAGAGATGATGTGGTCCGAGGATTAAAGATTTAATTAATCATGATTAAATCATTCTTAAGGATTCATGCAAAATATTCGAGACCGATTATTTTATTTATACGACAGCTCTGGTGATCGACTCGACCAAGGTTGACCAACTAGATCTTCACTAATCCATGGTCTGCAATACCAAGGTAAATTAACTTATCTAACCTTTACGGAAAGAAAGTTAAGTGATCAGAAATTAAACTTTCGGGATTAATTCTGAACTATCTTAAAAATAAAGTCGTTTGTAAAGCATGAAGAAGTGAAAAATCACTTTTACTTTCAAAACTAATTTCTAAGAAAATTCTTAATCTGATTATTAAATAGATCTCCTTTCTGTCGTCACCAATTAAAAAAGACCTGTAAAAGGGTCTTTTTTTATGTCTTAAATTTTATTTATTGACTGTTAATTCACAAATAATTAAATTTTTTTATCTCGCTCTTTCACGATCAGTTAATGCTTTTTCAAAAGTAAAAAAGAAAGTACAAATACTATTCAATGCAACCAACAAAAGAACTACTGATCTTCCATGTTGATTTAATTGAAGTGTTCTTTGAGTCATACTCTTAATAATCTTCGTTGTAATCGGATGGACTACCAGTTAAAGAACAAACAACTGATTCCTCTTTTTTCATTTCTTTTATTTCCATTATTGGTCTGCCCATTTTCTTAAGAACATTTATATCTTCTTTAGTCTGACAGCGAGCAATTATGTTTCCTTTTTGATCAAAGCAACAGTAGTAAGTCATTTTATTAAATTCAATTTAAAGTTTATGGTTGATTTCAGTTGGAACAACGCAACCGACTCATGACAACCATGTTTTTAATCTAAGTCAGCAATAGATTTAAATGGCTAAAAAAACATACCTCTTTCCGTACCTAAATGTTCCTCAAACCGCACACATTAGATACGCAATGTTTTAGTCAAATCAATTAGAACAAAGAGGTAGTTAAACAAATATACAAAGGAGAATTTATGAGTGGAGATTTTGAGACTCTTGAAATTAATCAACCCAAAATTAAATATTTAAAACCAGAAGATAATACAGAATGGTTAGACAAATTAATTAATAATATTGAGCAGATGAAGAACAAGATATCAAAAGATTCTTAGAAATCTAAGAAAAAAACTTTTTTATTTGATCTTTAGTTTGAATGAAAAGAAATTCAAAAAAGAATTTAAATTTTGTATTTAAGGTAACCGCTTTTTTGTGAGAATTATTCAGAATAAGATCCCGACTAATTTTTTATGCAAAAAAATTTAGATGAAAATTCTTATGAAAAAAGAATTGAAAATATAGAAAAAGGAAAATCTTATTTAAAAAGTAATGGATTTTTTAAATCAAAATCTAATCTATTCGAAGACATACAAAGATTTATCTATAAAAGATAATTTAAAAAATATTTTTTTACTTTTGATTAATTAAATCTCTCCTTAAGCAAGCCATCACATAAAAGAAAGAAAGACTTGAAAAGGTTAGGAGAAAAAACAATGGGTCAATTTTCTATAACTAAATTAGACCAAATAATCCTGCAGTAAAACTAACAGCCGAAAAGAATGTGAAACCAATCAAATCTCTTGGGGCAGAGTTCATAAATAAACTGATTTGAGTCATGATTTTATGACTTGAGAGAATCTTTTAGATCAAACTTTTCAGCTTTTTCAGTTTGACATTCAGTATCATCTTCAGCGCATTTAATTTCAGCTTTTTTGTTCATGTGGCTACTACAACCGCCGGCTATAACTGGTAAAGCGGTTGTAGCCGTAAAACCAGTTAAACATGCAAAGGCGATATAAGGAAAAAGTCTTTTCATTTAATTGTTACTTTATGTAAACTTATTATGTTATATAAAAAGCTCAAGTGTGAGTAGCTGATAATTCGCGTGCACCCTATACCAATCATCTAAAGTGATTCAGCAAACCTATGAGTTTTATATTTATCTGAGTATTTTTACTTATATGTTGAGTTGAAGACTTTAAATAATTAATGTTTGTTTTGGGTTTATATATAAGTCATGGATAAAGAACACTTAATTGATTTAATATCTAATAGCATTATTTCTGAGATTAAAGATCTCAAAATTAATGAGGAAAAATTGATTGCAAATAATTATTTAAATAATTTGAATTTAAATCAGCTTAGAATAATTTCTAAAGAATTTATTTTGTAATTTTTATTGAATATTTATCTAAATGAATGAGTTTTTCTTTACTATCATTTGAATTTTAATAAGTTAATACCTTTTAATATGAATGATTCAGAAGAATTTAAACCTAGCCTTAAACAAATAAATGAGGATATCAGACCTACATGGGAAGATATCAAAAAACAATCAGAAGTTTTAGTTAACAAACTTGGTTGCCCTAGATCATTTGTAGGAGGGATGCTTCATGCAATAGCAAGCGACTTCTCTGATATGAAACTTGGGAATAAATGAAAAACTTATTACTTACACCACTTTTCAAACTATTCAAAAAAAGCACTTTCCTCTTATCACTAAATCAAAACTCGTGCCCTGTTTTAGATGCTGAAGACATAAAAAAGCAAGAACAGAAAGAAGCTATTGAAAGGTTGTACCCGTAAACTTTTAACAGAAATGTATCAGATCATATATACGATGCAGCACGGTCCTATGCACCCCCATGCCATCCATTACTTTCCTAAATTGTGACTTTGATGGATAATAAATTCATATCTGAAAAAGTTATTCACACTTTATTCAAACCTATATTTTCGCCAAGATCCCATTTCACAACAGGAACCTAACTACTGGCTAATGAAAAGTGAGCGCGTCTAGCTATTACTGGGATTTCAGGGAATCGTAATTTTTTACTCAAACTTTACTCAAACTTTTAAAGACTAAAAAACTAACCGATATTGAGTTCGGTTCGAAGTAAGAAAACCCTGAAACTATTAATCTCTTTTGATGAATAGTCTTCAAATGACAAAGACACAAAGCACAAAAACTACATTAAGTAGCAAGCTAAGTGTCTTGGAAGTAATCTGCATTAATTAAAAAGGTTTTTGTACTCGTGTGTAGGAGTGCGGGGTTAACCTTGAAACCGCTAGGCTCAAGTCCTTACGAAAAGGACAAGTCCTTAGACCACTTATACCTAAGAAACACACTCATCACAAGTAAAAATAACTTGATTGACAGTCGATCTAAACTTAGAGGGATAAAACCCTCTTTTTTTGATGAGAAACAAATTTAAAAGATCAGCTTTTTTTGATATGTCTGATGACCTTTTCTATCGAATATCATTAATAGGATTTTTAGTTGTTTTTAGCTCAATGGTATTTTTCCTAACGAAATATAGAGAAAAAAAAGTTAATAATATAAGCCAGATTTCCATAACTGAACAAATTTAATTTTTAAAGCAGTAATGCAAAGATTTATAATTTCCCCGTTATTTGCTTTATCTAGATTTTTTATAAATACTTACGGAATATTTTTAAAGTTTTTTCTCCAATTAAATGGTGGTTATTGGTCAAGAATTGGTTTAACCGAAAATATTACAGAGGAAAGAATTAAAAAAAGAAGATTATATATCTTACCTTTTTATATTCTTCTGGCTTTATTGTTTGGATTACTATCTGCTCTTTATTGGTATTTGGTGATTCTATATGTACCACTTTTTATAGAAAGATATTTAAGTCCATTGAATAACAGTATTGCTTTAATAATTGCTTTCGCTACTTTCTTTAGCTGGCTTTATATTCTTTGTAAAACAAAATAAACAAAGTATTATCTATCTGCAAAAGCAAAAGATACTTTATTTAAAATCTTCTTTTGTTTGATTATCATTTTCTCTTACCCAATAGTCCTCATATTTTAAATTTCTTTTTTGATAATCTAATGCGTTCATGTTCTTATCGAGTATGGCAAAAGGAGAATTAGTAAATTTCATGGCATAACACCTCTAAAAAAAATAGTTTATTGAATATTTAATAGATATGAGATTTTATTTATCTCAAGTAACTAGATCCTCTATAAGTAAGCTTTATTGTTTTCTCTTCTTGGCTCTTGCAATATACGAAAGATTTGCCGTTAAAATACATGTTTACCATTATGCAGCTCCTGGTCTTGATCAAGTCCCCGTCCTATGGCTTGATTCGTACTGCGGTCTATCTAATAGTAGATCGGACGATTTGGTAGCATTTACTACACTTTATTTATAGAGTATTTATACTCAGTTGTCAACCCTTAAGATTAAAATTCTCAGTCGCAATAGACTAAACAATGCTGATTAGTTGGATGTTCTCTACATTCCCTCTTCCAATAGTCTTCAAATAAATGGTTATCTCTATCAAAATTTCTTGTTATTTCTTCCATTCTGTTTCCAGCATAATTAAATGCTTTTAGGTATCTTGGAAGGATTGTGAATTGATTGAATAGTTTCATTTAGACCTCCTAGATCTATACTTATATTGTCCTCCTATAGCCTTGAAATTTATAGGTCGGTTTGAGGAACTATTAGGTACGGGAAGAGGTATATATTTTGAATCAAAAAATACTAAAGCAGTCCTAAAATTAATACATGGTTGTCATGAGGCAGTTGCAGGGATACAACTGAAGCCAACCATAAAATATTAGAGATCAATTCAAGATTTAAAACACACTCATTATTTAAAAAGAAATCTTCTCCACTTTAGATAAAACTAAAATAAATCAGGATTTGAAAACAATGTAATCATAGATACCAACAGGTATTTAGCTAATTGATTATATATTTAACACACGAGTTAACCCGTTCCAATTTGTTGACTCTGAGGTTTTACCGTTGATTCCTTATCTTCTGAAAGTTGTTCCTTGCAGCTTTAGATTAAAAAACGGTCTTTATTTAATCTAAACCATGCAAAAGAAAATCGTAAAAAAATATGCTGAATTAATGCATCAGGCGCAACAAGCTACTGGAAGAAAAGAAGCAGTTGGACTAATACATAAAGCAGCAAAGTTAAAAACTAAATTTGATAATTACGAGATGATGTGATCATCTACAAAGCAATTTTCCCAAATAAGAATGTCATTCTTAAATAAATTCTCGATTAAAGATATCATTCTCTCAAGCAAAGAGGCATATCAAAAGGAACTCAAGAACAACGGTGTGGGTTCACAAATAGGAAGGTCATTATTTAATAAATTTTCAATTAAAGATATCATTCTCTCAAGCAAAGAGGCATATCAAAAAGAACTCAAGAACAACGGTGTGGGTTCACAAATAGGTAAGTCATTATTTAATAAATTTTCGATTAAAGATTTTTCCTTCAATATTTCCAACAGATAAGCGTAATTTATAAAGTGGTACCGTCATGATATATAGAGGAAAGGGGTACACTTTCCTAAATAGAAACTTTGATGGATAATAAATTCATAATCAAAGAAGTTACCCAAACTTTACTCAAACCCGATATATTCGCCGAGATCCTATGGTACAACAGGAACCTAGCTACTGGCTAATGAAAAGTGAGCCTGATGCTTACAGCATAGATACTTTAAAAAATGACGGTGTAACTTTATGGGATGGAATAAGAAATTATCAGGCTCGAAATTTTATGAGAAAAATGAATAAAGGAGATAAAGTTTTTTTCTATCATTCGAATTGTAAACCCCCAGGTATTGTCGGACTTATGGAGGTAATAGATCTAAATATTGTTGATCCTACTCAATTTGATCAAGATTCAAAATATTTTGATCCAAAATCGAAACCTGATAATCCTAGATGGGATTGTGTAAAAGTAAAATATAAAAGTAAGTCAAATAAGATTTTAAGTCTACCTGAATTAAAGATTTTATTTAATGAAGACGAGTTATTAGTTGTAAAAAAAGGAAATAGGTTATCTATATTACCCGTTAGAAATGATATAGCAAAAATACTGCTTGAAAAAATATAAAAAATTTCTAGTCCTTAAAATTCATTGAGAACATATTGCCAATATAGAGTCTAGTTAATTCCCTATTTTGAAATCCTTTCTGCATCAAAAATCCTGCAATAGCAGCTTGTATTATCCTGTATTGATCCCAGTTAGGATGCTTCTCAACAAATTCTTTCATAGCCTTTTGAAGATTTTCCTGAAGTTCACATTTAAAACTTATTACTTCGTCTTTATGATTTAAAACTTTTGAATTTTCAACGTAATCTAACTCTTGCATTTTGAAAAAAATTTTTTGAAATTTAAAACTACAAAATTTAGTTTTCTCCAAAATTAATAAATCGTCAACAAGCATTATTAAGAAACAGTCTCAGGTTATAGAATAATGAGAATCAAGTCATAATCACTGAGGTCATGGAAATTAATTTTGTAAATTTAAATATTACTTAAATATAAAGATTTATATAAAATCAGAAGTTTTCCACATGCTTTAGTTCATCAGATAATTTTAAAAAAAATACTGTGGAAAAGTTGTGAAAAATTTTTTTTGGGAAGGGGAAATATTTTCTAAAATTTCCAATTTTATTTATCTTTTAATCCATTGATTCCCACATGTTTTTTATTTCATAAAATAAATTTTGTGCTATTGGTATCGGCCAATACATTTCGAAAGATCTAGTTTGCTCTTGACTTTCAAAAACAAACCTTAAACTCCATTCATTTTTTTTTCCCTGTAAGTGAATATACCAAGGTAATTGTTCTAATTCTAAAGTAATAGATTCTTCGTCCATTAGTCCATCTTTGATAACTAATAGTTGTTCATTAATTCTTAAAAGTAAAAGGCAAAGTGAATTGAATTCACTTTTTTGTAACTCGATTGACCAATTGTCTACACCAATCAAAAAGCAAAATTTGCCTTTTTTTAAATCTTTAAGTAATCTCCATCTTTTTTGGTCTTTTACCAAAATTAGCCTGGAAGTAAATCTGGTTGATCTTGCTCATCACTTAGTTCAATAATTGACCTTTGAACGGGTTTAATAGTTGATTCTTCTAATAAGCCATCAAAATCATCAAAACGTCTTTGTTTAGCTCTGAAAGCAATTTTCACTGTAGTTAAATATCTATTAGTTGATTTTCTTATCAAGCTCTCACCTCTCTTTGCAAGATCATTAGAATCAATTCCTGCATTGTTAGATATGTTCATTAAAAAAAATTTTTACTATAAAATGTATTTTACAATTTATTCGACCATTTCAAAACATAAATTACAAAAAGCACTTAATTGATTTAATAATTTCATATGGAAGACAGTTTATCTGGAACACTTGCTATAGATTTAGGGAACACTAATACTGTTGTTGCTTTTCAAGATCAAAAAGATATAAATTCTGTTTTAGTTGAAATACCGAATATTACATCATCTCCGGGAGTTATTCCTTCAGCAGTTTGGTTTGAGGAACCTTCAAAGATTACAAAAATTGGTATTAGTGCTCTAAAGATGATGGATAACTCAAATTCTGATTTATTTTTTCATTCAAACTTTAAAAGATTAATTGGAAATTCTATTGAAAAAATTAATCAAAAAAATATTTTAACCCCTAAAGAATGTGGCGAGAAATTTTTTCAAATTTTGTGGGAAAACATTCCGCACAAGTATAAGATCAAAAGACTTGTTTTAACTGCTCCTATAGATACATATAAGGGATACAGAGAATGGTTAGTTAACCTTTGCGAGGAAATATCAGTAGATGAAATAGCCCTTGTTGATGAGCCTACTGCGGCAAGTTTAGGAATAAATGTACCATTTGGCTCAAAAATTATGACCCTAGATATTGGAGGAAGTACAGTCGACATGAATATAGTCAAAATAGAAGGAGGAGAAGGAAAATCTGGTCCAATAGCTGAACTATTAAAATTTAAAGGTAATGATGTAAGCTCAATTTCAAAACAAAAAATAAGGTGTGCTGAAATAATTGGAAAAGCAGGTTCAAAAATTGGTGGGAAAGATATTGATCAATGGATAGTAGATTATTTTATTCCAGGTAATAATTATATTAATAATCTTTCTAAAGCAGAAAAAATAAAATGTAAACTCAGCTCATCTGTAATCAAATATGAAAATAAATATCCAATAAAATTATCTACTGAAAAAAATAACGAAAGTGAATTTTATCTTAGTAAAGAAATATTTGAGAAAATACTCATTGAAAATAATTTTCTTAATCACCTTAACTCTTTACTAAAAGATTTATTAAATCAAGCAAGAGGTAAATTTTGCACAGTTGAAGACTTAAATGCAATAGTTTTGGTTGGTGGAGGAACTCAAATACCGTTGATTAAAGAATGGATAACAAAAAAAATTCCAAAAATTCAAATAAAGTCGCCACCCCCTATTGAATCAATAGCTTTGGGAGCTTTAGCAATGACCCCGGGTGCAAAAATTAAAGATATATTAAACAAAGGATTATCTATAAGATTATTTAATAAAAGAGAGCAAAAACACTTTTGGCATCCTATTTTTTGCAAAGGTCAAACATGGCCAACAGAAACGCCCTTTAAATTGATCCTTCAAGCCAGTAAAAAAGATCAGAAAGTATTCGAAATAATAATTGGAGAGACACAAAAAGAAAGAGCATATGATGTTATTTTTGAAAATGGATTACCAAAGTTATCAGAAATTCAAAATGAAGAAGAAATTATAAAATGGGATAAAAAACCACTCAAAATAGTATTACAAAATAAATCTAATATTGGAGAAGATACTTTAAAACTTTTTTTTAAAATTACGGAAAATGCTGATTTATTAGTTAAGTGTTTTGATGTTAAAGATCAATTTTTTGGAGAATATAATTTAGGTAATATCTTCTGAAAGATAGCTATTCAAGAAAAACTCCTTCTTCATTATCAACATTATTTAAACGTAAACTAATACTTTCAATTTTGCTAGTAGGCACTTTTTTACCACAAAAATCCGGCTGAATAGGTAATTCCCTATGACCTCTATCTACCATTACTAATAACATCACTCTTTGAGGTCTGCCCCATGAATATAAAGCATCCATTGCAGCTCTAATTGTTCTACCTGTGTAAATTACATCATCTATTAAAAGGATTTCTTTTTTCTCAATAGGAATTGGAATATCTGCAGCTTGTATTAAGCGAGTTCCAACTCTATTTTGGTCATCTCTATAAAAAGTTGGATCAATTGTTCCTTTTCTTACTCTTAAACCTGTCCTAGAGAATAATTCCTTTTCTAGCACTTCTGTCAGCTCAATTCCTCTAGTCGGAATACCAACCAATAGAAGGTTATCCAGTTTTTTTACTTTTTCGATTATTTCGGAAGTTAAACGCGAAATTGTTTTTCTAAGCTCAACTTCAGTAAGTATTACAATCTTTTTTGCTTTCTTGGTCATTATTTATCAATAAATAAAAAACTTCTAACATTTTCATAAATTAGCAAAAGCTAACCATTTAAATAATAAATTGTTAAAGAGTAACGTTAGAGGCTAAATTTAAGGTTGGATCAGTTAAACATGAATTTGATCTAAATATGCCAAAGATTAGCAGCAAAAATATTAAAAGATTAAGTGTTCCTCAGAGCCCTGTAGTTCTAGCAATACTAGATGGATGGGGATATAGAAAAGAAAAGTCAAATAATGCTATTAAAAGTGCCAGTACGCCAATTATGGACTCATTGTGGCATGCTTATCCCCATACCCTAATTAGTGCCAGTGGATCTGATGTAGGCCTTCCAGATGGTCAAATGGGTAATTCAGAAGTAGGTCACCTCACCATTGGTTCGGGGAGAATAATACAACAAGAACTTGTAAGAATCTCAAATATTGTAAAAAATAATCAATTAGGCTTGGTAAATGAATTAAAAGAGATGGCTGAATCATTGAAGAAAAATAATTCTACTTTGCACATTACAGGATTATGTTCGGATGGAGGAGTTCATAGTCATATTGATCATTTATTAGGTTTAATAAAATGGGCATCTGATAATGAAATCAAAAAAGTTGCAATCCATATCATTACCGATGGAAGAGATACTCCTGCAAAAAGTGCCTCTAAATATCTAAAGCAAATAGAATCATGTATAAAAAAATTTAATACTGGGGAAATAGCTTCCATATGTGGAAGATACTGGATGATGGATAGAAATCTTTTATGGGATAGAACAGAAAAAGCATATTCAAATTTGACTGATCCAGATATTCCAATAAAAAACATTTCTCCTCAGAACTGCATAGAAAAAAGTTATGACAAAAACATAACAGATGAATTTATAGAGCCTATAAGAATATCTGAAAACTATCTTAAAGATGGAGATAGTTTGATTTGCTTTAACTTTCGTCCAGACAGAGCAAGACAGATAGTCAAATCCCTTTCAAGCAAAAAATTCACAGACTTTAAAAGAAAAAATTATCCAAATCTAGATCTTGTCACCTTTACTCAATATGATCCAAACTTTCCCGTTAAAGTTGCATTTCCACCTGAATCACTCAATAATTTTATAGGCCAAATAGTTTCTGAAAACGGACTTAAACAATATAGAACCGCAGAAACTGAAAAATATCCTCACGTAACATACTTTTTCAATGGAGGAGTTGAAATTCCTTTACCTGGTGAAGAGAGACATTTGATTCCATCTCCAAGAGTGGCAACTTATGATTTGGAACCCGAAATGTCTGCAGAGGAATTAACTATTAGTTGTTCTAAAGCCATTAGAAGTGGGAATTATGCTTTTGTAGTAATTAATTTTGCCAATCCTGATATGGTTGGTCATACAGGCAACATAAATGCAACAATTAAAGCTATAGAAAAAGTAGATGAATGCGTAGGTCAGATAGTTAATGCTACCGGAGAAATGGGCGGAAGCATTCTTATTACAGCCGATCATGGTAACGCAGAGGTAATGAAAGGGCCTGAAGGAGAGCCGTGGACAGCACACACTATAAATAAAGTTCCATTAATTTTGATTGAGGGTGAAAAAAGAAAAATACAAAATATGGGAAATGAAATTAATTTAAGAGATAATGCCGGATTAGCAGATATTGCTCCCACTTTATTGCAATTATTAAATCTCCCAATACCAAGAGAAATGACAGGCAAGTCTCTTATTCAAGAAATTGAATTAAAAGGTTATAATAAGGTCGTTCAACACGTTTAAAGTTATAAAAGTTTTTTAAAGCAATGATTCAAATTATTAGTTGGATTTGGGTATTTTCTGGAATTATTCTCATTCTTTTAGTTTTACTTCATAGTCCTAAAGGTGATGGAATGGGAGGAATAGCTGCGAGTGGAAGCTCTATGTTCAATAGCGCAAGTAGTGCAGAAGCCTCTCTAAACAAAATAACTTGGACTTTTTTAGCGATATTTTTGTCTCTCGCAATTATTCTTAGCGCTGGTTGGATTTCTTAAAATCTTAAAAAAAAAGGGATCATTTTGAATGATCCCTTTAAAAAATTAGTTAATTAACTATTTTTTAATTAATAATCGAAGTCGCCACCCATACCTGGAGCTCCAGCTGGAGCAGCTGAATCTTTTTTCTCAGGTAAATCTGCGACAATACATTCGGTGGTTAGAACCATTCCTGCTATTGAAGCAGCATTTTGTAATCCTGAACGAGTAACCTTTGCAGGATCAACAATCCCAGCCGAGGACATATCAACGTATTCCCCAGTTGCAGCATTAAATCCATCATTAAATGGCTTAGATTTAACATTTTCAGCAATCACAGCACCATTAGATCCTGCATTCTCTGCAATTCTCATAAGAGGAGCAGTCAGTGAAGCTTCAACAATATTAGCTCCAATTAATTCCTCTCCAAGTAAATTTTTATCAGCCCAATCTTTTAGAATTGGAGATAAATGAGCAAGAGTTGTTCCTCCTCCGGGTACGATACCTTCTTCAACAGCTGCTTTTGTAGCATTGATAGCATCCTCAAGACGAAGTTTTTTATCCTTCATTTCAGTTTCAGTTGCAGCTCCAACCTTAATCACTGCTACTCCACCAGCTAATTTTGCAAGACGTTCTTGAAGCTTTTCTTTGTCGTATGAAGAATCTGTTTCATCCATTTGCTTCTTAATTTGATCGCATCTAGCTTTAACAGCTTGTTCATTTCCCTCAGCAACTATGGTTGTCGTCTCTTTGTTGATAGTTATTCTTCTACCAGTCCCAAGCATCTCTAAGGTAGCATTCTCTAATTTTAAGCCTGCATCCTCAGTAATAAGTTGACCATTAGTTAAAACAGCCATATCTTCCAGCATGGCTTTTCTTCTATCACCAAATCCAGGTGCTTTCACTGCCGCAACATTTAAAACACCTCTTAGTCTATTAACAACGAGAGTTGCTAAAGCCTCTTTTTCTATATCTTCTGCAATAATAACTAGTGGCTTCCCAGTTTTAGCTATTTGTTCCAAAACAGGTACTAAATCTTGTACTAAAGCAATTTTCTTATCTGTCAGAAGAATATATGGTTCATCTAAGACAGCCTCCATTCTCTCAGTGTCTGTTGCGAAATAAGGTGAAATGTAACCTTTATCAAAACGCATACCCTCAGTAACTTCTAATTCAGTAGTCATTGATTTTCCCTCTTCCAAAGAAATGACTCCTTCTTTGCCGACTTTATCCATTGCATTGGCAATCATTTGACCAACCTCTTCATCATTGCCAGCAGCAATAGTTCCACATTGAGCAATAGCATTACTATCGCTAATTGGTTTGGAATTCTCTTCAATTTTGCCAACGAGAAATTCGGTAGCTTTATCAATTCCTTTTTTCAAAGTAATCGCATTAGCTCCTGCGGCAACATTTCGCAGACCAGCTTTAACCATTGCATGCGCAAGAACAGTAGCCGTTGTAGTACCATCTCCTGCGGCGTCATTAGTTTTTGATGCAGCTTGTCTGATTAAAGCGACCCCTGTATTTTCAATGTGGTCTTCTAATTCGATCTCTTTAGCAATTGTGACACCATCATTTATAATTTGTGGAGCACCGAATTTTTTTTCTAAAACAACATTTCTTCCTTTAGGTCCCAGCGTTACAGCTACTGACTCAGCAAGGATATCGATTCCTCTTTCGAGCGCTCTTCGAGCTTGCTCATTGTAAATAATTCTTTTAGCCATGTTTAGGCAGCAATTTAATAATAAGTTTTAATAATTTTTGAAACAAATATCTTAGCTTACTACAGCTAAAATATCCTTTTCTGAGAGCAAGACATATTCATCTCCTCCCAATTTTATGTCTGTTCCAGCATATTTGCTGTACAAGACTTTATCGCCAATACTCACTTCTGGAGTTTGACGAGAACCATCGTCATTAAGTTTCCCAGGGCCAACCTGGGCAACTTCTCCCACCTGTGGTTTTTCTTTAGCTGAATCAGGCAAAAGTATGCCACCAGCTGTTTTTTCCTCAGATGCGGAAACTTTAATAAATATTCTATCTCCCAGTGGTTTTACTGTAGAGACTGTTAGTGAAACAGATGCCATAGATTAATGGAGGATCATGATTGAGACGCTTAGCGTCATAAAATTGGAAAGAGAAATACCTATCCGTATCATCAACAACATAATCCGCGAAGTATCAATTGAACCATACGTTAACTGTGCGGGTGGCCGAACCCATTTAACGAATTTACCCATGAGATGGTAGTATTTTCGAATTAATAAGCTGTTTCAGATCGGCTATTCATCATCAATTAAATAAAAATGGTAGCAACTCCATCAACTTCTTCACAAACTAAAGGCGTAGTGCGTCAAGTAATTGGACCTGTTTTAGATGTAGAATTCCCAGCGGGGAAATTACCTAAAATATTAAATGCATTAAGAATAGAAGCAAAAAATCCTGCTGGACAAGACATAGCGCTTACTGCAGAGGTCCAACAGCTATTAGGAGACCATAGAGTTAGAGCAGTGGCTATGAGCGGCACAGATGGCCTTGTAAGAGGTATGGAGGCAATCGACACAGGTGCACCAATATCCGTACCAGTAGGAGAAGCTACTTTAGGAAGAATATTTAATGTTTTGGGAGAACCAGTAGATGAGCAAGGGCCAGTAAACACTAAAGATACTGCGCCAATTCATAGAGCTGCTCCAAAATTGACTGACTTAGAAACAAAGCCAAAAGTTTTTGAAACCGGAATAAAAGTTATTGACCTTCTTGCTCCATATAGACAAGGAGGAAAAGTTGGGCTATTTGGAGGGGCTGGTGTTGGGAAAACCGTTCTTATTCAAGAGTTAATTAATAATATCGCGAAGGAACATGGCGGGGTTTCTGTTTTTGGAGGTGTAGGTGAAAGAACCAGAGAAGGTAACGATTTATACGAAGAGTTTAAAGAGTCAGGCGTTATCAATGCTGATGATTTAACTCAATCAAAAGTTGCCTTATGTTTCGGTCAAATGAATGAGCCACCAGGAGCAAGAATGAGAGTTGGCTTATCGGCACTTACAATGGCTGAACATTTTAGAGATGTTAATAAACAAGACGTACTACTTTTTGTTGATAACATTTTTAGATTCGTTCAAGCTGGCTCAGAAGTATCAGCTTTACTTGGGAGAATGCCTTCAGCTGTTGGATATCAGCCAACCCTAGGAACTGATGTTGGTGAACTGCAAGAGAGAATTACATCTACCTTGGAAGGGTCAATAACATCAATTCAAGCAGTTTATGTTCCTGCAGACGACCTAACTGACCCTGCTCCAGCGACAACTTTTGCCCATCTAGATGCTACTACTGTACTTGCAAGAGCTCTCGCCGCGAAGGGTATTTATCCAGCAGTTGACCCATTAGATTCAACAAGCACGATGCTTCAGCCATCAGTTGTTGGAGATGAACACTACAAAACTGCTAGAGCTGTTCAATCAACTTTACAACGATACAAAGAACTGCAAGATATTATTGCAATTCTTGGTTTAGATGAACTTTCTGAAGAAGATAGACTAACAGTGGATAGAGCTAGAAAAATTGAAAAGTTCTTATCCCAACCTTTCTTTGTAGCAGAAATATTTACAGGAATGTCTGGTAAATATGTAAAATTAGAAGATACCATAGCTGGTTTCAATATGATTTTGTCAGGGGAATTAGATGACTTACCTGAACAAGCATTTTACTTAGTGGGTAACATTGATGAAGTTAAAGCAAAGGCTGAAAAAATAAAATCAGAAAAATAAATATCTTAATTTATAACTATCAAATCTTCATAATCTTAAATTAATGGCAATTTCTCTTAAAGTTTTAGCTCCAAACAAAAATGTTTATCAAGGCGAAGCTGAAGAAGTGATCCTTCCAAGCACTACTGGTCAAATAGGTGTATTGCCCGGACATATTTCTTTAGTCACAGCTATTGATATCGGTGTACTAAGGCTAAGAATGAACTCTCAGTGGAAATCAATAGCTTTAATGGGCGGATTCGCTGAAATTGAATCAGATGAAGTAATAGTTTTAGTAAACAATGCAGAAATTGGATCTGAAATTAATGTTCAGAATGCTGAGCAAGATCTTAAAAAAGCTAAATTAGCAATTAGTAAATTTTCTGAAAATGAAAAAAGTCCCGAGAAAATAAAAGCATTGAAAGAGATTTCAAAGGCTGAGGCAAAAATCCAAGCTTCTAAGAACTAATCTTTCAAGCAGTTCCGCAAAAAGTTACTTCGGGAAACTTCAGCTTTGCTTCTTCTAATTTTTTTGTTTTACCCTCTTCTTGCCAATAATTTATTACTTCAGTAGCTTTATTCAATATTTCTACTCTTTCATTATCTGTAATCCAACCTTTATTTTCTAATTCACTTTTTAATTTTTCCCAGGCATCATCTCTTGGCCAAAAATAATAAGCAGTAAGAGGACTAGGGCCTCCACCTACTATTTGATCGACTGCTAGAGCAACATTATCAGGTAACCACAATACTTTAATTATGAACCTTCCTTCATCAGGTTTAGGAGTATAACCAGTAGGTACTCCATCTTCATCAATTGTGGCAGCTGCTAATACAGCTGTGGCGCCCATCATTCCTGAATTAGGAGAAGATGTTTTAGAATTCAGGGCATCATTGTTTTTTACCTTTTTTTCTGTTGAATTTTGATTTAACTTATCTGATGAGGTCATTCACTTATTTATACTTAATAAATAATTTATCAGCTTATGGCCACATTTTGATTGATTTATTCGGAATTTCTTGATTTTAGTTATTGTTACCTTCTAAAAAGGATTTTTATCTATCGTATGTTACTTCATAAAAGTCATAAATTTTAGCTTCTAATGAATCCCAAAGTTCTTTAGGGATATCATTTTCTTCTGCGAACATACCAAGCTGACTGGCTAAAGTTCTCGCTTGAGACAGTTTCGAATCATATGAATCGGACTTATTCATTTTTGGTCTATAAATTTTATAAAAATAAATCTATTAACTAGATAAGTCAAATTTTAGAATTCTAAATCAGAAATTTCTTTTAGTGCAGCAATACTTAAAACTTCTGGGTTTGTATCATTGACCAGAACATCATCTTCTATTCTTATCCCTATGCCTTTCCATTTCTCGTCTATAAGAGGTTGGCCTTCAGGGACTGGGATCCTATCACTTATATAAATACCAGGTTCTACCGTAAGAATCATTCCATTCTGTAATGGCACTTCATAGTCTCCCATTCTATATGCTCCAACATCATGAACATCTAAGCCTAGCCAATGTCCAGTTCTATGCATATACAGATGTTTATATGATTGATTCTCTATTATCTCCTCAGTACTGCCCGATAGTAAACCAATTTCCTTCAATCCTTCTATCAGAATTTTTAAAGCAACATTATGAACAGTACTAGAATTTGATCCAGTTACGGCACTTTTAATTGCATTTTTCTGGGCACTTAATACAATTTCGTAAATAACTCTTTGCTCTTTAGAAAATTTTCCACCTATTGGGATGGTTCTTGTTATGTCTCCATTGTAATAATCAGTTAATGAGCAACCAGCATCTACCAACAATAAATCTTCTTTCTTCAATGGTGAGTTATTTGAAGTGTAATGCAAGATGCAGGCATTATCTCCTGAAGCAACAATGGAATTATATGCAGGTCCTCTGGCCCCTTTTTCCAAAAAGAACCCCTCCAGAAGACCTTGAATTTGCCTTTCATTTTTCTTCGATGATATAGATTCTCTTACTAGTTCATGAGCTTCTGCTGAAATTTGTATAGCCTTTCTCATTCTGTTAATTTCAAAGTCACTTTTAATTAATCTCATTTCATTTAAATAAATTTCTGGAGATTTTATGGAATTTGCACCAATCCCTGATCTTGATCGATTTTCAAGTTGTTGTGAAAATATCTCGAGTACTATTTTCTCAATTAATGGATACTTACCTATTGAAAAAACAAGTTCATCAGAGCCATTTATATACCTTGGAAGTAAATCTCTTAGTTCGGTTATTGAATGAGCCTTGTCAGCCTTGAACTCTTTTTCTGCACCTTCTAAACCCCATCTAAAGCCATGCCAGACCTCACTTATAACATCTTTGGGAGCGACAAACATGATAAATCTCTCTCCCTTTGGCTTATGCGATAAGAAAAGAGCAATAGCATCCGGTTCATCGAAACCAGTTAAATACCAAAAATTACTATCTTGTCTAAAAGGGTATTCACAATCAGCATGATGCTTTACAAGATTAGCTCCTGGAATAATGGCAGCTTTTCCATCTAATTTCTTTAGGAAAATTTCTCTTCTTTCTTCAAAAACTTTATGGTCAGGTTCAAACATAAATTGTGTATTGGCGTGTTTTAAAAAAAAATGGAAGAATGAATTAAAACAGATTAAGTACCTAATCTACTTTAATGGAACCAAATGTTTACGGTTTAATTTTACTAATAATAATTATTCTAATTGGATCAGCATGTTGTTCGGGAGTAGAAGCAGCTTTTTTAGCTGTAAATTCAATTAGAATTTTAGAAATTGCCTCAAAACAAAAGCCAAAAAGTTCTGCGAATCAACTTCTAAAACTTAGAAAACATCTTGGACGGACACTAACTGTAATCACTATTACTAATAATGGATTTAATATAATTGGCAGTCTTATTTTAGGTGTATACGGAGCATTGGTAATTAATAGCAGTTTTGGTTTAACCCTTTTTTCTGTAGGTTTTTACATACTAGTTGTTTTAGTAGGAGAAGTACTTCCCAAAGCTCTTGGCACGAGATTCTCAGTTCAAATAGCATTATTATCGGTTCCTATCTTGAGAATATTAAATACTTTAATGAGGCCATTCTTAATATTAATTGAACAAATATTTCCAGTTATTACAGCAGAAAACGAAATTTCAACTGATGAAGAAGAAATTAGACAAATGGCAAAAATTGGAAGTCAGAAAGGTTTTATAGAAGCTGATGAGGCAGCAATGATATTTAAGGTTTTTCAATTAAATGATTTAAAAGCTAAAGACTTAATGACTCCTAGGGTATCGGCACCTTGTCTTGATGGGTCTTCAAATCTTAATGAAATTTCAAAACTTATAATGTCTGATATCTCTCCATGGTGGGTTATTTTAGGAGATAAAGTTGACAAAATACAAGGTGTAGTAAAGCGTGAAAAAATGTTGGCAGAACTAATTAATGGGGAAAATAAAAAATTATTATCAGATATTTGCGAACCTGTGGACTACATACCCGAAATGATTAAAGCAGATCAATTATTAACTAAATTTGACAAGAATCATAAAGGAGTGAAAGTAGTAGTAGATGAATTTGGGGGATTCGTGGGAATTATTGGCGCAGAGGCTGTGTTATCTGTATTAGCCGGCTGGTGGAAAAATAAATCATGAAACAATTTAAAATTAAAGAAAATTATTTACTTTTAAAAAAATGGTGGGAGACTATTGATCTTACCAATTATGAAAAAAGTTTTTTTAATATAGAAATAATTTCTTTTAATCAACAACTTTTAAGACTCAAAGAAAAAAAAATAAGAATTGGCGCATATGGTAAATCAGGTGTAGGAAAATCTTCTGTTTTAAATTCTTTATTAAAAAAAGATATATTCAAAACAGATATTATTAATGGGACCACAAAAGAAATACAATTTGAAACTTGCACTCTTAAAGATCAAACACTCAATAGTTTAGAGTTGGTAGATTCTCCAGGATTTGATTTCTGCAATATTAAATTCCCAGATAAAGTTTACTCTTGTATAAATAATTCAGACCTTATTTTATTTATAGTTTCGGGAGATTTAAATAGAAATGAGTTAAGCGAAATCAGTTCTTTTATAAAAGACGGAAAAAAAATTATTGTAATTTTAAATAAAATCCATCTATATAATAAAAAAGAATTAAAAGAAATAATTGAAAATATAAAGTTTAAGCTTCCAAAAGATTTAAATATTCCAATAATTATTAATAACGAAAACAATCTTAAAAATTACATAACAAATTTTATAGATCAATATGGTGAGATACTATTAACACTTAATACTATTCAATTAGCTGACAAATTGTTTCTGAGAATAAAAGGGGAAAGACTGAAAAGAAGGCAGAAATTAGCTCAATCAACTATTGGTAAATTTTCAACTATAAAGGCATCTACAGTAGCTCTTAATCCATTTATTTTATTTGATGTTGCTGGTAGTTTTGCACTAGATACTGCATTGATTAAGGAATTAAGTAAGATTTATGGCTTAAAATTGAAAGGTGAATCTACAAGAAAAATATTTAAAAATATATCCATTAATAATTTATATTTGGGAGTTACTCAAGTCGGCGTCAATACGTCTTTTAACTTTATTAAGAAAGTAATTCTTTTCACAGCACCTTTTACAAACGGACTTTCATTATTACCTTATGGACCCATAGCAATTATTCAAGCAGCAATCGCAGTGCATTCTACAAAAATCCTAGGCAAATTAGCAGCAAAAGAGATTTTTATAAGAAGCAAAGCTTCTTTTATAGAACCAGCTAATATGATAAAAAATATGACTTTAAATGAGCCAGAGATTTTTAACCACATAAATATTTATTTTTCAAAAAGAAATTTAAATAAAAATTTTATTAGTATTCTGCCTTAAAACTTAAATGGGACAAAGCATTGCATTATTTGGTACCAGTGCAGATCCACCTACTATTGGACATAAAAAAATACTTGAAGAATTATCCAAAATATATGCTTTTACAATTAGTTATGTTAGTAACAACCCTAACAAAATTCACAAAGAGGATATCTCAATTCGTAGCCATCTATTAAAAACTCTTATTAAAGATTTAGACAATCCAAAAATTTTATTTAATCAAAGTGTCAGCAGCCAATGGGCATTGGAGTCAATTAAAAAATGTAAAAGAATTTATGAATTAAACAATTTAGATTTTGTTATTGGGAGCGATTTGGTTAAAGATATTTTTTACTGGAAAAATTTTGATAAAATTACTAATGAGGCTAGTTTTTTTATAATTTTAAGAGAGGGATATCCTGTTGAATCAAAAAGTCTTAAAATGTTAGAAACTTATAAAGTGAAATTTAAGATTTCAACCATAAAAATCCCAAACATTTCAAGTTCTAAGCTAAGGTCAAATTTTAATGTTTCTAATTTACCAACTTCATTAATAGATATTGTTAAAAAGAATAATTTATATGAATCCACTAAATTAGGTGAATGAAGTTTTTACTTGCTCAAATTAATCCAGTTGTTGGTGATTTAGAGGGTAATGCAAAAAAAATACTCTGTACTGCTTCGAAAGCTTATTCAACTTCTGCTGATTTAGTCCTTACTCCAGAATTATCACTATGGGGGTATCCAGCAAACGACCTACTTCTAAAAAATAATTTAATCAAAAATCAATATAAAATTCTCGACCAATTAGCCTTAGAAATTAAAAAAAAATATGGGAACTTGAGTATCACAGTAGGGATAGCTGAGAAAATAAATGATTCTTTTTTCCCAAATCTTTATAATTCTATTGCAATGCTCGAAAGCGGCGAGTGGAAAATAATTGCTCGTAAAATTATTCTTCCTACCTATGAAGTATTTGATGAGAAAAGATACTTTAGATCAGAAGAAAAAGTGTCCGTATTAACAAAAGAAATTGATAATAAAACTTGGCGACTTGGCTTTACCATATGTGAGGATTTATGGGTCAACAAAAATATAGAAGGTAGAGGTATTCATAAAGAAAATCCTATTTTTGATTTAAAGAAAAAAAAAGTTGATATCTTAGTGAACTTATCGGCATCCCCATATACCTTCAAAAAGTTAGAGCTAAGATGCAAAGTTTCCAGTTTTGCTGCTAAATATCTTCAAGTACCGCTGATATATGTAAACCAGATTGGTGCAAATGATAATTTAATTTTTGATGGAAATAGTTTTATTCTTGATAAGAATGGATCTAAAATTAAGCAATTAAAATCTTTTTCAGAAGACCTTTCTAGTTGGGACATTGAGCAAACAAAACCTCAAAAAAATAAATTTGAAAAGTCTGAGATGTCATCAATTTTTGATGCGTTAGTCCTTGGTGTTAGGGATTATGCTCACAAATGCGGTTTTAAAACAGCTTTAATTGGACTAAGTGGTGGCATTGATTCAGCATTAGTTTCAGCAATTGCAACCGCTGCTCTTGGCAGTAATAATATTTATTGCGTCTCAATGCCCTCTAGGTGGAGTTCATCTCATTCAAAGAGTGATGCGAAAGATTTAGCGAGAAGATTAAAAATAAATTTCAATAGTATCCCAATTGAAAATTTGATGAGCTCTTTTGAAGAATCTTTTTTAAATACCATATCTTTTGAGATGGCTGAAATAACAAATCAAAATATCCAATCAAGAATCAGAGGAACACTTCTGATGGCTTTAGCAAATCAAGAAAAGCATTTGTTACTTTCAACAGGAAATAAATCAGAGCTAGCTGTAGGATATTGCACACTTTATGGTGATATGAATGGGGGATTATCGGTAATTGGGGATTTATATAAAACTAATGTTTTTAAATTATGCAATTGGCTTGATAGCAAAGATTCAATTAATCAAAGAAAATCATATATGTTAGATACTAATGTAGGTATAATTGGGGAAAATATACTTACCAAAGCTCCAAGTGCCGAATTAGGTCCTGGTCAATTAGATACTGATTCTCTCCCACCCTATTCTATTTTAGATAATATTCTTAAAGGAATTATTGAAGAGAAAAAAGATTTACAACAACTAGAAAAAGATGGTTATAAAAAAGATTTAATTTTAAAAATTATCTCACTAATAAAAAAAGCGGAATTTAAAAGAAAGCAGGCTCCTCCAATCCTAAAGCTAAGCAGTCAATCATTGGGAAGTGACTGGAGAGTTCCCATAGCAATATCTTATTGATCACTATAAGAACACTGCTGGATTTTTTTTAAAGGCCGTTTAACTGAATCAAGGTTGATACCTTTTTTTATAGCAAGAATTATACCTGCAGCTTCTAAATAATTATCCACTTCAAAAAGATTGGGATAATCATAAAACTCATTTATCACTTTTAATGAATTTTGATTTTTTACAGAGATAATATTTAAACCTTTTTCAATCCCTGCTAGTACCGCTTCTCCGCCTAGTGCCCCATTAGGAACAACAATAGATTCAATCTGATCAGGGTGTAGTGAGATTGATTCATTTTTAGCAGGTAATTCAACAATGTCAGGTGCATTGCTTAACCCAATCAGTACTGAAGGTAAAAAGGTGTATCCTATTTCTTCTGCAGCTGCACGAGGATCTAAATTTTCATTCAATTCAATTGGGTTTAAAGCAGGTGCATGAGCACAGGGAACTTTTAAAAATTTGCTTATTAAATGACTTATAACTGCTTCGACTCCAGAAATAGGATCAACCCCTTTCCCCTCTCGATAGATATTTGTTTCTAAAGAATCTGAATCATCTGGAAATTTTGCCACAATTGCTATTGCCGTAACTCCTTTTTCTATCAAACATTTTCCAGCATCAAGTAGAGTATCAGGATTTTCAATTATGCCGCCACTGATCGTCGAAGAATCAGAATCAATTACTATGTTTAATGGCTTTTTTGTAATCACATAAGAATGAACATTAATCCCTAAAGTAGAAACACATGCATCAGCAACTTGTAAGTGTCTTACTAATATTTCTTTTTCAATGGCTGAATCAAAAATTATCCCAATTTTCTGTTGCTTTACCCTTTTTAAAGCGATTTCTCCTTTAGCAAGTCGGTCTAAACTATAACCCTCAACATAAAAAATATTTTTATCTTTTTCAGAAAGAGTACCGCCATTCATAACATTTGGATGAGTAATTAAACATCCACTTGCCGACGCTAATAATTTAGCGGTAGGAAGTGCATCCCCAGCAAAACCTCCTACTTCACAACCAATACCAGTTGGAACAATGAATATTGTTGGTGAATTTTCCATTATTATAAATATTTCAATTTATATTTTTTAATTAGCTAGGACAGCTTTAATTTTAAGTTTTTTTGTTCCAAAAGAGTCAATAGAATTTTGAATATCAACAATTGACCATCGAATCAAATCACCTTTTTTTTCTAAATTTGCAATGATAAATTCCCTTAAGTATTTTAATTTTATTGAAACTGGCCAATCTAAATAATAATCAACTGAACTTAATTTCATTTTTGATATTTACCAAATTGATTATTATATAAATCATCTTCGACTTCTCTACCAATAACAATATTCAAATCTGACTTGGGATATGCCACACACAAAAGTGCAAAGCCCTTTTCCCTCAAATCATCATTTAATCCCATAGCATCTTCTTGATCTACACATCCTTCCAATATCATGGATGCACAATCTGTACAAACTCCTGAACAACAACTACTTGGTAAATCTATTCCATTCATTTTTGCCGCTGAAATAATATCTTGATCTTCAGAACATAAAAAACTTAAAGTCTTTTGCTCAAATTGAACTTTAATATTGTATTCAGGCATATCCTAAATCTTATTACTAAACTGCTGAACCGCCTACAACTTCTAATATTTCTTGAGTAATAGCTGCTTGTCTGGCTTTGTTGTAAGTTAGATTCAATGTACTTGCTAATTCTTTAGCATTATCACTCGCATTATTCATCGCAGTCATCCTGCAAGCAAGTTCAGAAGCTGCCGACTCTTGAAGAGCTCTAAGTACTTGATTCTGTAAATATAATGGTAACAACGAATCTAATAGTTGATCAGGACTTTGTTCAAAAACAATATCTGATGGCAACTTCTCTGAATCACTTTTTTCAATATTTGATTTTTCAACAAGTAACTTATTATCTTTTGTAGTCAATCTAAAAATTTCATCATTTTCCTCAGCAATTCCTTGAGGGTCAAGTGGCAATAGTGTTTGAACGACGGGGGCGCAGCTAACTAGAGTGATGAATTTCGTGTAAATAATTTCCACCCTATCAGAATTTTCTGAGAGAAATTCGGCTAAAATCTCATTTGTAACTCCTTCAGAATCCTTGACTGTGGGTACCTGTTCTAGTTCTTTGAAAGTACTTTTAATTACATATCTATCCTTTCTATTTTGAAAATATCCAATAGCTTTCTTCCCTACCAAAATTAAATTTGGCTGAAACCCTTGTTTGACTAATTCTGCATATCTTATTTCTACCTTTTTTATAATATTTGTATTGTAACCACCGCATAAACCTCTATCCGCAGTTATACAAACCAAGGAGATACTCTTAACTTCTCTCTTAGATAATAGAGGGGAGTCGACAGCCTCAAATTGTACTCTAGATTGAATATTTTCTAAGACTCGTGCAAGTTTATCTGCAAAAGGTCTACTCTTAAGAACTTGATCTTGAGCTCTCCTAACTTTTGCAGCTGCAACAAGTCTCATGGCCTCCGTAATTTTTCTTGTATTTTTAACGGAAACGATTCGATCTCTAATCTCTTTAAGATTTGCCATGGTATCTCCTAAATAAATTTAAACTGTGGCAAGCATTGATGATTTAACTTCATTTATCACCTCTTTTAGCGTCTCTTCTAATCCATCATTTAATTTCTTTTCTTTTAGAATCTCTTCTATAAATTCCGCTTTATTTATCTTTAGGTATTCCCTAAGTTCAGTTGCAAATTTAGTGACATCTTCAACAGGAACCTCATCAATAAGACCTTTAACTCCTGCATAAACAACTGCAACTTGTTCTGCAAGGTTCAGCGGAGAGAATTGAGGTTGCTTTAATAACTCTCTTAGTCTTTTGCCTCGTTCAAGTTGTTGCTGAGTTGCCTCATCAAGATCAGATGCAAATTGAGAAAAAGCAGCTAGTTCATCAAACTGTGCGAGCTCCAATTTTAAAGTTCCTGCAATTTTTTTAATTGCTTTTGTCTGAGCGGCTCCTCCAACACGGCTAACAGAAATACCAACATTAATAGCTGGTCTTAATCCTGAGTTAAATAAATCTGCACTCAAGAATATTTGTCCATCTGTAATTGAAATAACATTAGTTGGGATGTAAGCAGAAACGTCCCCTGCCTGAGTTTCAATAATTGGGAGAGCAGTCATAGAGCCCCCTCCCATAGCATCAGAAAGTTTTGCTGCTCTTTCTAACAACCTACTGTGTAAGTAGAAAACATCTCCTGGATAAGCCTCTCTTCCTGGTGGTCTTTTTAAAAGAAGAGACATTTGTCTGTAAGCCTGAGCTTGTTTCGTTAGATCATCATAAATAACAAGTGTTGCTTTACCCTGATACATAAAATGTTCAGCAATTGCTGCACCGGTATAAGGTGCTAAGTACTGTAAAGCCGCTGGTTCTGAAGCTCCTGCACTAACTACGACTGTATAATCTAGGGCTCCTCTCTCTCTTAATACATCTACGATGTTTGCTACTGATGCTGACTTCTGACCAATAGCTACGTAAACACAAACTACGTCTTGACCTTTTTGATTAATTATCGTGTCGATAGCAATTGCAGATTTTCCAGTTTGTCTATCACCAATAATTAATTCTCTTTGACCCCTTCCAACAGGAATCATTGCATCAATAGATGTGATACCTGTTTGCATTGGTTCATGAACTGATCTTCTCTTGATTATTCCAGGAGCCATTTCTTCAATCAATCTAGTATCACTTGTCGGAATTTCCCCTTTCCCATCTATTGGTTGTCCGAGAGGGTTAACAACTCTGCCCTGCATTGCTTCACCAACAGGAACAGATGCGATTTTTCCTGTGGACTTAACATTACTTCCTTCTTGGACACCAAGTGCCTCTCCCATTAAAACGGCCCCAACATTATCATCTTCAAGATTTAAAGCTATACCTTCTGTACCATCTTCAAATTCCAATAACTCGCCTGCCATGACCTGATCTAAGCCATATATTCTTGCGATGCCATCACCGATTTGCAGAACAGTTCCTACATTGCTAACACTTACAGATTGGTCGTAATCAGTTATTTGTTGTTTTAAGATTGAACTGATTTCATCAGGGCGTATAGATACCATGGATTTAAGAATTTAAGGTTGATTTAAAAGTTACTTGGAAAGGGATAAGCCAAGTTTTCTTATTTGTGAAGCAAGAGAAGCATCAATTACTTTTGATCCTACACTGGCGACGAAACCACCAATAAGAGATGGATCGATTTTAGTTACAAGTTCTAATTTTTCAGTTCCAGCAATATTGATGATCTTTCTGGTAATTAGACCTTTCTGTTCATCAGTAAGCTCGACTGCAGAAGTAACAGTTGCCAAAGCAATATTACTATTTTCTCGGTAAATCTCTAAAAACCTATCAAGAATTGAAGTTAGGATTCCAATTCTTTGCCTATCGGACAATAATTTTAAGAAATTCAATAAAGAAGAATTAACCTTTTTTGAAAAAATTTCATTAATGATTTTCTTCTTAGCATCTGTCTCTAAAATGGGAGAGGATAGTGCCTTCTCCAGTTCAGGGGAATCATTTATTAATTCCAAGAGTTGTTTAACTTCAGAAACCATCTCTTCGGTTTGCGAATTTTCATTTACAACTTGAAGTAATGCCTCTGCGTATGGTGTAGTAACTGAATTTAAAAGTGGCATTAGTTCACCTCAATATTGTTAATTGATTGAGTTACCAAATTTTCTTGAGTTGCTTTATCAAGTCGATTTGGAAGAGAATCTAAAGCTTTCTTAATTGCCAGTTCTACAGCTTCTTTTCGAAGTTGAGAAATTGCTCTGGATGCTTCAGAACTTTCATCAGAGATTGCACTTTGTTTAATTCGTGCCATCTCCTCTATCGCTTTTTTCTCACTTTCCATTCTGATTGATTCAGATCTTTTAAGGGAATCTGCTTTTATTTGAGAAGCTTTTTCTTCTGCTGAAGATAAATCTTTCTTCGCCTTTTCTAAAGCTTGTGTTGCACTTAGAAGTCGATCTTCAGCATCTTTTAATTCAAGAAGGATTCCTTCTCTCCTTTTTTGAAGCATTTTACCTAGGAAACCAGGCAAAAATTTATAAAGACCGAAAACTACTACAGCCCAATTTAGGATATTAGTTTCGAATAAATTGAAGTTCAATCCAAAACCTTCTGTAGCTAAAAGAGTTAAATTCATTTTTCTAGAATCAATCTATTAACAATAAGTTCGCTTAGATCATCAGCCTGTTTAGAAAGTTGATCACGAGCAGCAGACGTCTGACTTTCAATTTCTAGTCTTGCTTTTTCTTTTGAAGCATTTGCTTCATTGTTGGCAAGTTCTAGTGCTTCTTTATAAAGCTTGTCAGACTCATTCTCAGCTTCGCTCACAATTCTTTGGGCTTCTGTACGAGCACTTTGAAGCTGAGTTAGTAAATCAGCTTCGAATTTTTTAACCTCAGAAAGTTTATTTTTGGCCTCAATAATATTATTACTTACAAACTTTTCTCTTTTTTCTACAACTTTGCCAACAGGCTTAAAAAAGAGAGAATTTAATATGTAAGTAAGCGCAACTACTTGTATCGCCATAAGTGGCAAAGTGGCATTTATGTCAAATAACCCACCTTCTGTAGCACCAAAAAAATTAAAGGCCAACATATGATTCAGTTTAAGTTAAAAAATTAAATTTAAATATTGCTAATAAGGATTAGAAGCAATATTAACTTTTAGGAAAAAGGATTCGCAAAAAGTAGTACCAAAGCCACAACTAATCCGTAAATTGTTAATGACTCCATGAAAGCGAAAGATAAAAGAAGAGTTCCTCTGATTTTACCTTCAGCTTCTGGTTGACGGGCAATACCCTCAACAGCACCTTGAGCTGCGTTACCTTGTCCAAGACCTGGGCCAATAGCACCTAGACCAACTGCTAAACCAGCAGCTACTACTGATGCAGCGGAAGTAATCGAATCCATAATTTTGAAATAAAGAGCTTAATACTTGTGATAATCTTTGTTGTCATTCACGCTTGGACATCCTTTCTTTTAAGAATGGGTCTGATATATTCAGACCTACGCGATTAGATATTTTGGCAGATTACAGACTCTTTGTAAAAGCGTCTGAATGTATTAGAAGACAGCTAATGATGTTCTTCAACAGCTTCTCCAATGTAATAGGCCGCCAAAGTTGCAAAAATCAATGCCTGAATTGCACTAGTAAACAATCCTAGGAACATAACAGGTATTGGAAGAATTAGCGGAACTAAAAAGACCAGAACACCAACAACAAGTTCATCAGCCAAAATATTTCCAAATAGCCTGAAGGAGAGTGATAAAGGTTTCGTAAAATCCTCTAAAATTTTGAAAGGAAGCATAATTGGAGTTGGGTGAACATAGTATTCGAAGTATCTCCAACCCTTATTGCTTAAACCTGCATAGAAATAAGAAAGTGAAACCAATAAAGCCAAGGCTATGGTTGTATTGATATCAGCAGTAGGTGCTCCTAATTCTCCACTTGGTAACTTAATTAATCTCCAAGGAATTAAAGCTCCTCCCCAATTACTAACAAAGACGAATAAAAATAAAGTACCTATAAATGGCATCCAATCTCTATAAACTTTTTCACCTATTTGCGTCCTAGCAAGATCTCTTATGTAATCCCAGAGGAACTCAAGCAAGTTTTGAAGGCCTTTAGGATCATTTTCCATCTTTTTAGTTCCTAAAGAAATAAAAACTAATAGCGCTCCTAATAAAATCCAAGATGTTAAAAATACCTGCCCATGTAGTCTGATATTTCCAATTTGCCAATAAAGATGTTGACCAACTTCTAATGCTGCAAAATTTGTTAGCAAGGAATTAAAAAACATTTGTTTTGAATAAAAAAATTTACTTAAGATCGTGAAAAATAAAGAATGAGTGAAGGCTTATAAATGAAAAAACCTATCATTGCAGGAAAAATATCTAAAGATCCTAGCTTGCTCGCAAAAATAAAGAGGCAAACTGGAACTAAAAGTTGCAATTTTGATACACCTGATGATTCTTTACCAAGTTTCCCTATACTTTTAGCAAGCAAACGTAGGTAAAAAATACCGGCAATTGCACCTATAAAAATACTAAAACCAAAAGTAAATCCCAGAAAAATTCCAGATATTGACGCTAATAAAATAGAAACAATAAAAGAAATTCCAAAAATTGTTAATTGCAATTTTGTGTATTCATCATTTTGAGAAAGCAAATTATCTAATTGATTGGCAATGCCATATTCACTTTCTTTGATGATCGAATTATTTAGGGATCGAGGAAATTGAACATTCTCATTAGAGGGATGCTCAAGTTTTTTTCTATTTGAGTCCACTGATGTGAACATAGTTTAGAACCCTCTCTGAATGGTTTTAAGTAAGTATATAAACTCACGGAATCTATCACGGAGAGGTCCCTTTTAGCTAGTTTTTTTTTATAAAAAATTAATTCTTAAGATTTATGATGAATCTGTAGTCCTTTATTTACTTTGTTCTTCAAAAAATAAAATTTAAAAAAAGTCATCTTTTTTATTGCTTTAACACTATAAACGTTAATCAAAGACTTGGCAAAATCCTAATTAAACGTCTCAATAGTACATATACATCTAAAAAATTGGAGATAAGTCAAGAAAAAATAAAATACAAAAGAATTTCTAAAAGAAAAAAAAACTTTAGTTCTAATTATAAAAAAAATCTAAGCAATATAACTGAGTCTATATTTCCCTTACCTTGGACGATATGGCCTTATGAGGCAAAAATCCTCGTTGCTCTCATTGGCATTTGGTCAATATTAGGAATATGCATTCTTGGATCATCAAGTTGGTGGGTGGCTAGTAGGGAAATGGGAAATTGGGCTTACTTCTTAAAAAAACAAATTATTTGGACTATTCCAGGAATTGGTATATTTTATTTTGTCTTGAATACAAACATTAGAAATCTTTTAAAGTTTTCAAGAATTATTTTTTTTATTTTGTTTTTTCTAATATTACTAACCAATATTACTGGAATTACAGTTAACGGATCGTCAAGATGGCTAGTACTAGGAAATTTACGTATACAACCATCTGAATTAATAAAGCCTTTTCTAATTCTAGAAGCTTCTAACCTTTTCGCTCATTGGAATTTGATAAAGAATGATAAAAAATTAATTTCAATATTCTCTTTTGGATTATTAATTTTATTAATCCTAAAGCAGCCTAATTTAAGTACTGCATCATTAATTGGAATTCTTTTTTGGGTAATGGGTTTATGTGGAGGCGTAAAACTAAGTATTCTCTCCTCATTTGCCTCATTAGGATTTATTACTGGATGTATTAGTATCCTCAATAACGAATATCAAAAACTTAGAGTTACTTCATTTATTAATCCTTGGAAAGATCAACAGGAAAGTGGATTTCAATTGGTTCAAAGTTTATTAGCTATAGGTTCAGGTGGTCTATTCGGTCAGGGTTTTGGCTTGTCTATACAAAAATTACAGTACCTACCTTTTATGTACACCGATTTTATTTTTGCCATTTTTGCTGAAGAATTTGGTTTGTTAGGGTGTACTTTATTCCTAGGTTTTCTAGCAGTTTTCTCTTACATAACTTTAAGAATTGCTCTAAAGTGCAGGAACAACTATACAAAATTAGTTTCTATTGGATGTGGTGTATTGTTGATAGGTCAATCAATAATGCATATTGCTGTAGCAACAGGCTCTATGCCTACTACTGGCTTACCACTACCTTTCATTAGTTATGGTGGGAATTCATTAATCGCATCATTTTTTATTGCAGGGATGTTACTGAGATGTTCATTAGAATCTACAGGCTTCATAGGTATGATTAGTACACGAAAGACTCTTAATTAGTTAGAATTTATGTGATTTAAGTCTAGCTATCGAATCACTTAATTTGGTTATTTCAGAATTATCTCAAAAGGGTAATCTGCTTATGCAGAATGGCCTTATTAACCCTGGACCATTTACTGTATTTTTGGTTTTCAGCGCAGGACTTTTAACAAGTCTTGGACCATGCTCATTATCATTACTTCCAGTGACAATTGCTTATATAGGAGGAACAGAGAAAAATAAATTTAAACTTATTAGTTTTTCAGGAGGAGTAGTTTTTTCGCTTGTTGCATTGGGGGCTGTGAGCGGATTCTTAGGTAAAATATATGGGCAAATTCCAGCTTATTACACTTCGATTGTTGCCTTGATAGCAATAATAATGGGTTTAAATTTACTAGGAATTTTTAAGTTTCAGTTCCCTAATGGACCTGATCTAAAAAAAATAGAGGACAAGATACCATCCCTCATAGCACCTTTTGCGATAGGTACTACTTTTGGACTAGCCTCTTCACCTTGCATTACTCCAGTTTTAGCAACTCTTCTAGCTTGGGTATCGCAAGCTAAAAATCCGATAATCTCAATTATTTTTTTATTTTTCTTTGGAATAGGCCAAGTAACTCCAATAATTATTGCGGGAGCCACAGCAGAAAACTTAAGAAAATTTTTAGAGCTTAGAAAATTTAGTCAAATAATTCCTACTTTAAGTGGGATATTTTTAATAGCACTAGGATTATTAAATTTATTTTCAAATTGGATTTAAATGATTATTTTTAAGAATCTAATTTTAAAAATATCAAGTTTAAGATTCGCAATATCACTGATAATCTTCATAGCTGTTGCCAGCGGCATAGGTACTTTTATACCTCAAGATAATAATAATAAATTTTATATTGACAATTTTGATAGAGCTCCCATTTTTGGATTTTTAGATGGAGAAAAAGTCTTAAAACTTCAATTGGATCATATATATACTAGCTTTTGGTTTTTATTTACATTAATTCTTCTTTGCATTTCTCTGGCAGCTTGTAGTTTCAGGAGGCAAATTCCTTCATTAAAAGCTTCATTAAAATGGATTGAATATAAGAGCGAAAATAAATTTAACAAACTGCAATTAACTACAAGTCATCCAATCAATCAAGATGGAGAACATATATCAAAAGTAGATTTATTACTTAAAAAAAAAGGATGGAAAACATACAAATTTAATAGTCATATTTCTGCAAGAAAGGGGTTAATTGGAAAAATCGGTCCTTTAGTTGTACATGTCGGATTAATAGTCTTACTTATAGGTTCAGCATATGGAAGTTTTACAAGTCAATCAAAAGAACAATATTTACTGCCTGGAGAAACTTTAGATCTTGTTAATGAGAGCACAAACTCAAAAGCCAATGTAAAATTAGTCGATTTTTCTATAGAACGTGAAAGTGATGGTGTGCCCAAACAATTTATTTCAAAATTAAATTTTTCTTCTGAAGATCTAAATTTAAATGAAATAAAAACAACCAAAGTTAATCACCCAATCAGGTTTAAAGGATTAACTATTTATCAAGCAGATTGGGCAATATCAAATGTTGTTTTAGAAATAGATAATATCCTTTATCAACTACAATTAAAGGAGATTACAGAAATCGGTAATCAAGTTTGGGGAGTTTTAGTTGAATTAGGATCGGAGACTAAAAAAAATTTCCTCTTAACAATAGATAATGAAAATGGTCCACTTAAAATTTCGAATATAGAAAATTTTTCCGGGAGTAATCTCTATATAAATGACGATCCTTTAGAAGTTAACTCTTCAAAAGTATCTCTAAAAAAAATAATCCCCAGCAGTGGACTAATAATTAAAAATGATCCCTCTATACCATTTATTTACTTTTCTTTTATCTTAATAATTTTTGGAACAATAATAAGTCTTATACCAACTAACCAATTATGGATTCTGGTAAATAAAGAATCTCAAAAATTATCTATTGGAGGCCTTAGTAATAAAAATTTAGTTGGTTTTAAAAAAGAATTTTTTAAATTATCAGACGAAATAAAAAATTTTTAATTTCTTTTCTGCCCACTAAAAATATCTAACTGCATAGAAACATTCCCTCTGGGGTTAAATGCAGCATTTAAATGTATCCAGTGAGGTGAACCTTCATTAACTAAATCATCCATAATTCTATTCACAACTTCCTCATGTGATATTTTTATATCCCTAAAATTATTTATATAAAGCTTTAAAGACTTCAACTCATAGACTTTCAAATTAGGTTGATAAACAATATTTAGCTTTGCAAAATCTGGATAACCAGAAAAGGGGCACTTACATGTAAATTCAGGTAACTGAATAGAAATTTCATAAATTCTTTTCTTATTTGGATTATCAAAACAAATTATTTTTGATTCTTCAATAATTCTTTCACCATATAGCGGTCTTTGAGTCGAATCTTCTAATTTAGCTGTACTCATTTTAGTAGAACTTTTTTACTAAACCTATATAAAAACTATATATAAAGATATAAATTCGCAAAAGTATCAACAAATATAAGTATTACAATTGACTAAGTCAAAAGATGTTAAATTTTATTTTTGTATCAATAGTAACATTCATAATGTCTGCCGAAAGGTTTATATGTGTTTAGTTCAATAAAAGATTAATGGACATTTGCTTGATAACTATCGATAACAACTTAAATAAATCCCTTCAACCAAAAACTGCAAATGGAATGTTATGGCTTCAAACACACTTTGAAAATGATCAGTGGGAAGCGTTGTCAAATAGTACAGTAATAATTTCTGAAGAAAATTCCCATCTATTAATTGAAGACGCCAAAAATGCAGGCCTTAATGTTGAATGTTTTTCTGATATTTCAATGTTGGATGTTTTCCCAAAAAACAATTAAAATAATAATGTTCAATCTTTAATCATGAAGAAAATTGAAGCAATCATACGTCCATTTAAGCTGGAGGATGTAAAAATTGCATTAGTAAATTCCGGTATTGTTGGAATGACAGTTAGTGAAGTTAGAGGTTTTGGAAGGCAAAAAGGACAAGTTGAAAGATATAGAGGTTCCGAATTTACTGTTGAATTCCTTCAAAAACTAAAAGTAGAAGTTGTCGTAGAAGATGAAAAGGTAAATTCAGTCATAGATGCGATTGCTGAAGCAGCAAAAACTGGAGAGATAGGTGACGGAAAAATATTCATCACATCAATTGATTCAGTTGTAAGAATTAGAACTGGCGACAAAGACGAAGAAGCTCTTTAATTCAAAGAGTTTCTTTTACTAAATTTTGTATATATTCACTATTAATACATTTATTTGATTGACTTCCTAAGGTCATCCAAGCTAGATATTCATGATTCCCTGCAGGACCTACCAGCGGAGAAGCTATCAAATTCTTTATATTCCATTGGAAATTCTTAGCAGCATAGATAACAGACTCTATAGCCTCAATATGGAATCTAGGATTGCGAACAACACCTCCCTTACTGACTTTATCTTTACCTACCTCAAATTGGGGTTTAATTAAAAATATTCCCTCAATACAATCACCTTCTAATAAATTACCAATAGATTTAAAAACTAACTTTAATGAAATAAAAGACAAATCAGCAACAACAAAATTTGGTAATTCATTACTTCTAGATAAAAGATCATTTGGTTTTAAATTTCGAATATTAGTTCGTTCAAAAAGTATAACTTTTGGGTTATTTCTAATCTTCCATGCAGTTTGTCCATAACCAACATCTATCCCATAAACTAACTTTGCGCCTTGTTGCAATAAGCAATCAGTAAATCCCCCAGTAGAGATTCCTGCGTCAATACATATTTTGTCTTTTACTTTAATTTCAAGTTTTTTAAATGCCTCCAATAATTTTTCGCCGCCCCTTGATACAAACATAGGCGTGGAATCAATAAAAAACTCAGATCCAATTAATACTTGTTGTCCAGGTTTATCCAATACTTTCCCATTGATATCTCTAACCTTGCCCGCAAGAATTAAACCTTGGGCTTTTTGACGAGTTTCACATAAACCTTTATTTACAAGATAAAGATCTAATCTACTTTTTTTAATCATATATTAATCAATAAAAAAAGACTGAATAATGAACTTCTATAAGATTAAGATCCAAATTCTTTAATACCTTTCAATTTTAAATAAGAACTAAAAAATTACCCATGATTAACGAAGGAATATATGCAAACATTTTTATTTTTAAGCTTTCTTTATTAGCCAGAGAACTGTTACATAGGAGAATAATAATCAGTCAAATATGTTCAATGGCAAGTACATCTTTAAAGGTATAGGGCAATAATTCGATTTTGTTATAAAGTTTAAATTGATAATAAATAAAAATTGTGATCGAGCGTTACACGTTACCCGAAATGGGGAAAATCTGGACTGAAAGCGCAAAATTCCAGAGTTGGCTTAAGGTTGAAATAGCTGCATGTGAAGCAAATTTTTCCCTCGGAAAAATCCCTAAGAATGCCATGAAAGAGATACGTTCAAATGCAAAGTTTGATGAATCTAGAATTACAGAAATTGAGAAAGAAGTTAAACATGATGTCATAGCATTTCTTACAAGCGTTAATGAATTTGTAGGAGATTCAGGAAGATACATACATGTTGGTATGACCAGTAGTGATGTACTTGATACTGGCTTATCTCTTCAGTTAGTAAATTCTTGCGAATTGTTATTAGAAGAAATTGAGAACCTAGAAAATGAGGTCAGATTATTAGCAAGGAAGCATAAAAATACATTAATGATTGGCAGATCTCATGCAATTCATGGGGAGCCAATTTCCTTCGGTTTTAAACTTGCTGGATGGTTAGCAGAAATAATAAGGAACAAAAAAAGATTGTTAACTCTGAAAGATTCTGTAGCAATTGGACAAATAAGTGGTGCAATGGGAACTTACGCTAATACGAATCCTAAAGTAGAACAAATAACTTGTGATTTACTCGGCTTAAAACCTGATACAGCAAGTACGCAGGTTATATCCAGAGACAGACATGCAGAATATGTGCAAACTATTGCACTAGTTGGCGCTTCTTTAGATAGATTCGCAACTGAAATAAGAAATTTACAAAGAACAGATGTTTTAGAAGTTGAGGAGGGCTTTACAAAAGGCCAAAAAGGAAGTTCTGCCATGCCTCATAAAAGAAATCCTATTCGAAGTGAAAGAGTAAGTGGTTTAGCAAGAATTTTGAGGAGTTACGTCTTAACAGCACTTGAAAATGTTCCACTTTGGCACGAAAGAGATATAAGCCATAGTTCAAATGAACGTATCATGCTACCTGACGTATCAATCTGCTTGCATTTTATGCTCAGGGAAATGCAAGATATAGTAAGCAATTTAGAAGTTTATCCACAAAATATGCTCAAAAACTTAAATATATATGGTGGTGTAATCTTTAGTCAGAAAGTTTTACTTTTGCTTGTAGAGAAGGGCTTGTCTAGAGAAAAAGCTTATAGCTTAGTACAAAAAAATGCGCATCAGGCCTGGAATACTCAAAATGGGAATTTCAAACAAAATATAGAGAGAGATAATGAAATTATGAATTTTATTGATCAAAGTGACTTAGAAGAATGTTTTAATCCTTCAATTCATCTTAATAATTTAAGTGTAATATGGGAGAAGTTAGGTATCTAGGATTACTGAAAACCTTATCTAAGTTAAACCAGTGTTTTCAGAGGAATAATGACCAAAAACTTTAGGATTGAAAAAGATAGTATGGGAACAATAGAGGTTCCCATGGAAGCTTTGTGGGGTGCTCAAACACAAAGATCGATAATAAATTTTTCTATTGGAGAAGAATTAATTCCAATTGAGTTAATTTATTCACTGACCCTCATAAAAAAAGCTGCTTCAATTGCGAATTTCAATTTAGGTTTAATAGATAAAAAGAAAAAAGATTTAATTGTAGAGGCATGTAAGGAAATACTTCATGGGCTTCACGATTCACAGTTTCCCTTAAAGGTTTGGCAAACAGGTAGTGGTACGCAAACAAATATGAATGTTAATGAGGTAATTTCAAATATTGCAGCTTTAAAAACTAATTCAGAGCTTGGTAGTCATCAACCAATTCATCCGAATGATGATGTAAATAAATCTCAGTCAACTAATGACACTTTTCCTGCTGCTATTCAAATATCTGTAGTTAATGAAGTAATCAAAAATTTAGTTCCAACGATCAGAGAACTTACTAAGGTCCTTGATAAAAAAAGTGAAGAATGGAAAGACCTTATAAAGATAGGAAGAACCCATTTTCAAGATGCAGTTCCCCTTACTTTTGGGCAAGAAATATCAGGATGGTCAGAGCAACTTAAAGATGCTGAGAATGCAATTATTATGAGTCTGAATGAATTGTATTTCTTACCTCTGGGAGGAACTGCGGTTGGTACAGGGATTAATTGCCCAAAAGGATTTTGTGAAGAGTCTATAAAATCAATTTCCGACGATACTAATCTAATGTTCTATAAATCAAAAAATAATTTTTCTATCATGGCCTCGCATGATCGTCTTGCTCAAGTAATGAGTCAGATAAAAATATTAGCGGGTGCATTATTTAAAATTTCAAATGATATAAAAATTCTATCTTCTGGTCCAAGATCAGGAATATATGAACTAATTATTCCTCAAAATGAACCTGGAAGTTCTATTATGCCGGGTAAAGTGAATCCAACTCAATGCGAAGCCTTATCAATGGTTTGTACACAGATAATGGGTCTTGAATATGCAGTCTCAATGGCAAATTCTAGCGGCACTTTACAAATGAATGAATATAAGCCTCTTATTGGATTTAATATTCTCACAAGTTTAAAATTGCTTAAAAATGTAATAGAAAACTTCAGAATAAAATTAGTTGATGGGATGGAACCTAATCAAAAGAGAATGAAGTTAAATTTAGAAAATTCACTAATGTTGATTACAGCCATAGTCCCAAAAGTTGGTTATGAAAAAGCAGCTGAAATTGCAAACCTTGCCTTCAAAGAATCATTAAATTTAAAAGAGGCGACAATTAAATTAGGTTTTTTAAACGAAGATGAATTTGATGAAGCAATGAATATCAATTCAATGATTTGATTAAAAAATTTAAAAATTATTGTCAATTCTTTTTGTTGCAGGATTAATATCTACAGAGACTTTCATAAGATCATTAGATTCAGAAACAGGAAAACGATTAATAGCTTTTAATGCTATCTTAGCTTTGCTTTTTAATTTATTACTAACACCAATACAGTATTGGACTTGAGAAAGTACATCAATTGATCTTCTAATAATCCTCACTAAATCACCTTCGTCTAATGAAGTATTAAAAACTAAATCTTTCCATTTTTTTCCTCTTGCCCATTCAGAAATAATTCCAGTCAACTCTGTTTCTAAATAGATAGGAATTTCAATATGAAACTTATTTTGTTGAAAAGAGACTAATTTTCTTAAACCATCTAATTCATTAAAAACATCTATTACCTTTAAAGAAGGCTTGAAATTACACCAAAGATTAGGCCTCCTTACATCAACACATATAGCTTGAATAATTGCAGCTAACTCAGGAGGATCTAAATCGTCTAAATAACCACTAACTAAAACAAGACCAATCCATAATTCATTTTCACTTCTTATTGCACCAACTGTTTGTCCAACTTCTGTCAATTCCAAATCATTTAAACAACCAAAATGATTCAAAATTTTAATCAAATCAGTAAAAGTTCTCCAGTTATGATTTTCTTTATCCTCAAGAAGTTTTTTTCTAATATTTATTTCTTGTTCAACATCAATAATTCTTTTTCTATATTTCTTTAATTTCTTGGAGTCTCCAAATCTGTGTGCAGGATGATCAGTAATTGTTTCTTCTAAATTATTAATTTGTTGCTTTTGTGCCAAAACTTCCGTTGTCAAATCATATTGTGGAGTTTGTAAATCATTTTTTTTAGAAACTGCTAAAATTCGATCCGCATAACACTGCGACATATCATCTCCCCTAAATACCTCTCCAGAGAAATACATCTTTGGCACTTCAATTCCTAAAACATCAATTGCATCCAAATCATTAAAAATACTTACTATGTATGAGGGTTTTATAAGAATAAATAAATTATCAATTGTCAAACACAATAAATTCTTAATTTTTTGGGATTCATATATTTTCTTACAAATTAATCCTGGAACAATTTTTCTTTTTATTTGGGGAGCTTTTATTGAAATTAAGCTTCCATCTTTAATATATGGAAGTGCATTGGTTATCTCTTCTGATAATTTTTCTGCTGATTGTTTTTCTAAAATTTTCAAGAGTCTTCTCTCTTCTTTAAGACGATTTTTTAACTTTTCGTATTCATCAAAATCTTTCCATGAAACATTAGATGTAATTTTTTTTAACTCAATTAAATCCTTATCTAAATTTTCAAGAATTATATTCTCACCTGATGATTCACCTAAATATAAAAAACTACCAAAACTTCTTTTAATTAATTCTTTAGACTTCTCTAAAGTATAACTTTGCAAAAGATTAAGTACCATTCCATAGCTTGGAGTGAATTGACTTTCTAAAGCATTTGGTTTACTTATAGCCAGTGCACTTGCTTCTTTGGCACCTTCGAATCTTGTTTGTAATGTAACAACATATCCTTGGGTATCTTTTCCTCTTCTTCCAGCTCTTCCTGACATTTGCAAAAATTCACTGCTAAATAATAATCTATGACCATCTTCTGTCCTTTTTGATAAAGAAGATATAACAGTTGTTCTTGCGGGCATATTTATTCCTGCAGCAAGAGTTTCAGTTGCAAAAACAACTTTTATTAAACCTTGCAGAAATAATTCCTCAACCAATTCTTTCCATGCAGGCAATAATCCAGCATGATGAGATGCAATGCCGCGTTTTAATGCCTCGCATTGAGATTTATCTTTAATTGCTTCCTGATTATTTTTAAGATAAACATCTAATTTTTGGGATATCATACTTGCTTCTGAATAACTTACTAAAGTTAAATCTTTAATATTCTCAATAGCCTTATCACATCCTCTTCTACTAAAAATAAAATAAATAGCTGGCAACATATTTCGCTCGGCTAGTTTCGAGATCACAAATCCAATTGAGGGAGACTTTGGTTGCATTATCCTGCCCACTTTTCCTCTTATTTTCTGCCCTTTAGGAGCTCTCCAAATCTTACAGTTTGGATGAATTCCATTACCCTTATTATTTAAAAGTGGATGGAGGCCTTTAACACTACAAAAAATAAAATCAAGCGGGACTGGTCTCTTATCACTATTAATTAGTACTGTGGGCCCATGAACTTTTTCTATCCAATTTTGCAATTTATCTGCATTGGCTATTGTTGCTGATAAAGCTATTATTTGAGTTCTAGTAGGGCAATGGATTATAGTTTCTTCCCAAACTGTACCTCTTTGGGGGTCATTCATATAATGACATTCATCAAGAATTACAGATTCTAAATTTTCTAAGGGATCATCAAATTCATCAAATTCGCCATAAAGCATGTTCCTAAAAATCTCCGTCGTCATGACTAAGATTGGTGCTTCTCTATTTATGCTTATATCCCCAGTTAAAAGACCAACTTTATTCTCACCATATTGTTTAGCAAAATCTCTAAACTTTTGGTTTGATAAAGCCTTTAAAGGTGTTGTATAAAAAACTCTGCTGTCATGAGATAAACCTCTATATATAGCAAATTCACCTATCAATGTTTTACCAGAACCTGTTGGTGCTGTTAAAACAACAGAATTCCCGCTATTAATAGCTTGTATTGCTTCTAATTGGAAATCATCTAGCGGAAAAGGGAAATATTCCTCTAAATTAAGCAATAATTGTGATTGAAGAGAGGATGAGTTAACTTCTTAATATATGATCTATATAGATATTAATAAACAAAAAATACCTTGCAAACTTTAATAGTAAATCTAAATCTTTTTAATTAAATCCACTATATTTTATTTTGCCAAAATGAAAAAAGTAAAAATTCCAAAAAATAGAATCCGTAAATTAAAAACATTTTCTTTAGGTAAAAAATCCTTCGAACTTCTAAGTTTAAATTCGCAAAATAAAAAACTTATAGACTTATGCAGTAATGATTATTTTGGATTAAGCAGGGACAAGGATTTAATAAAAGCTGCTTACGAAATAAGCTTGTTAGAGGGCATTGGTTCAGGAAGTTCTAGATTTATTACAGGTTCAAGACCAATACATAAATTATTAGAAACAGAACTTGCCAAATGGCTTGATCAAGAGAAAGTATTACTTTTCCCAAGCGGATTTCAAGCAAATATAGCCGCTATCCAGGCTTTAGCAAACAGAAATAGTATTGTAATAGCAGATAAATTGATCCATAACTCTTTATTGGTTGGAGTCAAAGCTGCTCAAGCAAAACTAGTTCGATTCTCACACAATAATTTAAAAGATTTAGAAGATAAAATTATTAAATCTAACTCCACAAAAAATTCCATTTTAGTTGTTGTTGAATCTCTTTATAGCATGGAGGGATCAATTGCTCCCCTCAGAGAAATAACGGAAATTTGCAAAAAAAATAGTGTTCAATTATTAGTTGATGAAGCTCATGCAATTGGGATCTTAGGCCCTGAAGGCAGGGGTTTAGGTTTTAATTATCGTTCAGATATATCTATGATTACTGGAACTTTTGGAAAAGCATTTGGAAGCGGTGGAGCTTTCATAGCTTCTAATTCAGAAATTGGAGAATATCTTATCCAAACAAGTGGTGCATTTAGGTATACAACCGCACTTGCGCCATCTTTGGCTGCTGGGGCACTAGAAGGTTTAAAAAAAATTTTAGAAAATAAAGAATGGGGTAATGATTTGTTATCTTCTGCGAATGTATGGAAAAATGAAATTATTAAAAATTTTAGTTTCCCAGTTCAGGGAGATTCTCACATTTTATCAATTATTGTTGGCCAAGAAGAGAAAGCAATTTATCTACAAAAATATCTCGAAGAAAATGGTTTTTTAGCAATTGCGATAAGACCTCCAACTGTTCCAGTAGGGCAATCAAGAATCAGAATAACAATACGAAGAAACTTAGATTTTAATCTGCTAAATAATTTCATTGCAGTATTGAAAGATTTTAAATGAAACAAATTATTACTCAACATGGGTGGGGACTAGATAAATATTTCTGGGATGATTATAAAGTTGATTTTTTAAATAATAATTGGCATTGGCAAGATAATGAAAGGGGCTATTTTTCGACAAATAATCATCAAGCGAAATGGATTAAAAGCGAATCTAAAAAAGAAATCAAAATGACTTTATGCCATTCATTTGGTTTTCATTTAATGCCAAAAAAAATTTTAAAACAAGCAACTCATATTGTTCTTATAAATTCTTTTAATAATTTTCTTCCTTTAAGTAATAAGAAAAACTTTATTTTGAGGTCTCTAAAAAGAATGGAAACAAAAATCTTAAAAGATGAAACTAAGGATATGTTGAGAGAATTTATATATAGATCATTTATGCCAAATCATATGAATAATAGTTTTAAAAATATCTTTTATAAAAGTCTAGAGAGTTTTAATAAAACTCTTCTTTTAAATGATTTAAAAGAACTTTACATCAATAGAGATTTTCCAGTATTTTTAAAAAAAGATTGCAAAATTATTTTTATAAAATCAGAAAATGATTTAATTCTTGACAACGAATCAAGTGATAACTTTTTAGATTCCTTAAATAAAACACTTGAAAGGAAGCCAATTTTAATTAAATTAGCTAAACAAGGTCATTGCTTGAATAATTTAAATTTATACGACATCTTACGTAATACACTTAACGATTGAAATGGATAGTAAAAAATGGAATGAGAAAATACAAAATAATTTCAATGATGCAGCATATCGGTATTTAGAGCATTCAAATATTCAGAAATTTTTTGCAAAAAAGATTGTTCATCATATCAAAGAATTAAATCCCCAAAAAAAAGGTGAATGGATAGATCTAGGATCAGGACCAGGACTATTAGCAGATGAAATAGAAAAAATTTCTTCCCAAAAAGTATCCAGAATTGATTTCAGCAAGAAAATGCTTCTTGAAAATAAATTATCTAGAAAAAAAATTTTATGGGATTTGAATAATGATTTACCTTCTGAAATAAATAACTGTTCTCTATTAACATCTAACTTTTGCATACATTGGTTAAACAACCCAGAAAAGATAATAAAAAATTGGTTTAGCAAATTAACACCTGGAGGTTTTTTAATCATTTCATATCCAACAAAAGATTGTTTTCCTGAATGGAAAGATACTTGTAAAAAAATTGATATTGAATATAGTGGTCTTAATTTCCTTTGCTCTAAAGAATTATTAAAAGATTTCAAATCAACTGAAATACATTATTCAAAAGAGTTTAATTATCTAGAAAATTTTGACAATGTATATAAACTTTTTAGAAGCATTAAAAATGTAGGGGCACAATCAACAAACTGTAAACGCAAAACAGTGAAAGAGTTAAAGGAAATTCAAAAGTTTTGGCCAAAGAATTACAATAATACAGTTAACCTTTCATGGCAAATTGAGATTCAAATCATAAAGAAATTATGAGTAGTCACAAAAAATTTTTCAAATTTATAATTTGTGGAACAGATACTGATATTGGGAAAACTTTAATAAGCTCATTTTTCGTTAAAGGATTAAATTCCTTTTATTGGAAACCCATTCAAAGTGGGATTGAATCGCAAACTGATAGTCAAACTGTTGAAAAACTTGCACAAGTAAGTAAAGAAAAAATAATCAAAGAAGCTTATGTCTTTACAAAACCTCTATCTCCGCATTGGGCTGCTGAAATAGATCAAAAAGTTATTAACTTTGAAAAGTTGAGATTGCCAAAAGTGCAAGGCTCACTAATTGTAGAAACTGCAGGTGGATTAATGGTCCCAATAACACGCAATTTTTTGCAAATAGATCAATTAAAAGAATGGAATCTTCCGGTAATACTTGTATGTAAGAGCTCACTTGGCACTCTTAACCATACCCTGCTTAGTATTGAGGCCTTAAAACGAAGAAATATTGAGATTTTAGGTTTAATAGTCAATGGCGAAAAACACCTAGATAATCCAAAAACTCTAGTTGATTTTAGTGGTATTCCTTTAATTACTGAATTTCCTTACATCAAAAAAATAGACTCAAATAATTTAGATATACTGTGGAAAGAACTAGACATCAAGAATAAGTTGATCTCACTATTAAACTCAAAAATAAGTTAAATGAAATCTTTGGATTCAAAAACTCCAAATCAAGATTGGCACCCAAATATTTGGCCACCTTTTACGCAAATTAATAACAGCAAACCGCAGATAGAAGTAACTCATGGTAAAGATGCCCTCCTATTTACTAAAAATCCTGAAAAAGAACTAATAGATGCAATTAGTAGTTGGTGGGTAACTCTTCATGGTCATAGTAACGAATATATTGCGGATGCAATTTTTGATCAATCAAAAAAACTTGAGCAAGTTATATTTGCTGATTTCTTACATCCACAGGCAAAAAAATTAGCGGAAAGACTTAGTGAATTAACAAAACTAGAAAGATTATTCTTTTCTGATAACGGTTCTACAGCAGTGGAAGTAGCTTTAAAAATTGCCTTCCAATCATGGCAAAATAGAGGAGAGACAAGAACTCAAATAGTAGCTTTTGATGGCGCCTATCATGGTGATACATTTGGAGCAATGGCTTTAGGTGAAAGAAATATTTTTAATGAGAATTTCGATAATCTTATGTTCCCAGTTAGAAGAGTCCCATGGCCTTCAACTTGGATAAACGATGTAGAAGTAGAAAATAAAGAAAATAAGGCGATCCAAAAATTAGAAACTCTACTTCAAACTCCCACAGTTGCAGTAATCCTTGAGCCACTTGTTCAAGGAGCAGGAGGGATGAATATGGTTAGGCCTCAGTTTATAAAAAAAGTTTCAGAAATTATAAAAAATAATAATTCTTTGTTAATTGCCGATGAAGTATTGACTGGGTTTGGAAGATGTGGAACCCTTTTTGCTTTTCAAAAGGCAAAAATCATTCCTGATTTAATAAGTATTTCAAAAGGTTTAACTGGTGGATTTTTACCGATGGGAATAACTCTATGTAAAGAAAAAATTTTTCAATCCTTTATTGATGATTCCCCAAGAAAAACTTTTTGGCATGGACATAGTTTTACTGCTAATCCTTTAGGTTGTGCTGCAGCAAACGCTAGCCTTGATTTATTAGAAAAAGAACCACAAAAATACCTTTCATTTGAAGAAAAACATTTATCGCATCTAATTAAATTTAAAAACTTACCTTATATAAAAAAGATAAGGGTATCCGGCACAATTGCTGCCTTCGATTTAGATATTGGGAACAAAAAAGGTTATTTCAATAATATTGGGAGAGAAATAAAGAGTCATGCAATGGAGCAAGGTTTATTCATAAGGCCCCTCGGGAATGTTATTTACCTCTTACCGCCTCTTTGTATATCAGACGATCAATTGGGGAAAAGTTACTGGATAATAAGGCAAATCTTAGACAAACTTTAGATAGAAGTTTAAGGTCCCTGCAGTATTGCATTTTCAACATCTTCTCTATTAATGCAGTAGGAAAATAGTCTTTTAGTTTCTTGTCCTTCACTTTCCCATATAACACTTAAATCTTCTTGTTCAAAAATAATAGTTGCATTCCAATTTGAAAGTAAAAGATACCATTTAGATGGATTATTAATATCCTTCACAGCACCTAAATCAGTTAGCCACAATTCCAATGATTGCAGTGAATTTTGATTGATAGGTTTTTTAGAGGGATTCACAGACTTTTTTAAAAAATTATTTAATTAGCCAGAGCGGTATTGTCTCTAATTCTTTTCCAGTAAAAGAAGCAATAAAAATTGAACCAATTAAACTTATAGAAATGATGATAATTAAAAGAAACAACGAAAACAATTCTCCATTCGAAAAAGGTCTTCTATTTCCTATTAAATTTTGATTATTAGAATCGATTACTAAATTATTTAAAACGTTAGTATTACTTTTAATCCTAGAGTTTTCTTTTAGTTTGTCATCATATATTTTCCTTAAATTACTATTATTTAAATGTTCATAAGCTTCAAGAACTTCTTGAAATTTACTTTTAGCAACGTCTATTTCTAATGAAGTTGTATCAGGATGTAACTCAATAGAAAGTTTACAAAATGCCTTTCTTAATTCATGATTGGATGCATTTTCATTTACACCTAAAATTTTGTAATAGGAAGTTTCCCCTTTCAAAATAATCTTTTATTAATATTGTAATTCTAATAAATTTTTACTAAATAGAATGTATTTAATGGATGGTTTAAATTCATATTTATAACGAAATGAAAAAACAAAACATTCCAAAAGAAATTCTTTCCTTAATAACTGAAGAAGAAATAAATTTATTTCAAGAGTTACAAATTAAAATTAAAGAATTAAATAATAAGACCAATCTCACAAGATTAACTGATGGTGATGATTATTGGGTATCTCAAGTTTTTGACAGCATTTGGCCCTTCAAGGCTTTCACGAATATTAATTTTGATAATAAAAAATTTTTAGATATTGGATCAGGCTGTGGCTTCCCGGGTTTAGCTTATGCAATAACTCATCCTAATTCTGAGATATACCTAATTGATTCTTTGAAAAAGAAAACAGATGCAATAAAAAATTTAGTTGAGCAGATCAATTTCAAAAACAATATTCATGTAATCAATGATCGTGTTGAGAATTTAGCCCACCAATCGTCAATGAGAAATAATTTTAATATTGCAACAACTAGAGCTGTTAGTAATCCATCAACAGTTTCAGAATATATACTACCAATGTTAAAAAAAGAAGGGTTTGGAGTTTTATATTGTGGCAAATGGACGAATCAAGAAAGCCAAAATTTAGAAAAAACTTTAGAAATATTAGAAGGAAAAGTTAAAGATAAAAAAGAAGTACTATTACCAAGAAATAAAGGCACCCGAAATATTATTCTTATTCAACCGAAGAATTTTTGTCCTGAAATTTACCCAAGAAAAGTTGGCAAACCTGAAAAAAATCCATTATGAAATTATTTTCTTGATAATCTTTTAGCATTCTTACCTCCAAACTTTTCTTTTAAATTTCTCAATTTTTTTATAACTTTTTTTGGATTTATATGACCTTCTAATACTTTCAATAATTGCCCTTCAGAAACATTTACATCTAGTAAATTCGCGTTGCATCCTGGGAACCAGTGGCTTCCATTACCAAGCAATTGATATCTAGCTCTTGCATATCCTTCCATACCCAACCAATCAATTAAATTTGAAAGCCAAAGCAGAACAGGAATATTAATATTTCCCGGAGTATATTCCCAACTTGGTAAATTTCTATTCCAATTTTGATGCCACTCTAAACCTAAGGAATTAATTGATTCCTGCATTAATTTGTTAATTATCTTAGGCACATACTTCTCAGATTCTGATAACAGCGAGACAGCTTCTAAATGCAGAGCAAAATCTGTCTCTTTTGCAATACCGACACTCAAAGTATGGACATTTTGATTTCTTAAGCAAAAAAGATCATTAAAAACTATAGGATGAAGTGGTTTACAAATTTCCAACATTTTTCTTGAGGGAGTATGAAGATGTCCCCCTTTATCAGTGGGACTTATTATGAAAACCCCAAGATCATGCTTATTGGCTAAGTTAATAACCTTTGTATTTTCCTGATTAATGAAATACCAGTGCAAATTTACATAATCAAATAAGTTTGTTGATATGGCTTTTTCAATAAGTGAAGATTTTCCATGGGTTGAAAATCCAATAGATCCAATTAAATTTTCTTTTTGAAAATTCCTCAAAATATCAATACAACCTCCATCTCTAATAGCTTGATGTAAATGTTCAGCAGTATTGATACCGTGTATTGCTAACAAATCAATTTTTTTAACTTTCAATTTTTCAAAGCTAGACAATACATCTCGCTCAAAAATTTCCGGATCACTATTTGGTGGAATTTTTGTTTGGATTATATTTGGGATTTTCTTAGTATTCTTAAAACACATCCCTAATTGCACCTCAGAAGTTCCATAGTACTTGGCGGTTTCTACATGACTTAAGCCATATTGTGTTGCAAGATTTAATATATTTTCTACTTTATTTTGTTCTTCGTATGAAACCTCAGAAAAATCTAATTGATCCCAACTTTTTTGAAATCTCATACCACCTAAAGATAAAACAGGAATCTTCAGATTGGTTCTACCAAATCTACGATATTGCATCTTTTTGATATTAGTGCTTATTCATTCTCGGTGGCTTTCCAAATGTTTGAAACATATCCCTATCGAGACTACTCTCTAAAGCATCTAATTCTTCAAATTTGACCCAATGAATACAATCAACAGGGCATGTATCTATTGCTTCTTGTATGACATCAGAACTATCTCCATCTTGCCTAATAGCTCGACTTCTTCCATGAAATTCATCAACAGTGAAAGTGTTCGAAGCAACGTGAACGCAGTACTGACAACCAATACACTTTGCTTCATCAACCCATACAGCTTTTTCGGCTAACTGACCACCCAAAACGGGCTCATAGCCTGTAAACTCAATATTTTCTTCAGAATTATGAAATGGATCCGTAAAATCCATATCTAGACATTAGTTTTCCCACTTGGTTAAGACCAATTCAATAGAACCATCATTTTTATTTTTTTGCTCAACGATTTGATATCCATCTTCTTGAGTTTTAGAAATAATTGTTTGGTAAGCATACATTTGTGTAACTTTTGAGATAAATCTTTCAACTGGAATCTCAAATTTCCATAAATCAAGGTCAGTAACTAATTCATATGCATTAGAGTTGTGATCCCACTTAAATCCCACTTGGGTATCACCAGGTAAATTCATACTTATATCAACGGCTGTGAATTGGCCTTTATATCCTTTTACAAACTTTTCTTCTTGATTAATACTATAACCAAAGTGCTTTAAGGACTTAATTAATGGCTCTACTTCTTTGAGTTGAGTTTTAATTGTACTAAAATGTGACATTAGATTCGTTATTTAATTGTGTTAAGTTTTCACTTTGATTAGAGATGAAAGCATCAGAAGTTTTATTCTTAACTGTTACTTTACCGAGAGCGTCTTCGAGATTTTTTGTAGCTTCATTGCATGAATTACCAGTAAATCCCTCAACAGTCTCTTCAACTCTTCCGTCTTGATGAATTTTGAATCTCAATGTTTTTTGAGGCATTAAATTCAAGTACTGAGTACTTTTACTTTATACAGAATAACGAAAATATTTTGTTTCAGTTGGTACAAGTTAATTAATTTTAATTTTTATATTGAATATCTGATAAATTAATTGGTTATCTAGTGTTCTTTTAAAAAAATTAAGATTTTTAATTATAAAAACCTTGCATCCCCATCGAATCAAGGGCAGTTTTTGCTTCTTCCATAACAGATGGCTCTTTATCGAAGAGGGCTATCTTAGTGCATTCATCAACAAAACTCTCTTGGAATGTATTGTTTAATTTTTCGTACAACCTACACAATGACCAAATACAATTACTTCTTACACCTGATTCATTATCTATCTTTAAACTTATTAAAAGTTGTTCTGCTGCTAATTGAGCGTTCTCAAAAGAAACATTTCCAATTTCAGCTAAAGAGCTAGATGACCATAACCTGACTGCCGCCACATCATTCTTTAGAGCATTTATTAATGGTTCTAAAACAATTTGATTATCATAATTAGCTAAGCTCCATGCAGTAGCTCTTCTGACATAAGCATTATCATCAGTCTTCAAAAGACTGACAAGTTTTTGAACTGCGCTAGGACATGGATTACGACCTAAAGCGTATACCGCACTCATTCTTTCAACAGGGCAAGGTTGATCAAGCAATGGTAATAAAAAGGGAAAAGATCTTTGATCTCTATACTCACAAAATATTCTTAAGCCTTGTATTCTTTCTTCTCTATTACCTTTGAGCATTTTTAAAGCTTCATCACACTCTTGAGTAATATTTAAATCATTTGAAAAAATATCTTCATCAATTTGCTCTAAAGGATCTATTTCAATTTCTAAAGCCAATTCTCTAGCTAAAACATCTGGATCAACTGCGATTTCAGCTAAGCTTTCTTGTTTAGGATCCTTTTTTTTTGTCATTATCAGAATCTAAAAATATCAATTCATTGGAGCAGGTGACATCATATCTCCTGGTAACCAAATTCTTGCACTAACTGCAAAGAAGGCAATCCCGAAAAGTGAGACGATAGCAAAAGGTAAAATTTTTGTTTTAATAAAACCCAAAGTTTTAATTTTATTTAACACAATAATAGCCTGTTTAAGAGACTTTTAAAAAATTTTTTTGATAATTTTTTCTTAGATAAGATTATTTATTTCTTGAATTTTGTCTTAACTGACCACATGCAGCACTTTTATCAAGTCCTCTACTTTTTCTCAAGCTGACAGCGATGCCATTATGAGAAAGTCTAGATTGAAATAATTGAAGATTTTTTAAAGAGGTTCTTTTAAATTCAACCTCATCAATTTGGTTGTACTGTATTAAATTTACGTGGCATTGAAACCCTTTAAGCAAATTACTTAGTTCATTAGCATGTTCTAATTTGTCGTTAACCCCACTTAGCATTAAATATTCAAAACTTACCCTTCGACCTGTATCTCTCACGTATTGCTTAGAGTCTTCAATTATATTTTCGATCTCATAGTTTTTTGCACTTGGTACTATCGTTTCTCTTATTTTTTGGTTTGAAGCATGTAAACTTATTGCTAATGTAAATTGACAATTACCTAATATTTGAAAAGACTTTGCTGATAATTTATTTATCATTTTTGGTATAGCGACAGTGCTTACAGTTATCTTTCTTTGACTAATTTGAAAATCCTCATTGATAGATCTAATTGACACAAGCAACTCATCAATATTCAATAAGGGCTCACCCATACCCATGAAAACAATATTGGTCACTTTTCTATCCATTTCATTTTCGATAAATAAGATTTGATCTAAAATTTCACTTGCTTTTAAAGATCTCTTCAAACCCTCTTTGCCAGTTGCGCAAAATTTGCAATCCATTGGGCAACCAATTTGACTAGAGAGACATGCAGTTAGTCTTTTTTCAGTTGGTATACCAACGCACTCAATACTTTCTTTGTCGTTTGTAGACAGTAACAACTTTAGAGTACCATCGCTAGCTAAGTTTCGTTCCTGAACACTTAGCTCACTTAACTTAAAACCGTCATTTTTCAGCTTCCTCCTAAAATCTAAAGGTAAGACCTCTATTTGATCAATACTTTTCTTCTTATTTCTATAGTTATAAATCCAATTATAAATTTGACGACCTCTAAAAGCAGCTTGACCATAATCTAAAGCCACATTTTCTAAATCTTTAACACTACTTCCAAGAAGATTTTTCAAATTAAGTAGTCTTTATTTAAAAACTATTTTCACCATAACAGCAAACCATGTTTTAAAAAGAATTCTGTAAGAATAAGCGCGATAAAACCGATCATAGCAATTCTTCCATTAAGTCTTTCATTATAAAAATGAAATCCATAACGAGGTAATTTTCTTTTAGGGACAATCTCTGGCTTAATCATCAATTACAAATTTAAAAAATCCATTCTAATATCTAAAAATAATAATAGATAATATTTATTCATCAGAAAGAAGGCCCTCTTCCTGCAATCCCTCTAACGCCGCAGGATCTGGCAATTGATCTTCAGAAAATTGATTTTCAGCATTAGGTCTTGCGAAGGCAGCAAAATTACTCGAAGAGGGATCGATCCCATGTCGGTTTCTGGTTGTCTCTAAATCTTCATCACTAGGGTCATCAAGTATTGCTGTTGAGCTAACAGCAGGTGATTGTGGCATATCAACCGTATAATCTGGCCTTAAGTTCTGCGCTCTTCTGTAGCCACCAGATTCTTCTGCAAGAATATCTGGATGAGGCCCAGCCTCTGAGGATAATTCTTCTACAAAACCGCTAAAACCAGTGCCTGCAGGTATTAATCTACCAATGATAACATTTTCTTTTAAACCTCTTAACCAATCAGATTTACCTTCAATTGCAGCTTCTGTAAGAACCCTTGTTGTTTCCTGGAACGATGCTGCTGAAATAAAGCTATCTGTATTGAGAGAAGCTTTGGTAATACCTAACAAAACAGGAGTGAATTGCGCTGGAGCTCCTCCTGTAATTGCCATTGCTTGGTTGGTGTCTTCCACTTGCCTCAACTCTATGAGTTCACCAGGCAAAAGAGTAGTATCTCCAGCATCTTCTACTCGGACTTTACTCGTCATCTGTCTAACAATAACTTCAATATGCTTATCATCGATCGCGACACCCTGTGACTTATAAACATTTTGGACCTCACTTACCATACTTCTTTGTAGTTTTGCTATAGATTCTCGAGCTGCATCTATCAGAGGTTTCTGATCTTTTAAATCATTGAAATAGCAATCTAATAATTCATGAGGATTAATCGGGCCATCAGTTAAAGATTCTCCACCTATAACTTGTTGTCCATCACTAACCATTATATTCTTCCCAATTAATAGTTGATATTCATTAACTAAATCATCTTTTTCAATAACAGATAAAGAAACTGATTCTTCATCATTACCTTGTTTAATCTGAACAATTCCAGATTTCTTACATAAAATTGCAGAATCTCTGGGTCTTCTAGCCTCTAATAACTCTTCAATACGAGGCAAGCCTTGTACGATATCTCCAGTTTTCTGCCTCTCAAAAACAAGTAAAGCTAAACCATCTCCCCTAAGAACTAAATCCCCATCTTTAACATGTAAAACTGAATCAGGAGAAACCATATAAGGCCTACCAAGTCTTAAGGTTACTGAAGTATTAGAAATTTCTTCTATTTCTCCACAAGAAGTAGCTTGTATAGACTTACTAATAAGGTCACCATCAACTACACGCTCACCAACTTTAACTAGTGCATCATCGCTAATTTTTATTTTAATTTTATCTTCTTCTCTTTCAACAATTAACCTTCTTATGGGCTCATCGTCAACAACATTTGGTAGTTGAACCAATCCCTTCTCTTTACAAAGAATTTGAGTAGTAGCTACTACATCTCCCGCTTTTACGAATTGGCTATTTTTAACTTGCAGTTCAGTATGGGTGGAGCCATGACTGGAGTCAGATATAGTATCTCTTCTTACAAGAATAGATTCTAATATTACTAAACTTAACCTATTGATTGATGCATCATTTTCATCTTTAATCGACTCTACATCAATAGTCATTTGAGGGGTAGCATCAAAGCTTTCAATGCTTAAATGCGTCCTAAGCAATTCAACTCCTTCAACAGATTTTATCAATTCGCCGTCTTTATAAGTAAGCCTTTGAATAGCTTTTAAGCCTAAATGCGGTCCTTTTTCCTGCTTAATATGTGAAAGTTGGGGTAATTCCGCTTGGTCTGGAATAGTAAATTCTTCAACAGTTCTTAATAACAAGCCTCGACATTTTGGTGTTTCTAATTTTTGAACAAATAGAACTTCTGTATTATCAACTCCATCTAAGATCTTTTCGCCAGGATTTACAAGACTTCCCTCTTCTGTAAATCTATTCAAAACTTCTTCGTCATCGCACTCATGAAAAGTTCCATTTCTTACAGTTATTTCACGAAGGATATCATTTTTTTGCGTAACAGTAACAATTCCTGATGTTTGACTAAAAATATCTTTTACGACTTCTGTTCCAGCTTCAATCCATTTCATATCTTCGATCATTAGAAGAGATATGTCCTTATTGATTTCATGTGTCTCTTGAGGAATCCAAAGCAATGTACCTCCTTGACTTACTTCAAAACCATTTTTAGATGATCTTGCTTTTTTGACACTTAATCCTGGTGCATATTTTACTAAACCTCCAGTTTTTGTACGGAACCTTTCATCTGTTAAATCTGCTATTATTTCACCATTACTGATTTTACTTCCAGGGGAAATATTTAAACGATAGGATGTGTCATCACTAGATTCCAAATTATATATCTGACCTGAATGAGTAGATTCCTCAACTAATTTAAAATTAGTTAAGGACATTGAAGTTGTGACAATCTGCACTTCTCTTGAATCTCCTATTGATTCTCTTAATCGAACTTGTCCTCCAAATTCACTAGATTGACTTGCTTCTGCCAAAACAGTTCCTTCATCTACAGATTTTCCGGATGAGATAACCGGTCTTGCATTAGGTGGTAAGTTATAAACATCTCCAGCTAAAACCCACAATCTGCCTAATCTTTGAGCTTTTAGTGTAATATTACCCTGCCTATCTGTTACCTCTTTTGGTTGAATGACCTTGTCATACCTAACTTGACCAGCTAAATCACAAATAACATCCTTAGTTGCTTTTTCAACACTTTTTTTCACAGTTCCAGCAATAATCTGAGCAACAGTAATATCAGAATTAATTTCTTCTCCGTTATCTACAAATAAAAGAGATCCACTAGAAACTTCAATTTTTTGAGCTTTGCCAGAATTACTTCCTTGAGGAACTATCTTAAGTATAAAATCAACTTCTGCTTGTTTAGCTTCTACTCCATGTGGAGTTCTATAACCTCTAACCTTTGCTTTTGAACTAAATTCAACTTTACCAGAAATTTTTGATCTTACTACTCCACTTTCAGCAGTAGATACACCTCCAGTATGGAAAGTTCTCATCGTTAATTGAGTTCCGGGCTCACCAATAGATTGAGCAGCAATAATTCCAACTGCCTCACCTAAATCGACCAAATGATTATGAGCCAACGCCCATCCGTAACACCTCCTACAAACAGATCTGTTAGCTTCACATGTTAATGGGGATCTTATTTTTACCTTATTGATAGATGCTTTCTCAATTGTTCCTGATAATGCAGGATCTATCGCAGTGTTTTGAGGAACAACCAAGTTTTCTTCAGCATCAAAAATATCCTCAGCGGTAAGCCTACCAAGAAGTCTTGCTCCAAACTTACCATCTTCAGCTTCAATAACTATTGATCGTTCTGTTCCACAATCTTCTTCTCTAACAATTACATCTTGAGCGACATCAACTAATCTTCGAGTCAAATATCCAGAATCTGCAGTTCTTAAGGCAGTATCCACTAAACCTTTCCTTGCTCCATAAGATGAAATTACATATTCAGTAACTGTAAGTCCCTCTCTGAAATTTGTTCTTATTGGTAAGTCAATGATTTCTCCTTGAGGATTAGCCATCAATCCCCTCATACCTACAAGTTGTCTTACCTGAGACATATTACCCCTCGCCCCTGAATTAGCCATCATCCAAACAGAATTTAGAGGATCATTTTGATTGAAATTATTCTTGACAGCATCTACCAATCTTTCATTAGTTTCAGTCCAGGTATCTATAACTTTTGTATGTCTTTCAACTTCGGTAATTTCACCAAGTCTATAACATTCTTCTGTAGCAGATATTTGCTCTTCAGCTTGTCCTATTAAATCCTGCTTAGCTTCGGGAACTTTTAAGTCATCTACTGAGATAGAGACAGCAGCCTGTGTAGCATATTTAAATCCTAAGTCCTTAAGATTATCAGCCATGGCAGCAGTTATAGCAGTTCCATGAGTTTTATAAGCCCAAGAGACTAAATTTTTTAAGGCTTTCTTATCAACTACCTTATTCTTAAATGATGGTGGCGTTTTAGCGAGAGCAGGCATTGTAAGAGGATTATTCTTTTTTGAGTTTTTAGAAGTTTTACGTACTCTAGATGTTTTTTTAGGTTTAGATGAAGTCATGATGTTTAAGTAAATGAAAAAATAGGGTTTAAAGATTACGTTTTAGATACAGAATCGATGATGGTATAGTTCATAACCACTCTCCCAACGGTTGTCAGCACAAATCTACTTATTAATTGATTATCAGAGTCAAATCTGTCTCGTCTTAAATTCCATATCTCTAATCTTGAGCCATCTTCAAGCTCTTGAGTTTTTTGTGGACTACGAATTTCGTCTTCATCTTCAACTTCGCCATTAAATCTAACCCAAACCCATTCATGTAAGCTAAGCCTTTTATCTTCAAAAGCAAAAATGACATCTTCTAACGAAGCAAAAGTAGTTTTATTATCTCCAAATTCTGGTTTTTGATAGTTTGGTTGCAAAGCCGTAAGATAATAAGATCCCAAAACCATATCTTGTGATGGAGTCACAATTGGTTCCCCAGTAGCAGGAGAAAGAATATTATTACTGGCTAACATAAGCATACGAGCTTCAGTTTGTGCCTCTAAAGCTAAAGGAACATGAACTGCCATTTGATCTCCATCGAAGTCAGCATTGAATGCAGGACAAACTAAAGGATGAAGTTGTATCGCTCTACCTCCAACTAATTTCGGTTCAAAAGCTTGAATTCCTAAACGATGTAGCGTGGGGGCTCTATTCAAAAGAATTGGATGCCCTTCAATAACTTCCTGAAGTACCTGCATAACTTCATCATCGGCTTTTTGTATTAATTTTTTTGCAGCTTTAATATTATTTACAATATTTTGTCGTATTAATCTATGAATTACGAAAGGTTGAAAAAGTTCTATCGCCATTTCTTTTGGGAGGCCACACTGATGCATTTTTAGTTTAGGCCCAACAACAATTACAGATCTTCCTGAATAATCAACACGCTTTCCAAGAAGATTCTGTCTAAATCTTCCTTGTTTTCCTTCAATTATGTCACTAAGGGACTTAAGAGCCCTATTATTTGCTCCAACAACAGTCCTTCCTCTTCTTCCATTATCAATAAGGGCATCGACTGCCTCCTGAAGCATTCTTTTTTCATTTCTTACGATGATCTCAGGAGCTAAAATTTCCTGAAGCCTAGCTAGTCTATTATTTCTATTTATTACTCTTCTATATAAGTCGTTTAAATCTGAAGTAGCAAATCTTCCTCCATCAAGCTGAACCATAGGTCTAAGATCGGGGGGTATAACTGGGATTGCGTCTAAGACCATCCATTCTGGTTTTGCATTAGTTGCAATGAAATTATCGATAACTCTTATCCTTTTTATAAGTTTTGCCCTCTTTTGCCCTTTGCTATTAGTAATTTCTTCTCTAAGCTCCTCAGCAACCTGATTTAAATCAAGGTCCTCAAGTAATTGTTTGAGTGCCTCTGCACCAATACCAACAAAAGGTTCGTTCTCGATAGTTGAATCTTCAGCATAAATTTCATCTTCAATTTCCAGCCACTCATCCTCAGTTAGTAATTGCTTATATTTGAGTTCTTTATGATCACCTGGGTCTAAAACAACATAACAATTAAAATAAACTATTTGTTCCACATCCCTCAGAGGAATATCCAAAAGTATTGCAACGTAACTAGGGATTCCTTTTAAATACCAAACGTGAGAAACTGGCGCAGCAAGTTTTATATAGCCCATCCTATGCCTTCTAACTCTACTCTCAGTTACTTCAACCCCACATCTCTCACAAACAATTCCACGATGTCTCACCCTTTTGTACTTTCCACAATGGCATTCCCAATCTTTAGATGGCCCAAAAATCTTTTCACAAAACAATCCATCCATTTCTGGTTTAAGTGTCCTGTAATTGATAGTTTCAGGTTTAGTAACTTCACCAACTACTTGTCCATTGGGCAATGTCCTCTGACCCCAATCCATTATTCTTTGTGGAGAAGCTATTGAAATTTTGACGTAATCAAAGTGATTTTCAGTTCTTAAGTTGCTGTTAGTCATTTTTAGTGCATTTAAATTTAAAGGTTTTACTTGAGTATTTAATCTTCCTCATATTCAGAGGTTCCGAGTGATTCGTAAGTCGGCCTTGATGGAGTATTTCTTCTCGGATTGATATCTTGCATTAAATCTACTTCCTTTCCTTCATCTGTATAAACCCCTATATCCAAGCCTAGAGATTGCAATTCCCTCATAAGAACTTTAAATGACTCAGGAGTACCAGGCCTTGGGATCGGTTTACCTTTTACTATTGCATTAAGAGCTTCATTTCTTCCTTGCATGTCATCAGATTTAACTGTTAACAATTCCTGAAGAGTATAAGCGGCACCGTAAGCTTCAAGGGCCCATACTTCCATTTCTCCAAGCCTTTGTCCTCCTTGCTGAGCTTTACCACCCAATGGTTGCTGTGTAACCAAAGAGTAAGGCCCCGTAGATCTAGCATGAATTTTATCATCCACCAAATGGACTAATTTGAGGAAGTGAGAGTATCCTACAGCAACTGGCTGATCAAAGGGTTCACCTGTTCTACCATCTTTAAGTAATAACTTTCCAGGATCTTCAGGATTGTAAACCCATGCTTTACCTGGCTGTTTTGAAGCTTCCTCTAAAAATGCTTGAACAGTTTGATGTGATTTTTCAGCTCCATACATTTCATCAAATGGGACGACTTTAACTCGGCAGTTTAAGTTGGAGGCTGCCCATCCCATCAATAATTCAAAAACTTGACCTACATTCATCCTACTTGGAACTCCTAAAGGATTTAGAACTATGTCTACAGGCGTTCCATCAGGTAAATAAGGCATATCTTCTCTAGGTAAAATTCTACTAATAATACCTTTATTTCCATGCCTTCCAGCCATTTTGTCACCTACTTGAATTTTCCTTCTCTGAGCCACATAAACTCTAACAACCATGTTGGCTCCTGGAGGTAATTCATCACCTTGTTCTCTAGTATAAATGCGAACATCCAAAACCCTTCCCTTTTCAGTTTTAGGTACTCTGAGGGAATTGTCTCTCACATCTCGCGCCTTTTCACCGAAAATAGCTCTTAACAGCTTTTCTTCAGGTGGTTGGTCTGATTCCCCTTTTGGAGTCACTTTTCCTACAAGAATATCTCCACTCTCGACAAAAGCACCAATCCTAATAATTCCCATCTCATCAAGATTATTCAAGCTTTCTTCAGAGATATTGGGAATTTCTCTAGTAATTTCTTCAGGTCCTAGCTTCGTTTGTCTTGCTTCAATTTCATATTTTTCAATATGTACTGAAGTATATAAGTCATCGGTTACCATCCTCTCACTCACAAGAATTGCATCTTCATAGTTGTATCCCTCCCATGGCATGTAAGCAATTAAAACATTTTGGCCAAGGGCTATTTCCCCTCCTTCACATGCGGATCCATCAGCTAAAACTTGTCCAGATATAACTTGGTCTCCGATTTTTACTATAGGTCTTTGGTTTAAGCAAGTATCTTGATTTGATCTTTGATATTTCTGAAGATAATGAAAATGTTCATTACCATGCTCATCTTTAACGACAATCTCATTAGCATCTACGTAAGATACAGTGCCATTAACTTTTGTTATTGGAACCATCCCGGAATCTCTAGCAACTTGAGATTCTAAACCTGTACCAACTAAAGGACGTTCTGGCCTGAGCAATGGAACGGCTTGGCGTTGCATATTTGATCCCATGAGAGCTCTATTTGCATCATCATGTTCCAAGAAAGGGATAAGTGAAGTAGCAACTGAAATTACCTGAACGGGAGAAAGCTGAACGTAATCAACTTGATGAGGAGGAACTTTTTCAAAATCCTGTCTATATCTTACTGGTATTAGATTTGCAATAATATTACCTTCCTTGTCAGTCGCGACATCTCCTGGAGCCACCCTACACTCATCTTCTAAATCAGCAGAGAGATAAACAGGATTACCCTCTTTATTAACTTTACCGTTATTGACTTCCCAAAAAGGGGTTTCAATAAAACCATACTCATTAACTCTTGCATGGGTAGCTAAAGAATTAATAAGTCCTGCATTAGGACCTTCAGGAGTCTCGATAGGACATAATCTTCCATAGTGTGAAGGGTGTATATCTCTTACCGCAAAGCCTGCTCTTTCACGAGTTAAACCTCCTGGGCCTAATGCTGAGATTCTTCTCTTATGTGTTAATTCAGCCAGAGGATTTGTTTGGTCCATGAACTGACTTAGTTGACTAGAGCCAAAAAATTCCTTTATAGCAGCAACCAAAGGTTTGGGATTAACTAGTTGAGCAGGAGTAAGAGAATCTGTTTCTCCTACAGTCATTCTCTCTTTGATAATTCTCTCTAAACGATTAAGTCCAACCCTAACTTGATTTTGAAGAAGTTCTCCTACAGATCTAACCCTTCGATTACCAAGGTGGTCAATATCATCCAAACTAGCGCCACCTATATCCAACTCTAAGTTAATTAAATAATCAATAGTAGAAAGAACATCTTCATGGGTAAGTGTTCTCACATCGTCTGGGATGGTAAGTCTCAATTTTTTATTTATTTTATATCTCCCAACCCGGCCTAAATCATATCTTTTAGGATCAAAAAATCTACTATGTAATAACTGTTGTCCGCCAGAGACAGAGGGTGGTTCACCAGGACGTAGCTTCTTATAAAGCTCAAGTAATGCCTGATCTTCTGAATTTATACCCTCATCATTCGCAGACTCAATTGATTTTTGATAGAACTCAGGATGCCTAATTTTATCGACCACGTCATTATCTGAAAGACCCATCGCTCTCATAAGGACGTGAGCATTAATTTTTCTAGTTTTATCTACTCTCACATAAAGTAAATTATTTTTGTCAGTCTCGAATTTTAACCATGCACCTCTATTAGGGATGACGCTAGCGTTATAAGTTCTTCGACCATTTTTATCAAGTTCATCTTTGAAATACACCCCAGGACTTCGAACAATTTGGTTAACAATGACCCTTTCTGCGCCATTAATTATGAAAGTTCCTCTTTCAGTCATTAATGGTAATTCGCCAATAAATACTTCTTGTTCTTTAATTTCCCCTGTCTCTTTATTAATTAACCTGCAAGTTACATACATCTGAGAGGCGAATGTAGCATCTCTTCTTTTAGCTTCCTCAACATCATGTCTAGGTCGTTTTAACCTATACTCTTCACCGATAAAATGTAATTCTAATTTACCTGTATAATCAGAAATCGGAGAAAAATTTTGTAATTCTTCTATTAAACCCTTTTCCAAAAACCATTTAAAGCTTGCTCTTTGTACTTCAACTAAATCTGGTAGATAAGTAGCTGTTTTTGCTACCTGTAAAGCGCTACTGCTCATCCAAGAAATCCTGCGATTTTGTGAGATTTACTATTTACTTTTAATCTACTCAATAATTTAGTTCTTTAACTTTTCAATTAATATGAGATAACCAATAAATCTCGATATCAACAAAAAATAAATTCAATAGAAAGGAATTAAATCCTTTTAAAATGCTGATAAATCATCAACTGTGTAAGTTAAAGCTAAAAAATTAAGAAAAATTTCCAGTAATTCCTTATATTAACAGTTGCTACGTCATATTAACAAGTCAAATTTAAACAAATCTTCAGCATTCTTTGATGACTCTTTGGCAATAGTAATTAATTCCGTAGATCTTAAATCCGCCATAAACTTAGCAACATTTTCAACAAATGCAGGTTCATTTCTTTTACCCCTATATGGGACAGGTGCTAAAAAGGGTGAGTCTGTCTCAATTAAGTATTTGTCACTAGGTACTATTTTGGCACACTCATGAATGTCATATGCTTTAGGGAAAGTTAAAATTCCACTAAAACTTATGTAAAAGCCAAGATCCAAGAATTGCTTCATTTCGCCTGGAGTTCCTGTCCAACAATGCAGTACTCCTTTAGGACAATTTCCTCTTCTAAAAAGATCATTACATATAGCAATCATTTCATTTGCAGCATCTCTGCAATGAATAATTACAGGCAACTCAAGTTCATAAGCTAACTCCATTTGAGGAATTAGAGCATCAATTTGCTGAGTTTTATTTTCATTTTTAAAAAAATCCAAACCTAATTCTCCAATAGCAACAACTCTTTTATCTTCTTTAGCTGATCTTTTTAAAAGGGATTTAGAACTTAGTTCCCATTTTTCTGCTTCTAGCGGATGCAAACCAACTGAATAGAAAATTTCATTAAATTGATGAGATATTTTTTTTAACTTAGGAATTTCTTTTAATTCACAACAAGCATGAACTAATTTTTTTACACCTTTAGAGCGTAATCTTAGGACAACCTCTTCAAGATCTTTTTCGAAATTTTCAAATATTAGATGACAGTGGGAGTCTATGAGTTCGATATCGCTCATAATTTTGATCTCCCTTTTTACTTAATTGCAAGTGTAGTTTTTACAAAATTGTTAATTTTTGATTTTTTATTGGCACCATTATTCTTGTGAAGAATATTTTTTTTAACCGCTTTATCAATTAAACTGTATGCTTTATTAAGACTTGTTTTCACTAAGTTTTTATTATCATCATTAGGGTTTTTTTTATATTTTTCGCAATTCTCTAAGGTTTTTTTGGTTAAAGTCCTGACAGTAGATTTATATGACTTACTAATTAAACGATTTCTTTCGGCAATTTGTATTCTCTTTTTTGCTGATTTGTTATTGGCCACAGAGGGTAAATAAATAGGAGATCCTATCATAACAAATTAATCGACTACAAATCAATCATATATAATCTAGGAAGTTATTAAATTAGGTCTCGAGCCTTTCAATTTGAAAAAATTAATCATATGAAGATCATAAATAATAAAAAAGAAGCTATTGAAGAATTAAAAAGGATTTCTACTCGAACTAATTCAGAAAACAACAATAAGATAAATGCAATTGTTGAAGAAATTCTTCACGAGGTAAAAATTTCTGGAGATTTAGCAGTAGAAAAATATACAAAAAAATTTGATGGTTTCAACCCCAACCCCATGCAGGTGAGTGCGGATGTAATAAAGAATGCATGGGATGAAATTGATAACAATTTGAAGCACTCACTTGAGACAGCTCATAAAAGAATTCAAAAATTCCATGAAAGAGAAATTCCTCAATCCTTTACTATTAAGGGCGAATGTGGTGATATTGTCCAAAGAAGATGGAGTCCAGTTATAAATGCAGGAATATATATTCCTGGGGGCAGAGCTGCTTATCCAAGTACTGTATTAATGAATGCAATACCTGCAAAAGTAGCAGGGGTAGAAGAAATTATAATGGTCTCTCCCGGGAATAAAAAGGGGGAAATAAACAAAACTGTTTTAGCTGCAGCCCACCTATCAGGGATCAATAAAGTATTTAGAATTGGAGGAGCTCAAGCAATTGGTGCTTTAGCATATGGCACTAATCAAATCAATAAAGTTGATGTTATTTCAGGTCCAGGGAATATCTATGTTACAACTGCGAAAAAACTTATTTATGGCTCTACAGGGATTGATTCTTTAGCTGGTCCAAGTGAAATATTAATAATTTCAGATGAAACAGCTCAAAGCACTCATATAGCATCTGATCTACTAGCGCAAGCAGAACATGATCCTTTGGCTTCATCAATACTTCTTACTACATCAAAGAACCAGGCAAAAGAAGTTTTAGAGGAACTTTATAAAAAAATAGATGATCATCCAAGAAAGGAAATTTGCATGGAATCAGTAAAAAATTGGGGGTTAATTGTGATTTGCGAAAATTCTGAATCATGTGTTGAACTAAGCAACAACTTTGCCCCTGAACATCTAGAAATTCTCACTAAAGATTCAAAAAAAATTCTTGCAGGTATACGGAATGCAGGAGCAATTTTTTTAGGAAAATGGACCCCAGAAGCTGTTGGAGATTATCTTGCCGGACCAAATCATACTTTACCCACATCAGGAAATTCTAGATTTAGCGGGTCTTTGGGAGTTGAAACTTTTATGAAAAATACTTCAATAATAGAATTTAATGAAGAAAGTTTAAAAGTTAATAGCCTGGATATTATCAATCTTGCTAAAAGTGAGGGCTTACATAGCCACGCTAACTCAGTACAAATAAGATTTGAAGATTAGCTAGCTTTTGAGGGTGAGTAAACTACTGGAATGTTGTTTTCAAGTTTACCAACTAATACTTTGTCTGTAAGATCAACGAATAATCCATTTTCAAGTACTCCTGGAATATTATTAATCGTCATCTCAATGTCTTTTGGATTTTTGATGCCATCATTAAATAGTACATCTAAGATGAGGTTACCTTGGTCAGTAACAATTGGCCCAGCTTTTTTAGTAGCCATTCTTAAAGAAGAACTGCCATTCATTTTTGAAATTACGTCCTTAACTTGCTTCCAAGCATTTGGAAGAACTTCTACAGGTAAAGGGAAAGATTGATTTAGATTTTGAACAAGTTTAGTTTCGTCAACAACAATCAGCAATTGATCTGCTTTAGACGCCACTAACTTTTCTCTAACATGGCATGCGCCTCCTCCTTTTATTAATTGAAATTCTGGATCGACCTCATCTGCTCCATCAATAGCCAGATCAATTTGAGTAACAGAAGCTAAATCGATAAGCGGGATATCTAGTTCAAGTGCTAAAACTTCTGATTGAAAAGAAGTTGCAACACCTCTTATATTTTGAAGTTTTCCAAGACGCATTGCATCAGCGAGACTTTTTATCATTAAAGCAGCAGTAGATCCAGATCCCAATCCGATAATCATTTCACTCTTTACTTCCCTTATTGCTGCATCAGCAACTGCTTGTTTCATTTGAGTTTGTGAATCCAAAATCTTTTTCTCTGTTAGTTATAGATTATTAAATTTCAATGGATGATTTATGTCAAACCTGGAAGAGGTTCAGGTTTGATATTAATCTGTATCTCTTTATTATCTCTCAATACATTTAACAGGAATATTTTTCCTATTTGAGCCTTTTCTACTTCATCAAGTAAAGCTTTAGGTTCTTTTATAGAGATATTTTCGGCTGCTATTACTAAATCACCTCTTCTTAAACCAGCTTTTTCAGCTGGGCTATTAGGTATTACTGATTGAATTAGAGCTCCATTTCTTTCAGGTAATTGAACTAGGGAATTGGGATCTCGATTGTATTCTTTAGCAATTCTAGGATTTAAAGAAATTAATTGTACTCCTAGATATGGATGAATAACTTCCCCATTTTTAAGAAGCTGATCAGAAACACTTTTAGCTAGATTGATCGGAATCGCAAAACCTAAACCAGCGCCAGGGCCACTTCTAACTAATGTATTAATTCCTATGACCTCACCATTAGAATTTATTAGTGGTCCCCCAGAATTTCCTGGATTTATTGCCGCGTCAGTCTGAATAAGATCCAGTCTTTTATCTGAAAATCCTAAACTATTAATATCTCTATGCAGGCTGCTAACAATTCCTAAGGTGACTGTTTTTTCAAGACCATAAGGAGTACCAAGAGCTATTGCCCAATCCCCAACTTCAAGATCTTCAGAATTTCCTAGTGGAGCGAAACCAGAATAAGTATCTTCATCAATTTTTACTAAAGCAAGATCAGTTACCGTATCTGTGCCCAATACTTCACCATCACAAATTGATCCGTCTGCCAAAGTAACTGAAACATTATCGACTCTTTCTACAACATGGGCATTTGTAAGAATCAGACCATTCTCATTAATTATCACCCCAGAGCCTTGACCTCTCTCCCTTTCAGGAGTAATTCCTTGCTCCCCAAGTAAATCCCTTAATAAAGGGTCAAGTAAAGTAGGATCAAATTGTTGCCTCTCTACCAATCTCTCGGTATCAATTTTTACAACTGCAGGTGCAATATTTTTAACTGCGGATGATACAAAATTATGACTTTCAAAAGAAGTTAAAGCTAAAACCTCAGCATTTTGAAAGAAATTGAATATGCAAAAACAAATAATAAAAAATATTTGGATTAAATTAATAAATTTAATCTTGAGATAATTCATTTAATTAAATGTTTTTGTTCTATTTAACAAATCTAATTGAATAAAAAAATTATTGTTGTTTTTTTGTTTACATCAATAAAATGCAAATTTTAAAATTTTTCTATAGAAAAAACTTCTTAATGTGTGAAAATAAATTTTAAATAAATTTATAAATAAATTTGAATAAAGAAAACAAAATTAAATTAGAAGCTTTATTAGAAAAAATAGCTAATGAACGGAATTTAGAAATCTACGGTTTAAATATACAAACTAGTCAAAATCCAATTGTTGTTGAAATAACTATACGAAAAACTAATGGGGATGACATTTCATTAGATGATTGTGCGCTATTTAATACCCCAGCATCTGAAGAAATAGAAAAATCAAATCTTTTAAATTGTTCATATGTGTTAGAAATTAGTAGTCAAGGGGTCAGTGATGAATTAACCTCAGAAAGAGACTTCAAAACTTTTAAGGGTTTTCCGGTTAATGTTGAGTTAAACCTAAAGAATTCAAAAATAAAATTCCTGAATGGTTTACTTTATGAAAAGTCTAATGATTATTTAGCTATTAACATTAAAGGTAGGATAAAGAAAATCCCTTTAGATGAAGTATTTAAAATTAGTCTTTGTACCTTAAAAGATTAATTATTTTCAACCATTATTCAATTTACCCATCATAGATGGCATTAGTTATTCTCCCAGGTTTAAACAATCTTATTGAAGATATTAGTGAGGAAAAAAAGTTACCTCCTAATATTGTTGAAGCAGCCTTGCGCGAAGCTTTGTTGAAAGGATACGAAAAATATAGAAGGACTTTTTACATTGGAGTTAATGAAGATCCATTTGATGAAGAATACTTTAGCAACTTTGATGTTGGACTAGATTTAGATGAAGAAGGTTATAGAATTTTATCAAGTAAAATAATTGTAGAAGAAGTTGAAAGCGAAGATCATCAAATATCTTTAGTAGAAGTTAAACAAGTAGCTGATGATGCTCAAATAGGCGACACGGTTGTTTTAGACGTTACTCCAGAAAAAGAGGATTTTGGACGTATGGCTGCTTCCACAACAAAGCAAGTTTTAGCCCAAAAATTAAGAGATCAACAAAGAAAAATGATCCAAGAAGAATTTGCAGATTTGGAAGATCCTGTTTTAACAGCAAGAGTCATAAGATTTGAAAGACAATCAGTAATAATGGGAGTTAGTTCGGGTATTGGTAGACCTGAAGTAGAGGCTGAACTTCCTAAAAGAGATCAATTACCAAATGATAATTATAGAGCTAATGCAACTTTCAAAGTATTTTTGAAAGAAGTCAGCGAAATAGCCAGAAAAGGGCCACAACTTTTTGTAAGCAGAGCAAATGCTGGATTAGTTGTTTATTTATTTGAAAATGAAGTACCGGAAATTCAAGAAGCCACAGTAAAAATTGTTGCAGTTTCAAGAGAAGCTAATCCTCCTTCAAGAGCTGTTGGGCCTAGAACAAAAGTAGCTGTTGATAGCGTCGAGCAAGAAGTAGACCCTGTAGGTGCTTGTATTGGAGCGAGAGGCGCAAGAATCCAGCAAGTAGTGAATGAATTAAGAGGTGAAAAAATTGATGTTATCAAATGGTCATCTGACCCAATACAATATATTTTAAACTCTTTAAGTCCAGCGAAAGTCGATCTCGTGAGACTTGTTGACCCAGAAGGTCAACATGCTCATGTGCTAGTTCCTCCCGATCAATTAAGTCTTGCGATAGGTAGAGAAGGACAAAATGTAAGACTCGCAGCAAGATTAACTGGTTGGAAGATTGATGTTAAAAACTCACATGAATACGATCAAGAAGCAGAAGATGCTGCAGTTTCTGAATTAATCACTCAAAGAGAAGATGAAGAGAATCTCCAGCGAGAAGCTGAGCTTAGATTAGAAGCAGAACAAGCTGAGCGTGCTGCAGAAGATGCAAGATTAAGAGAGCTTTATCCCCTTCCCGAAGATGATGATGAATATGAACAAGAATTATATGATGAAGATAACTTCTCAGGTAATGATCAATTAGAGACTACGCAAGATAGTGAAATATCCTCCAAAGAGGAGAGAAAACGGTGATACGAAAAACTCCTGTTTTGCGCATATGTATTTCATGTAGAAAAACATATGACAGGAAACATCTTATAAAAATTACTAAAGATCATAAGCAAGGTATTATGTTTCAAAAGGGTATGGGGCGATCAGCATACATTTGCAAGTCAAAAAAATGTTACTCAGATTCCAAAATCAAAAAAAAGCTTCAAAAAGCTTTAAAAACATCTTTAGAACCTGAATTTTTTGATATTTTTGAAAAAGAAATTACAAGCTACAATGACAATCCCAATAAGGGAATATAATTAAATTAAACCCTCTTTAATTTCCAAAAAGAGTACGAATCAGATTAAATGACTATCAGCGATAAAATCAGAATTTATGAACTTTCCAGAGACTTAAATCTGGACAATAAAGATATATTGGATGCAGCTCAAAAACTTTCAATTTCAGTAAAAAGCCATAGCAGTTCAATAAGCGCAGAGGAAGCAAAAAAAATAAAAAATCTTATTAATAAAAACGATTCCGATAAAAAAATTCTTTCTATTAAAAAACCTTCAATTAAAAAAGATAATTACAAACAAAACAATGAAAATGAATCTTCTGATATCTCTTCTATGAAAGGGAAACCTCTTAAAAATAATTCAAACAAAAAGCCATTGTTGATGAAACCTCTCAATAAACCTGAGAGTCAAAAAATAAAATCAAATAAACCTATAAATCCCAATAAACCCACAATTATCAACAGTTCACAATCTCAAGCAAATCTTACAAATCAAAATATAAATAGTAAAACTTCACAAAATCTCAAACAAGATAAAAAAGATTCCCGAAAAAACATAATCCCACCTATAAAAAGCCCATCGAAACCTCCTATTCAACTAATTGCTAAGCCTAAAAATATTAATAGTAATATTGAATCTAATGAATCTTCCCGGAACATATCCAGTACAGGTGAAAAAAGACAAATACCAAATAAAACTGACCAAAATTCGTTCAAATCTAAAACAAAAAATATTAATAACAGAATCTCCCCCCCTGAGCTCGTCGGAGCTCCAATAAGAAAAGAAGTAACCAATCAGCAAAACAATAAGCGAAACATTTCTTTTAAACAAACTCTCCCCAACAGATCTGGTATGCCTAATAGATCTGGTATGCCTAAAAGATCTGGTATGACTAATAGAACTGGCATAACTAATAGGCCTGGGTTAAACAACAAACCATCAGATAAAGACAGAACTGGATCTTTCAATAGACAAGCAAATACAAGTAGGTCTGGTGCTCCAAACAGACCTGGCATGCCCAATAGGCCTGGTCTAAGAATTAAACCATCAGATCAAAACAGACCTGGTTCTTTCAATAGACAAGCAAATACAAGTAGGTCTGGTGCTCCAAACAGACCTGGTATGTCCAATAGGCCTAGGTCTAAATTCAATGGTCAAAATACACCTGGTATTAGAAAGCCTGTATCACCTAATGAACTCTTACAACTTCAAAAAACTAACAAATCTGATAGTGACAAAAAAGTTATAAAGAATAACGAAAAACAAAATATTGAGACAACGAAACAGAAGCCAAATGCTCCAAATACTCGTCTACATAATGCCCCTAATTCAAAAAAACCTCCCCATAGATCATTTTCAAATAATTCTAAAAAACCTGGAAAGGCAGACTGGGACGATAGCGCAAAACTTGAAGCATTAAGAAGCAAAAATCCCCAAAAACAAAGACAGAAAGTTCATATTATTGGTGAGAATGATGATTCATTAACATCTGAAACTAGTGGATATTCAGGCGAAAAAATTTCAATCTTATCAGCTAGTTTGGCGCGCCCAAAGAAAGAAAAGTCTGATGAATCCAAATCTCAAAAAACTATTAAACAATTTAAAAAGAAGAAAAAAGAAACTACTAGGCAAAGACAGAAAAGAAGAGCTATGGAGTTAAAGGCCGCCAAAGAGGCAAAACAAGTAAGGCCGGAAATGATAATCGTGCCCGAAGATAATTTAACAGTCCAAGAATTAGCCGATAAATTAAGCCTTGAAAGTTCTGAAATAATCAAATCCCTATTTTTTAAAGGAATAACTGCAACTGTTACTCAATCACTCGACTTAGCAACTATTGAAACGGTAGCAGAAGAATTTGGGGTACCTGTTTTGCAAGATGATATCCAAGAAGCTGCAGAGAAAACAGTAGATATGATTGAATCTGAAGATATTGATAATCTAATTAGAAGACCACCTGTTATTACAGTGATGGGTCATGTAGATCATGGAAAAACAAGTCTTTTAGATTCCATCAGAGAATCAAGAGTGGCTTCAGGTGAAGCAGGGGGCATCACTCAACACATAGGAGCTTATCAAGTTGAATTTGAACATGAATCTCAAAAGAAAAAATTGACTTTTCTAGATACCCCTGGTCATGAAGCCTTTACTGCAATGAGAGCGAGGGGTACAAAGGTTACAGATGTAGCTGTTCTTGTAGTTGCTGCAGATGATGGTTGCAGACCTCAAACACTAGAAGCTATAAGTCATGCAAGAGCAGCAAAAGTTCCAATCGTTGTTGCAATAAATAAAATTGATAAAGAAGGGGCCTCTCCAGACAGAGTAAAGCAGGAACTATCAGAAAAAGAATTAATTGCTGAAGACTGGGGAGGAGATACAGTGATGGTTCCAGTAAGTGCTATCAAAAAACAAAACATTGATAAATTGCTCGAAATGATTTTACTAGTTTCCGAAGTAGAGGATCTACAAGCTAACCCTGATAGATTTGCAAAAGGTACTGTTATTGAAGCGCACTTAGACAAAGCCAAAGGGCCTGTGGCTACTTTGTTAGTACAAAATGGAACCTTAAAATCTGGAGATGTTTTAGCTGCTGGTTCAGTCCTTGGAAAAGTTAGAGCAATGGTTGATGAACATGGTATTAGAATTAAAGAAGCAGGACCATCATTCCCAGTGGAGGCTTTGGGGTTCAGTGAAGTCCCTACAGCAGGAGACGAATTCGAAGTCTACCCTGATGAGAAAACTGCTCGAGCTATTGTTGGAGAGAGGGCTACAGATGCTAGAGCCACAAAATTAGCTCAACAAATGGCCTCTAGAAGAGTCAGCTTGTCATCCTTATCAACTAAAGCAAATGATGGAGAACTAAAAGAGTTAAACTTAATTCTCAAAGCTGATGTTCAAGGAAGTGTTGAAGCTATATTAGGTTCATTAGAACAATTACCAAAAAATGAAGTTCAAGTCAGAGTTCTACTTTCTGCCCCTGGAGAAATAACTGAGACAGATATAGATCTCGCTGCTGCGTCAGGGTCAGTAATTATTGGGTTTAACACCACATTGGCATCTGGTGCGAAGAGAGCAGCTGATGCTAATGACGTCGATATAAGAGAATATGAAGTTATCTATAAACTCTTAGAAGATATTCAGTTGGCAATGGAAGGACTACTTGAACCTGATCTTGTTGAAGAATCTTTAGGAAGAGCTGAAGTTCGAGCAACTTTCTCAGTTGGTAAAGGAGCTATTGCAGGCTGTTACATACAAACTGGAAAATTACAACGGAATTGCTCGCTTAGAGTTGTTCGATCAGATAAAGTAATTTTTGAAGGTAATTTAGACTCATTAAAAAGGTCTAAAGATGACGTTAAAGAAGTAAATACAGGATTTGAATGTGGCGTTGGTTGCGACAAATTTTCTTCTTGGATTGATGGAGACATCATCGAAGCATTTAAATTTGTCACCAAAAAGAGGACATTAACTCAATAATAAAATATTTAACTTATCAATCTTTATTCCTATCAAAGAACAATAAGGTTGGGAATAGTACACAAGCACCAAATTGTATAAAAAGATTATTTTGCTGCAATTCACTACCACTTGCAATTTTGGAGAGCATTATTAGAAGACCTAAAAATGCAGAACCACTAAAAGCTATCCACAATATTCTCCTTAACCCTTTGAAGGGAGACTGGGATTCTCTCAATAATTTCTTTTTTAATTCAGGATCTATTTTTGACATTACTAAGCTAAATTATTAAATTAATTTTATATGAAAATGTCAATATTTTTGTATTGCCGGTATAGCTCAGCGGCAGAGCAACTGTCTCGTAAACAGTAGGCCATTGGTTCGATTCCAATTATCGGCATTCTAAACCAAATTAAATTCAAAAATGTTTAATAGAATTTCAAAATTTAAATATTTTTTTAAACTCATTATCTTTATTCCACTCATATTTTATTTTGGCAAAAGAAGTTATATTGCTTATGATGAAGGATTTTATGCACTACAAGCTAGATGGATACTAGATAAAGGTAACTGGATAATTCCTCTTTGGTGGGATGAATATGTATTAGATAGAACAATAGGATTACAATTTTTGATAGCAAAGTCACAAGAAATATTTGGAAGAAATATTTTTTCTGCATATCTTCCCACAACAGCTGCTTCAATATTGATGCTATTTATAACTTATAAATTACATGAAGAATTATTTTGTAAAAAATATGCAATTATATCTCCACTAATACTTTCTACAACATATATATGGTTTGACTACTCACACTTAGCTACTCAAGATATTATTTTTTCATGTTTAGTAACGCTTGGATTATTATCTTTAGTCAAAATAAAAAGTAAAAAAAACAAACTCTACATTCTGCTTTTTGGAATTTGGATTGGTTTAGCTTTTATGATGAAAACTTTTTTAGTATTTGTACCATTAATATCACTCTTACCATATATTTTCATAAAAAAGGATCTTATATTCAGTAAATTCTTTTGGATTGGACTACTAATTGGATTTATTCCTTATCTTTGTTGGACGTTTTCTATAAACCCTTATTTAGAGAAAAATATTTTTTTTTATTTAGTCGAAAAATTTAACTTTTTATCGAATAAAAATGCTTTTACAAATCCTTTCTATTATTATTTTTGGAATGTTCCAGTAACATTTTTGCCATGGAGTTTTTTCGCAATTATTGGCACAATACATAACATATATCAAAGTAAAGAAAATAAATATATACTCACTTTTTTCCCCTTAATATTAATATTAACTTTGAGTATTTTCTCTACGAAAACGCCGTACTATACCCTACAAATCTCATCTATTTTTTCATTAAATGCATATGTAGGAATAAAATATTTGTTCAATTCTGAAAGATATAGACAAATTTTTTTATTTATAACTTCAAAAATAATTCCATTATTTATATTTGCTCTAACCTTCATATATTATTTTTCCTTGAAAAATACTACTAACTTTAACTCTAAAGAAAATTCATTTCTAATTCTCGGATTATTATTCTTTGGAATATCTTGGTCTCTAATAAAAAATAAAAATTCATTCAAAGAAATATTATTAATTCTAATAATTGGGCCTTACTTATTAACCTCATTTCTTTTGCAATCAGGATTATTTACTGATAGATCTAGAGAACTAAGAGAAAAAATGGAATACGTATCATCTCTTAATATAGTAAAGAATCAACCCATAAAAGTTGATAAATCCGGAATTAAGAATACTCGATCCCAATCAAAAATCATAAGAATTTCTTTATTAACTCCTAAACTGGATGAAGGATTAGAAAGTATTGATCAATTAAAAAAATCAGAATTAGCATGGACAACTGACCTTAAAAAGATAAAAAACAATGCTAATTCTTTTGAATTGATATATGAAAATGATATTTTACAACCATGGAAATTAATATTAAAAAGTAATTAATCAATATATAATAAAAAGTCGTTTGTAATTTTAATAATGAAATCTTTTGATAGTTGGAATTTAACTAATAATAAACTTCATCAATTATTTAAAGATAAAAACGAATATATTTCCATTAAAGTTCGTGGTAATACTTGGGAGCCAATTACAAGGTGGCTAAAATTAGATTCAAGAATTTTTAGAGAAACTACTCGCAAAGCAAGAATAACTCTATGCGACATTGAATCTTTAGCAGAAATTTACGACTACAGATCAATTAGATGGAAAGCAAAAAAACTAACTCCTCTGCCCACTAAGGTAATTCCACAATCTCTAAGAAATATTTTTCGAAAAATACCAATCATAAAACAACTTGCATACGAACTTGAAATAGTTTTTTATAAAAAAAGTGAAAATATCTCTGAACATTTAATCTCAATAGTAATACCTGCAAGAAATGAAGCTGGTAATAAAGAGCTTTTAATTAATGCATTAAATAAATTCAAAGATATACCCAATAAATTAGAAATTATATTTGTTGAAGGTAATAGCAAGGATAATACATATAACATTTTGAAAGAGTTAAAAGAAAATTTCTCAAATTTCTTCGAGATATTTCTTTTAAAACAAACTTCTAAAGGAAAAAAAAATGCAGTAGTAGAGGGATTTAATATTTCTTCAGGTGAGACCCTCGCAATAATTGATAGTGATTTTACTGTAGATATTGATGACAGTATTGCAGCAATTATGGAATCCAGCAAAAATAAAAATATCTTGATCAATTGTGCCCGCACAACTTTTCCAATGGAAAAAGATGCGATGAGATGGGCAAATTATATAGGAAATAGACTCTTCGCAATATTTTTATCAATTCTCATAAATATGCCTATCTCAGATTCACTCTGCGGAACAAAAGTTTTTTCAAGAAAATTCTTTAAACTGATGAAAAAAAACGGGAGTTGGGATTCCAAGTCTGACCCATTTGGAGACTTTACAATAATATTTGAAGCTGCGAATAACAACATCAAAATACTAAATTATCCTGTTAGATATTACGCTAGAAAATCTGGAGCACCAAATATATCTAGATGGATAGATGGATTAAAACTTCTAAAAGTATGCTGGATTTATATGATTTCTGATATCTGAATTAAAAAATTTTCGAAAGTATTTTTTTTAGTATTTTCAATTTCTCCAAATTAGTAATAAAGTAGTTAGATTCTTAAAGAAATAAATTCATTAAATTTCATGACATGAATTTTAATTTGAAGTTCGAAAAATTAAATAAAACAAATTACCACAGAAATCAATATGGGAAAATACTAACTGTAAGACTGCCTTGTAATCCAATTTTTCCAATAGGACCTATTTATTTAGCAGACCATGTTCATAAATGTTTTCCATCTATAGAGCAGCAATTCATTGATCTAGCAATAATACCATCCAATAAAGTTTCCAAGTATTTAGCTAGAAAAATTGATCAATTTAGACCTCATCTAATAATTTTTTCATGGAGAGATATACAAATTTATGCACCTGTTGATGGTAGAAGTGGAAATCCCCTTCAAAACTCTTTTGAAGTTTTTTACTCAAAAAATATCCTCAAAAAAATTAGAGGTTCTTGGGGAGGATTAAAATTAATTGCATCTCATTATGGGGAAATATTTCGAAATACTTCTTTAGTTAAGATGGGACTTAAAAGAGCACAAAAATACAACAAAAATGTAAAAGTAATTTTAGGGGGTGGAGCTGTTAGTGTTTTTTATGAACAATTAGGTAATCTACTTCCAAAAGGGACTGTTATTTCTGTAGGAGAGGGAGAAAATCTCATAGAAAAAATCGTTAGAGGAGAGTCTATAGAGGAAGAAAGATGTTATTTTGCTGGACAAAAACCTCGTTACAAATTAATACACGAACAACCTTTAGGAACAATTAAAACGGCCTGCAACTACCAATATATTAAATCAATATGGCCTGAATTCAATTGGTACATAGAAGGAGGAGAATACTATATAGGGGTACAAACGAAAAGAGGTTGTCCTCATAATTGTTGTTTCTGTGTTTACACAGTAGTAGAGGGGAAGCAAGTTCGTGTAAATCCTATTAAAGAAGTAATCAAAGAAATGAAGCAACTATATGATCTTGGAGTAAGAGGATTTTGGTTCACTGATGCACAATTTATTCCAGCCAAAAAAAATATTGAAGATGCAAAAGCACTTTTGCGAGCAATTAAGGATCAAGGCTGGGACGATATTAATTGGGCTGCCTACATAAGAGCGGATAATATTGATGCTGAGCTTGCTCAGCTTATGGTTGATACAGGTATGAGTTATTTTGAAATAGGTATTACTTCGGGATCTCAAGAACTTGTTAGAAAAATGAGATTAGCTTATAACCTTGAAACTGTATTAAATAATTGCAGAATGCTAGTCCAATCAGGTTTCAAAAATCATGTTTCAGTTAATTATTCATTTAATGTTTTTGACGAAACGCCAAGCACTATAAGACAAACAATCGCTTACCATAGGGAATTAGAAAATATATTTGGTAAAGGCTTAGTTGATCCAGCTATATTTTTTATCGGTCTGCAACCTCACACTCTTCTCGAAAAGTATGCCCTAGATCATAAAATTTTGAAGCCAAATTATAATCCAATGAGCATGATGCCTTGGACAGCGAGAAAACTTCTATGGAATCCAGGCTTACTAGGGGAAAAACTTGGTCAGGTTTGCTTAGAAGCTTTTGATAATACAGAAGATGAATTTGGTAAAACAGTTATTAACATTCTTGAAAGAGAATATGGAAAGTCTTCCTTAAGTGAATCCTTAAAAGTACGGCCCTTATCAGAAAGGAAATTAGCTCAACCAAAATATTGAATTAAACCATTATTAATCTTCTTTCTCAATTGAACTAGAAATTCCTTTCGATTTTAATGATTCTGAGTAGAATTCTGCAGGCTCTAAATCACAAACAATTACCAATCCTACACCCGTATTATGTGCTTCTAGCATTATGGAGATGGCATCTTGTTCGCTTAATTGCGGCACAACTTCTCGAAGAGAAATAGTAACGTACTCCATAGAATTAACTGGGTCATTATGAAGTAAAACCTTATATTTAGGAGATTTGTTTTTTAATTCAGCAGGTTTCTTTTCAATCACTGCTGAATTATTATTACTCACACTTTGTTCTAACTTTATAGATAACATTAAAATTTTAGAATCTAAATAATAACTATAATTATATATTAATTATTCTTTCCATTGCATCAATGACGTTTGATCTTGAGTTAAATGCTGACAAACGAAAATAACCCTCTCCTGATAGTCCAAATCCGCTACCAGGTGTTCCCACTACACTAACTTTTTGGAGAAGGAAATCAAAAAAGTCCCAAGATGTCATTTGATCAGGAACTTTTATCCAGATATAAGGAGCATTGTCCCCACCATAAACTTTATATCCTGCATTCTGGAGTTTATCTTTCATGATTTTTGCATTCTCCATATAAAAATCAATTAAATCTTTTACCTGTTTCTTCCCTTCAAGAGAATAAACAGCCTCTGCCCCTTTCTGCACAACATAACTCACTCCATTGAACTTTGTAGATTGTCGCCTATTCCAAAGAGGCCATAAGTCTATTTCTTCATTTTTTGAGCTCAAGCCTTTAAGATTTTTAGGTATCACCGTAAAAGCACATCTAACTCCCGTGAATCCTGCATTCTTTGAAAAAGATCTAAATTCAATAGCACAATCCTTTGCTCCCTCAATCTCATATATTGAATGTGGAATATCATTATCTTGAATAAATGCTTCATAAGCTGCATCAAAAAGTATTAGAGATTTGTTTTTAAGAGCATAATCAACCCACTTTTTCAATTCTTTTTTATTAATAGTTGCTCCTGTCGGATTATTAGGAAAACAAAGATATAAAATGTCAACTTTTTTTTCAGGTAGTTCTGGCAGGAAGTTATTCTTCTCGTTTATTCCGAGATATGTCAATCCTTGATAGGTACCATTTTCAAGAGCAAGTCCAGTTCTGCCTGTCATAACATTACTATCTACATAAACAGGGTAAACAGGATCTGTTACAGCAATTGAATTATCTTTGCCAAGAATATCTAAAATATTGCTACTATCGCATTTAGAACCATCTGAAACAAAGATTTCTTCTGGTGAAATTTGACATCCTCTTGAAATAAAATCATGCTCAGATATTTTCTCCCTTAGCCAAGAATAACCTTGTTCTGGTCCATAACCTCTAAAACCATTAGGAGTGCCCATATCATCTAATGCTTTACCCATAGCCTCAATGCATGCTCTAGGTAATGGTTCTGTAACATCTCCTATACCAAGCTTAATAATTTCAGCATTTTTATTTGATTGAGAATATATTTTTACCCTTTTAGCAATTTCAGGGAATAAATAGCCTGCCTTTAGTTTTAAATAATTTTCGTTTACTTGAACCACTTTAAATAAATTTCACCAATATTAGAATAATGTATCAACGTGCTTAAGTGGTGATTAGATGTTAATATTATTTAAGTTATGATTTATTAAGAGATGATCATAGCTATGAATTCAATTTCAATTAGTTTGGAAATCGTTTAAAACTCTATAAATAGCAGAATTCAATCATTATTAACTTTATTAATTTTAAAAAAGTAAATCATCAAAGCTACCAATTGGCTTTATTAAAAGATAGAAATCTAACTTTTTAATTTAGATGATTTTCAAAATCCAAATCATTCAGAATCAATTATATGTCTCAGCAAATTATCATCGCTGAGGAGGCTCGAATTGCAGCACTACTCACAGATGATCGAGTTGATGAATTAATCGTCGCACAAGGTCAATATCAAATTGGCGATATTTTTTTAGGAACGGTTGAAAATGTTCTCCCTGGCATTGATGCCGCTTTCATAAATATTGGTGAAAGTGAGAAAAATGGATTCATCCATGTTTCAGATTTAGGTCCACTAAGACTCAAAAAAGGGACATTTGGAATAACTGAATTACTCGAACCAAAACAAAAAGTTCTAGTACAGGTAATAAAAGAACCCACAGGATCTAAAGGGCCTAGACTTACCGGCAGTATTTCAATCCCAGGAAAATATTTGATACTACAGCCATATGGCCAAGGAGTAAATATTTCAAGAAAAATAAATACAGAAACAGAACGAAGCCGTTTGAAAGCGCTAGGAGTTTTAATAAAACCACCTAGCACAGGATTATTATTTAGAACAGAGGCTGAAAAGATAAAAGAAGAACTTTTAATTGAAGATTTAGAATATTTAATTCAACAATGGGAAAATGTAATAAAAGTCTCTGAGGCTTCTAATCCGCCATTTTTAGTAAAAAGAGATGATGATTTCTCGCTTAAGATCTTAAGAGATCATTTTAAAGAATCAACTAAAAGCATAATTATCGATAGTCAATTTTCAGTTGCAAGGGCAAAAGATTTTTTAATAAATTATGAATCTGATATAGAAATTGAATTTCACGATAACAGTTTAAACCAACATATTTTCGAGAAGTACGAAATTAAGAAAACAATTCAAAAAGCTCTCCAGCCTAGGGTAGATCTTCCTTCGGGGGGTTATATAATTATTGAACCTACTGAGGCTTTAACAGTAATCGATGTAAACTCTGGATCATTCACAAGATCCGCAAACTCAAGACAAACTGTTTTATGGACAAACTGCGAAGCAGCAGTTGAAATCTCAAGACAAATGAAGTTGAGAAATATTGGTGGAGTAATAGTAGTAGATTTTATTGATATGGAATCTAGAAGAGATCAATTTCAGTTACTTGAACATTTTACCTCAGCAATAAAAGATGATTCTGCTAGGCCTCAAATAGCTCAGCTTACTGAATTGGGCTTAGTGGAGTTAACGAGAAAAAGACAAGGTCAAAATATATATGAATTATTCGGTAAAAAATGTTCTACATGCGATGGTATAGGAAATGTAGAAAACATATTAAATTACGAAACTTCTAAAATAAAAAATGTTGCAAGTAAATCTAATCAATCAAACAATCTAAAATATTTAGATTTAGATAATTCCCAATCAACTGATGAGCAGGAAAAAATAATTGATAAGGAATTACTGAACTCTAAAGACCTAATTAAAGAGGATTCTTCTGATAAAAAAGAAAATGATAATGATAATTCAACCCAATCAAATTCAAAAGAAAAAAAGATAATTACAGTTGATCTTACTAATGAAGAAAAATTTGTTTTCAGTCAATTAGGTATTAATCCGCTTATAAAATTGGGTAAAGAATATCTCACTAGCAATAATTTTGCGCGTTTAAAAGATAGTAATAAGGAAAAGGAAAAACCCTTAGATAATAAAAAAACAAAATCAAAACAAATTAAAAAAATCTCAAAATCTGGAGAAGAAAAGATTCAAATTAAAATTGAAACAAATGCAAATTCTAAAGATAAATCATCGAATAAGACTAATGAAAGTAATGAAGTTTTATTTTCAGATAAAAAAGATGAAATTGAAATTACAGATGAGCTAAAAAATGCGAGAAAAAAAAGAAGAAGATCTTCAGCAAGCATTGAATAAAGTATCTGAAGTTGGAATAGATGAAGTTGGAAGGGGAGCAATTTTTGGTCCAGTTTTTTCAGCGGTTGTAGTATTATCTGAAAAAAATAAATTTACCTTAAAACAATTTGGAGTAACAGATAGTAAAAAATTAACTTCCAAAAAAAGAAACTTACTTTTACCAAAAATTTTATTGCTCTCTTCAGATTATGGAATTGGGCAATCTTCTGTTAGAGAAATAGATAAGTTAGGTATCAGAGTTGCTACAGAACTTTCAATGATAAGAGCTTTAAAAAAATTAAAAGAGAAGCCATCTGAATTAATAATTGATGGTCCCTTATTATTACGGCCATGGAATGGAACTCAGAAGAACATAGTATCTGGAGACTCAAAGTTTATCTCGATAGCTTCAGCAAGCATAGTTGCTAAAGTTTCCCGCGACAATCTAATGGAGAGATTAGAAAAAAAATACTCAGGATACTTGATATTTAAAAATAAAGGCTATGGTACTAAAGAGCATCTTTCATTAATCAAAAAAAATGGAATAACAAACCTTCACAGGGATAGTTTTTTAAAAAATTCAAATCTTATTTAATTCACACCAATCTAAAAAATCTTTTACTAGTTGCTGCTGAACCCTTGACTTTATACCCAAAAGGATCCCATTTAATACCGAATGACCAGTAGATTCCAAAATTTTCTTTGGTACCAACTTCAGCAGAGGAGGTTGGCTTACAGATACTCCTAGAAGCGCCTCACCTTCTAACCCCGTATCAGTTGCTTCCAAATTCGCTTTCAAAATAAGATTAAAATCATCCACTATCCCTAGGCCATCCAAAGTACTTTCAAGGGCACTCATTTTCAAAATTCCCTCTTTATTTTCTACAGCAATTGAAACAACAGGTTTAATATCTAATTGGAAAACCTTAAAACTTGTTACTGTATACTTGTATCTACCTACTTCTTCAAGTACTAATTTTTTGGAGTCAAGCATTGCTCCAACAACTCTTTCTTCTTCCAAAAGATATTTAGAAAGATATTCTTTATTACGTGTTACAGAAAGCTTTAGTTTCTGTTTAGCATCAAAAGACAATAGCATTTTTTACATTCCTCCAATGCTTATTTGATCTCTTTTTTTTTTTACGATTAATCATGAGCAAACAAGTTGCATATTTAGGTCCTAAAGGAACATACGCAGAAAAAGCAGCTCATATATTATCAAAGCTTGCCAATTTTCAGACACCTATATTTGTACCATGTAATGGGTTATATTCGGTCATTAAATCATTAGCCTACAACAATTGTGATGCTGCCGTAGTCCCTATAGAAAACTCCGTAGAGGGCGGAGTTACATCTACTTTAGATGCCCTTTGGAAATTTCCTGAAATCTTTATAAATAAAGCAATTGTTTTACCTATAAAACATGCATTAATTAGTGATGGAGAGCTTTCAATTATTTCAGAAGTATTATCTCATCCTCAAGCATTAGCTCAATGTTCAGAATGGTTATCTGAAAATCTTCCAAATGCAATTTCTCTCCCAACAAATTCAACATCAGAAGCTGTCAATATGGTTAAAGGGAGTAAATTCAGAGCTGCTATAGGTTCAAAATCATTAATTCAAATCGAGGGTCTTAAAGAATTAGCCTTTCCTATTAATGATGTTTCAGGTAATTGCACTAGATTTGTCTTGTTGAGTAAGGAATCAAATTCAAAATTAGCTAATATTGCTAGTTTTGCTTTCTCATTAATATCAAATAAACCTGGTGCATTACTTAAAGCTATAAATCATATTGCAAATTTTGGATTTAATATGAGTAAAATTGAATCTAGACCCTCCAAAAGAGAATTAGGCGAATACATAATTTATATTGATTTAGAAATTAATGATCAAAATAACATCGAAAATCTTTTTGAATTGAAAAATAAGCTAAAGCCACTTTGCAAGAATTTTGTAGATTTTGGAAATTATTTTTCTGAAAATGTTGAATTAGATTAAGTTATCCTCTACATTTAAAGACTCCAAATTCCATTAAACCTTTTCTAAATGCCCAATTCATCAGAAGTATTGTTGGGATCTCCCTAATCGACTTGATTATTCCATTTGGGCCAAGTGACAAAATTGCAAAGGGCCTTCTAATGCCTTCAATAATGGAGTCGTACCATGAAGGATTTGTATAGGAATTCCAATTTTCAGAAATAACCCTTCCTGAACTATTTTTGTTAGTTCTAAGAATGTTACCGAATTCGTTAATGCTTATAAAATTAGGATGTACCCATTGTTCAAGCAATTGTTTAAGAACTAACTTCTCAAAAAATGATGGGGGGCGTGCGTCTAAGTCTCTCGAGTTCCAATCAGCCAACGCAAAGTACCCTCCTGGTCTAAGAATTCTCAGCATTTCATCTGCAAACCTATTTTTGTCACTCATATGTGCACCAGCTTCAACGCTCCAAACAGCATCAAATGATCCATCTTCAAATTTCAAATCCAAAGCATCCATAACTTGGAAGTTGCAATTTAGCTCATGGGAAGTAAGTTCTCTTGCTCTTCTAACTTGTGCAGGACTGATTGTAATACCAGTAACATTAAACCCATAATATTCTGAAAGAATCCTAGAACTTCCACCTATTCCACATCCTACATCAAGTATTCTGGATCCCTTTGGCAATTTATCCAAGCCACTCCATTTTACTAATTCATGAACAAACTGAACTTTAGCTTTTCTAAAATCGATATTTTTTTTTCCTAAGGGATAAAAACCCAAATGTATATGTTCACCCCACAATCTCTCAAGTAATTTATCTTGAGTCCAGGCATCATATGCAGAAGCTACTGTTCCGGAAGAAATATATTTTCTAGGATTAATCCTCCAGATTATAAAAAGGACTAGAAAGAATAAAACTAGTAAAAAAAAAAGGACTAATAATTCAAACATTTAATTTTCTTTTATATCAGGAAAACTTTCTTTCAATGCAGTTCTTGCTGCAAGTTGTTTTCTTGTATGATCCAGCATTTCATATTCTCTTTGCAAACGGGTAAACGTATTTCTCTCCTCAAGAAGTCTCTGCTGTTCCTCCGCTACGGAACCTCCCAAATGAGCACCTATCCAAAACGATAAATCCTTTGGATTGTCAGGTAATTTATCAGGAAGATTTTTCTTAGTATTAGTCAATTTACTGGTTAAATTAATAACATCACTAAGTGCTTCTTTTACTGAATCTTTTAGAGAATCTAATTCGTGCAAGTCATCAATATTCTCATCGCTAATCCAACTAACCATCGCGGAACAAAATGGCGTTGAGCGCACAATTTCTAAGACTTGAAACCTTTGTTGTCCGAGAGTGATAATATTACTTCTCCCATCATCTGCAGTTTGATGTTTTATAATTTGTGCGCAACATCCAACATTTGCCATACTTTTAGTAGTTGGGTCCCATTTGACAACTCCAAACATAGAGTCACTCTCAAGTACAGATTGGAGCATCATCCTATATCTCGATTCAAAAATATGTAAAGGCAATACTTCTTGAGGAAAAAGAACTACCTCTGGCAAAGGAAATAAAGGTAATTCCCTTACTGAGAGTTCCCCCATTTATACCTCATTTCATTGTTATTATATTAATCAATTTAGGGCGGTTTCGGGATTTATTAAAGTTTAACTTCTATATCTACACCACTAGGGAGATCTAGTTTCATTAAAGCATCAATAGTTTTTGCAGAAGGACTATAGATATCTATTATCCTTCTATGTGTTCTAGTTTCAAAATGCTCTCTAGAGTCTTTATCGACATGTGGCGATCTAAGAACACAATAAATCTTCCTTTTTGTAGGTAAAGGTATTGGACCTATTGCCGAGGCTGAAGTAGTATCAGCGGTTTGGATTATTTTATCGCATGATAAATCAAGCATTCTTCTATCAAATGCTTTCAGCCTTATTCTTATTTTTTGTTGTGCAATTGAAGTCGTCATAATTTAAGTAACATCTAGTGAAGGGTCATTAATTGGAATGACCCTTTTCCATAAACGTATATTAGATGATTGAGGTTAAATTTTTAAAATTCAAATATATTATTTGAGTATTTTAGAAACAACTCCAGCACCGATAGTACGTCCACCTTCACGGATTGCGAATCGCATACCTTGTTCAATAGCTACTGGACAAATTAATTCTCCAGTCATCTTAATTCTGTCTCCTGGCATAACCATTTCAACATTAGAGCCATCATCAGAGGTAAATGCGGTTATTTGACCTGTCACATCTGTTGTTCTGATATAGAATTGAGGTCTATATCCTGCAAAGAAAGGAGTATGCCTTCCGCCCTCTTCTTTCTTGAGAACATAAACTTCTCCTTCAAACTGAGTATGAGGGGTGATAGATCCTTTCTTAACAAGAACCATTCCTCTCTCAATATCTTCTTTCTGGACACCTCGTAAAAGTAAACCAACATTATCGCCAGCCATACCTTCGTCAAGGAGTTTTCGGAACATTTCAACTCCAGTAACAGTTGTTAACCTTGTGTCTCTTATTCCGACTATTTCTACTTCTTCTCCAACTTTAACTTTACCTCTCTCGATTCTTCCGGTAGCGACAGTTCCTCTACCAGTAATGGAGAAAACGTCTTCAACTGCCATCAAGAATGGTTTATCAACTTCTCTTTCAGGCTCTGGAATGTTAGCATCAACTGCTTTCATTAATTCTTCAATCTTTGATTCCCAAGTTGAATCACCTTCTAGAGCTTTTAAACCAGACACTTGAACGATAGGAATATCATCCCCAGGGAAATCATAACTGTCTAATAGTTCTCTGATTTCCATTTCAACAAGTTCAATAATTTCTTCATCATCTACCATGTCGCACTTATTTAAAGCAACTACTAGAGCAGGAACTCCAACTTGTTTAGCCAAAAGAATATGTTCTTTTGTTTGAGCCATAGGACCATCTGTAGCTGCGCAAACTAAAATAGCTCCATCCATCTGGGCGGCACCTGTTATCATGTTTTTCACATAATCAGCATGTCCTGGACAATCGACATGAGCATAATGTCTGTCTTCAGTTTCATATTCAACGTGAGCTGTATTTATGGTAATACCACGCTCTCTTTCTTCAGGAGCACCATCAATGTCTCCATAGTCTTGAGCTTGAGCTTGACCTTTTTTGGCTAATACATTTGTAATAGCAGCAGTTAGTGTTGTTTTTCCATGATCAACATGGCCAATAGTACCAATGTTGACGTGTGGTTTGTTCCTTTCGAACTTCTCGCGAGCCATTTTGAATTAAAGAATCGAGGGTTTAAGAGTGTTTTAGTTTAGAGATCAGGAGTTGCCCTGATTCTTGGAAATGATAGCTTCGGCAACATTACGAGGAACTTCCTCATAATTTGCGAACTCCATTGAAAATATTCCCCGACCTTGAGTCATAGATCGGAGTTGAGTGGCATAACCGAACATTTCGGCTAAGGGCACTTTGGCCTGTACCTTAGACAATCCATCATCAACAGATTGTCCTTCTACTTGACCTCTTCTAGAGGAGAGATCACCAATTACAGATCCAAGAAAGTCGTCAGGACTTTCGACCTCAACTTTCATCATAGGCTCTAAAAGGACAGGATTGCACTTTTTAACCCCGTCTTTAAAAGCCATGGAACCTGCAATTTTGAAGGCCATTTCAGATGAGTCTACATCGTGGAACGAACCATCGACTAGTGTTACTTTTACATCAATGAGTGGATAACCGGCAAGAACACCAGATTCACAGGTTTCTTTCATACCATTAGATGCAGGTCCAATATACTCTTTTGGTACAGCTCCACCAACAATTTTGTTTACAAATTCAAAACCTTTACCAACTTCAGCCGGTTCCATTTCAATAATTACATGTCCATATTGACCTTTTCCTCCAGTCTGTCTTGCATATTTACCTTCACCTTTAGAACTAGACCTAATGGTCTCTCTATATGAAACCTGAGGAGCTCCTATATTAGCTTCAACTTTAAATTCTCTTAACATCCTGTCAACAAGGATCTCTAAGTGCAACTCACCCATACCTGCAATAACAGTTTGATTTGTCTCAGGATCTGTACTTACCCTAAAGGTGGGATCTTCTTCAGACAAAGCAGTCAAAGCTTTTGATAATTTTTCCATATCGCCTTTAGTTTTTGGCTCAACAGCCACTGAGATAACAGGTTCAGGGATAAACAATGTCTCCAAAACTATGGGATCTTCTGTATTACATAAAGTGTCACCGGTTGTTGTGTTCTTAAGACCTAATACGGCTCCTAAATCCCCAGCCCTCAATTCATCAACCTCCTCTCTTTCATCAGCCTTAAGAATCACTAATCTAGAAATTCTCTCTTTAGCATCCTTAGTAGAATTCATTACATAACTTCCCTTTGAAAGAACACCCGAATACATTCTTACAAAAGTTAATTTCCCGTAGGGATCTGACATCACTTTGAACGCTAATGCACTGAAAGGAGCATTATCATCTGAAGGTCTAACATCTTCTTTGCCACTTGGCAAAATACCTTGTATTGGTTTCACATCAACTGGAGCTGGCAAGTAATCAACTACAGCGTCTAGTACAAGTTGGACACCTTTATTTTTAAAAGCTGAACCGCATAATACTGGAACCAATCCATGTTTTAAAACCCCTTCCCTAATACCTTTTTTAAGTTGTTCTTCAGATAATTCTCCTGTTTCAAGAAATATTTCTATTAATTCTTCATCATTTTCTGCAACACTTTCCATTAACTTAGATCTCCACTCAGCAGCTTCGTCCTCCATGTCAGATGGTATTGGTGCTTCTTCGATATCAGTACCTAAATCATTTTTGTAAAGATATGCTTTGTTGGCTACTAAATCAATAATGCCTGTTAGATCGCCTTCAGCACCAATAGGTAACTGGATTGGAAGTGCATTTGCCTTTAATCTATCCTTAATTTGCTTATTAACCTTTAAAAAATCCGCACCAGTTCTGTCCATCTTATTAACAAAAACCATTCTTGGAACAGAATATCTATCTGCCTGGCGCCAAACCGTTTCGGATTGAGGCTGAACTCCACCTACTGCGCAAAATACAGCTATAACTCCATCCAAAACACGCATTGACCTCTCAACTTCAATAGTAAAATCAACGTGACCAGGTGTATCAATAATATTAATCCTATGATCTTGCCAACTAGTAGATATTGCAGCAGCAGTAATAGTTATTCCTCTTTCTCTTTCTTGAGCCATCCAATCTGTTACGGCAGCCCCATCATGAACCTCTCCTATCTTATGAACTACACCTGAATAAAACAAAATTCTCTCAGTTGTTGTTGTCTTACCTGCATCAATATGAGCGGCTATACCTATGTTCCTTACTCGTTCTAGGGGAAAGTCGCGTGCCAATTTTAAAGCTCCAAATAAAATAATTTTTGATTAGTGTAGTTCACCCTATGAGTAAACTTTAATAATAATAAACTACTTAAGCACCTTTTGATGAAATTAATATCTGTAATGTGCAAAAGCTTTATTAGCTTCTGCCATTTTATGAGTATCTTCTCTTTTTTTAACGGCACTACCAGTTTCATTTGCTGCATCCATCAACTCGCCAGCAAGTTTTTGGGACATGCTTTTCCCGTTTCTTGCACGTGAAAATGTAACAAGCCATCTTAAAGCCATAGCTGTACCCCTCTCTTGGCGAACTTCCATAGGTACTTGATATGTTGCACCCCCAACTCTTCTAGCTCGTACCTCGACAAGAGGAGTAGCATTTTTTACAGCTGTTTCAAATAATTCCACTGCATTACCACCTGTTCTCTCGCTTATTAAAGAAAACGCATCAGACAATATTCTTTGAGCTGTAGATTTTTTACCATGTTTCATCAATCGAGAAATCATCATTGAAGCAAGACGACTATTAAATTGAGGATCAGGCAGAACTGGTCTTTTTACTGCTGCATTACGACGTGACATGATTTAAAAAAGTGATGTTTGCAAATTAATCCTTTGGAGCTTTTGCTCCATACTTAGATCGGGATTGACGTCTATCTTTGACTCCAGCCGTATCTAATGTTCCCCTTATTATATGATATCTAACTCCTGGTAAATCCTTGACTCTTCCACCCCTCAGTAGTACTACAGAATGTTCTTGCAAATTATGTCCAATCCCAGGAATATAAGCAGTTACTTCGAAACCAGAAGTTAATCTAACCCTAGCAACTTTCCTCAAAGCTGAATTAGGCTTCTTTGGTGTTGATGTATAGACTCTTGTACATACCCCTCTTCTCTCAGGGCAAGCTTTTAATGCAGGAGATTTTGTTTTCTTTGTCAGACGTTTTCTTTCTGAACCTACTAATTGCGAGATGGTGGGCATCTATTAAAACTTAGATAAAAATAAATATTTAACTATCATAACCTTTTATGAGCACCAACTAAAAGTTTTTAATTAATATTTTTTCAAAATTTGGCAAATTAAAATTCTTTGGTAAATATTCATTATTTTTAGATTTATTTTCATATTTATTTTTATAATAGAAATACATAAATAACTAACAAGAATTAAATAATCAATGGGAGAGAGTATCAAAAGAGTCGTTGGTCCTTATCAAGATAGTTATTCCCCAAATGGAATAATTGGGGAGAAAGATGCGTGTGGAGTCGGTTTCATAGCAAATATTAAAGGGGTAGAAAGCAATTGGATCCTTAAACAGTCCCTAAAAGGCCTTAACTGCATGGAACATAGAGGAGGTTGTGGAGGAGATAGTGATTCTGGAGATGGAGCGGGCATTTTATGTTCAATTCCATGGGGATATCTAGAAAAGGAAATTAATTTAAAAAATAATCAAGAATTTAATAGAGGCTTAGGTATGGTTTTTATGCCTAATAAAAAAGAAAAAATTGAATTATGTAAATCAATATGTGATCAAGAAGCAGAAAAATTAAAAGTCAACAATACATCTTGGAGAAAAGTACCTGTTAATAATGAAATCTTAGGTCCTTTAGCTAAAGCCAATGCCCCTTTCATCTGTCAGTGGATTTTACATATAGATAAAAAAGATCATCAGGATGTTGAAAAGCTTCTATTTCAATTAAGGAAAAGAATTGAGAAAAAAATAAGAGAAACTTTCAAAAACGATGTTGGGCATTGTGAATTTTATTTTGCCTCACTAAGTTCTCAAACAGTTGTTTATAAAGGTATGGTTCGCTCTGAAATATTATCCGAGTTTTATCAAGATCTAAAAGAAAAAAGTTTTAAAGTTTCATTTTCTGTTTATCATCGTAGATTTAGTACTAATACACTTCCAAAATGGCCGCTAGCTCAACCCATGAGATTTTTGGGACATAATGGCGAAATAAATACTCTCTTAGGTAATATCAACTGGGCTAAAGCTTCAGAAACACATATAGATGATTTTTGGGGAGATTTATCTAATGAAATCAAGCCCATTGTAGATGTAAACAAAAGTGATTCATCAAATCTTGATGCAACCCTTGAAATCAATATTCGTTCAGGGCAGCCCATTACTGACTCATTATTAAAACTAGTTCCTGAAGCATTTAGAGATCAACCAGAACTTGAGCAGAGAGAAGATATAAAAGCCTTTTATGAATATTCTGCAAGCCTACAAGAAGCTTGGGATGGTCCAGCACTCCTTGTATTTGCTGATGGAAATTTTGTCGGGGCAACGTTGGATAGAAATGGGCTAAGACCAGCAAGATATTCAATCACAAATGATGGTTTTGTAATAATGGGTTCTGAAACAGGCGTAGTAGATCTTGAAGAAGAAAGAGTAATAGAAAAGGGGCGATTAGGACCGGGACAAATGCTGGCAGTTGATTTTCATCAGAATAGAATCCTCAGAAATTGGGAAGTAAAATCTGAAGCCGCTAAAAGGCATGATTATACAAATCTTCTCAGTAATAGAACTATTAAAATTGAAAATAATGAATGGGTTAAAGATTGCAAACTAAAAGACCTTGAATTGTTGCAACAACAAACTGCATACGGTTTTTCAGCGGAAGATAATGACCTTATCTTAGATTCAATGGCTTCATTAGCTAAAGAGCCTACTTATTGCATGGGCGACGACATCCCATTAGCAGTTCTTTCATCTAAGCCACATATTTTATACGACTATTTTAAGCAAAGATTTGCGCAAGTAACTAATCCTCCTATTGACCCTTTGAGAGAAAAACTTGTAATGAGTTTAGAGATGCATCTAGGAGAAAGATGTACACCATTTGAAATTAAAGATGCTAAACCCTTTGTTCATTTACAAAGTCCTATTCTTAATGAAGAAGAACTCATTTCCATCAAAAAATCAAAAATTAAATCTCAGACAATTTCAAGTTTGTTTGATTTAGAGGAAGGTATTCAAGGCTTAGAGAACCAATTAAAAGCAATCTGTACACAAAGTGAGCTGGCTATAAAAGACGGTTGCTCTTTAATTATCATTTCAGATAAGGGAATTAATCCTAAAAAAACTTTTATTCCTCCTTTACTTGCTGTTGGAGCAATTCATCATTATCTTCTTAAAAAAGAAATCAGGCTAAAAGCTTCACTAATAATTGAGACTGGTCAATGCTGGAGCACACATCACTTGGCTTGTTTAATTGGATATGGAGCAAGTGCAGTTTGCCCATGGTTGACCTTCGAAGCAGGTAGACACTGGTTAAAACATCCAAAAACACAAAAACTCATTGATAGCAATAAAATAAATCCATTATCAATAGTTGATGTTCAAGAAAATATTAAAAAAGCTTTAGAAGACGGTCTAAGAAAAATTCTCTCAAAAATAGGTATTTCTCTTTTATCTAGTTACCATGGAGCACAAATTTTTGAAGCTGTAGGCCTTGGATCTGACTTAATAAAAATTGCTTTTAATGGTACAACAAGTCGAATCGCTGGCATAACTTTAAAAGAATTAACCAATGAAACACTTTCTATACATACTAAAGCCTATCCAGAGATCGATTTAAAGAAATTAGAATTTTTAGGATTTGTACAATTTAGAAATAATGGGGAATATCATTCAAATAACCCAGAGATGTCTAAAGTATTACATTCAGCGGTAAAACAAGGGCCAGGATATGATCATTTTGAAACTTATAAAAAACTCATTAGTAATAGACCGACAACATCTCTTAGAGATTTACTGACAATTAATTCAACAAGAAAAAGTATTCCATTAGAGGAAGTTGAAAGTGTTGAATCAATTTGCAAAAGGTTCTGTACTGGAGGAATGAGTTTAGGTGCTTTATCCAGAGAAGCTCATGAAGTTTTAGCAGTTGCAATGAATAGAATTGGTGGGAAAAGTAATAGTGGAGAAGGGGGAGAAGATCCAGCTCGTTTTAATGTTTTAAATGATATCGATGAAAATACTCAGTCAGCGACGTTGCCATTTATTAAAGGATTAGAGAATGGAGACACCGCATGCTCAGCTATTAAACAAATAGCATCAGGAAGATTTGGGGTTACACCTGAGTATCTAAGAAGTGGTAAACAACTCGAAATTAAAATGGCTCAAGGTGCAAAACCCGGAGAGGGGGGACAATTACCTGGTCCAAAAGTTGATTCTTACATCGCAAAACTAAGAAATAGTAAACCTGGAGTAGCTTTAATATCTCCTCCCCCGCATCATGATATTTATTCAATTGAAGATTTAGCTCAACTTATCCACGACTTACACCAAGTTCATCCAAAAGCGAAAGTAAGCGTTAAACTTGTTTCTGAAATTGGTATAGGCACTATTGCTGCTGGAGTAAGCAAAGCTAATGCAGATGTAATTCAAATATCAGGTCATGATGGAGGTACAGGTGCTTCACCCCTGAGTTCTATTAAGCATGCGGGGTTACCATGGGAACTAGGTGTTGCTGAGGTTCATAAATCTCTCTTAGAGAATAACTTACGCGAAAGAGTAATTTTGAGAACTGATGGAGGTCTTAAAACAGGCTGGGATGTAGTTATTGCAGCTTTACTAGGTGCTGAAGAATACGGTTTCGGTTCTGTAGCGATGATTGCTGAAGGATGCATAATGGCTCGGGTTTGTCATACAAACAAGTGTCCTGTTGGAGTTGCCACTCAAAAAGAAGAATTAAGAAAAAGATTTAAAGGTATTCCAGAAAATGTTGTCAATTTTTTCTTGTATATTGCTGAAGAAGTAAGACAGATAATGAGTACTATCGGTGTTTCTAATATGGAGGAACTGATTGGTAATCAAGAATTTCTTTCTGCAAGAAATATCGATCTTCCAAAAACTTCCAATATTGATCTTTCTTCTTTAGTAAATCAACACTCAACCCCTGATAGATCATGGTTAAAACATTCCAAAACTGCCCATAGTAATGGCTCTGTATTAGAGGACGAGTTTTTGTCTAATTATGAATTTATAGATTCAATTAAAAATCACAAAATTTTAACCAAAGAAATTGAGATAAAAAATACAGATAGAAGTGTTTGTGCGAAAATATCAGGCGAAATCGCAGAACTACATGGCAACACAGGCTTCAAGGGCGAACTCAACTTAAATTTCAAAGGATATGCAGGTCAAAGCTTTGGTGCCTTTTTATTGAAGGGAATGAATGTTCAATTAATCGGAGAAGCAAATGATTATGTTTGCAAAGGAATGAATGGAGGAATACTCACAATAATTCCACCAAAAATAGAAAAAACTTCCTCCGAACAGGTTATTTTAGGAAACACCTGTCTTTATGGAGCAACAGGTGGGAAATTATTTGCATTAGGAAAATCGGGAGAAAGATTTGCAGTAAGAAATAGTGGTGCTACAGCGGTAACAGAAGGAGCAGGTGATCATTGTTGTGAATACATGACTGGTGGGAAAGTAGTTATTCTCGGTTCCACAGGAAGGAATATTGGTGCGGGCATGACTGGTGGAATAGCTTTTATAATCGATGAAAATAACGATTTAAGTAATAAAGTTAACAAGGAAATAGTTAGCATACATAAAATAACTTCATCAAAGCAGGAAGGTATCTTATTAGAAATTATTAGAGAATATCGAGCAAAAACAAATAGCTTAAAGGCTGCCAAAATAATTGAAAATTGGTCTTATTACAAGAGTACTTTCAAATTAATAGTTCCCCCAAGCGAAGAAGAAATGCTTGGCATAAAGAAAATGTAAATGCCTTTCTTCATAAAAACTGAAATCATAAAAAAAGAATACTTAATTAATCATGATTTAAAACAAAAAATAATTAACGAACATATTGATTGGATAAAAAAATTAAAAAAAGAGGGAATTAATATAAAAAGTGGTTTTTTAGTAGATGAGTTAAAGAGGCCAGGTGACGGCGGATTACTCATTCTTGAGATAAATAATTATAAAAATGCACTAAAAATAATTAAGAATGATCCAATGATTAAAAATGATCTAGTTGAATGGAAATTAAATGAGTGGATAGATTCAAATAAACAAAAATGACTATCTTGGATATTTTTTCATAAGTTTTTGAATTTCTTCAGCATGGTAACTGCTACGAGTTAAAGGAGAACTAACTACTTGCATAAAGTCCAAATCTTTTTCCCCAAAAACTTTAAAATAATTAAATTTTGAGGGACTCACAAATCTTTGTACAGGTAAATGATTTGGACCAGGAGATAAGTATTGGCCAATAGTAACAATATCAACGAAATTACTTTTTAAATCCTTAAGAAGACTTAAGACATCCTCATCTTTTTCCCCTAAACCAAGCATAAAACCTGACTTTGTATAAACTTTAGGAGAATATTCTCTGGTCCTTTTTAGCAACTCAAGAGTTCTCTCATATTTACCCTGAGGTCTTACTTTTTTATATAGCGAAGACACAGTCTCAATATTATGGTTTAAAACGTTTGGATTTGAATCAAGAACTTTTTCAAGCGCTTTCCAGTTGCCACAAAGATCAGGTATTAAAAGCTCAATAGTAGTTTCAGGCGATTTTTTTCTTACTTGATAAACACATTCAAAAAATTGAGATGCGCCACCATCTTCAAGATCGTCTCTATTAACTGAAGTAATTACAACATGTTTAAGTTGCATTCTATAAACAGCTTCGGCCAAACGATATGGTTCTGTTGGATCTAATTCTCTTTTAGATCTATCAAAATCAATATCGCAATATGGACATGCCCTAGTACAGCCAGGGCCCATTATAAGGAAAGTGGCAGTGCCACTTGCAAAACATTCTCCAATATTTGGACAACTTGCCTCTTGACAGACAGTATTGAGATTTAAATCATTTAACAAATTTGCAGTATTGCCAATTCTCTCAACTTGCGGCGCTTTTACTCTTAACCAATCAGGTTTTGAAATTAAACTATTGGAGTTATTAGTCAAATTAATTTTTTCTAACCCGTATTTTTATTTTACTAAAAACATTTTGAATTAACTATTAATAATTTCAAAGACGAATCTCATTTAACAGAATTAAATAAATAAATTAATTAAACTAATCCTTCTGCAATTTAGAAAATCTTAATTAAATTTATTCATTACACAACGTTTTTGTTTCATTAACTTAAATTGAATCAGATTTCATAACGTTATTTTTAATACAGATATCAGAACGTACAAATTTTTAATACACATCAAAAAAATCAATATGATTTGACTTTTTTGTACTAAAAAGTGTTTTTTTAATTATTTTTTGATACAGTAAAAAATATATGTAATAAAACATTGACTTTTAAATTTAAAAGAAAACGTATTTTATTATCGGAAAAAAATAAAAACTCTAAAGCAATAGGTTATGCAAGAGCTACTCATAACGAATATGAATATTTAGAAGAGCAAATAAAAATTTTGAAGGAAGAGGGTTGCAGTTTAGTGTTCTCTGAATTTATAAGTTTAGATGAAGAAATCAAACCCCAGCTCAATAAAGCTATAAATTCCTTATCAAAAGGCGATCAATTAATAATAACTCAGCTTGATCGAGCATTTAAAAATAAAAAAGAATGTTTGATAACAATAAATAAACTTATTAATAAGGATATTCAATTGCGAACTTTGACTGGTTTTTTTGCTGGTAATGAATCTTCTAGTGCAAATTCTTCAATTTTTAAGATTTTATATGAATTAGATAATTTAGAAGACAAAAGTTTAGGTGAAAGAAAAAAAGAACAACTATTACGCAGAAAATTATCAGGAAATAATTTGGGAGGTAGGCCCAAAATAAGTCCTTTAAAAGAATCTTTAGTAATCAGATTGCGTAATGAAGGATATTCATACCGATCAATCAGAACACAAACTGGAATTGCATTATCAACAATTAGGAGAGTGATTTTGGAGGGGGAATTAACATAAAATGGATAAGAAAGAAATTGAAAATTTAATAAAAGAAAATTTTAAAGATACCGCATTGCGTATTTATGAATTAGATGATGAAGATAGAAAAAGTTTGTTAGCAGAATATAGAGAATGGATTATGAATGATTTAGATTTTGAAGAAGTAATGATGCTACCTTATGAAGCCTATACTGACAAATTAGATTCTAATTTCTTAGAAGATTCACTTTAGTCCTCAATAGTATATCTCTTATTAAAATCGTATACTTCTTTTGCTATAAAGGGTAAAAGGGAAGAATCTTTGGAATATTTTTCTCCATTACAAAAAACTACTAATAAAGTTTGTAGAGATTGATTATTAATCCACCAAGCTGAATCATGTCTAACTTCAGACATTAAGCCTGCTTTACTCCAAAGATTAATGCTTTCTGGTAATCCTTCACCCAAAAAACCATCTATTTGATTAAGAGAATCCTTTTTAAGAACAACTTTATTTAAATTTCTTTTTAAAAAACTTCGCAAATTTAAATTATTTTCTTGATAATCAATATGAATCATAATTTCCTCCAAAACCCTTGCAGCTGAATCAGAGTTCATAGCGTTTCTATTTTTATTATCGTATCCATAAAATTCTTTCTCACGACCAAATGGTCCATCATCCCAAGTCTTCTGACAGCAATTTATACCAACTAATTCTTCCCAATTTAAATCATGTAGCCAATCATTTATTATACTTCTTTGGTATTTCCAATTTTCCCATAATTCGCCTTCAATACGAGGTCCACTTGTTGTTCCAGTAAGTAAATCAATTAAAAAGCTTGTTGCATTATTACTTGAGAAAGACAACATTTTCCCTACAGCATCAATAATTTCCTCCGATAATAATAAACTTCCTTTTTTAATCCAATAAAATGCAGCAAGGCCATAAACTAACTTGACTATGCTTGCAGGGTAAACCATTTTTTTGTTATTAATGCCAGTTCCAAAACCTTTAAATACACTTTTATTTTCAGTTTTATAATTAATCCAAGTTATCGAAATATCTTCTCTTGAAAAATCTTTATCATGAGAGCATACTCTCCTTAAAATATCATTTAAGGCTAGACCCATTTCCTGACTTAAATAGTAAAAGGACATTGAATGGAAATTTATAAAAATCCTATCTCACTATTTAAACAAACTAATTTTTCAAAAACTATTTGGTGGCAATTAAAAGTTAATATTTCGGGATATCAAAATGAAACAGAAGATAAATTAGTTACTGAAATATTTAAAAATAGAATTTTTAGGCTTATTTATCCAAATATTTATCAAAACAACCATAAATTTTCAAGAATACTAGTTCAACTATATGAAGATGGTTACGTCTGTTGGATAAATCTAGAAGGATTAATTATTGAGAAATACGAATTCAAAAAAAATAACAATTTAGAAAATGAACACTTCTTTATAAAAGATAAAGTTAACTCAATTTTAAAATGGATCAAGGATCAATCTGAGTTAAATAATGAATATCTTTGGGGAGGTACATTAGGACCCAATTTTGATTGTTCTGGATTAATTCAGACTGCTTTTTTAAAGCATCAAATTTATATACCTCGAGACTCTTTTCAAATAAAAAGTTTTTGTAAGCACCTTTTTTATTACAAAGAATCGTATGCGGCTTTACGACCAGGCGATCTTTTATTTTTTGGAAATGAAAAAAAATGTGATCATATTGGAATCTACAAAGGAGACGGATTCTATTACCATAGCTCTGGAATGGATTTTGGCAGAAATGGAATAGGATTAGATACCCTAAAAAAGTCTAATGATAAAATCTCATTGCATTATAAATCTAAACTAATTTCGACAGGGAGAGTAGTTAGAAATTATAGATGGGACCGTACTATACGTTAATTAATATAGCTCAACTTTAAATTTTAAATTAAATTAAAACATTACTTATTCTTTTATTTAGAAATTAACCAGCAGTCCAAATATTTTTAATAATTGGCATTATGGTATCTAAGTGCAATGTCCCAACAAGTAACCAAGCAAAAACAGCTCCTCCACATCCTCCTAACCAAAATCCGCTTGTAAAATCAGCCCAACCAGCTCTTGTAAATAAGTCCTTTGGCGGATTATTAACAGTCGCATCTGGAGGTTGAACATTAGGTGCTTTACCAGGTGCATTGTATAGCACAAAAAGTGCCGTCAAAATATGAACAGCTCCAATAGTAGCGAGAAGTCCAGCTGTTAGAGCAAATTCAGAATTTCTTAATGGGCCAGTCATGGTAAAAGGTCCGTATAGAAGATATCCAAAAGCTGCTCCAGTTTCTAAACCTCTAAAATTAGGGGAAATACCTTCTCTGTAAAAAGGTAAATTATTTATAAAGGCTTTTGTAAAATAACCACTATTAACTGGAGTAGCTAAATTACCAACACAAGGATCAGCAACTGTTTTTACTGCCCATTGTTCTGCTACGCCAATATCATTTGGTTGTACAGAAGTATCTATGTATTTCTCATCAAACTTAATAGAACTTGTTGATTCAGAGAATGATTTTTGAAAGTCGCTCATTTTTTTAATAGTTTAGTGTTTGATAATTTATTCAGTTGCTGTAATTAATCTTCCAATCAATACGATAAAAACAGCAGGCATTGCTATACCAATTAATGGAACAAAAATTGAGGGTAAAAGACTTGGTAAATCAGATGGCATAGTTCTTTAAAACATCTTTAAACACTTTAGTATTTATCAGCTAAATAATGTTAATTTTATTACTGGATGATATAAAAATTATTAACTTTTTACATGTTAAATTTTTTCGTAATTTTACTTATTATATTTATAGGAATATTACTTCTAATTTTTAAAAAAAGAAGCTTTAAAAAGTTAATAAAATAAAGCAATTTAAATTCTATTAAATTAAAGAAAAATAAAAAAAGTAATAATAAATTTCTATCTAAAAAAAATAGTTATTTATTCAATCACGAAGAAAAAAGTACTCAATATTTTATAAAAATTCTCAAAGAAATAAAATGATTAGTCTTTTTCAGGGTGATACAGAAAATAAATTAAAGGCATTAAAAATTGCGGAAGAATTGGCTGATAAATCAACATTACCAATTTTAAGAAAAGGCTTAAGAGATATTTCTCCTGAAGTCGTTGAAATTTCAGCTTTATTAATAAGACAGTTCAAGTAAACAATCAATTTTGTTTAGCACTGTTTATTGATCTAATTCTGTAAATTGGACGACTTTGACTTTCATGATATGTCCTAATTAAAAGTTCACTCAACAATCCAAAGCTAAATAATTGAACACCAGCAATTCCTAATATTAATGCAAACATCAGCAACGGACGATTTCCAATATCCTCACCCATTATTTTTAAAACTATCAAATAAGAACTTATGGCAAGGCTAAAGAAAATACTTATAATTCCAACAAAACCAAATCCATACATCGGTCTTGTTAAAAATTTAGTCATAAACCAAACAGTTAGTAAATCCATTAAAACTCTAAAAGTTCTATCAATTCCATATTTACTAGATCCATATTGCCTGCTCCTATGATTTACTTTAATTTCTTTGATTCTTGCACCTTCAATATTTGCTAAAACGGGCAAAAACCTGTGAAGTTCGCCATATAACTTTATATCTTCTATTATTTCTTTCTTAAACGCTTTTAATGAGCAACCATAGTCATGCAACTTCAAACCTGTTACGTGAGCTATTAACTTATTCGCTATTTTTGATGGTATCTTTCTATTAATTAATTTATCTTTTCTATCAAACCTCCAACCACAAACCAAATCAAAACCATTATTAATTTCTGAAATTAATAAAGGAATATCATTTGGATCATTCTGTAAATCACCATCCAAAGTAATAACAATGTCGCCCTTAGAATTATCAAAGCCAGCTGACATTGCTGCAGTTTGACCATAATTTTTGCGAAGGGAAATTACTGACAATTCTTTAATCTTGAGAGTTAGTTGCTTTAATACTTGATGAGTATTATCTTTAGAACCATCATTTACAACAATCAATTCAAAATTAAAATTATGAGATGACATTACATTTATAACTTCATCCAATAAAAGACCAATACTCTCGCTTTCATTGAAAACAGGGACGATAATAGAAATTAATTGTTTTATATCTGACATTTATATCTAATAATAATTACACAATTTTAACTTAATTTAGAGCACTAAAACTAAACAAAAAAAAATCACCACAAATGTGGTGATTTAAATTATTTAAGGAAAATTTAACCAAACTTACCTGAAGTTGATGCAATAACAAATGCACCGAATGTAAGAATGTTTCCAATCGTGAAATGTGCTAGTCCAACTAATCTAGCTTGAACAATTGAAAGTGCAACTGGCTTATCTCTCCAACCAACAAGATTAGCTATTGGAGTGCGCTGATGTGCCCAAACTAATGTTTCAATTAATTCTTGCCAGTAACCACGCCATGATATTAGGAACATGAAACCAGTAGCCCAAACTAAGTGACCAAATAGGAACATCCACGCCCAAGGAGATAAAGAGTTTACTCCGAATGGATTATAGCCATTAATAAGTTGAGCAGAGTTTAACCAGAGATAATCTCTAAACCAACCCATTAGATAAGTTCCTGATTCATTGAATTGGGCAACATTACCTTGCCATATTGCTAGGTGTTTCCAATGCCAGTAGAAAGTTACCCATGCTATTAAATTTAATGCCCAGAACATAGCTAAGTACATAGCGTCCCAAGATGAGCTATCACAAGTACCTCCACGTCCAGGACCGTCACAGGGAAATGCATATCCTAAATCTTTCTTATCAGGAATTAATTTTGTTCCTCTAGCATCGAGTGCACCTTTAATAAGAATTAAAGCAGTTGTATGAAGACCTAAAGCAATAGCATGATGTACTAAGAAATCTGCAGGACCAATAGGTAAGAAAGCACTTAATGCATCTTGTCTGTTGATAAGATCCATCCAGTAATGATTACCTGGCAAAGAATTAGCAGCGAGACTTGCTGAACTTGTAGGATCTGATAATAAAGCATTAAAGCCATACATCATCTTACCTTGAGCAGCTTGAACAAATTGAGCAAATACTGGCTCAATTAAAATTTGCTTTTCAGGATTACCAAAAGCTACAACAACGTCGTTATGAACATAAATTCCAAGAGTATGGAATCCCAGTAACATTGTTACCCAGCTAAGGTGACTTATCAAAGCTTCTTTTGTTCCAAGAACTCTTGCTAATACATTGTCTTTATTTAATTCGGGATCATAATCTCTTACAAAGAAAATGGCTCCGTGTGCAAATGCACCAACCATCAAGAACATTGCTATGTATTGATGATGACTATATAGAGCTGATTGTGTAGTGTAGTCTCTGGCAATAAAAGCGTAAGAAGGAAGTGCACCCATATGTTGAGCTACAAGAGAAGTTGCCACACCAAGTGATGCCAAAGCTAATCCTAGTTGGAAATGTAATGAATTATTTACAGTTTCATATATTCCATCATGGTTAATACCGAAACTACCTTTATGAGGATCATTAGGGTGTCTAGTATTATGAGCTTCTGTAATTTCTTTGAGGCTATGACCAATTCCAAAAGTATTTCTATACATGTGACCAGCAATTACAAAAACTGTTCCAATCGCAATATGATGATGAGCAATATCAGTAAGCCATAATGCTTCACTTTGAGGATGAAGACCACCTAAGAATGTAAAGATTGCAGTTCCAGCGCCCTCTGATGTTCCAAATACTTGCTCTAAAGAATCAGGATTTTGGGCATAAGCTCCCCAGTTTAAAGTAAAGAAAGGAGCTAATCCTGCAGGATGTGGAAGAACAGTTAACCAGTTATCCCAACCTACATGCTGTCCTCTTGATTCAGGTATAGCAACATGAACTAAGTGACCTGTCCAAGCGATACTACTAAAACCAAATAAAACAGCTAGATGATGATTTAATCTTGACTCTGCATTTTTAAACCAAGCTAGAGAAGGTCTGAATTTTGGCTGTAAGTGTAACCATCCTGCAAATAGAGTCCAACAAGCCAAAATACTCATGAATATTGAAGCTTGGAAGAGTTGCTCATTAGTTCTCATACCAATTGTGTACCACCAATGGTAGAGACCTGAGTAAGCTATGTTTACTGGACCACTAGCTCCAGCTTGTGTCATTGCTTCTGTGATACCAGATCCAAAATGTGGATCCCAAATAGCATGAGCAATAGGACGAACATGGGTTGGGTCAAGTACAAATTGCTCGAAGTTACCTTGCCAAGCAATATGAAATAAGTTACCAGCTACCCAGAGGGCGATTATTGCTAGATGACCAAAATGTGTAGAGAAAAGCTTCTGATAAAGCTTTTCTTCGGTCATACCATCATGACTTTCAAAGTCATGAGCAGTAGCTATTCCGTACCATATTCGTCGAGTTGTAGGGTCCTGAGCTAGACCCTGGTTAAATGATGGAAATTTTGTTGCCATTGAATTAAAAAGGTGAAGTTCAGGTAATTAGCCCAAGCCGAAAAGGCGAGCGTGGAAGAAAGCCCATGTGGTAGCAATACCACCAACCAGGAAGTGTGTTACACCTACTGCTCTACCCTGAGTGATAGATAAAGCTCTTGGTTGAATAGTCGGAGCAACTTTCAGTTTGTTATGTGCCCAAACAATTGATTCGAATAATTCTTGCCAATATCCCCTTCCACTAAAGAGGAACATTAAACTAAATGCCCATATGAAGTGAGCTCCTAAGAACATCAAACCGTACATGCTTATGGATTGACCATAACTTGTCAATACTTGAGAAGCTTGCGCCCAAAGGAAATCTCTTAACCAACCATTAATAGTAATGGAGCTTTGTGCGAAATTACCACCAGTAAGTCCCCAAACATCACTCTGCATTTTCCAAGAGAAGTGGAAAATAACTATTGATAAACAGTTATACATCCAGAAAAGGGCCAAGAACACGTGATCCCATGAAGAAACTTGACATGTACCACCTCTTCCAGGTCCATCACAAGGGAATCTGAATCCTAAAGAAGCTTTGTCAGGTATCAGCCTTGAACTTCTTGCATAAAGAACTCCTTTAAGAAGTATCAAAACAGTTACGTGGATTTGGAAAGCATGAATATGATGAATCATTAAATCAGCTGTTCCTAATGGAATTGGAGCTATAGCTACCTTTCCACCAACTTCAACTAAACTTCCGTTAAAAACTTCACTTAAAGCTTTGTGAGGTAAAGCTTCTGCAGTACCTGCTAAAAGAGAAGTTCCTACGGCAGATGCTTGAATACTCTGTACCCATTGAGCAAAAATTGGCTGAAGTTGGATTGCTGAATCACTAAACATATCTTGAGGTCTACCCAAAGCTCTCATAGTGTCATTATGAATATAGAGGCCAAAACTATGAAATCCTAACCACATACATACCCAGTTCAAATGACTGATTAAGGCATCTCTTGCTTTAAGAATTCTGTCTAAAACATTATCAATATGTTTTGCTGGATCATAATCTCTAACCATTGCAATTCCAGCATGAGCGCCTGCTCCTACTATGAATAATCCACCTATCCACATGTGATGGGTAAATAATCCAAGAACAGTCATATAGTCAGTAGCTATATAAGGATATGGAGGCATCGCATACATGTGATGAGAAACAAGTATACTTATTGATCCAAGCATTGCTAGGTTTACTGATAGCTGAGCATGTCTACTTTCCGCCATGAACTCAAAAAGACCTTGATGACCTTTGGGAGCAGGGAATAATATTGGATCTCCTTGCTGTGAATCTAATATTTCTTTCATACTATGACCAATACCGTAATTGGTTCTATACATGTGACCACCGATTATTGCTATTACACCAAAAGCTAAATGATGATGTGAAACATCAGTCATCCATAAGCTTCCTGTCACGGGGTTAAGTCCACCCTTGAAGGTAAGGAAGTCTGAAAAAGCTAACCAATTTAAACTAAAGAAATTACCTGTGCCACTAGCTAATCCTGGAAATATCTGACCGATAATTTGTGGATCGCAGAGTTGATGAGGCATAGGCATATCAGCAATAGTTGCAATTTCTTTACCATTAATAACTAAGGGAGAGCCTGCATCAATTGCATCTAAGAGAGCTGCAGTAGGAGCTCCAATATGAATACAATGGCCAGCCCACGCTAAAGAACCTAATCCTACTAAACCAGCAATATGGTGGTTTAGCATAGATTCAATATCTTGGAACCACTCCATTTTTGGAGCTGCTTTGTGATAATGAAAAATTCCTGCATGAAGCATAAGTGCAGCCATTACTACAGCACCTATTGCCAAAGCCATAAGTTCACTTTCATTAGTTATTCCCCATGCTCGCCACATGTGAAATATTCCTGAACTAATTTGAATTCCGTTGTAGTTGGCTCCAAGATCAGCGTTAAGCATTTCTTGACCTACTATTGCCCAAACTTGCTGGGCACCAGGTTTTACATGAGTTGGATCAGCTAACCAACCTGAATAATTAGAAAATCTAGCTCCATGGAAAAATGCAGCACTCATCCAAATGAAAATGACTGCAAGATGCCCAAAATGAGCTGAAAAGATTTTTCTTGTTGCTTCTTCAGCATCGCCAGTATGCACATCAAAATCATGTGCATCTGCATGCAAATTCCAGATCCAAGTTGTAGTTTTTGGACCCTTAGATAATTTACTTGACCAGAAACCTGGCTTATCTAATTTGGCAAAATCAATAGGTCTTGGATCAGCCTTTACAGGATCTTCCAAAACTTTCTTGTTTTTTTCTCCACTTTCTGGTGGGCTGATGGTCATCTAGCACCTCGAAAATAATTGACATTAAAGCCGATGGATCGAATCTTGGACTTATTTTTAATAATAATGTTCAAGAAAACGAATCCTTCGGAACTTTATATATTCCTTTCAAAAATAATAAGGCAAAGATTCTTTCGTTATGCATTAACGTAACAAATGTTCTAATGATTGTTACTATATGAATATTTTGTTAAATTCTTGTCTATGACTAAGCTGTGAGTATATTTACTTAAATATTCTATAAATTTCTTAAATTTTTTTTTATATTTCAATGAAATTTTTTAAACACATCGACAGTATATAATTTTCAACATAACAAACTAAAGTTTCTAATTTGAAAGGAATCGCAATAGGACTATCTCATAGATCAAAAGAAATTTTAAAAAGGCTTAAAGAAAACAAGTTTGTTAATGACATATACATTGCGGGTTATTCAAAAGATGATGTAGCACATATTGAGGATTTACAAGTAAAAAAGCCTAGAGAAATCTTACTTCAAAAATGGCCTGAACTAGATTTAATAATTTTTATAGGTTCAATAGGTGCATCAATACGCATAATAAATTCTTTTTTAACATCTAAAGATCAAGATCCAGGTATTATTGTCATAGATAATAAATGTTCCAAAATAGTACCTTTAGTTGGTTTACACCAGTCAAACGCACAAAATATCGCATTTCAAATTTCTAATTTATTTGGGGGCCAAATAATAGAAACTAATAACTCAAAAGATGAAAGCTTCTTAAATCTTGATTCATTTGGTAATGAATGGGGGTGGAAAAGATCTGGCAATATACAGGATTGGTCAAAACTAGTAATTAAACAAGCTAAGAACGAAGAAATATTTTGCAAACAATTATCTGGTAATCGCTTATGGAAAACTTCAGAATCAGGTGAGATTATTAATCAAAAAGAAACTGGAAAACCAGATTCAACATTTCATGTGAGTATATTTGAAAATAATGCAACGAATTGGCATCCGCCCGTATTATGGATTGGAATTGGATGTGAAAGAAATACAAGCAAAGAACTAATAGCAAATTCTTTAAATAATCTTTTGAAATCAAGGAATTTATCACAGCAAGCAATTGCTGGATTTGCAACTATTAATATAAAAAAAGATGAGAAAGGAATTTTAGAACTTGCTGAAGAAAAAAACTTGCCTGTAAAGTTTTTTAGTAAAAAAGATCTTTCAACAATAATTGTTCCAAATCCATCAAATGTCGTTCAAAAGGAAATTGGCACACCTTCGGTAGCAGAGGCATCTTGCCTGCTTGCAGCAGGAGAAGAATCAAAATTATTAGAAGAAAAAAGAATTTTTAAAAATCAATCTGGGGCAGTAACGATAGCAGTAGCAGAATCAAAAAATCAGTATAATCCAACCCATGGTGAAATACATATTATTGGAAGTGGGCCTGGTGATATCTCCTTTCTAACCAATAATGCAAGAAAAGCACTTTCAAGATCTACTATTTGGATTGGATACAAAATGTATTTAGATTTAATTAAACCTTTAAGTAGAAGTGACCAAGTTTTAATTGAAAGTAAACTTACTGAAGAAAAAGAAAGATGCAGTAAGGCAATTAAACTAGCACAGGAAGGAATAAAAGTGGCTTTAATTTCTTCAGGGGAATCTGGATTCTATGGAATGGCTGGTTTACTTTTGGAATTAATTCAAAAAATAAGAAAAGAATCTAGACCCTACTTTGAAGTACATCCAGGTATAAGTAGTGTTCAATTAGCGGCCGCACTTAGTGGAGCACCATTAATGAACGACTTTTGTTCAATTAGCTTAAGTGATAAGTTAACTCCCTGGTCATTAATAGAAAAAAGAATTGAAGGAGCTCTTGTAGGTGACTTTGTTATAGCTTTATTTAATCCTCAATCCATTGAAAGGAATTGGCAGCTAAAAAGTGTAATAGATCAATGTTTAAAATCTAGGCCATGTAATACTCCCGTTTTAGTAGCTAGACAAGTAGGTAGAGAAAATCAATCAAAAAATTTTTTTACTTTAAATACTATCCCTTTTAAAAAAATAGATATGCTATCAATAATAATTATTGGCAATTCTCAAACCACACTAATTGATGAAATATTTCTTACGCCAAGAGGATATTTACAAAATTAATTTTCAGGAAATAAATTAATTATCCATAGAATTTTTTTGCTTTTTTTTAATAAGAATATTAATCTTTTATAAGGGATTGAGAAAATACTTTGAAAAAAATTGGTTTAATTATATTTGATATAGATGGTGTTATACGCAGCGTAGAGAATAGTTACAGACTTTCATTAAAAAAAACTGTTTACAAATTTTCTGGATGGGAGCCAAGTTATTTAGATATTGATAATGCCAAAAATGAGGGAATTTGGAATAATGACTGGGATTTAAGTTTAGAGCTTATAAAAAGATCTATAAAAAAGAGGAATTTAAAGCTTGAAATACCTCCAAGAGAAGAAATAGTGAAATGTTTTGAGCAGTTTTACTTTGGGGGTGATCCAAATCAAGATAGTAAGCATTGGAATGGATTTATAACGAATGAGGAGTTATTAGTAGATAAAAAATTTTTTGATTTATTAGAAAGCAATGGAATAATATGGGGTTTTGTGAGTGGTGCAGAGTCCGCTTCAGCAAAATTTGTTTTAGAAAAAAGACTTGGACTTAAATCACCTCCACTAATCTCTATGGGAGATGCCCCTGACAAACCTAATCCACAAGGTTTTATTAATTTATCAAAAAAGCTCCTTGGGAGTAGACTTGGCGCATCAAATATTCCTATTGCTTACGTAGGTGATACTATTGCAGATATAAATACAGTTGTTAACGCTAGAAAGGAAATACCATCTCAGAAATTCATAAGTATTGGAATAGCGCCCCCTCATTTACATTTAAAGTCCCGAGTAAAAGAACGTAATGCTTACGAAAGAAATTTACAAAAAGAAGGTGCTGAAATTATTTTAGGTTCTATTAATGAACTCAAAAATATAGATCTTGACTTGTTTTAGAAGTATAAATTAACAAATATTTCTAAAGAAAGAGATTTACTATTTCTTATTGCTGGATGCATTAAAAACTAATTTAACCTAGATGATAGATTTATTAATCTTGATCAATGATTGATTCAATATAAGTTGCTATGCTTTTTGAGCCTTTGTTATTGGTATGAACATAATCATAAACACCATCATCTTTAATAATTTCTTGCAAATACATAGGAAATAACTTTACTTTTTTTTTAATTTGAGATTCAGATAAAAATTTTTCTTGTAATTTAAATACTTTTAGAAGATCAGCGCAGTAATTACTGCTATGCATTACTTGATTTGGGTGTCTATCGTAAACAATATTTTTGCTAACAAAATTACAACCTGGGATTTGTTGTTGAATAATAAAAATTTTACTCTTCGGAAAATTTCTTCTAGTTTGCAATATAAGGTCAGAGAAAATTTCTTTATACTTTGGATAATTTTTAATATCTAAATTTTCATTAAATTCATATTTGATTCCAATTTTCTCGAAATCTTTTTTTCTAGGACTATATGAAGTTAAAAGATCATTATTATTATTTTTCGAACTTAAATAAAATTTAATCCTATTTCTCATAACTAATAATTTGCTAACAAAAAATGAATTATCCTTTAATAAATTTTTGATATAACGTTTTTGAGATTGCGCAAAATCGAAATCAGTAAATTCTTGATTTACAAGTTTCCTATCATTGATACCTAAGTAAAAAATTATGATACTAACGTTATTTTTATCTAAAAATTTAGAATGCCAATTAGAAATAGATACAAGGTGACCATATGAACTTTGACCGTCAACGCCTGCATTAACAAAATCATATTTTTTTACTTTTAGATCTAAGATATCTTGAAAAGTCTTACCTTCAGTAACGTAATGTTGATCAGTAGTAGAACCTCCAATTGTTAAAACTATTGGTCTAGTGGAGGTTAAGTCTTTACTTCGATAACCAAATTCGTCTCTCTTATAAATAATATTAATTTGTTTTTTAGAGGAATATAAATTTTTTACATCATATTTGTATGTTTTATTTCTAGTTAAATTAGGTATCTGTAAATATTCGTTTGAACCAAAAAAATTATTACGCCAATACCCCAAAAAAAAATCAACAATACTAAGAAACAATAAAAGAAAAATAATATTAAAAAACGCTACTTTTGATATTCGGAGAAAACTCATAAACTTTAGAAAATCGAGTAAATAAATGGAGCAACAACTGAACCTTGAGTAAACACTATAAGAACTGCCATCAAAACAAGAGTTATAATCAAAGGCGCCAACCAAAACTTTTTGCGAACTTTCATAAAGTCCCAAATATCTTTAACGAGATCAAGAAATGCTTCCATGATTCAAAAAATGCGTTTCAGGTCAATTTTAAGGTCTTTCCGGTTTTCTCTGTAAGTCTTTTCTCCTTTTCGTTTAGATCTTAATGGATCATATCCCGCAAGGCGCATTATAAAGGCAATAGGTTGCAATACAAGAATGAAGACCAAGCCGAGGATAATGTGACTGTTAATCCATCCAAGGACGTGACCTAATGCCATCCAGACCTTATATGGGTAGTAGAGTAGGCGTGGTGCAATGAGTCCAATTAATAATCCTGGAACTCCTATCCAAAGAGTCCATGTTCTAAATTGGTGCCCGAAGATTAAAGGAATTAAATAACCAATCAGAATGGGTATCCCAAATCCAATAAGCAATCCGAACTCTCGAAGTTGTTTTTTAGAAATTATTTCTTTCATTATCAATCTAATTCAAATTCCTGCATCCAGGTTTCATCTTTCTCTAATTTGGGTTGATCACTTTTGAAAAGGATCTGGTTTTGAAGAACCAAGACATCCATCTCTGTACGCATGAAGCACCTATAAGCGTCCTGAGGTGTACAAACGATAGGTTCCCCTCTGACGTTAAATGAAGTGTTAACAATGGTAGGGCAACCAGTCTTTCGCTTAAAGGCGCTGATAAGGTTGTAGTAACGGTAGTTTGTGGTTTTGCTTACTGTTTGAACCCTTGCTGAATAGTCAACATGGGTTATTGCAGGTAGTAAAGACCGTGGAATATTGAGTTTTTCAATACCAAACAGTTTATCTTCTTCTTCTGTCATCTTCTTACAAAGTTCTTTCTTTACTGGAGCAACCAGAAGCATGTAAGGACTCTTAGCATTCATCTCAAACTGATTGCTGACATCTTCTTCAAGAACTGATGGAGCAAAGGGACGGAAACTTTCCCTGTACTTTATTTTAAGGTTCATCACACTTTGCATCTTCTGATTACGTGGGTCCCCAATGATAGAGCGCCCACCTAGTGCTCTAGGACCAAATTCCATAGGACCATTAAACCAACCAATCACGTGACCTTTCTCAAGTTCCTCTGCCAGGCGCTCGAACAACTCTGAATCACTATTAGTGTGGAACGGCGCTTTAATCTTTTCAAGATAGTTGATAATATCAACGTTGCTGAACTCAGGACCCAAATATGTTCCTTTCATGGAGTCGCTGGTGTTGACTTCTCGCTCCTGTTTTTGGTATTGATGCCATCCCACCAACGCAGCTCCGAGCGCGGAACCAGCGTCACCACTAGCAGGTTGAATCCAAATATCATCAAAAATATTCTTTCGAAGCAATTTCCCATTAGCAACGCAGTTAAGAGCAACACCGCCAGCAAGACAGAGATTCTTGATTCCTGTCTCTTCTCTCAATGACTTTGCCAGTTTGAGGACGATTTCTTCTGTAACGACCTGAATCGATGCCGCCAGATCCATATGAAACTGGGTAATTTCCTTTTCTCCCTGTCTTGGTGCTCTACCAAAGAGTTTGTGAAACTTACGTCCAGTCATGCGGAATCCACGATGATATTTGAAGTAACTCATGTCGAGACGGAATGTTCCGTCCTCTTTAATATCAATTAAATTGTCTTTGATTTTGTCGACATATTTGGATTCTCCATAGGGAGCAAGACCCATGAGTTTATATTCGCCAGAATTTACTTTGAATCCGCAGTAATAAGTGAATGCTGAGTAAAGAAGACCCAAAGAATGTGGAAAACTGATTTGCCATAGCGGTTCAATATTTTTACCTTTCCCGATCCAAGTAGAGGTTGTTGCCCACTCGCCAACACCATCCATGCAGAGAACGACAGAATCTTTAAAGGGACTTGGATAGAAGGCAGCAGCAGCATGAGAAAGATGATGCTCTGAAAAAAGCAGAGTGGGAATCTTTGATGAGTTAAATCCCAGTGACTTTTGAACTGCTTTGAGATTCTTCTTAAGTTCTGTCTTTAAAAAAAGTTTTTCTTTCAACCAAACTTGCATCGCTGCAACAAAGGATCTACCACCTCTTGGTGCTGTTCCTAGATAAGTCTCAAGAAGACGCTCAAATGTAATTAAAGGTTTCTCGTAATATACTATATTTTTGACATCTGAAAGACTGATTCCCTGAGATTTTAAGCAGTAAAAGACTGCATTTTTAGGAAAACTAGAATCATTCTTCTTTCTAGAGAATCTTTCTTCTTGTGCAGCACTAATTATCTCCCCATCCTTCAACAGTGCAGCAGCACTATCATGGTAATAGCAAGATAACCCTAATACATAAGAACTCATTAGATATGAGGAAATTTTAAATGATATAAAATATCTTTTATTTAATCATAAATTAACAACTATTAGTTCATAATTTTAATTTTGCCCACCAATTTAACCAAAACTTGGTTAATTTAAATATTTTCTGTTTGATCCTTTAGTAACCCCATACTCTTGTATCTGTATTGGTATCAGTAGATCTGAAACCTAAGAGAACTCTTTTAACTTCTACAGACGAAATAATTACGGAGAGGGAGGGATTCGAACCCTCGACAAAAGTTACCTCCTGTAACTCCTTAGCAGGGAGCCGCTTTCAACCACTCAGCCACCTCTCCAGTTCTTATACATTATCAATTTTTATGCAAACATTCAAAATTTTTTATTTAATCGAAATGTCTAATCAACTTGAACTTTCGGTAATCTATTTTTAAAAGAACAAAGAATTTCCCAAGGAATAGTATTAGATTCTCTTGCCCAATCAAGAGGAGAAATTGTTTTATCTCCATCAGATCCTAGTAATACCATCGTACTGCCAACTTTAATTTCATTCGAACCAGTTATATCTACCATCATTTGATCCATAGTTATAGATCCAACTTGGGGATAAAATTTATTATTATAAATGACGTTTATCTTGCCTGAAAGATTTCTTGGCACACCATCTGCATAACCAATACTTAATACTGCTAATTTAGTTTTTCTATAACTTACAAATTTGCCTCCATAACTTACACTTACACCTTTATCAATAGTTCTTATAAAAGCTACTTTAACCTTCAAAGATATAGCTGGTTTAAGCAATAAATTTTTATTTGATTTTGATAAAGGTTTATATCCATACATAGATAATCCAACACGTACCATATGAAAATGGAAATTTTTATTAAGAAGCATTGCCGCTGAATTAGCCAAATGAATCTTGATATTTTTATTTCTATCAACATTAATTTGCTTTAATAATTCCTGAAACTTCTTCCTTTGTAATTGTGTAATACTTTTTGGATCTAATGAGTTGAGTTCATCAGCAGAGGATAAATGACTATATATTCCTTTTATTAAAATGTTCTCAAAAGATTTTATTTTTTCAAATTGCTGAACAAATTTATCGTATTCAAATCCTAATCTTGACATTCCGGTATCAACTTTAAGGTGTATGGGAAATTTCGATCCAAAGTGCTTACCAATGTTATTGCAAATTAAACATTCTCTTATACTACTGATAGTTGGCATAAGATCATTTTTAAAACATATAATAAGATCCCTTTTCGTATAAAGATTTCCGAGGATAAGTATTGGTTTTTTAACTCCAGAAGAACGGAGCTTAATGCCTTCATTTAATGTGGCAACACCTAATTGAGATGCTCCACCTTTGATAGCATACTGTGATACTAATTCCGCATCATGTCCATATCCATCAGCTTTAACGACTGCCATAAATTGACAATTTTTACTTAATTTTGATCTTAACTGTCTAACGTTTGTTTCTATTGCTTTACCTTTAACTTCAATCCATGCTCTTTGTTTAAAATCTATATCTTTTTCAAAATTTGGAAATTTGTCAAATTTAAATACCTGATTTGTTTGCCTATTTTGCATTAACTTTGCACAAATATATGCGCTTATTGAAATATACAGTTAGCATGACATGTAAATTGTATTTTGGCATGGGCCAGACTCTAGTTTTAAATGCATCTTATGAACCTTTAAACATCACTTCCTGGCGAAGAGCAGTTATTTTGATGATTAAAGGTAAAGCAGAAAGCTTAGAGGAAGATAAAACATATTCAATTCATAGTGGGAAAAAGTTGCCGACAGTTATAAGACTTCGTTACTACGTCAAAGTTCCTTTTAGAGAGGTTTCTTTAACGAGAAAAAATATTCTTCTGAGAGACAATAATTCTTGCCAATACTGTAACTATAGAGGTAGTGACCTATCAATAGATCATGTTTTACCGAGAAGCAGAGGTGGAACAGATAACTGGGAAAATGTTACTACAGCATGTCTAAGATGTAATGTACAAAAAGGGAATCGAACCCCCGAAGAGGCGAATATGCCCTTAAAACGTAGGCCTTATCGTCCATTAAGTAATCTAAATTTTGAAGCTACAAGACAAATTGACTCTGGCAAGCATAAAGAATGGAGTAAATATGTAATAGGGGTTGCAATCTAATAAAAAAATCTTAATTTACTTCTTTATTAAAATCTTCCATCATTCTTTTTTGTTCTTGAGCTATGCATGCATTAATCACTTCTTCTAATTGACCAGCAAGAATTGGCTCAAGAGAAAAATTGGAACCTAATCTATGATCAGTTGTCCTGTTATCTTTAAAATTATAAGTTCTGATTTTTTCACTTCTATCACCTGTGCCAACCTGGGAAAGCCTTTGTGATCTCTCTTTTGCATTGGCTTCTTTTAATTGAATTTCATACAATTTAGCTCTTAAAATTTCCATTGCTCGTTCGCGATTTTGCAATTGTGATCTTTCTTGAGTACAAAAAACTCTTATTCCTGTAGGCTTGTGGAGAAGATCAATAGCTGTTTCTACCTTATTAACATTTTGTCCCCCTGCACCTCCTGATCTTGCTGTTCCAACCTCTAGATCTGTTGGATCAATTTTAACTTCAACAGGATCAGCCTCAGGCATAACGGCAACTGTAGCAGTAGAGGTGTGAACTCTACCTTGTGATTCAGTAGCTGGAACTCTTTGGACTCTATGTACACCAGCCTCAAATTTAAGTTGACTATATACAGAATCTCCTTTAACAGAGATAACTAACTCCTTAAATCCACCCATATCTGACTCGGAAGCACTAACAGGTTTTACAGACCATCCAATTTTTTGTCCATATCTTTCATACATTCTTGCTAAATCGCCGGCCCAGATACAAGCCTCATTACCTCCAGCACCGGCTCTGATTTCTAACATTACACTTCTTTCATCTCTTGGGTCTTTTGGCAATAAGGCGATTGTGGTTTTTTGAATCAGTTCATTCTTAGATTCTTCTAGAGTTATTAACTCCTCATTTATCAAAGATTCCATTTCTTTATCATTTCTATTCTCTTTTAATAGATTTTTTGAATCTTCGATTTCTTTATCAGTATCAAGCAACTTATTAAAATCGATCACCAAAGGCTCTAATTTTGACCTTTCTCTTGCTATTGATTCTAATTTTTTTGGATCATTAGCTATATCAGGATCTGCAAGTTGCACTTCCAAATTATCAAAACTTTCTGAAGCAGTTTTCAACCTTGCAATTAATGTTGAGTATTCCAATTGAAATTGTGCTTAGTTTTGAAAATTCTATTTTTTAGAATCTTTTTCTTCTTTTTGATCTTTTGATGTAGCTGAATTAGCTGAACCCATTCCATATTTTTTCATAAACCTATCAACCCTGCCTTCTGTATCAAGAATCTTTTGAGTTCCAGTAAAGAAGGGATGATTTCCACTCCAAACATCAACATGTAATTCAGGCTGCGTGGAGCCAGTAGTCATTACAACTTCTCCATTACAAATAACTTTTGCATCTGGATACCATTTTGGGTGTATTTCTGATTTTGGCATAATTTTAATTCCTTTAACGTTTGGAGAATTGAGGAGCTTTTCTTGCTTTTTTAAGACCATATTTTCTTCTTTCTTTAGCCCTAGGATCTCTACTGAGATGGCCTTCCGTTTTTAGCGGTTTCCTATTGTCAGGAGATAATTCACAAAGTGCTCGAGCTGCGCCTTGCTTTATAGCATCTGCTTGGCCAGTCAATCCACCACCAAAAACATTTACCAAAATATCATAAGAATTTTCAAGGCCTAATGTTTGCAAAGGTGCTTTTATTGAATTTAAGTGCAGGGGATTAAAGTTTAAATAATCATCGCCAGAACGACCATTAATTTTTAAAAGTCCATTTCCTGGAATCAAGCGAACTCTAGCTACTGAAGTTTTTCTTCTTCCAGTTCCCCAATACACAGCTTTGTTTTTTATTTGACTATTCATTTTGATAAATTAACTATTTAATAATACAGGATTCTGAGCAGCATGAGGATGATCAGCACCTTTATAGACTTTTAGTTTTTTAAACTGCTGTCTTCCTAAAGAATTATGAGGCAGCATGCCCTTAACAGCTTGCTCGATGATTCTTTCAGGAATTCTTTCTTGTAAAGACTCAAATTTTTCAATTTTCATTCCTCCTGGTCTTCCAGAATGTCTCCTGTACAATTTTTGTGATGCTTTTTTACCTGTTACCTCAATTTTCTCGGCATTTACTACAATGACAAAATCTCCAGTATCTAGATGAGGTGTAAATGTTGGTTTATTCTTACCTCTCAATACAGTTGCAATTTCTGTAGCAAGTCTACCAAGCGTCTTATCTTTTGCGTCAACTAAAAACCAATTTCTTTCAATTGTTTCTAAAGATGGAGTAATTGTTTTATTCATTTACCAAATTTCTGCAAATAAATTTAAATTAGTATTAAATTCTACCTTATTGAAGGAATATTAAACAACAGTTTTGAATGATTTAAACAAAAAATTCTCTTAATTAAAACTTACTTAGGAAAAACCCTCTATTAAAAATACAGGGAAAAAATCATTGTTATTAATCTTTTTAAAAACATTTTCTTCATAAACAGCATTTACAAAACATAACCCCTTAGCTGGAGCAGATTCTTTAACATCATTTTTCTTTTTGTTTACCCATCTATCTGTAAAAATTTCTGGCGATATTTTGTTTTCTCCAACTAAAACTAGTTGACCAATCATTAAGCGGACCATTCCATATAGAAAACCAGTAGCTTTAATATCAACAAAAATCAAATCTTCAACTCTTTTAATATCTATATTTTTTATTTTTGTAATTGAGTTTGTTCTATTACTACCACTTTTCTGAAAAGCAAAAAAATCATGTTCTCCTATCATTTTCTTGGATGCATTTAACATTAAAACTTCATCTAATACTTTTTGATATCTATGCCATGACCAATTATTGATGAACAAGTTTGGGAATTTACTGTTATTAATGACATATCGATAATGTCTATACATTGCTGAATAGCATGCATGCCAACTATCTTTTACCTCAACTGATTCCAAGATCCTAATTGATGAGGGTAAGAGACTATTTAAGACATCAGAATAACTATTTCCTGGAAGAACACAATCAACATCAAAGTGTACTACTTGACCTGATGCATGAACCCCAGCATCAGTCCTACCTGCTGCAAAAGTCTTTACTTTATGATTGGTAATCTTTAAGAGAGCTCTGTCTAAAATTTCTTGAACAGTAGTTGCATTTTTTTGTTTTTGCCAACCTGAATAATGAGTTCCTTCATATTGGACTAGTAAAGCTACCCTTTTCAAAAGTTATTTTTTAGTAAAAGCCCCTTTAATTAACTAACTTAAACAAGCTCGATTATGGCCATCTGAGCGTTATCACCTTTTCTAGATACAGTTCTTACTATGCGTGTATAACCACCATCTCTGTCTCCATATCTTTCCTTTGCTTTTTCAAATAATGAATGAACTAATTTTTTATCATAAATATATCCAATAGCCCTTCTCCTAGAGGCCAAACTTCCATCTTTAGCAAGTGAAATCATTCTTTCAGCTTCATTTCTTAAAGCTTTAGCACGAGCTTTTGTTGTAGTTACTCTACCTTCCCTAATTAATTGAGTAGTTAAACCTCGCAAAAGTGCTTTCCTTTGGTCAGCAGGTTTACTTAATAATGGAATTCTAAGTTGGTGTCTCATAATCTTAAAAATTGTTAGACAGATGTTCTACTTTGAGGAATAGAAATGCCGATGCGCTCAAGAGCCTCAATTACCTCATCTGCAGATTTAGAGCCAAAGTTCTTAATTTCAAGAAGATCTTCATAGCTGAAGCCCATCAAATCCGAAACTGAGTTGACTTGCGCCCTTTTCAAACAATTATATGCTCTAACGGACAAGTTTAGTTCCTCAAGGGGAATTTGAGCTTCGGGAGATGGTTCAGGTTCCTCAGGAATTTCCTCTACCATTGTAACGGTAGCCAGAGGTTGAAAGAGTTCTATTAACTGATTTGCAGCTTCAGCAATAGCATCGTCAGGACTTGTTGAACCGTCTGTTACTACCTCCATTTTTAATCTTTCTCTTCCTGGTCCGCCTTCTGCTACTGCAGTTTCATCAATAGTGAAATTCACTCTCTTCACTGGCATAAACACAGCATCTATTTGAAGTAAATCAATAGCTGTTGTCTCTTCACTCTTACGATCGACAGGTCTATATCCAACACCTCTTTCAACATGAATTTCCAACTCTAAGTTATGCCCCTCCTGAATAGTCGCGATGGGTTTTTCGCCATCAACAATTTCAACTTGAGATGAGAATTGAATATCATTCGCCTTCACCTCCATTGGACCACTTGCTACTAACCTACCAATTTCGAGCTCTGGATTAGTACTATTTAATGATAGTTGCTTGCAATTGAGAAGAATATCCAAAACGTCTTCTCTTACTCCAGGAATAGTGGCATATTCATGATTAATTCCTGCTATTCTTACTGCAGTAACTGCACTCCCTTCAAGTCCTCCCATAAGGACTCTCCTGAGTGAATTACCTAAAGTTGTAGCTTGTCCCCTTTCTAAAGGGCCAATTAAAAAAGTTCCTGTTTGGGAGCGATCATCTGCTATTTGATGGTCGATTCTGTCAATCTGGTATTGCAACACGGAAAAATAATGAGGTTAAGAGTTTTTTTTGGGGGGGGGTTGAGAATGGTTAAGACCTAAACGCGTCTCCGTTTAGGTCTTCTACATCCATTATGAGGTAATGGAGTAACATCTCTTATTAGAGTTATTTCTAATCCGGCCACTTGTAAAGCTCTTATGGCCGTTTCCCTACCTGCGCCAGGGCCCCTAACTAGTACTTCTATTTGTCTCATACCAACATCAAGTGCCCTTCTTGCTGCAGCTTCAGCAGCTGTTTGAGCTGCAAATGGTGTACCTTTACGAGCGCCCTTAAAACCACTTGCCCCTGCCGAAGACCAAGAAATTACTTGACCAGAGGTGTCAGTAATTGAGACAATTGTATTATTAAATGTGCTTTGTATATGTACCACACCATTAGGTACATTACGTTTAGATTTCTTTGAACCTGTTTTTTTTACTGTAGCTGCCATTTTTTTAATTTAATACTTCAATTTGTAAATAGATTTAGTTAATTATTTTTTTCTTCCAGCAACTGTTTTCCTAGAACCCCTTCTTGTTCTTGCATTGGTTCTAGTTCTTTGTCCTCTAACTGGAAGACTCATTCTGTGTCTTCTTCCTCTTACACACCCTATATCTTGTAGACGTTTTAAAGCCATTCCCTCTTTTCTTCTCAAGTCTCCTTCTAAAGTAAATTCTTCTGTGGCACCTCTTAGTTTTTGCACATCAGAATCTGAAAGGTCTTTGACGCGAGTATCAGGGTTTACCCCCGTATTAGCAAGAATTAGCTTTGATCTTGTTAGACCAATTCCATAAACGTATGTAAGTGCAATTTCAACTCGCTTTTCGCGAGGTATGTCAATTCCTGCAATCCTGGCCACGTGTTTTGAATAAGTAAAAGTTTGAATTTAAGGGTTGAAAATTAACCCTGACGCTGTTTATTGCGAGGTCTTTTCTTGTTAATAACATAGATTTTACCTCTTCTCCTCACGATCTGATCGTCAGGACTAATTTTTTTGACTGAAGATCTGACCTTCATAGGGGTTTAACAAATAAAACGTTAATACTTTATTCTACATCATCATCAAGCCATTTTTTGTTTGATATCAGAGGAAAGGGTTTTTAAATCTCTATCAGCATCAATATATTCTAACAATGAGAGGTCTTTAAAATATTGAATCAATGGTTCTGTAGTTTTTTTATAAATGTCAACTCGTTTTCTAATTGTCTCTTCGGTATCATCTTTTCTCCCTCTTAAAAGCAAACGCTTAATTAGTACTTTTTCTGGAATATCTAAATAAAAAACCACTTGCAAAGGTTGATTTATTTCAGTTAAAACCTCATTCAATGAATTTGCTTGAGATAAATTTCGTGGGTAACCATCTAAAATCCAACCTTTATTATTCTGGATTAAATTTTGTCTTACTATCTTTAATACAAGTTCATCACTAACAAGTTCCCCTCGATTCATAATATCTTTTACAAGGATACCAAGTTTAGTATTCATTTCGATTTCTTTCCTTAATAATTCACCAGTAGAAAGGTGTAAGTAAGAATTAGTTTGACTTAGTAATGCCGCTTGAGTCCCTTTCCCTGCTCCAGGAGCTCCTAAAAATAGTATATGTTTTTTCATTAATTATTAATTAGTCCCTCATACCTTTGTGAAATAACATAAGTCTGAATTTGCTTAGCAGTATCAATAGCAACACCCACAAGAATAAGTAATGAAGTTGCGCCTAAACCCTGAAAGGTTTGAACATTCGTCGCTCTTTCTACTGCAGCTGGGATTATAGCTACTGAACCCAGAAATAATCCTCCCAATAATGTCAACCTATTTTGTATGCCTGATAGGTAGTTTGCTGTATTAGTTCCTGGTCTAACTCCTGGTATAGCTACTCCTCCTTTCTTTAAATTTGAAGCTACATCAACTGGATTAATAGTAAGAGAAGCATAAAAATAGGAGAACCCCAATATCAAGGAGAAGAATGTAAGAGCATATGGCCATGGATTAGAAGATCCTGGATTTAGACTACTGGCTAACTTGATTAAGACTGGATTGCCTGTAACATTTGCAATAGTAATAGGCAAAAAGATCAAAGCAGATGCAAATATGATAGGCATTACTCCTCCTGCATTTAATTTCAAAGGTAAATAACTTTGCCTTGTAGGAAGTAATGTTGAATTCCCTATCTGCCTTTTTGCACTAACAATAGGGATACGCCTTGCCCCCTCTTGGACAAAAATTATCCCAACTATAGTCAATAAAAACACTCCAAGTAAAACTGCAATACCTAAAACATCTCCCCTATCACCAGTTTGAGCTTTTTCAATGGTTGAACTTAGAGCCTTAGGTAAAGTCGAAACAATATTCAAAAAAATTACCAATGAAGCTCCTTGACCAATCCCTTTCTCCGTAATAATTTCACTAAACCACATAACTAACATTGAGCCTGTAACTAGGGCAATAGAGGTTTGCAAGACAAATGTAGTTTCACTTATTCCCTGAATTGCATATTGTCTAAGAATTAAAGAAAAAATGATACTCTGCAAAAAACCCCACCCTAAGGAAACATATCTAGTAATTTGAGCAATCTTTCTTCTACCTGCCTCTCCCTCATTTTTTTGTAAATCTTCAAGAACAGGTAATGAAGCTGTTAAAAGCTGAATAATAATTGATGCATTGATAAAAGGAAGGATGCCCAATGCAAATATTCCTAGAGTTGAAATTCCCCCGCCAGTAAAAATATCTAAAAAACCAATTAATTGACCGCCTTGGTCTATAAAACTTCTAAAAGCAACTCTATCTATTCCAGGCATTGGAATAAATATTCCCAGCCTAACTAATAAGAGAAGTCCTAAAGTTGTTAAAACTCTATTCCTTAACTCTTTATTTAAAAATAATTGAGAAAGTATTTCAGTAGCGCTGGGATTTCTACTTTTGTTAACAAACATTTTGAAGCTTAAATAAAATTTTTGTAAATTTATTTATAGTCTAGAAGCTCGCAAGATCCACCCGCATCCTCAATTTTTTGTTTTGCAACTTTAGTAAAAGCATGGGCTTGGACTTGTAACTTTACATTAAGTTCACCATTACCAAGGATTTTTAAAGGAAATTTTGGTTTAAAAATCAATCCTTTTTTAACTAATGAGTCGAGATTAACAACTTCATTATCATTGAAATCATTTAATTTATCTAATTTGATTATGGAAAAGTTCTTTTGATTAATGATTTCAAAATGCTTTAACTTTGGAACTCTTCTATATAAGGGCATTTGGCCACCTTCAAAACCTGGACGTGTAGGTCTTCCAGAACGTGACTTTTGTCCCCTCATTCCAAAACCACATGAAGCACCCTGACCAGCTGCGATACCTCTACCCTTTCTTAATTTTTTCTTTCTAGAGCCGGAGTTTGATTTAAGTGTATTTAATGTTGAAGTCATAATTTTTAAGAGTAGAGCTGTTCAAGTGAGATACCTCTCTCCCTTGAAACAGTTTTATGTGTTCTTAATTGAGAAAGAGCTACCATGGCAGCTCTTGCATTATTCAAAGGTGTTTTGCTGCCCAATCTTTTTGCCAAGACATTCTTTATACCAGCTAATTCTAGAACCGTTCTAATTGAACCACCAGCAATTACCCCTGTACCTGGAGCGGCAGGCCTAATCAGCACGTTAGCAGCGCCATCACTACCTAAAGATAATGTTGGTATTGAATTATTTGGCGTTAATGGAACTCTAACAAGATTCTTTTTACCATCAGAAACTCCCTTTCTAACTGCACCAATGACATCACCAGCTTTACCAACCCCAACTCCAACTTGGCCTTTTTCATTACCAACAACAACTATTGCTCTAAAACTCATTTTTTTTCCGCCCTTAACAGTTTTCGATACGCGTCTTATTTGAACAACCCTTTCTTGCCAATCAGAATCTCTTTCAAGATTTTTTGAATCACCTCTTCTATTTCTTTTTCGATCATTACGATTATTCTTTTTTTGTTCTACGGGCATAGCTCCAGGAACGTTATCGTTATTGGATTGAATTTCTTTTTTTGTTGGAGTGTCAGTCATAGTAATAAATTAAGAGTTAGAATACCAGGCCAGCTTCACGAGCAGCGTCTGCAAGTGCCTTTACTCTGCCGTGATATAAGTTACCTCCACGGTCAAAAATTACTTGCTTAATACCTTTTTTTATCGCTCTCTTTGCTAATAATTTTCCGACAATGGAAGAAGAATTACAATCAGCAGGTAATTTCTCAGATTTTTCTCTTATTTCCTTATCAACAGTTGAAGCTGAGCAAATAGTTACTTGAGCGCTATCATCTATGACCTGGGCATAAATATGGTTATTAGAGCGAAAAACAGATAGTCTTGGACGCGTTGCATCACCAATTAAGAATCTTCTTAATCTTCTATGTCTTTTTTGGGTTTGTAATTTTCTGGAAAGTTTGGTCATTTTTTAATTCGAATTATTTTTTGCCAGATTTACCAGCTTTTCTGAGAATTCTCTCATCATGGTATTTAATTCCTTTTCCTTTATAGGGCTCTGGAGGTCTAATTGATCTGATTTTTGCTGCTTCATTGCCAACAATTTCCTTATCAATTCCAGATACGGTAACGTTTGTATTACTCTCAACTTTGTATGTTATACCATCAGGGGGGGTCATTTCTACAGGATGACTATATCCTGCACTTACAACAAGATTTTTACCTTTTACTTGTGCTCTTGATCCAACGCCAACAATTTCTAGTTTCTTTGAAAAACCTTGAGTTACCCCTTCAACCATATTTGCAATTAAGGCTCTACATAAACCATGTCTCTGCCTTGAATATATTTTGGTTGTAGTAGGACTTACGACAACAGTATTATCTTTCTTATCGAAACTAACTCCCTCAGGCATGAGACGTTTTAACTCACCCTTTGGGCCTTTAACTGTAACTGTTAATCCATCAAAATCAACTGTAACTTTCTCTGGAATAAGTACTGGTGTTTTTCCGATTCTTGACATAATTAATTCTCCTTAATAAACATAGCAGAGGACTTCGCCGCCAATGCCTTGCTTCCTAGCATCGCGATCACTCATAACGCCTTTAGAGGTTGAAATTATGGCAACTCCAAGACCTCCAAGAACTTTTGGTAAACTTCTAGTATTTTTATATATTCTCAAACCAGGTTTACTAACTCTTTGCATGGATCGAATAGTAGGAAATTTGTTTTTACCACTATATTTGAGACCGAGTATTATTTGTGATTTATAACCTTCACCTTCCTCATTAATATCAGAAATGAATCCCTCTTTTTGAAGTACTTTGGCGATACTTAAGGACATTTTTGAACCTGGGATAGTTGTGGTTGTATGCTTTTTTTGACTCGCATTTCTAATTCGAGTAAGCATATCTGAAATAGGATCGTGATTTGACATAGTTTTAATTTAATTCTTACTAAAAGGCATTCCTAACTCTTGCAAAAGAGCTTTACCTTCTTGATCTGATTTTGCACTAGTGACGATAGTTATATCCATACCTCTTATTGAATCAATCTTATCAAAAGAGATTTCAGGAAAGATCAATTGCTCTTTCACACCAACGGTATAATTACCTCTCCCATCGAAACTTTTTGGATTAACTCCTCTAAAGTCTCTTATTCTTGGTAAAGCTAGATTTATAAATCTCTCCAAAAATGAATACATCCTGTCTCCTCTCAAAGTAACTGTACAACCAATTGGCATGCCCTCACGAATTTTAAAACCCGCGATAGCTTTTTTAGCCCTAGTTACAAGTGCCTTTTGTCCTGTAATTGTTGCCATTTCGTTTAAAGAGGCTTCTAGAGCTTTAGAATTTGAAGCTGCCTCACCAAGACCTCTGTTAACGTTGACTTTGACAACTTTAGGTACTTGATGAATATTTTTAAGACCAAGGTCTTTTAAAAGTTTTGGTCTTATTGATTCTTTGTAGCGATTTTTTAGAGTCATAATTTTTTGTTAATTCTGGTCTTTGTCAGAATTGATAACTTAGAAAAAGTTGAAATCTGGTTTCTGATGAAAAATTAATCAATTACTTCACCAGTTTTCTTCAATCTTCTTTTCTTAACCCCCTCTTTATCAATAAAGTATTCAATCTTACTTGTAAGATTTTTGTCCTTTGAAAAGAACATTACATTTGATGCATGTAAAGATGCTTCTTCTGTAAGTATTCTTCCAGTTTCTCCTTCCTGAGTTGGTTTTACATGTTTAGTCCTGAGGTTAATTCCCTTTACAACGACTCTGTTTTCAAGAGGGATAGTTTTTAAAACCTCACCAGTTTTCCCTTTGTCCTTGCCATTAATTACTTTTACCAAATCTCCAGTTTTGATTCGCATTTTTATTCTCTGGAAATTTTTCTTTTGTTTTAATGAATCCAACATTTAAATCACCTCCGGAGCAAGAGAAACAATCTTTGTATAATTTTTATCCCGCAGTTCTCTAGCTACAGGTCCAAAGACTCTGGTACCTTTTGGATTCTTATCTTCATTAATCAATACTGCTGCATTGTCATCAAATCTGATTGAATTACCAGTATTTCTTCTTAATGTTGCTTTAGTTCTGACGATAACAGCTTTAACAACTTCAGATTTCTTAACTCCCATATTAGGGAGTGCATCTTTTACAGTTGCTACGATTACATCTCCGACATGCGCATACCTTCTATTAGAGCCTAGAACCCTAATACATTGCAGTCTTTTTGCTCCGCTATTATCAGCAACCGTTAAATAAGTTTCTTGTTGAATCATTTTTTAACCTCCTTATCCTGAATTGTTTTATTGAGAATCTCTTCTATTGCCCATCTCTTATGGGCACTGAGCGGTCTAGTTTCTCTAATTTTAACTCGATCACCTAAAACACATGCATTTTCCGGATCATGCGCCTTATATCGTGTAGTTCTACTTACAATTTTTTTATAAGTGGGATGTGGATATCTGTTAATAACAGCAACAACAACTGTTTTATCCATTTTGTCGCTGACAACAGTACCAATTCTTTCTTTAAGTGCCATAACTAATAATTAATCAGAAGTTGTTTTAGAAGCAGTTTGACTCTTACTGAGAGTGAGTAATTGCGCAACTTGTTTCTTGATAATTTTGAATTTATGAGTTTCATTCAGCTGTCTTGTAGCTTGCTTGAATCTCAAATCAAAAAGATCTTTTCGTAATTGGTCAATCTTTTCAGTAATTTGTTCAGAATTTAATTTTTTAAATTCTTTAAGTGAATCTGAGTTTTTCATTTTTTAACCTCCTCTTGAGATTTTTTATTATTTTTTATATTTTCTTGGGAGGAATTTTCTAGATTTTTGTCAATGGAGATAAATTTAGTTTTTACAGGAAGTTTATATTGAGCCAAACGCATAGCTTCCTTTGCAGTTTCTTCAGTGATATCCTCACCACCCATTTCAAAAAGTATTCTTCCGGGTTTTACAACTGCTACCCAAAACTCTGGATTACCTTTACCAGAACCCATTCTGGTTTCGGCAGGTCTCATAGTTACGGGTTTATCAGGAAATATTCTTATCCAGATTTGACCACCACGCTTGATATATCTGGTCATAGCTCTTCTGCTTGCTTCAATCTGACGTGCAGTTACCCAGCCACAGTCTTGAGCTTGGAGAGCAAATTGACCAAATGCAATAGTATTGCCTTTTGAGGCTACACCCCTCATTCTGCCTCTATGTTGTTTACGGAATTTAGTACGTTTTGGACTAAGCATTTTTATACCTCCTATGAATTCTCATTTGAACGATCCTCAAATTGCTGAGGTCTTCTACTAGCTTTCCTCTTAGGGCTCGCACCCACAGGGATAGTTTGCTCTTCTTTAGGAAGAACTTCACCTTTGAAAACCCAAACTTTAATGCCTAAAACACCGTAAGTTGTATTAGCTTCACGTGTTGCATAGTCAATTTCAGCTCTCAATGTATGTAATGGAACTCTACCTTCTCTAGTCCATTCAGTTCTAGCTATTTCAGCACCATTCAACCTTCCCCCTACTTGAATTTTAAGACCTAAGACTCCAGCCCTTTGAGCTCTTTGTAAGGCCATCCTTATAGTTCTTCTAAAGGCGACTCTTTTCTCAAGTTGTTGCGCAATATACTCAGCTAGTAAAAAAGCATCAGCATCTACGCGTTCAACTTCTACAACATTTATTCTAACTTGTCTTGTTCTATCCCCTATGGTTTTTTGGATGCCAGATCTTAATTCTTCAATCCCACTTCCTTGTCTTCCAACTATAACTCCTGGTCTTGCTGTTTTTAATTCAAGTTCCAGTTGATCAGCTTTTCTAGCTATTAAAACATCGCTAATTCCTGCTGCTCCATATTTTTTTTGTATGAAGGTACGAATTTTAAAATCTTCTTGGAGAAGAACTGGATATGTTTTAGAAGTAGCAAACCACTTGGAGCGATGCTCCTGTGTAATTCCTAATCTTAGTCCAGAAGGATTAATTTTATGTCCCATTAGTTTTGTACCTCCGCATTAGTTTGAGTAGGAGCAGATTCAACAGAAATACTGATGTGGCAAGTCTGTTTTTTAATTGAAAAAGCTCGACCTTGAGCTCTGGGCCTATACCTTTTCATTACTGGACCACTATTAGCCCATGCAGAGGAAATAACTAAGGTGGATGGATCCATTCCAAGGTTATGTTCTGCATTGGCAACTGCAGATCTTAGAACTTTAGTGATGGGGTCTGTAGATCTGTAAGGCATAAATTCCAACATAATCAATGCATCTCTATAAGACCTACCCCTTATCTGATCCAAAACTCTTCTTACTTTAGAGGCTGATCCGCGAACGTAATTCCCATGAGCTATTGCTGTTTTTGTTGTTTCAGGTGTTTTTGTCATGATTTTGCTCCTTTCTTATCTCTTATATGACCTCGGTAAGTGCGTGTAGGAGCAAATTCACCAAGTTTATGACCAATCATTTGTTCAGTAATAAATACTGGAATGTGAGTCTTGCCATTATGTACGGCGATTGTGTGGCCAATCATTAAAGGTAAAATCGTAGAGGATCTCGACCAAGTTTTGATAACAGACTTGTCATTATCAGTATTTTGTTTTTCTACCTTGTTAAGCAGGCTATCTGCTACAAAAGGTCCTTTTTTTAGTGAACGTCCCATGATTATGTAATAGAAATTGAAATAATAAAAGAAGTAATCAAGAGTCTCTTCCTCCTCTACTCCTCTTAGATACGCGACGGCGTCTTCGAACAACTAATTTATTACTTGGTTTGTTCTTTTTACGTGTCTTTAATCCAAGAGCTGGTTTACCCCATGGAGTAACTGGTCCTGCTCTACCAATTGGTGCTTTTCCCTCTCCTCCTCCATGTGGATGATCACATGGGTTCATTACACTACCTCTCACTTGAGGCCTTCTTCCAAGCCATCTTCTTCTACCTGCTTTACCTAAGCTAGTATTTCTTATTTCAGAATTACCAACCTCACCAAGAGTTGCGTAGCATTCTTTTCTTACAAGTCTAACCTCGGTTGATGGGAGTTTTAGAGCAACGTAATCTCCCTCTTTTGCCATAACTTGAGCACTAGCTCCTGCGGATCTAACAATCTGTGCACCCCTGCCTGCATATAACTCAACACAATGAACACTAGATCCTAATGGCATAACAGAGAGTGGCATTGCATTACCATCTTCAATTGGGACACTTTCTCCAGATATGACATTTTGTCCGACTTTTACTCCTGCTGGAGCGATAATATATCTTTTTTCCCCATCTTCGTAGAATAAAAGTGCCAGCCTTGCATTTCTATGAGGATCATAGTGTATAGCTGCAACTTTAGCGTTGATGTTTCTTTTATCTCTTCTAAAGTCAACTAATCTATATTGCCTTTTGTGACCACCTCCACGATGACGACAAGTGATAACTCCACGATTATTCCTGCCTTTAACTCTATGTTTTGAAACTATTAGTGATCTTTCGGGTTTTGCACTTGTTATTTCACTAAAGTCAGTAACTACTCTCTGCCTAGTACCAGGTGTATAAGGTTTAAATTTACGGATTGCCATGATTAAAACTCCTTAAGATTCTGGAAATAGTTGGATTTTGTCTCCTTCAGCAAGACGCACAATTGCCTTCTTGACCTGAGAACGTTTACCGGAAAATTTCCCGACTCTTCTTGTTCTCCTAGGAGGATTCATAGTGTTCACTCCTATGACTTTAACACTGAATAAGGCTTCAACAGCTGCCTTTATTTGTGGTTTTGCCGCTCTATGATCTACTTCAAAAGTATATCGGTTAAGATCTAGCGCATTTGTAGCTTTCTCAGTAATAACTGGCTTTCTTATTACATCGGCTAAACGAGAATCGAATAATTTACTCATGATGCATAAACCTCCTGAATTTTATCTATTGCTGATTGCCCTATGACCAATTTATTAGCATTGAGAATATCAAATACATTTAATTGATCGGCGGCAATTAATTTTACTTTTTCAATATTATTTATGGATTTTTTTATAATATCGGAGGGACTATCAAGAATAACCAAAACTTTTTCAGTTTTTTGGATACCTAATCGAGCAAGTCCATTGACGATATCACTTGTTTTAGGCTGCTTTAAAGTAGACCCAAAATCTTCAACGGCCTTTATATCAGAAACTCTAGACATAAGTGCAGTTCTAAGAGCTAACCTACGTTCCTTACGATTCATATCAAGATTGTAAGAACGTGGCTTCGGTCCAAAAATAATTCCACCACCAGGTCTTAATGGTGTCCTTATTGATCCTTGACGGGCTCTTCCTGTACCTTTCTGTTTATATGGCTTTCTTCCGCCCCCACGCACTTCAGATCTTGTCAAAGTTGACGCTGTCCCCTGTCTCTTATTTGCTAGCTGCCTAAGGACTGCTCGATGTATTAAGTCTGCCGAAGAAGTTTCTTTAGCAACTGCTAAATCAAGAGAAACTTTGCCAGATTTTTTACCATCCCACTTAAGAGTTTCAAGTGTTGTCATGATTTTTCACCTCCTTTTTTGCCTACAACATTATTTGGCTTAATGTTTATTATTGAGCCTGGCTTACCTGGTACAGAACCCTTTACTACAAGCAAATTTTTCTGATCATCAATTTTTAAAACTAACAAACCTTTAGTAGTAATCTGTTTTCCTCCATATCTTCCTGCCATTCTTTTTCCAGGATAAATTCTGCCTGGTGTTGTTCCTGCACCCGTAGATCCAGGTGCTCTATGATTTTTTGAACCATGACTCATAGGACCTCTGCTAAAACCATGCCTTTTCTGGTAACCAGCAAAGCCTCTACCCATAGATTTGCCACTGATATCAACTTTTTGACCAACCTCAAAGTTTTTTACAGTTATTTGATTTCCGATTTCATAAGATGAAGTTTCTTCAACCCTATATTCTTTTAAATGCTTTAAAAGTTCTTCACCTGATTTCAATAAATGTCCCTTTTCAGGCTTACTTATATGCTTATCTTTGGACAAGCCATAACCTATTTGAACGGCAGTATAACCATCCAAAGCGGTTGTCTTTAATTGAGTGATACGGCAAGGACCAGCCTCAATTAGAGTAACTGGCACCGAATTACCTTTTTCGTCGAAAAGTTGGGACATGCCCAATTTCTTTCCTAAAATTCCTATAGACATAAGACTAAATTAGGCTAGCTCGTAATGATTTTTAAATTATCTAAAACCTTTAGTTATTAAGGTGAAGTTAATAAAAAAACAATTAATAAGGTTGAGACTTATCTGAAAATCTAGATAGTTTCTCTTGGGATAAACCCACCTGTGTTTTTTAACGAAACGCTAAAAAATGTGAAATTTTACAGAGGCTCGGCTAGCTTGCGAGCTTAAAAATTCACTGAGTTACAATTGTACATCATCAAGTACCATAAAATAAAATAAAATAGAAATAAAGGAAATTTTTATGCCATTACTTCTCACAGGGAAAAAGTTTCATAACGATTTAAAAACTAACAAATGTCTTGCAATCTTTTCACCTCTTGAAGGTGGTTATGAAACGCGTCTTTTGAGGAGAATGAGAGCCAAGGGCTTTAAAACTTTTATAACCTCAGCAAGAGGGCTTGGAGATCCAGAAGTCTTCTTGCTGAAATTGCATGGCGTTAGACCACCCCACCTTGGTCATCAAAGTGTAGGAAGAAATGGAGCACTCGGGGAAGTGCAACAAGTTATCCCGCAAGCTTCAGAGTTATTTAATGAAAATGATAAAAATAAATTACTTTGGTTATTAGAAGGTCAAGTACTGTCTCAATCTGAATTAGAGAGCTTATTAGAGATTTGCACTAACGATAATAAACTAAAGATAGTTGTTGAAATGGGAGGTTCACGAAAGCTTGAATGGAAGCCTTTAAGTAATTATATTTTAGATGAATTTGAAATTTAAATTGTTTGATTACAACTAAGAATAAAAAAGATAAATGGATTAAATTAATTTGTGGTGCCAGTAATGAAGATATTGTTGCCATAGAAGATTTATGTGCGATTTATACTGCTGCTGGTGTCGACTACATAGATGTTGCCGCAGAAGAATCTATAGTTCATGCAGCAAAAAAAGGAATCGAGTGGGCAAAAAAAGTCTTCAAAAACTCTCCTGGATTAATGATAAGCATAAGTGATGGAAATGATGTTCACTTTCGTAAAGCAAAATTTGATCCATTGAAATGTCCCCCTAATTGTCCAAGACCGTGCGAAAAAGTATGCCCCACCTTTGCAATTGATAATTATGGGATCAAAAAGAGTAAATGTTATGGATGTGGAAGATGTTTAAATAGCTGTCCCTTAAATCTAATTAGTGAATATGAATATAATTTGTCAAAAGATGATTTAAAATCAACACTTCAGAAAATAAAGCCTAATGCAGTAGAAATTCATACAGAAATCAATCGCCTAGATTCTTTTGCAAAAGTTGTCAGTATCCTTAAAAGTGCTGGAATGAAATTAGACAAGATATCTATCAGTTGTGGATTAAATCAATCTTTCAAAAAATCACAAGAGCCTGAAGATCTTTTGAAAGCTCTTTGGGAAAGATATGAAATTCTTAAAAAACTTGATATTCCCCTTATTTGGCAGCTAGATGGAAGGCCAATGTCCGGAGATCTTGCTCCTTCAACAAGTAGAGATGCTGTTAAGTTGTTTGAAAAAATCGGTTCAGATCTTCCACCTGGATTAATTCAATTGGCAGGAGGAACAAATGAAAAAACTCATGAATTTTTGAATTCAAACAATCTCCCAGACGGAATAGCATTTGGAAGTGCTGCAAGAAAAATTATGCAGCCCCTTATTGAATTTGCCCACAAAAATAACAAAAAACTCTATGAGTATCCTGAAAGAATGGCTTTAGCGATCAAAAAAGCTAAGAAATTTCTAGAGCCATGGAAATCGAGCTCATTCAAATAAGATTTTAATTTTTCAAAACTAGCGCCATATTTATAAAAACTTTGTACTTTTTGGATAGAAAAAAATCTTTTCATGTATTAAAATAAAGAATCAATGGGCCGTCGCCAAGTGGTAAGGCATCGGGTTTTGGTCTCGACATTCCTAGGTTCGAATCCTAGCGGCCCAGTTTTAATATTCAATAGGTGTCTTCCAAAAAAATATTTCTATTTGATTTCGATGGAGTAATAGTCGATGGAATGCAAGAATATTGGTATAGTTCCTTGCTGGCCTGTGAAAGATACTTAAATTCACCCTGCATCTCCATTGAGCAAAAACTTTATAAAAAAGTACCAAATTCTTTCAAAGAAATTAGGCCTTGGGTTAAATATGGTTGGGAAATGATTCTAATCGTTCACGAAATTATAAAAACAGAAAATCCATTAAAAAATGATAATAAAGATGATTTCATTAATAATTATCATCAAAATTGCCAGAGGATATTAAATGAAAATTTCTGGATTGCCGAAGATTTACAAAAAATGTTAGATCAGTCGCGCAAGTACCAAATTGATAAAGATTTTAAATCGTGGGTAAATTTACATAATCCTTTTTTTGAAATTATAAATTTTATGAAAGAATTAAGAAAAAGGGGAATAAAAACTGGAGTCATAACAACTAAAGGTAAAATATTTGTAGAAAAAATTCTTAAACAATTAAATATTTTTCCAGAATTTATTTTTGGTTATGAATCCGGAACAAAAGTCAAAATAACTGAGAAGCTTACAAAGAAATATGAAATTTTAGGCTTTATAGAAGATAGAAAAAAAACTCTAATAGATATTAAACAAAATTCAGAAACATCTCACATTCCATGCTTCCTAGCTGATTGGGGATATTTGAAAGAATCAGATAAGTATAATTTAAGTAATGAAATCAAATTATTAAAATTAGATAACCTTGAGGAATTAGTTGCAATTTAAAGATAATCAGCTAGAGTACAGATGTACTATAGTTTGTATTTATAAAGTTTGGTTTAAATAAAAATTTCCAAATTTAGAATAATTACAAGAACTTTAACCGATAAATCAAACAATGAGCCTTGAAGAAAAGAAAAAAACTGAATCAAAAGAAAAAGACAAGGCATTAAGTCTTGTCTTAGGTCAAATAGAAAGAAATTTTGGACGAGGATCAATAATGAGACTTGGCGACGCCTCAAGAATGAAAGTAGAGACAATATCTACTGGAGCGCTCACCTTAGATTTAGCATTAGGAGGAGGCTATCCAAAAGGAAGAGTAGTAGAAGTTTACGGACCAGAAAGTTCAGGAAAAACTACATTAACGCTACACGCGATTGCGGAAGTCCAAAAGAATGGAGGAGTAGCAGCATTTGTAGATGCTGAGCATGCACTCGATCCAGTTTATGCTGCCTCTTTAGGAGTTGATGTTGAAAATTTATTAGTTTCACAACCAGATACAGGTGAAATGGCTCTGGAAATAGTAGACCAACTTATAAGATCAAGTGCAGTAGATCTTGTTGTTGTTGACTCGGTCGCAGCACTAACCCCAAGAGCTGAGATAGAAGGAGAGATGGGAGATCACGTAATTGGAAGCCAAGCAAGGCTAATGAGCCAAGCAATGAGGAAAATAACAGGAAATATTGGTAAATCTGGATGTACGGTAATATTCCTGAATCAATTACGCCTAAAAATTGGCGTTACCTACGGTAATCCAGAAACAACCACAGGAGGTAATGCATTAAAATTTTATGCCTCAGTGAGGCTTGATATCAGAAGAATTCAAACTCTTAAAAGAGGTACTGAAGAATATGGCATAAGAGCAAAAGTGAAAGTAGCAAAAAACAAAGTTGCGCCGCCATTTAGAATCGCAGAGTTTGATATTCTCTTCGGAAAAGGTATTAGTACAACAGGATGTTTATTAGATTTGGCAGAAGAGACTAATATCATAATAAGGAGAGGTGCTTGGTATAGTTATGAAGGAGAAAACCTTGGACAAGGAAGAGATACTACAATTATTTGGCTTGATCAAAACTTAGAAATCAGGAATCAAGTAGAATCTATGGTTAAAGCGAAATTAACAGAAGGAACTGAAGTCAGCTCTAATTCAATGAAAGCATTAAATAGCAATCCTGCTAATACAATCGCTGTTAATGATATAAAAACAGTAGCTTAGATTTACAAAGAATCAGCTAAAGTCCACCACCCAGCAGCAGGGCCTATAAATCTCACTACAATCCATAAGATAACTAATCCTCCGATTCCAAACCAACTGGCCTTAATACTTAATTTAATTAGGTTATCTCTTTGATTGATTGTAAAGGGAAGCCATTCAAATAATCTTGGAGACTCATCAATTTTAGTTTTAGTATTATTTTTTTTTGGAGGTAAACCAAGTGTTTTACGTCTTTTTGCTTCTCCCATATTTCTTTAGTTATTTACAAAATCATAACCTAATCAAAAGGTAGCATATAGTTAATTTTTTTTGAGGGTTGAATGTTTTGCAAAAGTAATCTTCCCCAGTTTCTTTTATTTACTCTTCCATCTAAAATTATTAACTTACCTGAATTTCTTCTTAAAGGAGAAATAGATCTTTCAAGTTTAATTCTAGCTTGAGGAAGAAAGAAGTCTCTAAACCAATCTTGAGAAAGCTTCTTTTTATGCGAGACTGTAATTGCATTAATAGGTTCTGACATATTTGGAATAGGAAGTAAAGGAATGATAATTTGTTCTGGAATTTGAATTAAATAAGAATTCATAATCCACCAGTCAAAACTAGAGCAAAGAATTTCATTTTTACCAGAGGGAATTGTCTCCAGTAATACCCTCTTCCCGTACTTAGAGGCTAATTCTGTAGCAATATTAGTTTTTAAATCAATATCATCAGACAAAACTAAAGTTAAACCCTTTCTAAAAAGTATTAGCTTTTTGCATTTATCCAAGATTGAATTGGTAAACAGAGGATTATTGGGAAGCAACTGTTTTGAGGGTATATATAATGAAATCTTTTTCTCATCAAAATTACTTTTAAAATTAATAACCAAGTCAATATCTAAACTGTGCTTTTTAAAATACATTTGGAAAAAATTATCTTTTCTCAATGCTGATAAAAAAATAAATTTATTATTTGAAAAAAATTCCTTAATTTGAGAAAGTTCATCTATTGGCTGCAAATACAAATTCCAATCTAAATTTTTATCGTTTAATTTTACCCAGCATGCCCATCCTTTAGATAATGCTTTGTTAACGCTTAAAAATTTATCTGAAAAAAAAGAATTTTCATGAAAAAAGTTTGAAAAAAAACTAATTTCTTTTTCATTTAAATTGATATAACTATTTCCTAAGACCTTTCTCATAAAGAACTTTTTCTTGAATGAATCATATACTTCTATAAATTTTTGATTGATTAATTCATATTCTTTAAAATTTTTTGTCCAATCCTTTTTAACTAAAGAAATCCTAAAATGATTTTTTAAATCATGTTTTATATCCTCAATTCCAGAATAAACTATTCTATGATTTCTAAGATTAAGGGAATTGGGATCATCAAGTAAATTTTGGATTGTTATCAAACGAACATGATGATTTGCAAAAATAAGTTGATCATTTTTCAAAATAAAATTAAAACCTAGATTTCTCAATGAATCAATCTGAAATTGGCTTATAAAATGAATTTTTTCTTCAGATAAAATAACAGTTGAATCCTCTTCCTTTAAAAATAAAGAAATCAAAATTGGAGGTAACCAATCATAGCTAGAAAAAATTTCTGAATTAATTAGATATGTGGAGTCATTTGCAATACATTTGGAAATTATTCTCCCAAAAGAATATATGTGTTCCCAACTAATACTTTGATCTCTCAAAAAATTTTTCAAATATTGATGACTTAAAATTTCAAGCATTTATAATTTATTTAATTCCAAATACATACAAAATTTATGAACCTAATATACAAAAAATTGGTATCAATATAAGAGGGGTATTGAATTAATCAATCTATGAAAATTGGAATAGTAGGATTAGGTTTAATCGGCGGCTCTTTAGGATTAAAACTCCAAAGTCTAAATCATACAATTTATGGAATAGCAAATAATGAATTTAATGAAAAAAAAGCTAAGGATAAAAAAATTGCAAATTTTATTAGCTGTGATCTTAGCTTATTAAAAAAATGTGAGCTAATAATTTTAGCATTGCCTATAAAAGATTTAATCAGTCCGTCTCAAGAATTAGTAGCATCAATACCTCATGAAACAATAATAACTGATGTAGGCTCTGTTAAAGAACCAATTGTTAATACATGGGAAAATTTACATCCTCTTTTCATTGGATCTCATCCAATGGCGGGAACAGAAAAAAAAGGAGTTAATTCAGGTTTTGAAGGTCTTTTTAAAAATGCAAAATGGATTATTACCCCAACACAAAATAGTGACTTTAATGCGGTCAGAACAATTTCCGAGCTGATAAAGTCTATGGAGTGTGAAATTTGCCAAGCTTCGCCTAAAGAACATGATGAAGCAGTATCTTTAATTTCTCATTTGCCTATATTTTTAGCTTCTGCCCTCATTGAAACTGCGCAAACAAAAAATAATCAATCTTTATTAGATCTTACGAAAAAATTGGCTGCTACAGGATTTGCAGATACTTCTAGAGTTGGAGGAGGTAATGAGCAACTAGGCTTAGATTTAGCTATTAATAATCAGATTAATGTTTTAAATTCCATAAATAAATTTAAAAATGAGCTGAATATACTGGAATCTCTTATTAAAGAAAAAAATTGGGAGTCACTTTCTAACAAGCTTGCTGAAGCAAAAGAAAACAGACAAAATTTTATAAACTAAAATTATCCATACCTTTGGTAGCCAAAATTTGCCTTGAAACCATTAATGCAGACTGACTAACACCTGCAGTACCCTCTCCTGGATATATCGAATCTCCACATAACCATAAGCCTTCAAAAGGTGTCCTACTTGATAGTCCAAATAAACCAAAAATATCTGGATTTTGACCAAGCCCGCCTACTATTCCATTAGGTCTTTTTGTCCATTTTTCAAAGCCCAATGGAGTTGCTAACTCCCTATGTAGCCATTTTTCAGGATCAATATCAAATTGACTTTCCAATTCAAGCGATATTTTTTTCATGAAATCATTCTTCTTCCTTAAGTAAGTTTGTTTATCTAGATCAAACCAATCTTTAGTATTTGTAAAGATACTAGCAATTAAAGTAACCTCGCCTTTTGGTGCTCTTCCATCCCCATCATCACTAATTGATACAAATAACGAACAAAATTCTTTCGAAACAAATTGATAATGATTGGAGAATGTTTTTTTGATATGTTCCTTTTTTAAGGCTGAATAAAAAACTACAGCTCCGCTTGGATCAGGCAAATTATTAAGTCGATTTTTATAATTTTTTTTTCTTTTTAAAGAATCTTTCAAATGCTTGAGCAAAGATTGTGGAGGAGCGGTATAAATCACATCTTTTGCTTGGTACATAAATGATTTTTTTTTCGAATTAGCAGATACTTGCCAACACATATTTACATCGTCAAAAGTTATAGAGTTAACTTCTTGTCCAAACATTAAATTAACTCCCGTTTTAATCAGTGAGCTTTCTAATGATTCACTTAAAGACTGCATAGATTTTTTAAGATGCCACAGACCATGTGGCTGTTGACACATCTGAAGAACAGTAGATCCATATAATGCTGCAGTATTATAAACGTCTTCTTGAGAATAAAGTTTTAGTTGAAGATTTAAGAATTTAATCAAGCGCTCATTCTTAGATAACCCACTTATTCGCAATAAATCATAAATAGTAGATTTAAGTAGGATACCTGTGACAAGGTTTGAAGGTACTAATGCTTTAAAAAGTTGAGAAAAATCCCAAAAATTACTTATTGGTAATACAGGATTATTATTAGCAAATATCCAATTACTTTCATGTATGAGGGTACAAAGTTTCCAAAATCTACTACTCCCAGGAAACTGCATTTCTCGTTCAGCTATCCATTTACTTTTTTCATACCAAATAGGTATAGGATTACCACCATCATTTAAATCAACAATGCAAGCTGGATCTAAAATTGTAGCTTCTGGGGATGGAATATCTAGAAAATTAAAAATTCTAGAATGTATTCCTCCCTTTTCTAAACCCGCGACTTGAGTTGCACCAACATCAAAAATATAATTCTTTCTTTTAAAAGTGCCGGCACATCCTCCTGCTTGAGTATGAGATTCGATTAAAGTCACTGATAAGCCTTGTTTTGATAAAATCGCTGCAGAAGTTAGTCCTGCTATACCGGCACCTACAACAATAACTTCAGACTTTCTCATTAAATGCAAAAATTATCCCACATTGAAATTAACGAAATTTGTGAAGAATTAGGTGAAACTTATCCAAAAAGTATTGAACAAGTACATGGTGGTGATATTCATAGTGCTTGGCGAATAGAATTCTCAAACAGAAAATTATTTCTTAAAAGAAACATTAGAAACAAAAAATTTCTTGAATTTGAAAAATATTGTCTTCAAAATTTAAGAAAATATATTAATCAAGAAAATTTAGTTATTCCTGAAGTTATTGCATATAAAAACATAAAAAATATAGAGATTCTTTTGATTGAATGGGTAGATATGCATAACTTTGACCAAAAAAAGCTTGGAATAGGTTTAGGTGAATTGCACTTAAAATCAGCTGAATCTAATCCCAAAATGTTTGGGTTTCCAGTTGAGGGTTTTATCGGAACAACAGAGCAGAAAAAAGGTTTGGAAGATAATTGGATAGATTGTTTTTTAAAGTTAAGGATAACACCTCAATTAATTACTCTTAAATCGAGGATTTTAGATACAGAAATTATAAATAGAGTTAAAGAAAAAATTAAATCGGAATTGCTGAATCATAAACCAATAAATGCTTTAGTTCATGGTGATTTATGGTCAGGGAATGCAGGAATGGATTTAAATGGAAAAGGGGTTATATTTGACCCTGCATCTTGGTGGGCAGATAATGAAGTAGATATAGCTATGACAAAACTATTTGGAGGCTTTAGAAAAGAATTTTATGAAGAATATCACAGAATATTTCCTATAAAAAACGGATTTGAAAAAAGAATTATTATTTATAATTTTTATCACATATTGAATCACGCCAATATGTTTGGGGGAGGGTACCTAAAACAAGTTAAAGATTACGTAAAAGCAATACTCAATATGTAATCTTTAACTAGCCTAAATATGTCTTCTTAAGATTTTGTACCTTATCTAAAACAGCTTCACGATTTTCACTGGTACGAAGATTTTGCCAGCTCCATTGACCGACAACAATTACACCTAGTAGTTCTAGTAAACCAGGAAGAATTGGGAAAAAGTTTATCGTGTCAATGACAACTTTAATTATTATCTGAGCTATTACGACAACAGCAATTATGCCTGCCGCCTTGCCGTACTTACCCATTTGAGTCCAATCAACATTACCTAGGGTTTCGTTGACTTTTCCCATAACATCAGAATACTTCTCTGAAAAACTTTTGGTTTCTGAGCTTGTTTCGGAGCCGGAGTCTTGGTTTGACTCTGGAGTGTTATCACTCATGAATTCAGTAAACTTAATATATGAACCAGACAGTATCGGAAAAAACGTCTATTGACTACCTTTTTGTTGTGCAAAATTCCGAACCGAAACATTTTGTATTTTTTTAGAGGCGTTGGTATGTAAGCTTTCTGAAGATATTTAAACTTAAAATTGATTTATAAAAACTTCACATTATCATCTAGTTCTAACAAAAATATTAATAAATCAAGGCAATAAGAAAACTTTAAAAGCCTAAAATATTTATTTTAATTATTATATTTTCATAGTTTAGCTAGCGAAAATTTTAGGGATCTCAATGTCCAAAGATATAAAATTTAATTTCTTAAACTCTGATGAAGAAGAAAGATATCAAAAACATTTTACCCTCAATGAGATAGGTTATGAAGGCCAACTAAATCTTAAAAACAGCTCAGTATTATGCATTGGAGCAGGTGGGCTTGGGTCTTCCGTTTTGCTTTATCTAGCTGCAGCAGGAATTGGGAGAATTGGAATAGTTGATAACGATCAAGTTGAAAAGTCTAATCTCCAGAGACAGATAATTCATGAAACGAATACTATTGGCAATCTCAAAATTGATTCTGCTAGGGAAAGAATTAAAAAATTTAATCCTAATTGTGAAATATTAACTTTTTCAGAGAGAATAAATCCTAAAAATGCTCTTGAATTAATAAAAGAGTTTGATGTTATTTGTGATTGCTCGGATAATTTTGGCACAAGATATTTAATAAATGATTCATGCCTGATATTAAATAAACCCTTCGTCTTTGGAAGTGTACAAGGCTTTGAAGGACAAGTGAGTGTTTTCAATTTATATAAAAATAGTCCTAATTTAAGAGACTTACTTCCAGAATCACCTTCAAAAAATGCTGCTCCAAGTTGTGCAGAATACGGGGTTGTGGGTGTTTCGACAGGTTTAATAGGAATTCTTCAGGTTAATGAAATCATCAAAATCATTTTAAAAAAAGGTGAAATTTTAGATGGGATGATTTTAATTTTTGATCTATTAAATATGAATATGAAAAAATTACATCTAAAAAGTGATCAATTAAATAAACAAATAAAAAATCTGTCTCAGTTTGAGGGCTTTTATAATAGCGACGAATATTGTGAAAACAATAGTGAAATTAAAAGTATTAATGCTAATGAATTTAATAGTTTATACAAAGCAAAAGCCAACAAAATACTTTTAATTGATGTTAGAGAAAATGAAGAATTTTCTACATCTGCAATAGAGGGCTCTATCTCAATTCCCTTAAGTCATTTGAACCAAGAATCTGACTTAAAATTTATTCAAAAAGAAAGTTTAAATAAAGAGGTTTTCACTATATGTAAATCGGGGAAACGTTCTGAAAAAGCTTCAAGAATCTTGTCTAAATTCAAAATTCAGTCAAGATCTATTGAAGGCGGGATTGAAAAGGTAAAAAAATTATTGTGCAATTAAATTTTAAGAATAATTAGTAATCTACACCTCTTTTCAAATCAACTCCCACATTTGCATAATGCTTATGACAAACCATTTCAGAGTAAACATCAGCTAATTCAAAGTATGAAGGTTCATTTTTACACCTCCCAGTAATTACAACTTCTGTATCTGTCGGTTTTTTTAAGAGCGTTTGATGTATTGATTCCACAGGTAACAACTCTAAATCAACAGTTGGATTCAATTCATCTAAAATGATTGTTTTATACAATCCAGACAAAATAGCAGCTTTAGCAATTTCCCATGCTCTTTCAGCCTCAACATAATCAATTGGTTGTTGCTGACCTCTCCATACGATGGCATCTCTGCCTGAACGTAAATGATCTACTAAATGAGGGTAACTCTCTCTCAAAGCTTCTATAGCAGCATCTTCGGTATATCCATTTCCACCTTTTAACCACTGTAATATTAAAACTCTATGACTTTTATCTTGAGATATTCCTTTACCGATAGCTTGAAGAGCTTTGCCGAGTGCACTTGTGGATTTACCCTTTCCTTCACCTGTATAAATCTCAATTCCACCACAAGAGCTACTTTGTTCGGTTAGCTCTGATAAGTCTCCTATCACACGTGGTCTCATTTCCGAATGGAGTTGAGATATTCTTACTAAAGAGGGCGGGGCTGCCCTTCCAGTAATAATTATTTCTAATCCATCTGGACGATTTTGAAGAGAATCAACTACTTCATTGATATCAAGCATTCCTAAATCAAGAACTGGATTCAACTCATCGAGTACAACAACAGAATAAAGAGAACTAGCAATTGCTCCTTTAGCAATATTCCAACCTCTTTCGGCCTCACCAACATCAAACTTTGTAACTTGGTCAGCAGTAAAGAATTCAGATCTTCCTGTCCTTACATGGTCAATTAAATGTGGGAAGCCTCTTTGTAAAGCCTCTATAGCTGAATCCTCGTCATATGGCCTTTCAGGGCCTTTTAAAAATCTTAGAAGTAAAACTCTTGACTGTCTTTTTTCGCATATTCCTAATCCTATTGTCCTGAGAACTACGCCCAATGCAGCTTGGCTTTTTCCCTTACCCTCTCCATCATAAATATGTAGTTGACCTTTTGATCTCTCTTGACTGTCACTTGCAGTGACAATTCCAATTCCTCTATTTCTACTCGTATTCGTCAATTGAACAAAATTAGTAAATTTAATCTAAGATATAGATAAGAATATTATTAAAGATTTAATAATAAATTCAACCTATTCATAGGTAATTTGAATTTTAGAATAATTAGCATGTTCAATCAACTAGAAATTCTCTCTGATGAACAAAGTGAAAAGCTTTATACAATTAGAAGATACATTAAGAATCTTGATAGTGTTTGTATCGCTTATTCCGGAGGAGTTGACAGTACATTAGTAGCATCATTAGCATTCGAGCAATTAGGTAGCAAAGCAATCGCTATAACCGGTATTTCGCCTGCATTAGCTAATACTCTTCGTGAAGAAGCAAGAAGGCAAGCAAAATGGATTGGAGTAAAGCATTTAGAAATTAAAACATCAGAATTAGACCAATCAAATTACAGTGAAAATCCTAAGGATAGGTGCTTTGCATGCAAAAAAGAACTCCACAAACATACAACCTACCTCACTAAAAAGCTAAATTACAAGATTGTTTTAGATGGAGTCAATCTGGATGATCTTAAAGATTACAGACCTGGTATACAAGCCTCAAAACAAGCAGGAGTTATCTCTCCTCTTGCAAAATTTAAATTCTCAAAACAAGACATTAGGGATATATCAAGAGCATTGGGTTTTCCTTGGTGGGATAAACCTGCTCAACCTTGCTTATCATCAAGATTTCCTTATGGCCATGAAATAACTAGTGAAAGGCTAAAAATGGTTGAGAAAGCAGAAGAATATCTTAGAAAATGTGGATTATCGGAGGTTAGAGTTAGATGCCAAGGCTCAACTGCAAGAATAGAAATTCCCCAAGATGAATTAAAGCATTTTTTTTACAATTATAATTTTAATGAGCTAGTTCAATATTTTTCTAATTTAGGATTTAATTGCACAAGTTTAGATCTTGAGGGGCTAGTAAGCGGAAAATTAAATAGGTAAATATTTTCAAACAACAGTTCTGATCTGTTTACCCACTGCTGAAGGTGGATTTCGCTCGATGACACGCAAAGAATGTTCTTTAGCCATCAAAGATTCAATTAAATATTGACTAGCTAGTTCAGGCATCATATTTTGACCACATGTAAAAATATCGACTGCCGAATAATTAGATTCAGGCCATGTATGTATTGAAATATGAGATTCTGCCAGTAATGCAATTGCCGTAACACCCTGAGGCTCAAATTTATTACTTATCAAATTCAAAACTGTTGCATTTGACAATTTAGCAGCTCTATTTAAAATGCAGCGCAAAAAGGATTCGTCATTTAATTTTTCACGATCGCATCTATAAAGTTCCAACAAAAGGTGTTTACTTTGATGACTAAATTTTTGCTCATTACTTAACGAACTTAAAATTTGGCTTTTTTTGTAGATTTCCATTTAAGAAATTTATATGAAATTTAGATTAGCTAAAAATAATGTTTTTTTTAAATTATAAGTGAATCATTTGTGATGAGCCTAAGAAAGACTGATTAAATTTATCTAAATGTGTCGCACTTATAAAACATTGACTATCTTTACCAACAGAATTTAATAACAAACTTTGCCTAGTTAAATCTAATTCCGCCAAGACATCATCCAATATAAGTATTGGAGGAACATTCAATGTTTTAGTTAATAAATCGAGTTCAGCCATCTTTAAAGCCAAGATAAAAGTCCTTTGCTGTCCTGAGGAACCATATTTTCTTACTGAAACATTATTGATTAGAAACTCAACATCATCACGATGAGGGCCAAAATTACATTTACCAGTCAATGATTCAATTGAACGTTGATTTAAGAGTTGTTCAGCGATTTTTTTACTAATAACTTCTTCTTTTTCTTCTTCTGGACTTATATTTTGTATCCCCGAAAGATAATTTATGTCTATTTGCTCTTGAGATTTACTTAAATGATTATGCCAATATTCAACATATGGTTTTATTTTTAATAAAGCTCTTCTTCTGCGCCTAAATATTCTTGTACTTATTATTGACATTTGAATATCAAAGCTTTCAACAATATCTGTGGATTGGGTTTTTAAGAAACTTTCAGAACGCCAAAAATGACTTCTTTGTTTTAAAAGCCTATTAAATCTACTTGTAAGGTCTAAATATACTGGTTCAAGCTGAGATACGACTTTATCAATCCATATTCTTCGATAACTGGGTTCACTTCTTACAATGTCTATATCATTAGAACAGAAACATACACTACGAATATAATTCTTTATTTCACTCTGTTTTTTCAAGATTGATTCATTAACATAAACTCTTTTGGGCCCTTTTCGGAATAAATTTAACTTTAGATCGTCTTTAAAATTTATCTGTCCTTTAACTACAGCCATATCGCTATCGTTCTCTATTAAGTCTTTGTCACTTAGTGCTCTATTAGATTTTAATTGACTTAAAAATTCAACCGATTCAAGTAAATTTGACTTGCCAATACCATTGCAACCAAGAACGATTGCTCTTTGCTCTTTAAGATCAATTTCAAAACTTTTGTGGTTCCGAAAATTTTTAATTTTTAATTTATTTAAAAAAATTTTTTTTATGCATTCATTAATTAAATTAGCTAAGTTTAAAATATTTAGATTTACTTTAAAGAAATTGAAAAATAAAAGGGCATGTAGCTCAGTTGGATAGAGCATCAGATTCCGGTTCTGAGAGTCGGGGGTTCGAATCCCTCCATGCTCGTTACATGATTTTTAAAGTTTATATCCCATTACTCTTATTCCATTTGGATCTAGTATGAATCCATTTTCCTCTAAACTTTGAAATGAAGATACTGGAGCCTGTACAGAAATACTGCAGCCAGGCATTTCTCTATTAATTTTCTCAAGAGTTACTTGAAGCAATATTGAATAATAAAGTTGCTGATCATTACCTGGCAATGCACTTAAATTCCATAAATTAGCATTCAGTCCCCTATCAGAAGTAACCCTTACAAAGCCATATAATTTATTCTTTAATTCACTTTGTATGGTAAAAAAGAAATTACTTTTCTGAATAGCCTGAGACAGAGGTTTTATTGGAAATGTCTCACAACCACAATTCGCTAAAAGTTTGTTAACTTCTTTAGCTAATGGGATTTGAGAAGAGTTAACAAAATAACCTTCTGGAAGAACAAGTTTTTTTTTAGAAAAATATTGCAATTATCAACCTGTATTTCTCATGCCAGCAGCTATCCCATTAATAGTTAAAAGTGCACCTCTCAATAGTTCACTTCTACTATAAGCTCTTCTAGATTCATCTTTATTAACGATGAATTCACTTATTGGGGGTTGTCTTGTCTGGTATCTTAGTCTTTTTAAAAGTGAAACCTGCAAAAACCCCAATGGGATGATTGTTTTATTTCTTAAGCTTACTGATGATTTCAAGTCCCTATCAGATTCGAGAAGCTTATTTTTACCAGTTATTTCAAGTATTAAAGATTTTGTAAGATTATATTCTTTAGAAATTACTTCAAAAATATCATCAAAAGAATCTTTATTTTCCCTACTGCCAAGAGTATCAACATAATATCTAGCAACTTCCAAATCCACCTTAGATAATGTCATCTCTACCTTGGATATAAGCATCCTGAAAAATGGCCATCTTTGATGCAGAACTCTTAATAATTCAATTTGTTGTGGATCTGAATTTAATTCAGATGATAATGCAGTACCTACTCCAAACCAACTTGGCAAAAGAAATCTACTTTGTGTCCAACCAAATACCCATGGAATAGCTCTTAAACTTGACAAATCTTTTGCACCTTTTTTTCTTCTAGCAGGCCTACTAGATATCTGTAATTTACTTATTTCTTCTATCGGAGTGACCTCTTGAAAGAAATTTAACAAATCAGGATTCTCATGCACTAATTTTCTGTAGTGAGACCTTGATGTTTCTGCCAACCTAGACATTAATTGATTCCATTCTGGAGTAGCGTCCAATCTATTATTTACCAAACTATTTTGAATTACCGCTGTAGTAACAGTCTCAAGATTGTACAAAGCCAGTTCAGGAAGACTATATTTGGAAGCTAAAACTTCACCTTGTTCTGTTATTTTTATTCGTCCTTTTAAAGTACCGCTTGGTTGGGCCAATATTGCCTGATAGGCAGGTCCTCCTCCTCTCCCTACAGAACCACCTCTTCCATGGAAAAGTCTTAGTAATATGTTATTTCTACTTGCAAGATTTTGAAGAGCTATTTGAGCTCTATGAATTTCCCAATTACTAGAAACAAACCCCGAATCTTTATTACTATCAGAGTATCCAAGCATTAACTCTTGCAAAGGTTTAAAAGATTCTCCGGCTTTTGGCAGCAATGTTCTATAGAAATTTAATTTAAACAACTTTTCCATTACTTCTGGAGCTCTTTTAAGGTCTTCTACAGTTTCAAAAAGAGGAACAACTAATAATTGTGACTTTTGCGAATTTTGATCAAGGAGTCCCATTTCCTTTGCCAGTAGGAGAACTTCAAGCAAATCAGATGCACTATGACTCATTGAAATTACATAAGAATGACAAATACGACTTCCAAATTCTTGCTGCAGTCTCTTAACCATTTTAAAAACTGAAAAGGTTTCTTCTGTAGTCTTTGTCCAGTTAACGTCCGATGGAATTAAAGGCCTTTTTGTATTTAATTCGTCTATAAGCCAATTAATTTTCTCTTCCTCAGACATTTGGTCATATTGCACAGATAAATCAAGATAATTTGTAAGCTCTTGTATAGCATCACTATGCCTTGTGCTCTCTTGACGAATATCTAAACTCGCTAAAGAAAATCCAAAAATATGAACTTGAGTAAGTAAAGTATTTACAGACTCGCAATTTAAATCTGTACTAATCAGGCTATTTTTAATTAATTCAAGATCATAAGTAAACTCATTTACTGACTTGTAATATAGGTTTTCAATTTTATCAAGATTTTTGTTGTCCATTTCTCCCTCTAAGTCAAATTTCCACCCGTTATCAGCTAATAAATTATTTCTTTCTTGAGTTAACCTTAATTTCTCCAAAATATAACTTAATTTTAACCTGTAAGGTTCTGATCTATATCTTGTAGCCCTAGCTTCATAAATTTCTGGGAAATTGACCCTATCCGTTTCTAGTGACTCTAATAGAGGAGAACTGACTTGACTCCATTGCATCGAGACACTTAATTGATCTCGAAGATTAGTGGTCGCAATAATATATCTTTCCAACATCAACTGCCTTTGGTAGCAAGCAGTTCTCCATGTTATCTCAGGAGTTACCGATGGATTACCGTCCCTATCGGAGCCTACCCAAGAACCGAAGTTACAAAAAGATTCAGAGGGCAACTGAACATCTGGATAATTTTCGGCAAGTGCTTCAGTAAGCCTACTCCTCAATTGAGGCATCGCATTAAATAAAACTTGCTGAAAATAATGCAAAGCATAATCTACTTCGTCTAATACTGATGGTTTAAATTGATGCAATTCATCTGTTCTCCACCAAAGTCTTACTTCCTCTTTTAGTTGGGTTTTTAGAGAATTTTTTTCTTCTTTTGTAAGAAATTGCTCAATCTGTATTTTTTTTAACAAATTTGCTACTCTTGTTTGCTTATGTCTAATCGTATGTCTCACTATCTCAGTCGGATGTGCAGTAAAAACTAAACGGATATCCATTTCCTGCAATAACTCTTCTAATTTCCCAGGCGGTACATTTAATTTCCTCAACCTATAAAACAACTCTCTAAAAGTTACAGGAGCATTCTGCCTAGCCAATGCTGGAGCAAAAGGATCAAGATTATCTGGCGATTTTTGAACATCCTTATTGGTGAAGCTTTGAATATATCTATCCTCCTCAACTCTTTGTTCCAAAATATTCACTAGTTGAAAATATAATGAAAAAGCCCTTGCTGCTGCAATGGATTCTGCTAAATCCATAGAATTTACAATATCAACAATTTCATTCTTAAAAGTTTTTGAACTATCACCATCAATTTGTTTTGAATAACTTAATTCTTTAAGCTGTATCAATCTCTCTGCTTGATCATCAGGACATTCTTCTCTGAGCACAGATTCCCATAAGTCTTCTATTAAAAGACGATTTTTATCAAGAGGATCATTGTTGCTTATCAGATCCACGTTATTATTTTTTATCTGTTGAAAAGATTCCATACAATTATTATGTCACAATTGAAAATGTTCAGATCAAATATTTATTGAAATAATCAAACATTCCCGCTTTCACTCCTAATCATATCTTCGATAGAAATTTTCATTATTTTCTCAATAGAAAGACCTTTTTCATATTGATTTATCCATTTCATAGATTGATTACCTTCTTCAAGGACTTTATAGATTGGATTCAAAAGATGTTTCATACCAAAATTTTCTGCTGTAGATGACAAATCTAATAATAAGTTTTGAATCCACTTTCTACAAATAACTTTTTTGCCATCTTGCCAGTGAATTAACTCTGAATTCAGACTATCTTTGGCAGCTTTTATTTCATTTTGATCACATATTACAGATAGTTCATCCATAGAAAAAATACTGGCGTTCAAAGGATCTAAAGTATTTGTATTTTCGAAAAGATTTAAAATTCTTAGTTCTATCATGGCCGTTATCCCTAAAAGCAGATCAATATCGTGCACAAAATCACAAATTCTTAATTCCAAACGATCAAGAATTAAAGGTCTTTGGGGACCATTTGGTCGGATTGAAGACCAAAAATGCCTAATATTTTGCATATTTTTATTAGATATATTTTCATCTATCCAATCGATATAAGAATTATGATTTGCAAAAAAAGGAACCCTACTTGGTGTTTTAGGAAACTGGATCCATCTCTGGGAATGATTATCCGTAATTTCATTATTTAAAAAAGGTGAACTAGCACTCAAGGATAGATATAGAGCAGCCTCAGATCTTATAAGTCTAATAGCTGAAAAAAGCTTATCTAAATTATCTATTCCTATGTTTATATGAACACTTGAAGTTGCAATAGATGTTCCATAATTATCTTGAATAAATTGATGATAAACATTATCAATATCAGATCTTTGAAATTTAATATCGTGTTTAAAACAAAGAGTGGATGAAGGAATGATTGTTAAATCTTTTTTATTTAGCCATTTTCTCAACTTTTTTCTTGGAGTTATTAATTTCTCGTATAAAAAATTGTAGTCTTTTTCAGGTTTTGTTATGTACTCAACGTTTCTGTTATCTGGCTCTTTTACAAAATCAGGAAATTTTTTCTCAATTTCAGCAGAAACACCAATATGAGAATTTAAAGTACCTGTGAAAAGTTCCACCTCAAAACCCTTATAAAGATTATTTTGACTCATTTATTTATCCAAGCAGGCTAATGCTTTTAGTATCCCCTTTGCTTTATTTATCGTCTCTTGATATTCATTTTCAGGAAAAGAATCAGCAACTATTCCAGCTCCTGCTTGCACTGAAACATCATATTTCCCATCTTTTGAGGGTTTAACTATCATAGTTCTTATAGTAATTGCCGTATTCAATGCACCATTAATATCAATAGATCCGTAAACACCAGCATAAGGTCCTCTAGCATCTTTTTCAAAGTGCTTAATCAATTGCATAGCTCTTATTTTTGGCGCACCAGTTACTGTCCCAGCGGGAAAAGATGCTTTCAGCAAATCCCATACATCAGCATTGTTTTTTAAGATTCCTTCAACTTCACTAACTATATGCATAACATGTGAATATTTCTCAATAACCATTAAATCCTTGACCTTCACAGTACCAATTTCACACACTCTTCCAAGATCATTTCTCCCAAGATCAATTAGCATCACATGCTCAGCTATCTCTTTTGGATCTTTTAATAAATCTTTTTCTAATTCCAAGTCTTGTTGATTATCAATACCTCTAGGTCTTGTACCAGCTATTGGCCTTAAGCTAGCAACAATCTGACTATTTTTATTTTTTTCAGCTTTAACCATTACTTCAGGACTCGAACCTATTAGATACCATGAGCCAAAATCAAAAAATGACATATATGGAGATGGATTAACCATTCTCAAACTTCTGTATAAATCAAAGGGATTATTGTTGACCTGAGTTTGGAATCTCTGACTTATAACTATTTGGAAGATATCACCTTTTCTTATGTACTCTTTTGCAGAGAGAACAGCATCCTCAAAATCTTTTTTCTTCCAATTACTTTCTAGATCTAAATTCAAATTCTCATTTTCATTCCAGCCTAAAAACTCATTCTCTTTTAGAGGAACTCTCATTAAATTTCGAGTGTTCTGGATTTTAGATATTGAGTTTAGATACAACTCTTCAATCGAGGACTCTTTTGAAGAAGTTGTATCCGCATAAACTACCGCAGTAATACATCTTTTAATTTGATCAAAAACAACTAACTGATCAAAAAACATCCAGGAACCATAAGGGATATTGTTTTCTGGTATTTGATTTATTGGAACGCTTGGTTCTATTCGATGTATCAATTCATAACCCCAAGATCCATATAACTGTCCAATTGATGGTAAACCATCAAGCATGGTTGACTTATATTCTTTTGTCCAATTTCTTAAAATATCAAAAGGATCACCCTTATGTGTTTCAGTTTTGCCATTATTCCAAGTTTTAACTATTTCTTCTCCATAACAAACAGCTTCCCAAAGAGGTTTAGTGGCAACAATACTCCACCTCCCCAAATTCTCACCACCTTCAACAGATTCAAGAAAAACACCATGAGTATCTTTTGAAGATAATTTTAGCCAAGTCGACAATGGGGTCTCTAAATCCGCTGGCCAAGTTTGAATGATAGGTATAAAATTTTTACCTTCTTTGTAAGCCTTTAAAAAACTATCTTTCTTTGAACTGATCATATTTAAAATGTCAACCCAAATTATAATTATTTTCTTCTTTTATATCAACTTTAAGGAAGTTAATCAAAAGTATTCTTAGTTGTAAATTTCAAACTGGCTGGATTAGGATTCTCACCTATTCTTCTAGGATTATGACCTACTTTCTCTCTCCCTTCGTTTACTTTTTCAGAGAAAACACCATCTTTAGGGTGTAAAAATTCAGTGTCCCCACCAGGGAAAATTCGATAGATTTTAAAATCTTCAATTCTTGGTTTGAAGGCTCTTAATTGTGTCCCTAATGCAAGGCATTGTTCTTTTCTTGCAAAGTACATTAAATTATCACCTTCATGCATAATAGCCGCTCCGCCGGTGGGCAATTCAAATGCTTGTTCCTTTGAACTTTTCCATACAATTGCATATTTTTCTTCGGTTTCTGCTGAGTTTAATAAACCCCCAGTACTTCCTATATGCTTTGGAAATTGACCAACTAAAGTTTCAGTCATCCTAAATTTTGAGTTATTTCTAATAAGAAATTAGCATTCATATTTTGCAAAATTCATAACTAATGGGAAATTTTCTACATTATTTAATATATGTATAACTTAATTCTTATTTATTTTGAATCTGAGATAGGAAAAAATACAGTCAAACCAGTATCACGTCTTTGTGTGACATGTCCTCCTAAACTAGCTAACAACTTTTGAGTGGCATTTTGGCTAAGTTGTAAACTTCCAGTTTGAGGGTTCCAATTTAAAACAGGACCAATATCAGAACCGTTATCTTTTTTTAGAATTTCTTTTTGATTGTTATCTAATTTTTGTAATTTAAGTTGAAGTTTGAGTTTTTGACCAGCTGGTCTTAATTCTAAAATTAATATACTTCCCTCTTTTAATCCTCTAGTATTTTTATCAATTAATCCTCTTAACATTAATTCTAATTTTTCAGAATCACTCAATATTTGTGGAAGTTGTTTTGGGATATCTATTTTTAAAGAAATACCACGTCGATTTAATTGTTTATTCCACAAGGGAGCAAGCTTTTTTAAAATTTCGGCTAAATTAATTTTCGCCAAGTTGTTTAATGATGGCTCTTCATTACTGACTAATTCTGCTGCATTAAAGATTAAACCAAACCTATCAATTTGTTCATTACATTCATTATTTATTTGAATTAAACGATTTCTCATTGATTCATCCATTTTGTATTTTTTTAAAGTAGAACTTATGAGGGTTCTTATTGTTGCTAAGGGAGTTCTTACTTCATGAGAAATTGCGCTTAATAATTTTGCTTCAGTTATTTGCACATTTTTTTCATCGTTTATTACAGAATTCTGTATATTATGGTTTGGTTCAATGTTTGCTAATTTTGCCGATAACATTGGCCAAAATAATTTCTCAAATTGATTGTTAATATTAAGGCTACCTAAATTATTTATTGCATCACGAAATTTTATTCCTTCATCATAATTTGCTTTATTTAATTTTGAGTGCATTAATTCAATTGAAAGTTTTAGGCTTTCTTCATCACACTTCATTAACAGAATTTTCTTATCTTTTTCTCCCACAATTGATAATACGCATTGAAAATTTGGGGTTATTATCATCAAAAAAGGTTCATAACCATCTTCTTGGGAAAGATTTAAGACTTTATAATTACTAACTAAATCGTTATCTTTTTTTATCTTTTCTGAATTATTGACTGGTAAAAAACCTGCATTCTCATTTTGAAAGTATGGAAACCCCTCAGGAGACCAAAGCCATCCATGAAGTTGATTTAAAAATTTTTTATCATTAAAAGCTGGTAAAGGTGAGGCAACCCAAATACCTCCCTGTTTATAATTCTGAGAAAGGAAATCTTTTTGAATAACTTCTAAAGAAGCCCACCACATTCTTCTGGAAGTATCGTCATCCACATATATATTTTGAACACCTTTAATCAAAAGGTCTTGAATTTTTTTTATAGTTATTTGTGATTTCATCAACTTCTCAGTGATCGTGAACGTTTAAATATAGATAAAACAAATCCAATTGATATAAAATTAGTCAGCAATGATGTTCGTCCATAGCTCATAAAAGGAAGGGGAATCCCAGTAACTGGTCCTAAGCCAATGGTCATAAATAAGTTAATAATTATTTGAAATAAAAAAATTGAGGCTATTCCAATAACAATTAAAGATTCAAAGTTAGTCCTCGCAATTGTTGCAGTATTAATAAGTTTTTTAATCAAAAAAAAGAACAAAAATAGAACTATCATGCACCCCACAAAACCCAATTCTTCGCCTAAAGCACTGAATATAAAATCAGTATGTTGTTCCGGTATAAATTGCAAATTAGTCAGCTTACCTTGTAGCAAACCAGTCCCAAATAATCCTCCAGAACCGATTGCAATCTGACTTTGGATCAAATGATATCCACCACCTAATGGATCTCTATTTGGATCTAAAAATAAAACTAATCTATCTTTTTGATATTCTTTTAAACCATATTGCCACAAAATTGGAGTCAATTTTGCCACTAGTAAATGGAACGATATCGCGATAGTAGAAAAGATAATTTTCTTTTTCGAAGATCTATAAGCAAGATATCCTATAAATGGAATCCAGAAAATAAGAAGAGTTGGTAAGGTTAGATATATTGTGGATGTAACAATACAAAATACTAATATCAAAATCCACTCTATGGGCATTTGCGACCAATAGAGCATTACACCTGTCAAAACAAGTAAAACTAAAGAGGTGCCTAAGTCCGGTTGAAAGAAAATTAATAACCAAGGAATAATTACTACTAATAGGGGCAATACTAAATCTTTTATGGTTAGAATTATTTTTTTCTCAAGTACTAAAGCGAGAGTTAGTACAGTACTTAGTTTGGCTACTTCTGACGGCTGAAAAGAAAAAATACCAAAGTTTAGCCATCTTTGAGCTCCTGAAACTGAAATCCCAAAAAAATAAATAAGTAATAAGGATATCAAAGTACACAAATAAAATGGAACCAAATATTTTCTAATTCTCTCTAACGGTATAAGAGAAATAAAAAATGCTAAAAAATAACCTAAAAAACCAGTTAAGATATGTCCTAAATAGTTCGTTTCTAAAAAATCAACCTGAATACTTTTTATTAATAAACCAGAAATAATAACTAAAAGCAGGGGAATTATAAGTATTGGAGAAAATAAAAAACTTCTATTAAAGTTGTCCTTTTTTTGTAAAAATCCGCTCTTATTTAATAAAGAAATTCTCCTAAACATCAATTAACTTTTAACAAATTGATTCTTAATTAATTTAGCTAAATTACCAAATACAATAGAACTTTCTTTATTTGGCTGGCTTATTGAGATTGGTACACCTTTATTACTATCATCAACGAGAGGGATTTCAATAGGAATTTGGGCTAATAATGGTAAGTCATTTTCGTTGGCTAATATTTTTCCACCACCTTTACCAAAAATTTCATATTTTTTACCTGGCATATCTGGCGGAATAAATACTGACATATTTTCTACAATTCCCAGTAAAGGTACTCCGAGTTGTTTAAACATTGCTAATCCCCTTCTTGCATCTTGCAAAGATACTTGTTGAGGAGTAGTGACAACTATGGCTCCAGAAATAGGCACAGATTGAGAAAGAGATATTTGAGCATCTCCTGTTCCTGGAGGCAAATCAATAACCAAAAAATCAAGATTATTCCATTCCACTTGGTACAAAAATTGTCTGATAATACTATTAAGCATTGGTCCTCTCCAAATAACTGGCTGACCTTCTTCAATTAGGAAACCCATTGATACCAATGAAATTCCATATTTATTTATTGGTATTAACCTTTGATCACTGCCACTACCTTCTGTAACCTTTGGATTCTGTTCGGCAACTCCCATCATTGAGGGAGTATTGGGTCCATATATATCCGCATCCAGCAGACCAGTTTTTAAGCCTAATTTAGCTAGAGAACAAGCGAGATTAACTGCAATGGTACTTTTTCCAACTCCCCCTTTCCCACTGCTAACAGCTATGATGTGTCGAATCCCATCAATCTTCTGCAACTCTGGAGCATTACTTTGATTTTGAGATTCTCTTTTGGAAGGATTATTATCTATTTCTATTTGAACATCATCAATATCTTCAAAATCCAGCAGTACGCCTCTAACCTCTTGTACAATCCTATCTCTCTGAGAATTTGCAAACGGTGGTAAAGATAATGTTACGATTACCCTCGGTAAAGTTACTCTTACATTTTTAATCCAAGCTAATTCAATTACATTTTTCTGTGATCCAGCATCTAGAACTTTTTGTAAAGCAAAATTCGCATCTTCTATTGTGGTCATTAAATTTTTAAATATTTTTACAATGTAGTCGACTGTTTAAAAGATTAAGAACTATGTCGAACTATCAAATAATAGGTAATAAGGTCCCCCTAAGAGAAATTATAAAGAGAAACTTATAATTAACAAAAAAAAATTTTTTCTTCAAGATTTCTAAATACATGTTGAAAGAACCTCCTAAAAACTCGAGAGAAAAAACTAAAAATCTCTTATTAACTCTACAAGACAAAATTTGTACAGGACTTAAAAATATAGATGGCAAAGGGAAATTTACAGAAGAATCCTGGCTAAGAGACGAAGGTGGCGGTGGAAGATCAAGAGTATTGAAAAATGGTTCAATTTTTGAGCAAGCAGGAGTAAATTTCTCGGAAGTACAGGGAAAAGAATTACCTCAATCTATAATCTCTCAAAGGCCCGAAGCAAAAGGTCATGAATGGTTTGCTACGGGAACTTCTATGGTATTGCATCCTAAGAATCCCTATATTCCTACAGTTCATCTGAATTATCGATATTTCGAAGCTGGTCCTGTTTGGTGGTTTGGGGGAGGTGCAGACTTAACCCCTTTTTATCCTTATCTTTCTGATGTAAGGAATTTTCATAATGAGCATAAAAAAGCTTGTGAGAAAGTTGATCAAGATTTGCATAAAGTTTTCAAACCATGGTGTGATGAATATTTCTTCTTGAAGCATAGAAATGAATCAAGAGGCATAGGAGGTATTTTTTATGATTATCAAGATGGTGCAGGCAATATTTATAGAGGAAATAATCAAAATGGAGAAGCATCAAAAGCTTCACAAAATATTGGAAGATTTAATTTAAATTGGGATAATTTATTTTCATTAGCCGAAAACTGTGGGCAGGCATTTCTGCCCTCATATTTGCCTATTGTTGAAAAAAGAGCTTCTCAAACATATTCATCGAAGGAAAGAGAATTCCAGCTATATCGAAGAGGTAGATATGTCGAATTCAATTTGGTTTGGGATAGAGGGACGATTTTTGGACTACAAACAAATGGTAGAACTGAATCTATATTAATGTCCTTACCGCCTTTAGCTAGATGGGAATATGGATATAAAGCTAAAAAGGGTTCTCGAGAGGAATTGCTTACATCAATTTTTACAAAACCCCAAGATTGGTTTAATGACAAAGAGTTAGAGAAATTCTGTATAAAGAATAGTATTTTTGATTAAAAATTATGGCATTAAGTTTTAAAGTAACTAGATAGGTGTTTTAAATAAGGAACCGTCACTTTTTAATTGAAGTTTTTCTCCGAGTTCATTTTCTAAAGAGATTAATTCATCTCTATGCGCTCTAAGTCTCATAAAAGTTGAATTATTTTCATTTTCGTTGATCAACCTTAATTCAAATTTCTCCTCTCTTGCTGATTTTTTAAAATAAACAATTCCAGACAAAGGGCCACCAATTAATCCCAAAAGAATAGGCCACCAACCTAATTCAGGATATATTTGAATAATGACTAATCCCAAAGCACAAGAACCGAAACCGCCTAGAAAGCCTAAAAAAATTGCCAAAAACTTACTAGAAACAACTTGTCCCTTGAATATCAAAATTCTTTGTTCAAAATCTCCTCCAGTTTGCTTCCATCCCCTCAAATTAAGCCATTGACATAAATCATTCAAAACCTTAACTGGCTGCTGAGAAGATGAAATCTCTAAGATGGTTGTTCTATCTTTACTAGAAGCCCTGAGAAAAAAGAATAATCCTATTGCCAAAAGAATTGTCAGTAATAATGTTGAATTTAAGGAATAAGACATTAAATAAATTTTTTCTAATAACTCGAGAATAAAAATTAAAATTACATCATATTATAATTTTTTAGATTTATTCTGTAAAATAACATTATTAGATAAAAATTCTTAATTAAATAAAATCTTAAATTAATATTCTAAGATCTTAAATTACTTAAAATACTTATTTAAAATGACTATTGAAAATAAAAATATTGATCTTCTTTATAGCGATTTAACGGGAGATTTATTCAATCTTTATAGAAACTCATCCTACCTAGCTATTGACACTGAAGCAATGGGGTTAATTCATGGAAGAGATAGACTTTGTTTAGTACAAATATGTAATGAATTTGGTAAAACATCCTGTATAAAAATCGAACTTAATACCTCTTCTTCACCTAATTTAAAATCACTTCTTGAAGATGAAAAAATTACGAAAATATTTCACTATGCAAGATTCGATGTAGCAGCTCTAAAATGCAATCTTGAAATTAATACAAAAAATATTTTTTGTACTAAAATCGCAAGCAAGTTAGCAAGAACTTATACAAATAAACACGGTTTAAAAGATTTAATAAATGAATTATTAGGCATAGAACTGGACAAAAGCTCGCAAAGTAGTGATTGGGGTAGCGACGAAGATTTAACAAAAGATCAATTAGATTATGCAGCAAATGATGTTAGATATTTAATTGAAGCAATGCATAAATTAAAAGTTATCTTAGAAAGAGAGAATAGATATGAATTAGCTCAAAAATGTTTCGAAACAGTTTCTGTACATGCTGATTTAGATATACTAAAATTCTCAAATATATTTGAACATTAAGGATCAATCTTCAGTTAAAAAATTATCTTCACCATCAAGAGTTTCCATAAGCTTATCAAGTATTCTTGAAGAACTTAGTTTATCTCCATCATTTTTTTCACAAGTTTTTAAGACATTTTGAGCTACTTTTATTTTTTCTTGAATAGTTTGCGAGCCCTCTTTTGCAATTTGAATTTCTACTTTCTTCTTAGCAGAAGATAAGCTTATACTCATAAGTTTTGCAATCTCTGCACAAATTTTTAGATATTGCCGATCATTTATTGGATACATAAAATAATTAAAAATTAATATGATATTGCCATTTACTAAGATAACAAATGAAGGTTAATGGCATCTACGATTTTCATACTAGCGCCGGATTCTCCCATTCTTTTTTTCCCAACTTTTGCTTGTTCTAACCTATCAACTTTTCTTTTCAAAAGTAAACTTAAACGTTTTAAAAGAATTTTTTTATTCTTGCAGACTAAAACACTACCTCCCAATAATCTTGATTGCCTTTTTGCAAATGATTTTGTAAATTGTGGTCCACTTCCTGGTAGAGAAAGAGATGGAATTCCAAGGCCAGTAATTTGCTCTGTAGCAGTTCCTGCATTAGACAAGCCAACTTCTGCCATATTGGACCATAAATTGAATTTTCCTTTTCCAATCACTACATATTGATCTTTCTTTTTCCATACTGAATCTTCATCAATTAGAAATTTAACTTTACTCTGTTTTATAAAACCATATTTTTTTAGATAATTGTGAATTTGAATCACATTCGCATTAATACTCAAAGGCAAAAGTATTACCAAATCCTTCGATATATCAAAATCTTGCAAACAAGAAAGAAAATTATCAAGATTTCTAAGAGCTTCAGGGTATCTACTTCCAACTAATAAAATAATCCTTTTAAAAGAAATAATATTTGATAACTTCCCGTTTTTTGCATTAACAAAATCCATCATTGGATTACCAAAGTATTTTGCATCAATATTTTTTCTATTCAAATTATTTGCTGTAAATTTATCTCTCATAATTAAATTTTTACATCTTGGAGATTTCATTAAAAACATTTCCCATGGATCCCATTCAGAACCTTTCAACTTATGATAAAAATCGCTTAAATCCCAACCTGGCCCACTACTCCAAGTATGATCACTTTTGGGAGTTCCAATGAAACTAAATTCGCATGCTGAACTCCAAGCGAAAAGTAATGGCAGGAAATCTCCTACGGCGATGATTTTGCAATTATGTTTTGACTTCTGTTTTATAAGTAAATAATTTCTTAAATTATCGATTAAAAATCCTGCAAACAAATCATGCACAAATCCCTTCAGACTTTGATTACTAAAACCTCCACTAGGCAGATCTTTTAAAAATCCTATTTTACGGAAATTCTTTGATTTTATCGAATCAAATATATCTCCATTACCTACTAATGGCAAAACTTCAATATTTTTATTTTTTATTTTTTTTTGTAAAATTTTTATTATTTCTGATGCTATTAAATCTTCGCCATGACCATTGCATACAAATAATAGAGAATAAGACGCCTTACTGTTAATATCATAAAAAGACTCAATCGAATCTTTTTCGGCGGCATGGCCAAGTGGTAAGGCAGAGGATTGCAAATCCTTTATCCCCAGTTCGAATCTGGGTGCCGCCTTATTTAATTTTTTTACGCATTTAATTATGAAGTTTTCTAAGAACTTCAATTTCAAATAAAAAGTATAAAGTTTCAATTATTTATTTTATAGAATAATTTTTTCCTTATTATTGATAAATAATACCTTATATCCATTAATAAATAAATTTAATGGAATTATTAATAATTTTCATTAGGTTATTTATATATAAATTTGAATTATTTTAGTAATCATTATCTGCTACACACATTCCTAAACATCTAACACCGTTTGATGCAGTCCTTTTACAATGATTGCATAAAATTGGGTCTTTCTCTGAAGTAAGGATAATTTTTGAATTATTTTGGTCTTTAAAACTTATTAACTCTTGTGTTGAATCAAATAGAGTCATTCTTGGAATCATTGCCTGAGTCGATACTAACAACAAGTGAGGCATTTGTGTTGGATGAGGGTATATCCATAATTTTTACAGTTTCTTTAGGCTCATCAATAACTTGATTTTCTTCAGTACTCTCATCAACTGCACAAGCTTCAAGAGCCTCTCGAAGTAGTGAATCAAAAGTTGCTCCAGGCAATCTATGTCTAGCAACCTCAAGAAAAGTTCTCGGTAACGATTCAGATGCAGCATCTCGTAAAGCAGGATTATTCTTTCTATGTTCTTGTTCTTCTTCTATTGATTTAATAAACCTCAATGTGACATCTCTTTTGGTAGAGGCTTTTATCAGCGTATCATTTTCAGGATTACTATTATTAGGCACATTTTCAAGATCACGAAGTCTTTTTTCCAAACTATTTAAAACTTCATTAGCTTCTTTACTAATATGCGCTAATTGACCATCGGACAAATTAGGTAAATCAGCGACAAAAACTTTCCCATGATCCCTTAGTGTTAAGAAAGTTGGTCTAGGGCCTTGAGCCTGTCTACCAATTGATTCGGAATTATTACCTATCGGTCTTTTTGGAGGTGTAGGGCCAGCTGAACTACGTCTACGTGTAATTCTTTGATTATTTGCAAAGGGCATTGAATAAAGGTTAAATCTTAATACTTAAACTTCCGATATAATTCGGCGGTAATTTTATTATATTACACCTAACTTTTTCATTTGGGTATAAAAAATAATTTTTCTAAAAATGCACTCTAAAAAGATAAATAAATTTAAGTTAAAATTTCTGGCAGAAATTTACTAATTGTTGAATCATTTTTTCGAACTATCTTTCCAATTTCCCAACTATCTATGTCATGATCTTTACAGATACTTAATATCGCGTCCTTAAATTGTTTATCAATAATTAAACAAAATCCGACTCCAAGATTGAAAGTATTCCAAAAATCTTTTTCAGGAATAGATCCTTTTTCTTTAAGGTATTTAAATAAAATAGGTATTTCCCAAGAACTGGTATTGATATAAGGAATAAAATCAGAAGGAATACATCTTGGTAAATTTTCTGGAATTCCTCCTCCAGTAATATGAGACATTGCTTTAATTTCTATATTTTCAGATAACATTTGGTTAATAACATTATTGTAGATTTTTGTAGGTTTCAATAACTCATCATAAAAATTTAAGTGAGAAACTTTTTCAAATTCTTTATCTATTTGATTATTTTTTTGAATAATTTTTCTGACTAAACTAAAGCCGTTACTATGAACTCCATTACTTTTTAAAGCAATTATTAAGTCATTTTCAGATACTTTTTTACCATTAATAAGCTTATCCTCATCAACTATTCCAACACAAAATCCTGCAAGATCATACTTATTTTTTGAATAAAATCCAGGCATTTCAGCAGTTTCTCCGCCGAGTAATGAACAGTTATTTTCTCCGCAGCCATATGAAATTCCCTGAACAACCCTCAATAATTGTTTCTTATCAAGTTTACCAGTAGCAATATAATCTAGAAAAAATAAAGGTTTTGCCCCACTAGTAATGATATCGTTCATGCACATAGCAACTAAATCAATACCAACCTCAAAATGAAAGTTTTTACTTTGGGCTAATTCTAATTTTGTTCCAACACCATCAGTTCCTGAAACAAGAACTGGTTTTTTAAAATTATCGATAGGAATTCTAAACAAACCTCCGAATCCACCAATACCCTCAATCACATTAGATGTATGAGTTCCTTCAACTGCCTCTTTAATTTCGGAAACAAATTCTCGCCCAACTTCTATATCAACACCTGATGTTTTGTAATCCATGAAATAAAAATGATAGACTTTCCCTATATAGATATTCCTCCTAAGATTGCTTTTGTCCAGTAATTATTTATCAAATATATTTATTTTTTAAAAACAAAGTGAAGAAAGTAATCATAAGGAAAACTGAAGAAATAGAAAATTGGAGGAGAAATATAAATAGTGAAATTAACTTCATTCCAACAATGGGTAATCTTCATAATGGACATTTAAAACTAATATCAACAGCAAAAAGTGATAATTCCAATGTTAATTTAGTAAGTATTTTCATTAATCCACTTCAATTTGATAACAAGTTAGATTTAGAGAATTACCCTAAAACAATCGATAATGATATAAAAATATCCTTTTCAAATGGCGCAGATGCCATCTTCATCCCAAGTAATGAAGATATTTATCCACCGAATAATAAAAATATTAAATTCCTAAAAGCTCCAAAAGAATTATCTTCTGCATTATGTGGATTAAATCGAATTGGACATTTTGATGGAGTTTGTACAGTAGTTTATAGACTACTTAATCTCATCAAGCCAAAAAATCTTTACTTGGGAGAAAAAGATTGGCAACAACTTTTAATTTTAAAACATCTTGTCCAAAGCAAGAAATTAAATGTTGCTATTAAATCTATTGCCACACAAAGAGATTTTGATGGAATTCCTTTAAGTTCAAGAAATGTACACTTATCAAAAAAAGAAAGAAAATTGATTAGTTTTTTTTCAAATGAGTTATTAGAAGCAAAAACAAATTTTCAACAAGAAAAAAAGATCAATTTAAATGAAATCATTAAAAAGCTATCAGCAAAAAAAATTTCAATTGAATATTTAGAACATTTACACCCTCATACACTACAAAAAGCAAGAGTTGAGGATAATATTTCGTTACTTGCTGGTGCGATAAGATGTGGAGAGACAAGATTAATTGATCACGTTTTTCTAATGAAAAGAAAACCGATTATTGCAATTGATGGCCCTGCAGGATCAGGTAAAAGTACTGTAACAAAGTTAATAGCGAAGAAACTTAAACTTTTATATTTAGATACTGGAGCAATGTATAGAGCATTGAGTTGGCTTATGATCAAAGAAAGTATTGATTATAAAAAAGAAAAAAAATTACAAAATATTCTTAAAGATATATCCATAGTTTTCAAGTCAAATTCAAATTCACATCAGGATGTTTTTATTAATAACTACTGTGTTACTGAAGAAATTAGATCGCAAGAGATAAATTCCATTGTTTCTAAAATTTCTTCAATACAAGAAGTAAGAAAATTCTTAGTAGAAGAACAAAGAAAAATTGGAAAATCAGGCGGACTTGTAGCTGAGGGAAGAGATATAGGAACTACTGTTTTTCCTAATGCAGAACTTAAAATATTTTTAACTGCTAGCATTGATGAAAGAGCAAAAAGAAGGAAATCTGACGAACAAAGTAAAGACTCAAAAGAAATAGAACTTGATATCTTAAAGCAACTTATAAAGAAAAGAGATTTTGAAGATTCCAATAGGGAAATTTCACCTCTAATAAAAGCGAATGATGCAATAGAAATTATTACAGATAGATATTCGATTAATGAGGTAGTAGATAAAATTATTGATCTTTACAAAGACAAGATTCCTAAAGAGACTGAGATCAAATAAATTCAAGAAATACTTTCCAAAAAACCGTTTACAGAGTCTTCTAAAATATCAAGGACATAATCGAAGCCCTCATCGCCTCCAAAATATGGATCAGGAACTTCTTGCTCATTAAACACTGATCTAAAATCTTGTATTTTTTTAATTGATGCAAAATCAGTTGAAGCTGTTCTATTTTTAAGATCTTTAATATTTCTAAAATTTGAGTTATCCATAGCAAGAATATAGTTAAATTCGTCGAAATCTTTGCTAGTAATTTGACGAGCCCTGCTTAAGATATTTATATCTCTTCTTTCTGCGGCAATTCTCATCCTGGAGTCAGCTTTTTTTCCAATATGCCAACTCCCAGTTCCAGCAGAATCTACAATAAAGTGATCTATTAATCCTTTCTTTTCTAGTAGACTTATAAAGATAGCTTCTGCTGCAGGAGACCTACAAATATTTCCCAAACATACAAAAAGAACAGAAAATTTTTTCATATGATTTCAAATTTCAATAATTATAAGACTTTTAAGTAGTAAATAAAACTTCTTTAATTAAAGATTCAGTAAATTCTTTACCAAACAAACTCGACAACATTGGCCTTGCTGGATCATTATCTCTTCTATATTTCAAATAATTATATTGACCATTTATTAATTGTTTTTGCATTTCAATATTGGCTTCTTTGCTTTCGAAAAGAATTTCCAGATACAAATTAAGATATTCCGTAAATGAGGAATAAAGCTGGTTAGCTATTAAAAAATCACTTCTTTCTTCTTTTGGTAGTTTTGACCAGACTAGTCCTGGAGAAAAAAATCTAGCTACATCAGCAGACATTTTTTCAGCTAAAGGGAGTGATGAATGACAACGAGTTTTAAGTTCTATCAATTTTTTTATTAATTCATTGCTATATTGGTTTTCTATTTTTAATGAAGGCTGAAAATCTAATACTAATAAATGAATATTAGGTAGAGAAACAAAATCTACTCCAAAAAATGGGACGTTATAAATAGTATTAGGAATAATTAAAAAATTCAAAACAGAATAATTTGGACTATTAATACACACTGCTCTTGCGAATTTAATTCTTTTTTTATGCGATACACCCCAAGTAGAGAGATTCACATTTTTTTTTGATTTTTTTGAACCATAAGTTGAATCTTTATAAGAATATTCCGAGGGTATTATTTTTTCTAAACAGTTATATTTACATAAATTATTAGTTAAATATTTTAGAAAATTATGCCATGTCCACTCTGGCCTATAAAAAATTGTATCTTGTATTAACATTCAATGAATAATCTCATTATTTAATGTAAAAAGAAATTTATCAATAAATTTTTTTGTCCATTTTTCTCCAAAAAAAGATTTAAACAATTTATCTGCAGGATCTTTTTCAAAACTGTACTTATCATACTTTATTTGATTAATCTTTATTTCTTCTGCATTTAAAAATTGATTAACAGGATTGGATTTATAAATATTTAAATAATTATTTACAAATGAATTGAATATATTATTTAAATCTCTATCAAGATTTAATTTATTTCCTCTACATATAATCACCCATGGTGAGAAATACTTTTTTGAATCATATATATTCTTCATTTTATTATTATCAAATGCAGAATATTTTTTCTTAATATTACCTAAACTTGAACAATATTTTTCAAGATACTTGCCTTCTTGAATTAAAGGTTGATAATCAAGTATTGCTAATAACTTTTGAGAAGTTCCAAACCATAAAATATCAGCTCCTAAAATAGGCATTTCACTATCAAAATTTGGATAGGCGACCGTATTAAACACTTGTAGTTTTTTACCACCATCTAATCTTGTTATTCGCCACTTTCTAAATTCGGAAGATGAAAAAAGCCAATTTTTAATAATGTATTTTGAGTCTTCATTTTTATGTTCTTTGAATTCGCTAGATATTTGTACTTCATGACCATTTAATTCATCAATATTGGTTTTAAGGAAATCAACTAATGAATCAAACATAAATTACTAGGTCTCGGTGCTTCCTATCCTTACTTTTTTTGTAATGTAATTAAATACAATCTTGCCTAAAACAGCAATCAAGTTACCTTCAAGCTCCTTAAACATTTTCATATTGTACGTAAAAGCTTGATTAGCTTCATCAATAATTTGGTCAGCAGTCTTTTGATTTATTGGAAGTTGATTCAAAGTAAGGGAATATTCTTCCTTGAATTTCTTTTCATCAGCAATTAATTCAAACTCATAAAAATTTAAACCATCATTTCCCTGCAAATTTAATGCTTTTTTAGCAATCCTTTTCAAAATTTGTCCCCCAGATAAATCTCCTATATAGCGTGTGTAGTGGTGACCAACCAATAGCTCTGGTGAATTTTTTGCGACCTCTCGGATTCTTTCAACATATTCTTTTGCAGAGTGAGAAATATTAATTTCGTTCTTCCAGTTTTCACCAAAATAAAATTTAAGATCATTTACGAGAGTTTCTTTCCTGAATAATGATTTAAAACCTATAGGTTTTATTACTGGATGTTCCTCATTGACCAGTCTTTCAATTTCTTCTTCCATAGCCTCATAAACAAAATATAAATCACTAATTAATTTTCTATAAGATTTTTTTTCAACAACTCCTTTTAAAAAACAAGCCACAAAGCCAGTATTTTCTGCCATAGTATGGGATTTTTTTGTCCCTTCTCTTAATTGTCCTGCAAGAGCGACTGCCATATATTTTGAATTATTTTTGTAAGTGTATTTAATCTACAAGGAAAATACATAAAACAGCTAATTTTTGTTACCAGCGGATGTTGTAGAGAATAGCTTATAAAGTTCTTTACAAACCAAAAAAAGGTTATCTTTTTGTTCCTTTTGTGGAAGATGAGTGCCAGTCATTTCCCACTCACCAATGGTAGCCACTCTCCATCTCTCGGATGGAACAATCATACCTCGCATTATTATTCCCAACAATTTCGGGACTCTGTCCTTATTACCATTTTCAATTCTTAATTGTAAGAGTACCGCTCTACATTCAATAAGAGGACTCCACCCAGGAAAATGAAACGCAAAATCAATAGTATCTTGCATGGATTCATTATTAGAATTGTCCCAGGGACTAAAGTTTACGCTTGCATCAGGAAAATATTTCCGAAACAAAGCTGCAGTAGAAGCAATTTTATTAGCTATTTCAACATTACTTACATTTGAACTCGCATTCATATATAGCTAAGTATTTTTTTGAAAAATGACATAATTTGCTTTAACTTGCTTATTAACTACTTTTTCTTTTAATAAAGATGTTGAAATGCTGATCAATAAAGTATTCCCTATTCACATTTGAATAATAAATTTCTAGGTTTTAAAGAAATAACTCTTTGCAAATTACAATACGAGGTACTTCAATTAGTTATCTTTTATTAATTCAATGCTATGCCAAAATTTGAAAAATTAACTTTACCTAATGAAGGCGAGATAATAACTTTTAATCAAGGCAAGCCTAGTGTCCCTAATAATCCAATTGTCCCATTTATTAGGGGTGATGGTACTGGAGTTGATATTTGGCCTGCTACCCAAATCGTTCTGGATTCAGCGATTAAAAAAAGCTATGGAGATTTAAGAAAAATTAATTGGTTTAAAGTCTATGCAGGCGATGAAGCTTGCGAACTTTATGGAACATATAATTATCTACCTCAAGATACTATTGAAGCGATCAAACACTTTGGTGTTGCAATCAAAGGTCCTTTAACGACTCCCATAGGTGGAGGTATTAGATCTCTTAATGTTGCATTAAGGCAAATCTTTGATTTATATAGCTGTGTTAGACCTTGCAAATATTATTCAGGAACTCCAAGCCCGCATAAAAATCCCCAAAATTTAGACGTTATTGTTTATAGAGAAAATACTGAGGACATCTATATGGGAATTGAATGGGAAGCGGAGGATAATAATTGTCTTGAATTAATTAATCACTTAAATAATTTTGTCATACCAAAAAGTAAAAATTTAAAAAATAGATCCATACCAAACGGATCTGGTATTGGAATAAAACCGGTAAGTAAAGCTGGTAGCCAGAGGCATATTAGAAAAGCTATTGAACATGCTAAAAGATTGTCAGGAGATAAAAGGCATGTGACTCTTGTACATAAAGGGAATATTATGAAATATACAGAAGGTGCATTTAGAGATTGGGGATATGAATTAGCAGTAAATGAATTTAGAGAAGATTGCATTACAGAAAGAGAAAGCTGGATTTTAGATAATATTCAGAAAAATCCAGAAATTACAATTGAAAATAATGCTCGAAAAATTGAACCAGGATTTGACAAGCTTACAAATAACAAAAAAGCATTCATTTGCGAAGAAATTAATGAAGTTATTGCATCAATATCAAATTCTCATGGAGATGGAAAATGGAGAGAACTTATTCTTGTTGATGATCGGATAGCTGATAGTATATTTCAACAAATTCAGACTCGACCTCAAGAATATTCAATTCTTGCAACATTAAACCTTAATGGGGACTATGTTTCTGATGCGGCTGCAGCAATTGTTGGAGGCCTGGGTATGGCTCCCGGTGCAAATATTGGAGATAATGCAGCAATTTTCGAAGCTACGCACGGTACCGCTCCAAAACATGCAGGCTTAAACAAGATTAATCCAGGCTCAGTAATTCTTAGTGGTGTAATGATGCTTGAATATTTTGGTTGGGATGAAGCAGCTAACTTGATTACTAACGGTTTAAGTAAGGCAATAGAGCAAAAAAAAGTCACCTATGATCTTGCACGCTTAATGGAACCAAAAGTGGAACCCTTATCCTGCAGCAGTTTTGCTGAAGAAATTATCTCGAATTTCTAATTTTAAAAATTATTTTTATTTTCAAAAACTTTCCAAATATTAACAAGCGAATCTTTTGTGCCAATGTTTCCAGGATGAGTAACGATGGGAAGTTTTTCGCCATTTTTTAGGTTGTATGTCACCACTGAAATCCCAGTTAAAATCTGTCCTTCAAGATAAACATAATCTGCATTCAGTCCTTTACTAAGAATCAAATTTGTTGTTATTCCACCTTTTGAAATCAAATATCCTATTTCATACTTCAAATCTGCAACTAATTCAGCAATGAAACAAGCAAGTAAATTATAAAAATTAAATAGTTCAGAAGAATCTAAGGAAATAAATTTTCTTGAAGTAAACAAAACAGGAGTTTTTCCTTGCTTAAGAGAAAATCTAATTTCTTTCAAAAATTTATTTTTAAACATGTTCCTTCGCTTCTGATTATTATCTGATGAAGTAATTTTAAAGAATTCAAAAACATCTAATTCAACTGGATTACAATTACTTAGATCTAATAAATTATTCAATTGTATTGTTGAAAGTTCTACATAAGATCCAACAATTATCAGTCCTGGAAGAAAACTCTTTTCTTTATTTCTTATTCTTAAATTAGAGAAAAATAATTCACTCTGAGAGACACTTTTTTTCTCAGAAATTGAACTAATAAAACTTGCTGCAGTTCGAAAAAGGAATTTTTTGTGTTTAATTAATTTTTTAATTACCAAAGAAAATTTTTTTAGTTGAGAATAATTTTCTACATCTACAACTACATGTTTATTATTCTTTAAGTTCTTTAATGTTTGAAAAACAATATTATTTTCTTCATCATTTAGCATTTTGATATCTGACAATAAAAGATTTTGAATATCTTCAAAATTTATCTGAGATTTGCTTTGCTGAAATAAAAGATCCTTGACATTACTTGTCTCATATCCAAAAATATTATCTCTTGCAAAAATTGTTTGACTAATAGGAGTTTTATCAACAAAATGAGATCCATTAATTGTTAATCTTTTACCCTCTATGAAAGCTGGAATATGAAAAGTAGCATCAAAAGGACCTAAACAACTATTTAGAGCAATTGGCTCTAGATAGTTATGTCCTCGCAGAGTAGAGTCTCCTCTACTTATAAAAATAATTTCTTCTTCATAGGCTTGAGAAGCAATCACAGTCTTAAGATTTTTGCAAATTTCCTCTATTGTTAATCTCGCATCATTTTCCGATAGGGACCTTGTATTAGCCAAAATAAAAAATAAATTAGATTTATATTCAAAACCTTTGACTAAAGTTGAGCAGTCCCAATTAAGCAGTAATAAGCAACCGTGAACAGTTTGAGAGCCTGTGGGATCATCATCTATAACGACAAATTTCATAAGTATTGCATAATTACTCAAGAGATTTTATTTGTATTGAGGCATTTAACCTTTTAGTGTCATTTGAAGGAATCATAATGTTTCTAAATCCATCAACAAAAGAATTTCGAGGACTAGTCCATGGTTCGAGACATATCATTCTTCTTGGAGGATCACTCCAAATAACTCCTAAATCGAAAGGATATGGATGATTTAAAATTACCTCTCTTTTAAAAATTTTATCTCGAAAAGAGCTTATACCGGAAGTATACATAAGTAGATCAACTCCTAAATTAATTTTGTTTAATTCATCCGAAGTATTACTTATAGTATTTCTTTCTTGATCCTGACAATTAAGTGGATTATTAATAAACTCTAAATTTTTGAAATCTGAAATATTAAAATAAGGATGCAAACCAAAATTTATAGGCATAGCAACGTCTGTTTTGTTGAAAATCGTAATTTCAAATTCTAAACAGTTAATCTTTAAGAACACTTTTATTTTTAGTTCGAAATCGAAAGGATAATATTTTTTAGTTTTTTTAGATTCATTTAAAAATAAATATAAAGATTTTTCATTTTCATTAAAAGAGTATTGCCATTGCAAATCCCTTGCGAATCCATGTTGTGTTAGTTGCAAATAATCTTTTCCAAATACTGAATTAGAGGCATCGAGATTTCCACAAATAGGGAACAGAATTGGTATTCCGCCTCTGACACTTTTTGTTTTATCAATAAATCTTTTTTCATCAAAATATAGTATTTCTTTTCCTTCAGAAACCCAGTTAGTTATAAGCCCACCCCTCTTAGGACAAAATTTAATATAATTTTCCTCGTCTAATTGAAAAACATAAATATCTTTTTTATTATCAACAAAATTAACTTTCACAAAATCTCTTTACAAAGAATCAATCCAATCAAGTATGTGTTGATTAACTAATTCGGGGACTTCATCATGAGGACAATGACCAGCATCAAGAATCACTTCTTTAGTATTTTCAGGAGTATATTTTTTATAAAGAAGTCTTTTGCTTGATGTGTTCATCCAAGGATCTTTACCTCCCCATAGGAGTAAAAGTGGGGATTTCAACTTTTTGAACAATTTATCAAATGGTTCTCCTTGGACACCTGCAGGATTGAAAACACTTTTAAAAACGTTAAAGGCACCTGGATCAAGTGAAGGTTTTCTTATTGAATCAATTAGATAGTCATCAACATTAGTTTGGTTTTTATAAACATTGTTTAATGCTTTTTTTATATTTACTCTTCGTCTCATGCTTTCAAATATAGTTCTTTGAATAAAAACATTGCCTCGCAAAAATGTTTCAAAGAAAGTTTTTAAAGATCTTTGTAAAAAACTATTATTTGATACCTTTTCTTCACTAAACATTCCAGCAGCATTAAGTAAAACTACTCCTGCAGATAGTTCTTTTAGTTCTGCACTTGCTGCTAAAGATGCATAACCACCTAAAGAGTTACCAACAATAAATGTTGGTTTTTTAATAACTTCTTTCACATATGTTGCAACTTGATCTTTCCAAAGATGACTTGAATACTTTACATCTGTTGGCTTGGGACTTTTTCCAAATCCCAAAAGATCTATGGCATGTACTTCATATTTATCACTTAAAACAGGGATATTAAAACGCCAATGATCAGTGGAAGCTCCAAAACCATGTATCAACAAAATTGCGCATGATTTTGGACTTTCTTCTTTAGGTTTTGCAGTAATAGTATGTATTGGATAATTCAAAAAATTCCATGCGTAATTCACCTCATCACTTATAAGCACTCGTTTATCCATATAATAAAAATAATTTTAGTTAATTCTAGTAAAATTATTCGTTAAAGAAGACCTACTGGATCAGCCGCAACATCATCTGAAATTTTATTGCCATCATTTGGGGGTTTGTCTTTTAAAACAATTCTCAATAAAACAGGTGCAAGGAATGTAGTTCCGATAACCATTAATAAAATAGCCGCTTCAAGAGATGGGGTTAACAACTTAGCGCTTGTTCCTAAACCAAGGAAAATTAAACCAACCTCTCCTCTAGGCATCATTCCTAAACCAACTACTAATCTATTAGTTGGTTTATCACTTGAAAATACCCATCCTGCAGCAATTTTTCCAATAATTGCAACAACTAATAAAAATCCTGCAACAACAAGAGCTGATCTGCTTGTTGGATCAAGTGGATTAATAACTGATAAATCCATTCCTGCTCCAACTAATACAAAGAAAATAGTTGCGAATAAGGATACTAAAGGTAAAACTGATTGTTGAATTGCGTGATTATTTTTAGAACTACTTAGAATTAATCCAGCTGCAAAAGCACCTAAAGCTGCTTCCAATCCAATGGCTGTTGCCACGAAACAACACAATACAAGTATCACAAAAGAGGCTACCACTACGGCTCCAGGAGCCTTTAATCTATCTAATAACCAATCAAAACCTGGGGCAGCTGTTCTACTTAATGCAATAGCAGCAATAACGAATACTACAGCTGCTGCAACTAATTTAATGATAGGAGCAATTTCTAAAGTGCCTCCGGCAGCAAGGGCGACTACAACTGCCAAAATAACAATTCCTAGGATATCGTCTAACACTGCTGCACCAATAACAATCTGTCCTTCTCTAGTTTTTAAATAACCCAACTCACCAAAAACACTTGCAGTAATACCTATACTTGTTGCCGTCATAGATGCTCCAGCAAAAACTGCTGGAATTAGATCTACTTGGAAAATAAACATTAATCCAAGAGTTCCAAAGGCGAACGGTAAAATTACACCAGCCATAGCAACTGTGAAAGCCTGAGCTCCTACAGCTACTAATTCCTCTAATTCACTTTCTAGTCCTGTTAGAAATAAAAGAGCATATAATCCCAGAGTTGCTACTGCTTGCAGAGATGGAAAACTTTCGAAATAAACATCAGGTACAGCTTCTGGGGGGATTGACGCTAAAGAACTAATAACATTTACAAGTCCTTCATTTAATTCGGTTCCAGCTGAAGGCGGTATCAACAAATGAAATCCTGATGCTCCTATTACAACCCCTGCAAGAAGCTCACCCACTATTGTTGGCAAGCTAAGTCTTACTAATACTTCTGCTAATGCTCTTGCAGCTAAAAATATCAATAGAAACCTTATAACTCCTATCAACGTTTCAGCAACTTCTAAATCATGCGCACTTAATTCAGCAAGTAAAGAGTACATTTAAGTGTAAAAAATAAACTACCTAACTGGAAGATAGTTTATCGAGGGCCCACTTTAAGAAATATGTAAGAAAAAAGCAAAAATACTCAACAAGTGTGGATCTGAAGTTACAACAAAGAAATTTTCTTAAAAATGGCTATTGTCTGTTATATGGCTAATCCAATGAATTCCAACGAACCCTTTGATCTACGCTTGCCTACACCCGGCTGCTATTTAGATCCTGAGAAAGCTGGCATGGATTCAGATGCTGTATTTCAAGGAATGACAGCTCATCTTTTCTACACGCTTGGAAAGTTAGCAACCTCTGCAAGTCCTCACGACTTATATATGGCTTTGAGTTACGCTGTTAAAGATAGACTAATGACAAGATATTTAGCCAGCCAAGAGGTCATAAGAAAAAAACCACAAAAAACTGTAGCTTACTTATCGGCAGAATTTTTAATAGGCCCTCAATTAAGTAATAACCTCCTCAATCTTGGCATAACTCAAGAAGCTGAAGATGCATTAAAAAGATTTGGTATTGAATCTTTATCAACAATTCTCGAAGTTGAGGAAGAGCCTGGATTAGGAAATGGTGGTCTTGGTAGACTTGCTGCATGTTATATGGAATCATTAGCATCTCTACAAGTACCAGCGGTTGGTTATGGTATTCGCTACGAGTTTGGCATATTCAATCAATTAATAAGAGATGGTTGGCAAGTTGAAGTTACTGACAAATGGTTAAAAGGTGGTTGGCCATGGGAACTTCCACAACCGGATGAATCATGTTTCGTAGGTTTTGGAGGGAGAACTGAAAGTTACAGAGATGATAAAGGGAACTACAGATCAAGATGGATTCCTTCAGAACATGCAATTGGAGTACCTCATGATGTTCCAGTTCTAGGATACAGAGTAAATACATGTGACAGATTAAGATTATGGAGAGCTGATGCAACAGAAAGTTTTGACTTTTATGCATTCAATATTGGTGATTATTATGGTGCGGTCGAAGAAAAAGTTGCATCTGAAACTCTTTCAAAAGTTCTATATCCAAATGATGGAACTGACGAAGGTAGAAGATTAAGACTCAAGCAACAACACTTTTTTGTAAGTTGTTCTCTTCAAGATATGTTGAGAAGCCTTGAAAAAAGATCAATAGCGATAACAGAATTTCCTAAGCATTGGACAGTCCAATTGAATGATACCCATCCTGCTATTGCAGTTGCAGAATTAATGAGACTTCTTATTGACCAATATCAAATAGGTTGGGATCAAGCTTGGAAAATAACAACTTCTTCAGTTGCTTATACCAACCATACATTACTCCCAGAGGCTTTAGAAAAATGGGATTTAGGCTTATTTAATGATCTTCTTCCTCGTCATCTAGAAATTATTTATGAAATTAATTGGCGATTTCTACAACAATTAAGATTACGTTATCCTGGTGATGACAAGATCCTTCAAAAACTCTCAATAATTGATGAAGAAGGCTCCAAATCAGTTCGGATGGCTCATTTAGCTACAATTGGAGCACATCACATAAATGGTGTTGCAGCTCTCCACTCAGATCTAATAAAAAGACAACTTCTGCCTGAATTTGCAGCTCTATGGCCTGAAAAATTTACAAATGTAACTAATGGAGTTACTCCAAGAAGATGGGTTGCTCTATCTAATCCCTCACTATCGAACCTTTTAGAAGAGGAAGTTGGTCCAAACTGGATAACAAATATGGAACTTCTTAAGAAGTTAGAAGAAAAAAAAGATGACAACAATTTTTTGCAAAAATTTGAAGAAACTAAACTTAATGGTAAAAGAAAATTAGCTAACTTTATCCATTCTAAAACTGGAATACTTGTGGATCCATCAAGTTTATTTGATGTTCAAGTGAAAAGAATTCATCAATATAAAAGGCAACATTTAAATGCCCTACAAATTATTGCCCAATATTTAAGAATCAAAAATGGTATAAACAAATATGAAGTCCCAAGAACAATAATATTCGGAGGTAAAGCTGCACCTGGTTACTTTATGGCAAAGCTGATGATTAGATTCATTAATGGCATTGCTGATGTAGTTAATTCTGATCCAGATATGGATGGCTTATTAAGGGTTGTTTTTCTACCAGACTATAATGTTAAGCTTGGTGAAATAGTATATCCCGCAACAGATCTTTCAGAACAAATTTCAACTGCTGGGAAAGAAGCATCTGGAACTGGAAATATGAAGTTTGCCATGAATGGAGCATTAACGATTGGAACCTTAGATGGAGCAAATGTGGAATTAAGAGATCTTGTGAAAAAAGAAAATTTCTTTCTTTTTGGTAAAACTGAAAGCGAAATTATGGATTTAAAACATAATCACTACTCTCCAAAAACTTTTATTGATCAATGTCCGGAACTCAAAGAGGTTTTACGCTTAATTGAAATTGGCCACTTTAGCAATGGGGATAAAGAATTATTTAAACCTTTATTAAATAGTCTTACAGGACATGACCCATTTTTTGTTATGGCCGACTTTGAAGACTACATAAATAAACAGGATGTGGTCAGTGAATGCTGGAATAATAAAATATCTTGGAATAAAATGGCATTATTAAATACTGCAAGATCAGGATATTTTTCTTCAGATAGATCTATAAGAGAGTATTGTAAATCTATTTGGAAAGTCTCTCCAATGCCAGTTGAAATTACTTGCGACGTCGAAGAATTAACTAATTAATATTATTCTTATCTGGTGAATCCGGGGTTTGATGAAATAATCTATTTAAAATTAATCGATCCATATTTAATGGATCTGGGGCTAGTTCATTTGCAATTTCTTTAAATTTTGATTCAATATTATTTGAAATTTTTATATCAAATATTCTTTCCATTAATGCTTCAATTGAATATAGATATGCATTTACACTTTCAAGTTCATCCAAGGCTTCAGTGATTTCAGTATCAGAAATATGTTCTTCTAGACTGGAATCTCTATTTGATTCTCTTTCAATTAATTGTCTCTGAAATTCATCAGTAATCTTGGTACAAAGAGTTCTGAATGATTGAATAGATACCCAATTTAATTCTTGTTGCTGTTTAAAAGTAGGAAATTCTCTAATCAGACGATCATGCTCTTTATAAAATCTCTGACAATCAGAGCATTGACATGGTTCTTCAGCCAAAAGAAAATACAATTCTTCTCATATCATCTCACTATTTGGGTAAAATTGTAGGCCCATCCAATAATTCGTCATTTTCATCTAATGAATCTGGACTATCTGGCAAAGGAATTTCAATACTAGTAACTAAATTAATAACATCTCTTAGTCTCATAGAATCAGCAAACCATCCCATTGCTTGCTCGGCATCACCTCTTTTTTCAGCATCATTTGCTTGATCTTCATGAGCTTCCGCCAAAAGAGCAAGCCAGCACAGGCATCTTGCTTGTACTATTGAAAGATCTAAATCATTAGGTTGAGATTTAGAAATGCGTTCATGCTCTTGCTGAATTAAGAGTTTTAAACGCATATCATGCAACTTAGCCATAAAAGATTTATTACTAACTACACGCTAGCTAGAGAGTAGCAAGTTTGCACACATACTACATATAGTTTTTTATTTTACGGGACTGGCGGGAGTCGAACCCACGACCTACGGTTTAGGAAACCGTTGCTCTATCCTGCTGAGCTACAGCCCCAATAGATGATTTTTGGAGTATTAAGCACTATGCTAAATAAAAGCAGGAGAGGCAACCGCAAGAAAGTTTTATTTTGTTTCCAAAATAAAACTTTCTTGAGGAAAGTCCGGGCTCCCAAATGGTCAGGCTTGCTGGGTAATTCCCAGTGCGGGCGACCGTGAGGATAGTGCCACAGAAACATACCGCCTAATACTTTATGTATGGTAAGGGTGCAAGGGTGTGGTAAGAGCGCACCAGCAACATTGAGAAGTGTTGGCTAGGTAAACCCCGGCTGGGAGCAAGGCTTAGTAGATTTATGACCATTACACAATCTACTTTTCAGCGCCGCTTGAGACTGTGAAGTAATTCCAGTCCTAGATAGATGGTTGCCCATCTTAATAAAGATGAACAGAACCCGGCTTATGACCTGCTTTCTAATTATTGTAGTTATTCAAATCAGATGACAAATATAATTAACGCAGAGAGAATTAAACAAATAACTAGTTTTTTAAAGTCATTAAATATTAATTCAAAAAGATTTTCTGAAATAATTAGAAATCAAAATATTTCAGTTATTCAAGATTTTAATCAAGCATTCATACATTCCTCACAGGACAAAATAGTAAATTACGAAAAACTAGAATTTTTCGGAGATGCAGTTCTCAGATTAGCTGCTTCTAATTTTATTGAAAAAAAATATCCTCAAATGAGCGTAGGAGAAAGATCAGAGCTAAGAGCTCAAATTGTAAGTGATGAATGGTTAACTAAATTAGGGAGAAAAATTGAAATTGAGAAATTAATAATTAAAGGACCTAAAGCCCTTGGTGATGAAAATTCAAAAAATACTATTATTGGTGAAGCTACAGAAGCTTTAATCGGTGCTATTTACAAGTGCTTTAATTCAATTCAAGAAGTAAATCTTTGGTTAGATGATATTTGGGAAAAAGATTCAGAAATATTTATAAAAGCTCCATATAAATTCAAATCTAAAACAGTATTGCAAGAGTGGTGTCAAAGTAAAGGTTTTGATTTGCCTGTCTACAAAATAATGGAAGTATCAAAGAAAAATGGGGACCCTAAAAGATTTATTTGCAATATATTTATCGAAGGATCAAAAGAATCATCGGCATTCGGAAAGTCCCATAAACAAGCAGAAACGAATGCAGCTAGAATCCTAATAGAAAAATTTATATGTATAGGTAAAATCTAATTTTATACTATTTCTAAATTCGTAAGCTGAAAAGTTATGAGTTTATCCCAATTACCACCTTCAAAGAGAACGGCTGCTCTTTTTTTTGTAACTCTCTGTACAAACCCTTTATATCCTCGATATATAGAGTTAGTGTTTTTTACAACAACAAAAGAGCCAGGGAGTATAGGTTTAGTAGACGATTCCATAAAAGTCTCTTTATTACACAATATATGATAAATAAAAATAAGTGGTTGATTGTTGGATTGATAACATCATGTCATGGAATTAATGGACAAGTAAAGGTTAAATCTTTAAGTGATTTTGAAGAAAGATTTTTAAAACCTGGAATGAGATGGTTACAAAAAGAAAATGAACCTCCTTCAAAAATAGAACTTATATCTGGTTTCAAACAGCCTGGTAAAGAAACTTTTATAGTTAAACTCCAAGGGATAAATACAAGAAATCATGCAGAGCAACTGAAAAAATTTAAAATTCTTGTAAAAACAGATAAACTACCCAAATTAAAAAAGGATGAATTCCACTTGTTGGAACTTATAAATCTTGAGGTCAAGACTATAGATAATAATGAATTAAAATTAATTGGGAAAGTTATCAATTTAGAAAATGAGAAAAATAATCTACTTGTTATTGAACTTTTTAAAAATCAAAAAAAAGTTCTCATACCTTTTGTTAAAGAAATAGTCCCATTGGTAGATATAAAAAATAATTTTCTTATTATCAATCCTCCAAAGGGGCTTTTAGAACTATAAATCTTTAAAAATATAAATTTGCAAGAAATTCATCATTCTACAGTTACACTTTTAGCTAAATTTCTTGGTTGATCCACGTCAAGTCCCCTATGAGCTGCAATATGGTAACTCAATAATTGTAAGGGCACTATGTTAAGTAAAGGTGAAATCCATTCATTAGAGGAAGGAACTTTCATTAAATAATCAAAAATTTCAGTTCCTTTGCATTCAGGAGCAATCCCGATCAAATATGAATCTCTAGCTTTTGCTTCTTGAGCATTACTTATAACTTTATCGAAAACTTCACCAGGTGAAGCAATAGAAATTACAGGTACTTTTTTATCTAATAAAGCTATTGGACCATGTTTCATCTCGCCTGCTGGATATCCAGCAGCATGAATGTAACTAATTTCTTTGAGTTTTAACGCTCCTTCAAGAGCAATAGGAAAATTTATACCCCTTCCTAAAAAGATAACATCTTTAATATTAAAAAAATCATGTGCTAGCTTTTCTGAAGATTTATTATGTTGCTCCAAAAGATCATCTATCAAAGGAGGCAGTTTTATAAGTTCAGTTATCAAATTACTAATTTCTTCTAAGCTTTGGCTGCCTTTAATTTCAGCAAATTTTATAGCTAATCCATAAAAAGAAAGCAATTGAGCAAAAAAAGTTTTTGTTGCCGCAACTCCCACTTCTATTCCTGCGCAAATATCAATAATATTTGAAACCTGCCTTCCTATCGAGCTCTCTTTTCTATTTGTTATTGCAATAAGATTAGGTTTAAAATTTTCATCCTTCATCGAGGACCGTCTTTTAATTTCCATATCTATAGCTGCGATTGTATCAGCAGTTTCTCCAGATTGAGTGACGCCAATTGTTAATGTGTTTGGAAGCAATGGGGGTGGTGAATATCGAAATTCACTTGCGTAAAAGACATTTGTTGGTATACCTGAAAATTGTTCTAGTAAAAAGCTACCAACCATTGCGGCATGTTTACTTGTACCACATGCGATAATTTCAATTCTTTCTATTGATTCAAAAAAATTTGTATCAAAAGGATAACTAATTTGATATTTGCCCTCTTCTAAGTTTTTAATTAAGTAATTTTCCAACCAGTTTTTTGCGGTCTGTGGCTGGTCATATATCTCCTTCAACATATAGTGTTTAAAATTCATCTTATCCATTATTTGCTCTGATACTTTTAGAGAAACTGGATTTCGATATTGTCTCTCATTGTTTATGTCATATATTTCTATTCCAAGAGGAGTTAACAAAGCTATCTCTTCATCCTCCATAGGCAAAATAATATTTGTAAAGTTTGCAATGGCTGGCGTATCACTTGCACATATAAATTCTCCCTCACCCAAACCAATAATCAACGGTGCTTGTCTTCGAGCAACAACCAAAGAGGTTGGAGCATCAGCCCATAAAACAGCTAAGGCATAAGATCCTTCCAAATCAGATATTACATTTCTTACAGCCACTAATAATGTTGAGCCATTATTCTCAAGATTGAGTTTACTTAAGGTATTTAATTCTCTTTTAATTAGATGAGGAATTACCTCGGTATCTGTATCAGAATTAAAAATAATACCCTCCTTCTCTAATTTATTTTTTAAATCTTGGAAATTTTCAATTATGCCATTTTGAACAACCGCGATGGTTCCTGAACCATCGATATGAGGATGGGCATTTTTAAACTCAGGTTTTCCATGAGTTGCCCATCTAGTATGACCTATTCCTACAGTTCCTGGAATATTTTCATTGTTAAGGTTATTTATTAAGTTCTTAAGTTTTCCCTCTGATTTATTGCAAGTTATAGAATTTGTTTCAGAATTTATTACTGCAATACCTGCGGAATCATATCCTCTGTATTCAAGTTTTTCTAAGCCATTAATTAATAATGGTAAAGCTTTTTTGTAACCTGTTACAGCAACTATTCCACACATACAAACAAATTTTTTTCAATTATATTTGAAAAAAAATAAGTATTTTTAAAACATGGACTCTCTTAAAACTGCACTATGCAAATTAATATGCTAATCCCATGCTCCTAGAAGTTTCATCACCTAAATAAACACGAATACTTAAGAAATCTGTAGGACATGCCGTTTCACATCTTTTGCAACCTACGCAATCTTCAGTTCTTGGCGATGAGGCGATTTGGCCAGCTTTGCAGCCATCCCATGGAACCATCTCTAAAACATCAAGTGGGCAAGCCCTTACACATTGGGTGCAACCAATGCAAGTGTCATAAATTTTAACTGCGTGTGACATGTAAAAATTGTCTTTTGAACCTCGCTTTATAATACTATTGTCTTACAAAGAAATTAAAAAAATTAAGATATGCTTCACTCTTGTTAACTCTAGGGCATAAAATCATATAGATAATTAGTAATTTCCATAAACTATGTCACAAGAAATCCTCGAAAAAGTTTGTACTATTGTTTCAGAACAATTAAGTGTTGAAACAGGAGAAGTCAAATCAGATTCAAATTTCCAAAATGATTTAGGCGCAGATTCTCTAGATACAGTTGAATTAGTGATGGCTCTTGAGGAGGCATTTGATATTGAAATCCCTGATGAGGCGGCTGAAGGAATCGCAACTGTTGGCGATGCAGTAAAATTCATCGAAGAAAAAAAAGGTTAGTAAAGGATGCCAAATCTCCATCGAGTAGTTATTACCGGTATTGGTGCAGTAACTCCAATTGGTAATAACATTGATGAATATTTAGTCGGTCTACAAAAAGGAACTAATGGGGTTTCAGATATTACTCTCTTTAATCCCGAACAACATCCTTGCAAATTTGCAGCAGAAGTAAAAAATCTTCAATCTGAAAATTTTATTGAACCTAAAGAATCCAAAAGATGGGATCGTTTTTCCCAATTTGGAGTTATTGCTGCAAAGCAAGCCTTTAGTGATTCTGGCCTTGAAATTACTGAAACTAATTCATCAAGAATTGGAGTAATTATTGGCTCTGGTGTTGGAGGCTTACTAACTATGGAAAGTCAAGCTCAAATTCTCAGTCATAAAGGACCTAAAAGAGTAAGTCCATTTACAGTTCCAATGATGATTCCAAACATGGCAACTGGATTAGCTGCTATTGCTTTGGGTGCAAAAGGACCAAGTTCCTCTGTTTCAACCGCCTGCGCTGCCGGTTCAAATGCAATAGGTGATTCTTTTAGATTACTCCAACTCGGAAAAGCAGATGCAATGATCTGTGGAGGGGCAGAAGCTAGTATTACACCTCTAGGAGTGGCTGGTTTTGCAAGTGCCAAAGCTCTTTCTTTCAGAAATGAAAGTCCTCAAACTGCTAGCAGGCCTTTTGATGCAGAAAGAGATGGATTTGTTATTGGAGAGGGATCTGGAATTCTTGTTTTAGAAACTTTAGAAAATGCACAAAAAAGAAATGCAAGAATCTATGCAGAAATAATTGGATATGGAACAACATGTGATGCTCATCACATTACTTCTCCATCTCCAGGCGGGGTTGGAGGCGCTGAAGCTATCAAACTAGCAATAGAAGACGCTTCTCTTAGCCTTGAAAAAGTTGATTACATTAATGCTCATGGAACGAGTACATCAGCTAATGACAAAAATGAAACTTCTGCAATTAAATCTATATTTAAAGACAGATCTTACCTCATTCCTGTAAGCTCTACTAAGTCGATGACTGGTCATCTCCTAGGAGGCTCAGGAGGTATAGAAGCTGTAGCTTGTATACTTTCTTTGACACATAATTTTATCCCTCCTACAATTAACTACGTCAATCCTGATCCTGAATGTGATCTTGATTATGTACCAAATAATGCAAGAGAAGCTCAATTAGGAGTTGCTCTTTCTAATTCTTTCGGCTTTGGTGGTCACAATGTTTGCCTTGCTTTCAGCAAAATAAATTGAAGACAACCAATTCTGTATTTCCAACTTAACTTATTTTAAAACAATGGTCGCTGCATCTGTTTCATTAGAATCACTTTGTGTAAATAGTATAAGAATGCTCGCTGTAGATGCAGTAAATAAATCTAATAGTGGTCATCCTGGATTACCAATGGGATGTGCTCCTATGGGTTATGCATTATGGCAAAACATACTTAATCACAATCCGAATAATCCAAAATGGTTTAATAGAGACCGTTTTGTATTATCAGCTGGTCATGGATGTATGTTGTTATATTCCTTACTTCATTTAACAGGATATAAGTCAGTTTCCATAGAAGATATTAAACAATTTAGGCAATGGGGATCAAAAACTCCCGGGCACCCAGAAACATTCGAAACTGAAGGTGTTGAAGTTACAGCTGGGCCTCTAGGAGCTGGAATTTCAAACGCTGTTGGTTTAGCGATAGCTGAAATGCACCTAGCAGCAAAATTTAATAAGCCTGATTGCAATATAGTTGATCACTTTACGTACGTAATAATGGGTGACGGCTGTAATCAAGAAGGTATTGCATCAGAAGCCTGCTCATTAGCTGGTCATCTTAAGCTTGGAAAATTAATTGCACTCTACGACGATAATCAAATTACAATTGATGGGCGAACCGACGTTTCTTTCACCGAAGATGTTTTAAAAAGATACGAGGCTTATGGATGGCATGTACAACATGTTGAAGATGGGAATCATGATGTTAAAGGAATCACTGAAGCTATCGAAAAAGCAAAATTAATTACAGACAAACCTTCAATTATAAAAATTTCTACAACTATAGGTTATGGTTCGCCAAATAAATCAGATACTGCTGGCATTCATGGAGCAGCTGTTGGGGAAGAAGAAGCTGCATTAACCCGAGAATTTCTAAATTGGGAATATCCTCCATTTGAAATACCAGATGAAGTATATGCGCATTTTAGAAAATCAATAAACAAAGGTGAAAATTTAGAGAAAGAGTGGGATTCTAAATTTGAAGAATATCAAAAAAAATACCCCTCTGAAGGAGCTGAGTTAAACAGAATGTTAAAAGGCCAATTACCTGAGAATTGGGATTCGGATTTACCCACTTATACACCTGGTGATAAAGGCTTAGCCACCAGAAAGCATTCACAAATATGTTTAGGTACTTTAGGACCTAACCTACCTGAATTAATTGGTGGATCTGCAGATTTAACTCACTCTAATTACACAGATATCAAGGGAGAAACTGGATCATTCCAGCCTCAGAGTCCTGAAAAAAGATATTTACATTTTGGTGTGCGAGAGCATGCTATGGCAGCTGTACTTAATGGTATTGCCTATCACAATAGTGGTCTTATTCCTTATGGTGGAACTTTCCTTGTTTTCGCTGATTATATGAGGGGGTCAATGAGGCTTTCAGCACTCAGCGAATTAGGAGTGATCTATGTATTAACCCACGATTCAATTGGTGTTGGAGAAGACGGCCCAACACATCAACCTATTGAAACTATCCCTTCTCTTCGTGCAATGCCTAACATGCTCGTTTTCAGACCTGGAGATGGAAATGAGACAAGTGGAGCTTATAAACTTGCTATTCAAAATAGAAACAGACCTTCTGCCCTTTGTTTAAGTCGACAAGGCATGCCGAATCAAGAAAATACTTCGATCGATAAAGTTGCTCTTGGAGGATATGTTGTTTCTGATTGCGAAGGAACACCAGATCTAATATTTATAGGTACTGGAAGCGAACTGAATCTTTGCATTGAAGCAAGTAAAAAAATTTCAAGCTTAGGTAAAAAAATTAGAGTTGTTTCTATGCCTTGTGTAGAACTTTTTGAAGAGCAAGAGGAATCCTACAAAGAAAGTGTTTTACCTAGTAATGTGAAAAAGAGAGTTGTAGTTGAAGCTGCTCATTCATTTGGTTGGCATAAATATACAGGTTTCGATGGGATTTGTATTACTATGGATAGGTTTGGTGCATCAGCGCCAGGTGGGGAATGTATGAAAAATTTTGGATTTACGGTCGAAAACGTAGTTAATAAGACGAAGGAAATACTTTAAATAATTGATAACTAAACTGAAGCATTACATCCTTCAAGCTTATCTTTTAACTGATCAAGAGATTCATCGGAAATTTTTGAATTCATTGGACAATGTTTAGGGCCACACATTGAACAAAATTCAGCCTTTTTAAAGATTTCTTCAGGCAGTGTTTCATCATGGTACTGCTTTGCCCTTTCGGGATCTAATGAAAGTTCGAATTGTTTATTCCAATCAAAATTATACCTTGCATGACTGAGTTCATCATCTCTATCACGAGCTCCAGCTCTATGTCTTGCTACATCAGCAGCGTGAGCAGCTATTTTATAAGCAATTAAGCCTTCTCTTACATCTTCTGCGTTTGGTAAACCTAAATGTTCTTTTGGGGTTACATAACATAACATAGATGTTCCATACCACCCCGCCATCGCAGCCCCAATAGCACTTGATATATGGTCATAACCAGGAGATATATCTGTCACTAATGGACCAAGCACATAAAATGGGGCTTCTGAACATTCTTCCATTTGCTTTCTCACATTAAATTCAATTTGGTCCATAGGTACATGACCAGGACCCTCAACCATTACTTGAACATTATGTTCCCATGCTCTTCGAGTAAGCTCCCCTAAGGTCTTCAATTCAGCTAGCTGTGCATCATCAGAAGCATCATGCAAGCATCCAGGCCTTAGCGAATCTCCTAGAGAAAAAGTGCAATCATATTTCTTAAAAATCTCACAAATGTCATCAAACCTTGTGTATAAGGGATTTTGCTTAAAATGATGTAACATCCATTGAGCTAAAATACCTCCCCCCCTACTGACAATTCCAGTAATTCTCCCTTTGACTTTAGGCAGATGCTCTATTAAGAGCCCAGCATGAATAGTTTGATAATCTACGCCCTGCTGGCAATGTTTTTCAATAATATGAAGAAAATCATCTTCAGTTAGTCTATCTATTGAACCATGCACACTTTCTAATGCTTGATAGACAGGAACTGTTCCAATGGGAACAGGAGACTCATGAATAATTGCTTGCCGTACTTCATCTAAATTTACTCCCCCTGTAGACAGATCCATAACCGTATCAGCCCCATATTTAACTGCTAGTTTTAGCTTCTCTACTTCTTCATTGATATTACTTGCATTGGGAGAAGCACCAATATTGGCATTAACTTTGCATCTAGAAGCAATCCCTATAGACATCGGCTCAAGATTTAAATGATTAATATTAGCTGGAATTATTAATCTTCCTCTTGCCACTTCTTCCATTATTAAAGAAGAAGGAAGATTCTCTTTTTTAGCAACAAAATCCATTTCTTCAGTGATTAATCCGTTTCTCGCAAAGTTCATCTGAGTTACATTGTTTTTCCCAAGGCGAGGCTTAATCCACGAACTTCTCATAATTTACAAATTTTTTTAAGTGTTATTACTAAAGTTTGATCAAATCTCCACTTCCCTGGATCAAGGTTAATGATTCAGGTTCAAAGGGTATGATCTCAGCTAAGTCAAAATTCTTAGCACCCCTAGTATTAATCTTATTAATAGCTCTTTTCTAAAAAATAGTCATCTCATATTGCGTAAAAATAAATAAAATGATTTTATTTAACTTTTTGATAGGACTTTATTTTTTTTAGAACTTTTTTCCTATCCAAATGTCTGCTTGCACCTCTCTCCAATATAATTACGACCCCCATTAAGCCAATAGGTAAATAAAAAATTTTCCTGGCATTGTCTCTAAATATCAATCCGATACCAGATATTAGGATCATGAAAGGAGCCACAAAAGATAAAATAAATCTTTTATTCATTTTTTTTACCAATTATATTAATTTTTCATTATTTAATTTTACTATGGATTCTGTTATGACTTTAATTCCAACAGCAATAGCTCTTTCATCTGGATCAAATTTAGAACTATGAAGAGGAGCACATCCATTTGAGCTAGAAACGCCAAGCCTAAACATAGCTCCGGGAATCTCTTTTAAGAATTCAGCGAAATCCTCAGCGCCTAATGAGGGTTTTTGTAATTCGATAACATTTTCTTGGCCCAAAACCTTAATTCCCGAATCTCTAAAGACTCTATTAATTTCAGAATTATTATTAACTGCCGGAGTGATTTCTCTAAATATTACTTTTGCTTCAGCTCCGCAGCTATTAGCTAAAGAAGTGAAATTGTCATTGAGCCAATGAGATATATTGTTAAATTGTTTTCGATTAGTGCATCTAACCGTACCAATTAAATTAACCTTTTCTGCAAGAACATTGTATGCATTGCCACCATTTATTTTCCCAAAAGTTATTACGACAGGATCTAGAGGGTCTAACTTCCGTGTTATTGATTCTTGAATTCCCGAGATAACTTTAGAGGCCGCCCAAATAGCATCAACCCCTTCATGAGGTCGAGCACCATGGCCTGATTTTCCTTTAATCTCTACCTTCAGTTCTCCTGCAGCAGCAGTTAAACTCCCCTCTTTAATGCCGATAGTTCCTACAGATAAATCGGGGTAAACATGAACTCCCAAAATATGAGTTAAACCATTAGTTGCACCATCCTTAATCATCCATCTAGCTCCGCTCGCAATTTCTTCGGCGGGCTGAAAAATTATCCGAGTCCCAAAATTTAGTTTTAAATCCTTTATGATATTTGCCACCCCCAAACCAATCGTTATGTGCAAATCGTGACCACAGGCATGCATAACACCATCTACTTTTGATGAAAAACTTAATTTAGTTTCCTCAAATATTGGCAAAGCATCCATATCGACTCTTAAACCTATAATGCCTTTATCTAAAGGGCCAAAATCAGCTATTACTCCTGTTCTGCCAATAGATTCTCTAACATTCCAACCAATATTTTTCAAAAAACCACTTATCAAGATCGCTGTTTGATTTTCAAGTCCACTTAGTTCCGGATGTGCATGGATATGTCTTCTTAAGTTAATTAATTCATTATTAAACGAATCAATTTTTTTATAAAACTGATCTCTATCCATTACTTATTTTAAATCGATAAAGTTCATTAAATCTATAATTGGTTGTGGAGGCCATCTTCTTATTTTTTTCAACCATTCTTTATCACTATATCTAGGATCTAATTCAGTCACCGCTATCCAATTGCTCTCTGCTTTCCCAGATTCACCCTTGGACCAATTCAAAGCTGTTAAAGCTGCCCTAGCATCTGCGAAAGTTGGATAACGTCTAATTAACTTTTTTAATTCTTTTTCAGATTCATCAATATTTCCTAACTGGAAATCTGCTAACGCCATACTCGACCTAGCCATCGCAAATCCAGGATTATATAAAGCTGCTTTTGAAAATAAATCTCTTGCTTTTTCCCAATGTGATACAGATCCTTCGACATTAGCCAAATTATATAATGCAGAGAAATTTTTACTATCTTTCGAAATAACAAACATATAATCTTTTTTCGCTTGCGACCATAGACCTAATGCTTCCTCTGCTATCCCCCTGTTAATGTAGGGATCTATTTCACTAGGATTCAGACTTATTGCCTTATTTTGATCATCTATTGATCCCTTTAAATCTCCCATAACAAGTCTTACATTCCCTCTATTGCTCAAACCTGCAGCATCATCCGGAAAAGAATCTAGATATTGATTCCATTCTTGTAAAGCGAGATCAAATTTTCCGCCTGAACTTAAATCTAATGCATTTTGAAACAAATCCTCTCTCAACGATAATGAATTGCATGGTGCAATATAAAAAATATTCAAAAAAACAAAAATTAATAAAAAACAAACCTTGATTTTTTTAAAAGTTATCATTTTTTGAATCAATGTACTTTTTCCCTAAAGCAGTAAGCAATCTTCCTCGAGGAGTTCTCGTAAGAAAACCAATTTTGATTAAATATGGCTCAACTACAAATTCTAACATTGAAGAATCATCACCTAAGCCAGCTGCGATTGAATCAAGTCCAGTTGGAATATTATTGTTTTGATTAAGGAAAGATAAATAGTGCCTATCCAAAGAATCCAATCCATTTTCGTCTATTTGATAAGAATTTAAAGCTTTTTTTATTAAATTCCCTGAAATAGTATTAGTTTTTTTAACAACTTGAGCATAATCTCTAACTCGTCTTAATAATCTTAAAGCAATTCTTGGAGTCCCTCTAGATATCTTTGCTAAATCATGAGATGCTTCATCATCTAAATTGAGGTTTATTAATCGAGAGTAATTAAAAATTATTTGTTTCAATTCATCATATGTATAAAATTCAATTTTCTGAGATATACCAAATCTATCTCTTAGAGGTGCACTTATTGAGGCTAATTTAGTTGTCGCGCCAATCAGAGTAAACCTAGGAAGATTAATTGTTCTGCAGCGGGCTCCTCTATTAGCTCCGATAGTTAGGTCGAGTCTAAAATCTTCCATTGCAGAATATAACAACTCTTCAGTTAATCTATTTAAGCGATGTATCTCATCGATAAATAAAACTTCACCTTCTTTTAATCCAAGAAGTAAGCCTACAATATCTCTAGGCCTTTCAATTGCTGGCGCAGTTGCTATCCTACATTTTGTATTCAATTCATGGGCGATCAAAAAAGCAAGAGTAGTCTTACCCAAACCAGGCTGCCCATATAAAAGAGTATGCTCCAAAGGTTCTTTTCTAATAATTGAAGCATCTATAGCTATTCTTAAAGAAGATTTAAGTTGTTCTTGGCCAATAAATTCTTTTAAAGAAATAGGCCGCGCTAAGTTTAGATTTTTATTTCTCTTTTCTTCTGGAATGATTTTTGAATCAACTATCCTTAGCTCTTTTTTACGAAAAGAAAAGTCATTATCACCTATATTGGAAGAAATTATTGCCATAATGAAAGGTTAATTGCAAATGTTCTAAGTAGGAAGATTTTTTTACAACTAAAAATGGCAAAAAATTCAAACAAAGTTAAAAAAAATACCAATAAAGAAAATGATTTTAAACTTTTAGCTGAAAATAGATATGCAAAATTTCAATATGCAATATCTGAAACAATCGAAGCTGGAATTGAGCTCTTAGGGACTGAAGTAAAGTCCATTAGAAACGGAAAGGCAAATTTAAGAGATGGGTACTGTTCATTCAGAGATGGTGAGATCTTATTATTAAATGTTCACATTTCACCACATAAAAATGTGGGCTCTTTCTTTAATCATGATCCATTGAGAAATAGAAAGTTGCTACTACATAAAAAAGAAATTATAAAAATCAAATCAAATGCTGAAAAAAAAGGCATGACTATAATTCCATTATCTCTTTATTTAAAAGGCTCTTGGATAAAACTAACTATTGGAGTCGGCAAAGGAAAAAAATTACATGACAAACGACAAGAAGAAAAACAAAAAAGTATTAAAAAAGAAATCAACTCAGCACTAAAAAGATAAAAATATTATGCAAAATTATTGAACTATGAATCTAAACTGACTGAACTTGGAGGTGGAGAAGGATCTGGATCTGCAATTAACATATGCTGTAAAACAGTTTCAGGCCTCTCACTATCTCTCCAGCGAATTTTATATGCAGGCATCTTTGTACCCCTACTTGTAGTTTGCTCTACCGGTTCGATGACCCATCCTCGTCTTGATCGGCCTTGAGGATTTCTTTTTACTACTGCATCCGCGTGTTTGAAACGGAAACCAACACGTTCACCACTCATTTAAAAATTTCGTATTGGATCAATAAACTTATTTTACTTCATGCGAGGGTAATTTTTCATTTTTTTTGAAGTATTTTCTGGTTTTAACAATGGAAAAGGGATTACATCTCTAATTGATGCGCTATTGGTAATTAACATAATCAGTCTATCAATGCCAATGCCTAAGCCTCCAGTAGGAGGCATACCAATCTCTAAAGCATTCAAGAAATCTTCATCTATACCGTGAGCCTCAAGATCTCCTTCATCTCTAAGAGATTGCTGTAATTGCATTCTCTCTCTTTGATCTACTGGATCTATCAACTCACTAAACGCATTTGCTAGCTCTCGGCCAACAATGAATAATTCAAATCTCTGAACCATTTCTCTATTATCAAGATGAGGCCTAGCTAAAGGAGAAATTTCAACAGGATAATCGATAACAAAAGTGGGTTCTATAAGTTTTGATTCTACTTTTTGCTCGAAGACTTCATTTAAAAGTCTTCCCATAGTATTGACTTTATTAGAGAAATCAACATTAATACCTTTTACGGATTGTTTAGCTGCTTGAAAGTCTCCACCGAAAGAATCAAAATCAATCCCTGTATGCTTTTTGACAATATCTTTCATGGATATTCTTGACCAAGGTTTAGAAAAATCAATTTCTTTATTTTGATAATTTATAATTAAAGACCCACAAACATCAGCTAGGATATCTTTGATTAATTCTTCTGTTAAATTCATCATATCGACATAGTCAGAAAAAGCTTGATAAATTTCAACTGAGGTGAATTCTGGATTATGCCTTGTGCTAGTGCCCTCATTACGGAAGATTCTTCCTAATTCATATACTTTCTCAAACCCTCCAACAACCATTCTTTTTAAATGTAATTCTGTAGCTATTCTTAGATATAAAGGAATATCTAATGTATTGTGATGAGTTATAAATGGTCTTGCTTCAGCACCTCCAGCTTCAGATTGCAGAATTGGAGTCTCTATCTCTAGGAAATTCCTGTTATCAAGCCATTTTCTTATAAAACTTATACATTTAGCTCTTGTTTTAAACACATTTTTAGAGTGAGGATTCACTATTAAATCTAGATAACGTTGTCTATATCTTTTTTCAATATCGGTCAATCCATGCCATTTATCTGGTAAAGGTTGTAGTGATTTGGATAACATTTCCCATTTTTCTACTTTAATTGAAAGCTCCCCTTTATTAGTTTTTTTAATAGTTCCATAGACGCCTATCCAATCACCGATATCTACTATTTCCTTGATATCTTCAAAAGAAAGTAATTTTTCTTTTTCTAAATTTAAATTAATAATCCTTTTATCTAGATAAAGCTGAATCTGACCTTCTTGATCGCTTATTGTAAAAAAGGCAATTTTACCCATTACCCTTTTTGTCATTACTCTGCCAGCAAGAGAAACACTAAACTCTTCCTCTTGACCATTCTCCAAATATTCAAATTTTTGAATAAGAAATTCCGTCGTATGTGAAACCCTAAAACTCTGTGCGTAAGAAGCGAATCCTTTAATGACGAGTGAATTAGCTTTTTGTAAACGTGCTTCTTTTATTTCAGACAAGATTTATTTTAATATATATGTTTTATTTAATAAAATTATCAAACTATTGATCAACTTGCCAAAGTTGTTGCTGTTTCGCCAACTCTCTGAGATGCATAACCAATTCCTCTAACGGTTAGTATTAATTCTGGGTTTCTTGGATCTGGTTCCAATTTACCTCTTAGTCTTGCTACATATACATCTACAACTCTTAAATCTGCGGCTCTACGAGGTGGATAACCCCATAACTGTTCTAAAATTTCTGCTCGTGGGACAACTTTACCAGGCTCGTCAAACAATAATTCAAGGAGGCTAAACTCAGTATAAGTTAGGCTAATCCTATCTCCTGCTCGAGAAACTTGTCTACGATTAGTATCAACAACCAAACTTCCAAACTTCATAACCCCTTTGCCCGAGGGAACTTCTTTAGTTTCGGTAACCGATACATTTGGGCCCATTCTTCTCAAAATAGTGGCTATTCTTGCCTCTAACTCTTTTGGGCTAAATGGTTTAGATAAGTAATCATCAGCTCCTAGATCCAAACCTGCCACTCTCTCTGAAATAGCCTCTAAAGCAGTTAAGAATATTATTGGTACTACTGATTCAGCTCTAATTCTTCTACAAACAGCAAACCCATCCATTTTTGGAAGCATAACATCAAGAACTATCAAGTCTGGAGAATCCCTGTGAAAAGACTCAAGAGCTTCTTCGCCGTTAGTTGCGGAATAAACTTGATATCCAGCTAGTTGAAGCCTTGTAACTAATACCTTCAAAACTGCTGGTTCATCATCAACAACTAAAATTCTCGCTTTTGACATAGTTAAAAAAAATTTCTCGATATTTCAAAGCAAAGAACAATTGCGTTGAAACTTTATTCTAACAATTAAAAATATAACATTACGAACCCACAAAGAGATATTCCTTAATTTCGCAAATATTTTAAAGATAAAAAAATTTTCAATCACTTTAACTTCTTAGCAAAATTTATCACTATAGTTTTCCTTTTGAAAATTTAAACATTCTTAAAAGTTGGGAGCAAATAAAGGGAGCAAAAAAACCTGTCAAAAAAACTTCAGTTAAGATATTTTTAACACTGGGAATCAAAATTAAATCATTAAGATCTGAAAAATTTTTTAAAAAAATTTGAAAAAAATTAAGAGCCCCGCATAAAAAACTTCCAAAGGAACAAATTAAACCATACCTAAAATGTCCTACTAAAATATCGCTATGTATTCTAATTCTTCCAAACAAAAACCCACACAAAATTAAGCCTGGAATTTGAGTAAAAGTATCATCTAAAGTTAGAGAATCTAAAATTAACCCTAAAAACAAACCAAATATTAATCCATTGATTGATCCATAAATCATTGACCAAGGCAATAACCAAATTAACGGCCAATATGGCTGAGCTCCAAAAAAACCAAGCCAATTTGGGTTCCACAAAAAAATAATTGGGATAAAAATAAAACTTATGATGGATAATTTTTTTGAAAAAAATTTATTCATTAAATATTCACTTTCAAAATTTGCACCCAATCAATTACTTGAGGGTTTGCTAAAAGTGAAATTTTTGCGGTTTTTTTTGATTTCAGTGTTTCATCTATAGATTGGATTATACCAATAGGGATATTTGGAGGTAATAACGTACTAGCAGGAGATGATGATATAAAATCTCCCATTTTAATATCAGCATCTTTTGAATAAAGTATTAGGGTAGGATTATCATCTCCTAAACCGACAAGTAATCCATTAGTTTGAATCCTATCCACCCAAACGCCCAATTTACTTTCTGGAGAAGTAATTAAAGTTACCGAGGAAGTTAATAAAGAAGTATCCCGAACTCTTCCTAATAATCCACCCGGACCAATAACAATATCACCAATTTCTACTCCATCCTTTGAACCTTTGTTTAAAATTATTTGTCGCCACCAACTGCCTGTTTTTCTCGAAATAACTGCAGCTGACATATTATCGTTATTAGATGATTCTTGAAGAGATAATATTCGCCGCAATCTTAGATTATCTTTTTTAAGAAGATTTAACTTTATTAAATATTCCTGATCTATACTCTCAAGAACAATTTCTTTTTGAAATTGACCAGGCCAAAAAGGCTTTGAAATAAAATAATAAAAATCTTTATAAAGAGATCCTTTTGATATCCTTACAAAAGCTAAAAATAAAAAAACCGCAAACAATATCCAAGTTTTCTTTTTATGCCACCAACGATTAGTAGATATTCGTCGGATAATTAACATGATTTTAATCTCTTATAGCATTCCTGATAAAGTCTGGGGTGTCAACAACTCTTTTCAGTTTTTTAAAATCATCTAAAACCTCTCCGCAACCATTAACTACGCAAAGCAGAGGATTTTCAGCTATGTGAGTAAAAATTCCTGTTTCATCGCTTAATAAATCATTAATACCTCGCACTAAAGCACCTCCTCCTGCGAGCATAATCCCCCTATCAACAATGTCTGCAGCAAGTTCAGGGGGAGTCCGCTCTAAAGTTCTTTTTACAGCTTCCACTATTTTACTGAGTGTTTCAGCCATAGCTTCTCTGATTTCTCCTGATGTCAAAGTAACTGACCTAGGTAGACCAGATAAAAGATGTAGTCCTCTTACCTCTAAAGTAGTTTTATCAAAATCATCATCTGGAAATGCAGACCCAATTTTAATTTTGATATCTTCTGCAGTTCTCTCTCCAACAACTAAGTTGTGAACCTTTTTAAGATAAATCGCAATAGACTCATTTATTTCATCACCAGCTATTCGAACAGATTCACTCAATACAGTTCCACCTAAACTTAATACTGCAACTTCAGTTGTACCTCCACCAATATCTACAATCATTGTTCCAATTGGTTCAGTTACTGGTAATGATGCTCCTATTGCCGCTGCAACAGGTTCATCAATTAAGTGAACTTCTCTAGCTCCTGCTAACCCAGCCTCTCTTACTGCTCTTCGCTCAACACTAGTAACTCCACTTGGGATACCAATTACTATTCTTGGTGCTACAATTCCCTTTCCTTCGTTACATTTTTGAATAAATGTTTTTATCATTTGTTCTGCCGCATCAAAATCTGCGATAACCCCATCTCTTAGTGGTCTTACGGCTCTTATATTGCCAGGAGTCCTTCCGAGCATTAACTTTGCTTCTTTACCCACAGCTAATGGAATGCCTTCTTCTAAATCCATAGCTACAACAGAGGGCTCTTGTAAAACAACGCCCTTTCCTGATACATGTATGAGAGTATTGGCCGTTCCTAAATCTATGCCAATATCTCTAGAAAATTTAAATCTGTTAAAAATCACAATAAGAATTCTTTTTATAAATAATATATCTATTTTTTAATAAGCTCTCAGAATTCTATCGTTTAGTTATGAATAGCACGCAAAACTTTGAGCAGAATCTGGAAATATGAGTAGTATAAAAAAAAAAAATTATGGAAATTAACACTATTAACTTGGTAGGAAGAGCAGGAAGAGAACCAGATGTCAGATATTTTGAATCTGGCAGTATCGTAGCAAATTTTACACTTGCAGTTAATAGAAGAAGCAGAGATGAAGAGCCCGACTGGTTTAATTTAGAAATATGGGGGAAGCAAGCACAAATAGCCGCAGATTACGTTAAAAAAGGATCTTTAATTGGAATTACAGGAAGCTTTAAAATTGATAGTTGGAAGGATAAAAATACAGGAGAAGATAGATATAAACCAGTAGTTAGGGTAGATAGATTAAACTTACTAGGCTCTCGAAAAGAGTCCGATAATAACCAATATTCTAATAGTAGCAGTAGCTCTAGTGAAATCCCTTTTTAAGATCTATTTTTTTTTAAAAATCTAATAACTATTCCAATAAAAAAATATAACAAAATTAAAATTAAAATTGGTTTTAAAAAATATTTGATTTGATCTAAGTAAGTTTCAATAATTGGATAATTTTCACCAAAGAAATACCCTGCATAAGTGAGAAGTGCTACCCATATCATGCTTCCAAAAGTAGTCCAGATCAAAAATTTTCTTAATGGCATAAGTTCTATGCCAGCGGGAACTGAAATTAAAGTTCTTATACCTGGCACTAATCGGCCCCAAAAAACTAGAGAAACTCCGTATTTATCAAACCACCTTTTACTTTTACTTAGATCATTAGAGGAAATACCCAAATATTTTCCTTTTTTATCAAGAAAATTTGAAAGTCTTCTTTCATTGACTACTCTACCTAAATAATACCAAGGCAATGATCCTAAAATAGTCCCAAGTAATCCCCAAAACACTAAAATATAGAAATTTAATTTTTGTTGATAAACGAAAAACCCCCCTAACGGCATTATTATTTCCGAAGGAATTGGAGGAATTATATTTTCTAAAAACATAGCCAGACAAATAGTGAGGTATGCAATTGTTGAATTCTTTTCAACAGCCAAACTAATATAATCTGGGATTGAAGTAAGAAAATTTACAAAAATTAAACTCAAATCTAGTATCTATAAAGCTCTGGTTTATAAGGACCTTCAACAGAGACATTAATATAATCTGCTTGTTCCTTGGTTAATTTGGTTAATTTTGCACCAATTTTATCAAGATGCAATCTAGCTACCATTTCATCTAAATGTTTTGGTAAAACATAAACCTCTCTAGCATATTTTTCTGACTTATTGAAAAGTTCAATTTGAGCAAGTACTTGATTAGTAAATGAATTACTCATAACAAAACTTGGATGTCCAGTAGCACAACCTAAGTTAACTAATCTACCCTCAGCTAAGAGGATGATTTTATTGCCACTAGGCAAAGTTATGTGATCAACCTGAGGCTTAATATTTTCCCATGGATAATCTTTCAATGAAGCCACATCAATTTCATTATCAAAATGGCCGATATTGCAGACGATGGCTTCATCTTTCATTTTGACAAGATTTTCGTTTGTTATTACCTGATAGTTACCAGTTGCCGTAACAAATATATCAATATCTTCAACGACATCATCTAATGTAACAACACTAAAACCTTCCATTGCAGCTTGAAGAGCACAAATTGGATCAACTTCAGCTACTTTTACAATTGCGCCAAGTCCTCTTAGAGACTGGGCTGAACCTTTTCCTACATCTCCAAAACCTATTACTAAAGCGACTTTCCCAGCAATCATCACATCAGTAGCACGCTTTATACTATCAACTAGGGATTCTCTGCAGCCATATAAATTATCAAATTTGCTTTTAGTTACTGAATCATTAACATTTATAGCAGGGAAAGGCAAAGCATTTTGCTTTTGCAGTTGATAAAGTCTTGCAACTCCCGTGGTAGTTTCTTCAGTTACACCAATGATATTACTCTTAATTCTAGAATAAAAGTTACTATCAGCTTGTAGCTTAGATTTAATAGAATTGAATAAAGCAATTTCTTCTTCATTGCCAGGATTATCTAAAACAGATAAATCTTTTTCTGCTTTACTACCGAGTATCAATAAGCCAGTTGCATCTCCCCCATCATCAAGAATCATATTTGGAGAGTCTGAACCCCAATCAAGGATGTAGTGGGTATATTGCCAATATTCATCGAGAGTCTCACCTTTTTTTGCATATACTGGAATTCCTTGATTTGCAATAGCCGCTGCAGCGTGATCTTGAGTTGAAAAGATATTACATGAAGCCCATTTAACTTCTGCACCAAGATCAACAAGAGTTTCTATTAAAACTGCCGTCTGAATAGTCATATGAAGACTTCCAGCAATTTTTGCACCTTTTAGTGGCTTTTCAGATTGATATTTATCTCTAAGTGCCATTAATCCAGGCATTTCGGTTTCAGCAATTTTAATTTCTTTACGACCAAAATCTGATAAAGAAATATCAGCAATAACGAAATTAGGTGTAGCGGTCTTAACTGAATTTGCAATAACCATATCTAGTAAATACTTTTTCTATTAAACTATAAATGATTTTTGCGTAATTTTGTGTTTGTTGAAAATTTAAAAGAGACTTTAAATTTAGGAAAAAAACTCTCATATAAATTAAATCCTCAATCAGTTGTTTTATTACAGGGTCCTATTGGTGCTGGGAAAACTTCATTAGTTCAAGGTATTGCTAATGGCTTATCAATCTCAGAGGACATTACAAGCCCTACATTTGCTTTATCGCATCACTATAACTCCGGAAAAATTCCACTAATTCATCTTGATTTATACAGGCTAGAAAGTATTTCTTCAGCAAAAGAAGTTTTTTTTTTAGAAGAAGAAGAGGCAATACAAAGACAAGCCATATTAGTTATTGAATGGCCAGAATTAATAGAATCAGTTATTGATAATTTCTGGAAAATAGAAATAAGTTACGCAAAAAATTATGGAAGAAACTACGAAATAAGAGATCCCAAAAATTCATTAACCTTCTCATAATATGGCTGTTGCTCGATGGCGCCTTCACCAAGACAAGTTAATAATCCGCAAACACATGCGAACTTAATGCAATCTTCTATCTCTATTTTTTGTGAAGGATAGCCGGAAGAAATTAATTTTGAAATTAATCCAGCTAGAAAAGCATCGCCTGCACCAGTTGTATCAACGATTTTTTGCGATGTAGGAGTTTCGGTAATTCCCTGTAATCCATTGATATACCATGAAACTGGATTTTCCCCATCAGTTACTATTACATCTGGTCTATTGGACAATTGTTTAGATATGAGCGAGGGATTTTCATCCTCAAAAAACAAAGTTGCTTCCTCCTTAGCAAGTTTTAAAACATTTGCATGATTTAAAAATTTTTTGATTAAATTAACTCTCGCAGCTTTATTAATTTCTAATGAAAAATTTGAATTATCCCAAAAGACCTCTCTCCAGTTCAAATCAATAACTATTTTGACTTCTAATTTTTTACCAAGTTCAAGAAGAAAAAAAATAGTTTCTGCTGATATTGGAGATGCCAATAAGATAGTTCCTGTAACCAAATATTTTGTTTCAAGAAAAGATTTCTCCAAATTTAAAATTTCTTTTTCAATTAATTTCTTACTGAGAACCTCATCTGCAAAGTATGGGTGAGAACTTGCCTCAAAGCCTGAAAAAAAACGATCTCCAAATTGATCTCTATCTACATTAACCACGCGAGTAGATGAATCATCATCTAATTGCAAAAAATCTAAATTAACGTCCAAATCATTAAATAGCGTAATAAATTTTTCTCCATATTCATCACTACCCAAACGTCCAATAAATGTTGAATCTATTTTTAATTTTCTTAATGCACAAGCAACATTAGCCGGTGCACCACCCAAGAAATCTGTAAACCCTTGATTTGACTTATTTCTTATTCTGTCTATTAAAGCTTCTCCAATACATATGACCTTTTTCTTTTGCATGAAATGAAACCTTTTCCTTAACTAAGAATAATTTATTAAAAACGAATATTTTTTTTTTGAATTAAAGTTTAATTAAAAGCATATTCATGGTGTCATTAAATAAATCTGAAAATTGGAAGTGGAAAAATTGGAAAATTTCTTGGTCTTTATCAAAAAAAGCAACTCCTGAAAAAAATATTAAAATTTTATTGATTCATGGATTTGGGGCATCAAAAAACCACTGGAGACATAATCAAGATTTTCTTGGTAAATTTTCTAACTGCTACGCAATTGACTTATTAGGATTTGGGGAAAGCAGTCAGCCTAGTGCTTTATTAAATAACGAACCTATTAGAGAAAACTCAATTAAGTATTCATTTGATTTATGGGGCAATCAAATAACAACATTTTGTAAAGAGGTAATAAAATCTCCTGTTTACTTGGTGGGAAATTCGATTGGTGGTGTTATTGCATTAAAAGCTGCTGAAATCCTCAAAGATAATTGCAAAGGTGTTATTTTGATTGATTGTGCACAAAGAACTATGGATGATAAGCGTTTAAAAAAAAGTGATATCTTGATGAATTTACTTAGACCCGTCCTTAAAACAATTGTCAGACAAAGATTTATAAGTAATACACTTTTTACAAGAGCTGCTAATCCAAAAGTTATAAAGAAAATACTGGAACAAGCTTACCCTACCGGAAAAAATATTGATAAAGAATTGATTGATATACTTTATCAACCCTCTCAAAGAAAAAACTCGAAAGAAGCATTTCGTGGTTTCATAAACTTGTTTGATGACTATCTTGCTACTGACCTTTTCGAAAAAGTTGATGCTCCAATCCAATTAATTTGGGGAGAAAAGGACCCTTGGGAATCTTTAAAAGAGGCAAAAGATTGGAAAAAACAATTTAAGAATATAAAAAGATTAGATATTATCGTTGGTGCTGGCCATTGCCCTCATGATGAAGAACCTGAAAAAACTAATAAGTTAATTAGTGAATTTATTCAAGAAATAAAGTAAGCTTCGACATTATCACTAAGTCTTCTTAAGCCTCTTAGTCCATCTCGTTCTAGATTTCTTACTCGATCTCTGCTTATGCCGAGTACTCTTCCTATACCAGTAAGGGACATTGGCTCATCACCATCCATTCCATATCTCATTCTTAAAACTCTACATTGCAAATCAGGCAATTGATGTAAAAGAGAATGAAGATCACCTCTCATACAATCCATCTCTATTTGTTCGTCAGGTAAATCCTCCCCTCCTGCCAGTAAATCCAATAAAACAGTATCTTCACCATCTCCAACTTTGGTTTCAAGACTCACTGGCTGCCCTGCTTTACACATCAAATCTTTAACGTCATCTTCAGGAAGCTCTACGTATTTCGCAAGTTCACTAACAGTTGGGGTCCTAGACATTTCTTGACTGAGCTCTCTTTGGCCTTTTTTTAGCTTGTTCAACATTTCAGTTATATGAATTGGTAGCCTTATCGCCCGACTCTTTTCAGCTATTGCTCTTGTAATACCTTGTCTAATCCACCAATATGCATATGTTGAAAACTTATAACCTCTAGCTGGATCAAATTTTTCAACTCCTCTGACCAATCCTATAGTCCCCTCCTGAATTAAATCTAAAAGCTCCATATTTCTTTTTGTATATTTTTTTGCAACGCTGACTACCAACCTTAAATTAGCTGCAACCATTCTTTCTTTAGCTCTCTGTCCAGCTCTCAATCTTTTTTTAATTATGGCAGTAGATAAGTTTAATTTGGTAGATAATTCATCAATACTAGGCTTATCACCTGTTAATTCAATAATTTCTAATTCTGCTCTTTCAACCTGCATGTATTCTTGAACTTGTCGACCTAGAGTAATTTCTTGCTCATGCGAAAGTAATGGAACTCTTCCTATATCCCTCAGATATGATCGAACGAGATCCACATCATTACTATTTTTAATACTTGCGATTGACGATAGTTTATTTTCACTTATTGTTTCAGAAGACATGAAGTTAAATGATGTTTTGTAAACAATACCATTAAGAAATGTAAAGTTAAACAAAAAAATCCACATTTTTACAAAAATGAGAATAAATACCTAGTGAATTTAGACTAATGAAGAGTTTAATAGCCACTTTGCTGTACTGAGATAAATAAATACACCAGCAATATCAGTGACAGTTGTAATAAAAGGGGAAGACATTAAGGCTGGATCTAGTTTCATTCTGTCAAACAACAAAGGGAGTATCGCCCCAGTAGTGGCAGCTAAAGTTGTTATGGATATCAAGCTTATCCCCACCGCAAAGGCGATTAAAGGCCCTTCTCCTTGCCACCAAGCAAATGGAAATACTACAAGCATCATCAAAATCCCTAAAAGAGCGCCAGTTATTGCCTCTTTAACTACTGCCTTAATTGCACCAAGAGACTTCAATTTTTGAGTACTTAACCCCCTAATAACAACCGTTGAACTTTGAGCGCCAACATTACCACCAGTACCTATTAGTAGTGGAATAAATGCAGCTAATAAAACTATTTCTTTTAGTATTTGATCGTTCATAGCTATAACTTTTGTCGTTAAACCATTTGCCAAAACCAAAATTAATAACCATAAAATTCTTCTTCTAGCAATAGTAAACAAACTACTTTGAAAATAATCATCTTCATCTCCAGACTGTACTGCACCCGCTGCATAAATGTCTCTTGTTGCTTCTTGTTCTATGACATCAATTAAATCATCGACAGTTACTATCCCAACCAGTCGTTTTTCTTTATCAACTACAGGGAGTGCCAAAAAATCATATCTTTGTATTGCTCTGGCAACCTCTTCTTGATTGGTATTAGTAGAGATATTAACTACATCTCTTGTCATAACGTCTCCAATTGGCTTAGAAGGATCAGCAGTTACAAGATCTCTTAAAGAAAGAATACCAGTTAAATGTCTTTCTTTATCTGTCACATATAAGCTGTAGATGGTCTCAGTAAATGGGGCTCTTCTTCTAACTAAAGAAAGAGCCTCAGCCGCTGTCTGCATCTCTTTAAGGTCTATAAATTCAGTTGTCATTAATCTTCCAGCAGTTTCTGGCTCATATCCAAGCAATTCAGCTGTTACTTTCCTTTCCCCAGGACTAAGAGCAGACAAAAATTTTCGTACAACTTTTGCAGGTAGTTCATCAAAGAGTTGAACCCTATCATCAGGCGACATTTTTTCAACGATTTCTAAAACTTCTCCTGAACGAAGTCTTTCTAATAAAGTTTGCTGAACTACTGGATCTAAATATTCATAAACCTCAATTGCTTCATTTTTCTTTAACAATCGAAATGCTAATGCCTGCAAGATTAGCGGAAGACTACCAATAGCATCTGCAATATCTACAGGTTGGGAAGGCTCTAAAAGTAACTTAGCTTCATCATAATTTCCAGCAATTAGTAATTCCTCAAGTCGTAAAGTAATATTTTCTCTTGCACTTAAATCTGAAGATAAGGATGTAACTGTTTCAAGATTATTGTCTTTCATAAATATAATTCCTTGTCAAAGTAACAACACCATTATATGAAATCTAAGTAATTTTTCTACTCACCCAGAACCCGACATACATTGTAAATAAATTTACGATAATGATTAAATTAAAAAAAATGATAAATTTTATCCAATCCCCTTGATTTAAAATTTTGTACAAAAAATATATAAATCCGCTAAAGGATGTAAAGCAAGAAAAAAAACCACTAAATAGAATTTTTTCAATTGAATAATTTAATCTTTTATTGATAAAAAAACCCACGAAAAATGACCCAACAATTGAAATAATAAAGTTATTATTTATAGTTAATCTTAAAAAAGTAGCTAAGTAAGCAGCTAAAAGGAAGTAAGTAAAATTATGTATTTTCACTTCAAAAAAATTGAATAACCAAATAACCTAAATAGAAGAAGATAAAAGAATAGAATATCACTTCGATATAGTGGAAAAATAATCTTAAGAATTTTCTCTTTTTAAATAAATTAAATAATTGATATATAAATGAAGAAAATGTACTAAAACACCCTAAAAAACCACTATAAAATAATACTAATATTTCGTTATTCATAAAATTTAATGCTACTAAAATTCCTAAAAAAAAAGATGATAAAAAATTTACTATTGATATGTTTTGAATATCAAATCCTAAACTTTTTTTAAAATTATTTTGTATAAATATTCTAAGTATTAATCCAAAAGTACTGCCAAGTAAAAGTATAACTATTGAACTAAAATCCAAAATTTACATTCTTATCCAGCCCTTTAAAATCTTATTGGGATCATCTAAAAATTTATTAGAAGCTAATTCAACCCTAACCCAAGTATGACTTTTACTGACTTTCCAAATATGTAATACTGATAAAGTTGTACCTATATCAAGAACTAATAATTCATTATCACTTATTTGAGGATGAGAATAAAGAGAAGTATTGGAACTCAAGGTAATTTCATTTGTATTATGAGGGAACTTATTTTGATTTAAACTTTTTTGAATCCCCCCTGCAGGTAATGTAATTGGAGCAATTAATGCAAAAGTAATTAAGCAGAAATTCTTGAGAAGATTATTGATCATATATCTAAAGTTGCCATATCTAAGTTACCACTGTGAGTCTCAATAAATTCTCTTCTTGGTGCAACTTTGTCTCCCATTAATATGTTGAAAATCCTGTCAGCTTCAAGTGCATCTTCGATTTCAACCCTTTTCATCATCCTAGTTTGAGGATTCATAGTTGTATCCCATAATTGTTTTGGCATCATCTCACCTAATCCCTTAAATCTTTGAATATTATAATTCGCATTTTCTCCAAAGCCCTCAATTGTATCCTTTAATTGATTCTCGTTATAACAGTAATTATGATTCTTTCCTCTTTCGACTTTATATAGAGGGGGACAAGCAATATATATGAAGCCTTTCTCAACAAGTTCTCTTTGATATCTATAAAAAAATGTCAGTAATAAAGTTCTTATATGAGCACCGTCAACATCAGCATCTGTCATAATAACAACTCTATGATATCTCAAAGAGCTTTCGTCGAACTCCTCTCCTTTTATTCCTAATCCTAGAGCTGTTATTAAAGACTGTATTTCTGTATTTTTATAAATTTTAGTATCATCTGTTTTTTCAATGTTTAGAATTTTACCTCTGAGAGGCAAAATAGCCTGAAAATTTCTATCTCGTCCTTGTTTTGCAGAACCTCCAGCTGAATCTCCTTCAACTATATAAATTTCTGATTCAGAGGGATCTCTAGAACTGCAATCTGCTAATTTACCAGGCAAGGTAGAACTTTCTAGAACACTTTTTCTTCTTACCAATTCTCTGGCCCTTCTCGCAGCTTCGGCTGCGTTAAATGATTGAATTGCTTTTTCAAGAATCAAGTCCAAAATGCCAGGATTGAATTCCATATATTTTGTAAGAGCTTCGCCAATGAGAGAATCCACAATTCCTCTCACTTCAGTATTTCCTAATTTTGTTTTTGTTTGCCCTTCAAATTCGGGATCTGGAACTTTTACAGATAAAACAACCGTCAAACCCTCTCTAATATTTTCGCCAGCTAAATTTTTTTCAATATCTTTTCTTTTGCCTCTCTTTTTTGCAAGATTATTGAAAGTTCTTGTCAGAACTGTTTTTAGCCCTTCTATATGAGTTCCTCCATCAATAGTTCTAATATTATTTGCAAATCCTAAAATATTATCAGAATATACATCTGAACACCATTGCAAAGCTGCTTCCACATATACATTTTCTTTCTCTGAGTCAACATAAATTATTTCAGGGTGAATAGGCTCTTTTTCAACATTCATGTATTGAACATATTCTTTAATGCCTCCTTGATATAAGTAAATTTCTTCTTTATAAGAGCCATCTGACAATTGATTTCTTTCATCTCTAAAAACAATTTTTACTCCGCCATTAAGATAAGCTAGTTCTCTTAATCTAGATGAAAGGAGAGCATATTCAAATTCAATTCCTCCTGAAAAAATTGTTTTGTCGGGTTTAAAACAAATAGTTGTTCCTTTCTTAGATGGTTTACCAGCCTGCTTTTTAGTTCGCAATTCACCTTTTGATAAACCTTTTTCAAATCTTTGATTAAATTCGTTACCATCCCTATAGACAGTTACATTAACCCACTCACTTAAAGCATTAACTACAGAAATTCCAACTCCATGCAATCCCCCTGAAACTTTATAACCACCACTTCCAAATTTACCTCCTGCATGAAGAACAGTTAGTACAGTTTCTAAGGCACTTTTACCTGTTCTTGGATGAATATCTGTTGGAATACCTCGTCCATTATCAGAAATTAAAGCAGAACCATCTGCTAAAAGAACTATTTCTATGTGATCACAATGTCCTGCAAGTGCTTCATCAACGGAGTTATCAACTACCTCGTAAACTAAATGATGTAATCCTCTAGGCCCAGTAGAACCTATATACATTCCTGGGCGTTTACGAACTGGTTCTAACCCTTCTAAAACCTGAATCTGTTCCGCGCCATAATCATTTGAGATTTTATTAGATCTTTTGTCCTCACTCATTTAATATAAAAAAAATATTAAACTTTTAAAATGTTATTTTTAAAAGGTCTTTAATTAAACTTACCACCGCAATAAGATAAAGGCTCGAAGTTAATGAAAAATTTAATCACTTTAATTATATAGCTAATATTTTTTTATTCATAAATTCATATGTCTTCATATCCACCTCATGTAATAGTTTTAATTGGGCCTACTGCAAGTGGTAAAACAGAATTAGCTATTGAAATTGCAGAATATTTTAAAACTCGCATTCACAACATCGATTCAAGGCAAATTTATAAGTCTATGGATATTGGAACAGCTAAACCATCTAAAAAACAACAACAAAAAATAAAGCATTTTTTAATTGACATTGAGGAGCCAATCAATCCAATTAATGTGAAACAATTTCAAGAAATTGCTCAACAATCAATAAAAAAAGAAATTAAAAAAAATAATTTACCTTTTCTTGTTGGAGGGAGTGGGCTATATATGAACTCAATAACAAAGGGTTTTTTTGTGCCAAATGTCCCACCTCAAAATAATTTAAGAAGACAATTAGAGGAACTTGGTCAAAAAAAATGTTGGGACTTATTAAAAAATTGTGATCCATTATCAACAAAAAAAATTAATTTTGCTGACCATATTAGAACAATAAGAGCTTTAGAAGTCTTCTACGTAACTGGTAAACCTATGTCAACTCTTAAAGTTCAACAACCGCCTAATTGGAGAATACTAGAGCTTGGATTAGATAGAGATAATTTAAAAGAAAGAATTTTAAAAAGAACAAAAAATATGTTTTTATCTGGAATTATTGAGGAGACGAAACATCTTATTTCAGAATTCGGATTTGATTTGCCAATATTAGAAACCATTGGTTATCGAGAAGCTAGAGATGTTTTAAATAATCATTTAACAATTGACAAAGCAATTGAGTTAACTACGACAAAAACGATCAAATTTGCAAAAAGGCAAAAAACTTGGTTTCGTAATAAAAATAATCCTCTTTGGCTTAATAACAAAAACCTGCTAAAAGATGCAATAATTAAGATAGAGTCTTTTTTAAGCTAACTTTATAAAAATAGATTTTGTTAATCATCAAATTATTAAATTAACTGAATGCCACCACGTCCACGCTTTGACCGCCGAGCTCCCGTTAGAGAGCTACCAAATATAAATGAAAGAATAAAATACCCTCAATTGAGAGTTGTTGATTCAGATGGTAAACAATTAGGTGTCATAGATAGATTAAAAGCATTAGAAATAGCCTCTCAAAGAGAACTTGACTTAGTTTTGGTGAGCGAAAAAGCAAATCCTCCCGTTTGTAGAATAATGGACTACGGAAAATATAAATTTGAACAAGAAAAGAAAGCTAAAGAAGCAAGGAAAAAATCGCATCAAACAGAAGTTAAAGAAGTAAAAATGAGGTATAAAATTGACAAGCATGATTATGATGTTCGCATAGGTCAAGCTACTAAATTTTTAAAATCAGGGGACAAGGTAAAATGTACTGTAATTTTTAGGGGCAGAGAAATTCAACACTCAAATTTAGCTGAAACACTTCTTTTAAGAATGGCTAATGATCTAGAAGAGCAATCAGAAGTGCAACAAAAACCAAAAAGAGAAGGGAGAAACATGATAATGTTTTTAAGCCCTCGAAAAACTCCTCTCATCAAAAAAGATGATGGGTAAAAAATTGTTATCAAAAAATATTACGAATGTTAAAGTGTCACTATGGTCAAAAATAAATTGTCAGGGTTTTTAAAAAGTGAGATTCCATATTCAACAAGAAAGTGATATACCAGCATCTACACAACTATATAATCAAATTTGTTTTGCGATTGCAGCTAGACATTATCCTCCTGGACACAGACTTCCAAGTACGAGGCAACTTGCAATGCAGACTGGACTCCATCGGAATACTATAAGCAAAGTTTACAGACAACTAGAAATAGATGGGGTTGTTGAAGCAATTGCTGGATCAGGTATCTATGTAAGAGATAATCTTACTAAAAGACAATTTAAAAAATCAGTTTACGCAAAAAATAAAATAAGTAAACCACCAGATCAAGAAGCAAAGAAAGTTATTGACAACTTGATAAGTCTTGGATGCACTTTACAAGAAACGAGAGAGATATTGACCAATGAAATTGATTGGCGTATTAAGTGCGGATCAAGAATCATAGTCAGTACTCCTAGAGAGGATATTGGCGCTTCTATGTTAATAGCAGAAGACCTATCTACAACAGTTAAAGTACCAGTAGAAGTTGTTCCTATGGAAGAATTAGAAAAAGTTTTGAGTAATTCAAATAATGGTACGATTGTCACAAGCAGATATTTTTTACAGCCTCTAGAAAAAATTGCTACGCAACATGGAGTGCGCGCTATTGCAGTAGATTTGAGCGACTTTCAAAAAGAATTAAAAATCCTCAAGGAATTAAATGCTGGAAGTTGTGTAGGTATTGTTAGTATTAGCCCTGGTCTACTAAGAGCAGCAGAAGTTATTATACACAGCATGCGAGGTAGTGAATTAATGCTTATGACGGCAGTCTCAGACAATAACAGTAGACTACTATCACTTTTAAAGGCTTCGAATCATGTAGTCTGTGATGGACCTAGTTTATCAGTTGTAGAAAACACATTGTTAAAAAATCGTTCTCAGTTGATGAGATTACCCCAAATAATATGTGCTAAAAATTATTTAAGTATCGAAACGATAAATCAATTAAAAAAAGAAATCGGTGTTATTAATTAGACCAAGATGCTAAGAACTTTTAAATCAGATATAGAAATTATCAAAGAGAGAGATCCTGCCGCTAGAGGAATAATAGAGATATTTCTCTGCTACCCGGGATTTCAATCAATAGTTATACATAGGTTTACGCATAAATTATGGCAATTAAAGATTCCTTTAGTGCCCCGCTTAATGAGTCATCTTAATCGGTTAGTAACAGGTATTGAAATCCATCCTGGGGCAAAAATTGGTAAAAGGGTTTTCATAGATCATGGAATGGGAGTTGTAATTGGAGAAACAGCTGAGATAGGGAATAACTGTCTTCTATATCAGGGAGTTACATTAGGAGGTACTGGTAAAAGCCATGGCAAAAGACACCCAACCTTAATGGAAAATGTTGTAGTTGGGGCAGGAGCAAAAATTCTTGGATCCATCACAGTAGGATCAAATACACGTATCGGTGCGGGATCAGTTGTTGTTCGAAACGTAGAGGGGAACAGTACTGTTGTTGGAGTCCCTGGCAGGGTAGTGCATCAAAGTGGTGTCAAAGTAAATCCGCTAGCTCACTCTGCCTTACCAGATGCAGAAGCTAATGTGATAAAAAATTTAATGGATAGAATAGACTCTCTTGAAAATGAAATTCTTAAATTACAAAAAACCCTACAATGTTTAGCAAACTCAGAATCAATTGATATTTCTAAACTCGGTGATTCTCAAAATCTTAAGGACAAAGAAATTTTTGAATTTCTTGGAGATGATTAAATATTGATTTAATTTTCTTCATTAGCGTCAGTTTTAGGTTGAAACATAAACATTGAATAGATAACATTTCGTCTCATATTAGTCATCATTTCAAGAAACATGTCATATCCTTCGTTTTTATATTCGATTAATGGATCTTTTTGACCATAACCTCTCAATCCGACTGATTCCCTCAAGGAATCCATGGATTGAAGATGTTCTCGCCATAAATTATCGATTTGTTGCAAAATGAAAAATCTTTCAGCTTCTCTCATCAAACCTGGACGAATCTTTTCTATTTGTGATTCTTTTAAATCATAAGCTATTCGTAATTGCTCTTGAAGATAGTTTTTTAATTCTTCTATCGACAGTAAATTAATATCATCAGATTTAAGATCATCTAATAAATATATAAATTCTTTGACTTTGGAAATTAATTGATCAATATTCCATTCTTCAGGTGGAAGATCAGGATTAATATAAGCATCTACAATTTCAATCATTGTCCTTTCTCCATATCCTATTACTTGTCTCTTTAAATCAATTCCTTTCAATACTCTTAGTCTTTCGCCATAAACTGCTTTTCTTTGATTGTTCATTACCTCGTCGTATTCAAATACTTGTTTTCTAATATCGTAATAGTAGGTTTCAACTTTCTTTTGAGCACTTTCTAGAGACCTAGTAAGCATTCCTGACTCAATAGGCATATCTTCATCAACCCTAAAAGCATTCATTAGATTTGCTACTCGATCTCCTCCAAAAATCCTTAATAAGTTATCATCTAAAGATAAAAAGAATCTTGTACTTCCAAGATCACCTTGTCTTCCTGCTCTTCCTCTGAGTTGATTATCCACTCTTCTTGATTCATGTCTCTCAGTACCAATAACATGTAAACCGCCAGCTTTTCTTACTTTTTCTTCTTCATGGATCAAGACTGTTTCATATTCTTTTTTTACATCAGACAAAGATTCTCTCAAAAGCTTTATCAATGCATCATCAGTTGGTGCTTTTTCTGCAGCTGTAGCTATTCTGTCATCAAGTTCTAAGACAGAAAGTTGTCTCTCTCCCCAATTTTTAACAAGTTCATCAGATAAAAGGGAGAGTTTCTTTTCAATTGCTTCATCTAGTTTGCAAGGGAAAAGATTTGTTGATGAATTTGAAATGTTCTTTTTCAAATTTGAACCAGCTTTTTTAGAAAAACCACCCTTAGATTTTGAATTTCTTTGTTTAGGTATTGGTGGCTTATGTTCATTATCAGGCTTGACTAACAAAGGAATTAAAATTTCTTTTAATTTAAGCCTTGCCATATAGTCACTATTACCGCCAAGAATTATATCTGTTCCTCTTCCAGCCATATTAGTCGCAATAGTAACAGCACCTGCCCTTCCTGCCTGAGCAACAATTTCTGCCTCACGTTCAACATTCTCTGGCTTAGCATTTAACAAATTATGTGGGATTTTTTCTTCTGATAAAAGTGAACTTAATAATTCACTTTTTTCAACACTTGTTGTACCAACTAAAACAGGTCTGCCATCTCTATGAATTTGCGCAGTTTCTTTAGCAACGGCTTTCCATTTACCAATCTCTGTCTTAAATACTTGATCAGACCAATCTTTTCTCTTTCTTATTTGATTTGTCGGTATAACTGTTGATTCTAATTTATAAGTTTTTTCAAATTCAACCTCCTCCGTTTTTGCAGTTCCCGTCATTCCTGCTAAACCAGGATATAAAAGGAAAAAATTCTGATATGTTATGGAAGCTAATGTTTGAGTCTCAGGCTGAATTTGAAGACTCTCTTTTGCTTCTATTGCCTGATGTTGTCCATCACTCCAACGTCTTCCAGGCATTACCCTACCAGTGAATTCGTCTACTATGACAGCCTCATCGTTCTTAATAATATAATTCACATCTTTAATAAATAATTCTTTAGCTTTTAAAGCGTTAGTAATATAGTGCGCCCAAGGATCTTGAGGATTATATAAATCATTAACTCCCAAATATTCTTCACATTTTGCAAAACCCTGATCAGTCAATATGCAACTTCTCTGTTTTTCATCAACTTCATAATCGCCTTCTGGATCAATACCATCTTTACTTAATTCTTTTGCTTTGACTAATGCCAGAGATAATTCTGCAGCCTTTTGATATTTTTCTTGTGGTCTTTCAACTTGGCCAGAAATGATTAGCGGCGTTCTTGCTTCATCAATTAATATTGAATCAACCTCATCAATTACGCAATAATTAAATTTTCTTTGAACTACCTCACTAATATCGGTAGCCATATTATCTCTTAAATAATCAAATCCTAATTCTGAATTTGTGGCATAAGTTATATCACAATCATAATTTTTCTTCCTCTCAACTGGATTCATATCTTGCTGAATCAAACCAACGGATAAACCTAAGAAACGGTGAACTTGTCCCATCCACTCTGCATCCCTTCTAGCTAAATAATCATTTACAGTAACAACATGAACCCCTTTTCCAGTAAGAGCATTTAAAAAACATGGTAATGTTGCGACAAGAGTTTTTCCCTCTCCAGTCTTCATCTCAGCAATTTGACAGTCATTTAAAACCATCCCACCTATTAACTGAACATCAAAGTGTCGCATATCTAGAACACGTTTACTTGCTTCTCTTACTATTGCAAAGGCCCTAGGAAGAAATTCTTCAAGGAGTTCTTTTTGTTTTTTAAAATCTAATTCTGATGAAATATTTGATTTAAGATTTTGAGTTTCTTTTCTAAGCTCATCATCATTCAATTGAGAAATTTCTTCTTCTAAAAAATTTATCTCTTCCACTATTGGTTGATAGCGCTTTAACTTTCGGGTATTCGGATCTCCCAACAAAAGTTTTAGCATAAGTCAAAGTCCTTAAAAAATTCATCTTATTACAAACATTATAAATTAGTGCGTTACAACAGAATGAAGAAAACTATTATCTCTTTATTTTATAGAAACGATCGATTAGGGTATTTAGATTAAAGTCACAAAATAACCTGGCTGACATCAATTTTCAAAAATCTTTTTAATAAATGAAAGAAATATCCCTCATCAAACATGCCAAAGGAGCTTTAGGATTAAGGGTTTTTGGATTAGGTCCCAATCTCAAACCAACAAACGGATTAATTAAGCTACAAAAATTACTAAATACCAATGCTTTTTGGGCAAAAAATAGAACAATTAATGATCTAAAAAAATGCCTTGCTAACAGTGATGTCGTAATAAGTCTTTGGGTTGGCAAGGAAATGGTTGGTTTTGGTAGAGCTTTAACTGATGGGATTTACCGCGGAGTCCTTTGGGATATTGTTATTGATCAAAATCACCAAGGCAATGGTTTCGGCACATTAATTTTAAACAATCTTTTATCTTCCAAAAAAATTAAAAATACAAAAAAATTATATTTAATGACAACAAATAAAAAATTATTTTATTCTCAATTTGATTTTAAAGAAGTTATTTCTCAAAATTTATTGATTCGTGAAGTATGAAGCACTCTGTTTGTACAGAAAACAAAATTAAGATACGAATTTACTATAAAGCCATCTTATAAAAGGTCCTAAAATAGGAACTGGTCCAAAAGTTGGGCCGCAAAAATCAAAGTAATCTCTGTGCTCTTTTATTAATCCATTTTCACCAAATAATAAACGAGTAGTTCCAGGATAAATAAATTCTTTACCCATAATTTTTAAACCCATTGTCCATTCAACAAATCCACAATCACCAGTTATGGAAATTGCATGAGTTTCTAAAAAAACATCATCACATCTTTTAACTAGCTTTTCTTGAGCTTTAACGTAAGAATCTAAACCTTCTGTTTCCTGAGTTGGGTCTGTAAAAATAACATTCTCATTATAAAATTCAGCCCATTTTTGTTTTGTTGGTGCATCTGCACCATAAGGTTTGGTAAATAATCCCTTTAAATCCTCAATAGAAATTACTCTTGTCATTACGGAAATTCATTAAAAATATTCTAAAAGATACAAACATTAAAAGCGGATGAAGAGATTCGAACTCTCGACATTCTCCTTGGCAAGGAGATGCTCTACCACTGAGCTACATCCGCATAACTTTTTTATTTTATCTCAAAGAAGGGATCAATGATAGAAATAATTAAATTTTTTCAATTAATTTAAATTTTTAATTAAGGATCCCATCTCAATTGCTTGTAAAGCATAATTCCAACCAAGATTGTTTTTAATCCCTGCTCTTTCTAGAGCCTGCTGCATAGTATCAGTAGTTAAAACCCCAAAAATAATTGGAACATTATTTTCATTTGAAACTTGTGAAATACCTTTACTCGCCTCAGATATAACTACATCATAGTGGGAAGTTTCACCACGGATCACAGCCCCAAGAGCAATTACAACGTCATAACTCTTTTTTTTCATGAGGGTTTTAGCTGCGATTGGCAATTCGAATGAACCTGGAACCCAAACTATATCCACTTGATTGCTTAATTCTGAAGTATCTAAACCATGTCTTTTTAAACAATCAAGACAACCAGATAGAATTTTATTTGTAATTAAATCATTAAATCTTGCTATTACAATCCCAACTTTTAAAGTAGAGGCATTAGTAAAAGAACCCTCAAAAATAGCCATTAAATTTTACTTAGATATATTAATAGACTCTCACGAAAAGGTATTAAGTTCAAACTAATGAAGAAACTATCCCTGTAACAAAAACCAAAACAACCCAAACAGCAGCAATAGAATAAATTTTTCTCCTACTTTCTCGCTGTCCTTCTTCAGAAGAAGGTTGAGTCACATATAAAACGGGTACTCCAACTACCGCAATTAAAGAAGCAAATAATAGAGCATTTACGAAGAAAAAGTTAACAGCCTGCATAATTCAGTCTTAGGTTTCAAATATTATAAATACTATAATCTCATGAAAATGATAATTTTTAGAGAAAATTTACATACTTTAGCCACTTTAAATGCAAAAAAAAAAATTCTACCTAGTATCTATTTAGGAATTAAAAAAGTATGCAAGAAGATAAGATAATTCAAAAGAATTTATTTGCGATTGATAATGATAATAATAAACAAAAAGAAATAACAAAAATTCCAGAAAATTTATCTTTGGAAGATTTAAAAAAAGAATCGCAAAAAAGACCCAGACAAAGAAAAATTTCTACTAATTTAATAAATAAATTCAAGAGTGATTTAATTTCAAATAACAAAAATCTTTGCATCAATGAAGAATCTTATAGCTATAAAACAGTTTCAAAACTGAAATTAACTCCTGTAATGAAGCATTATGTAACTCTAAAAGAAGAAAATAAAGATAGGTTATTACTTTATAGATTAGGAGATTTTTTTGAATGTTTTTTTGAGGACGCTGTATTAATATCTAATCTTTTAGAAATAACACTTACCAGTAAAGATGCTGGCAAAGAGATTGGTAAGATCCCTATGGCAGGAGTTCCCCATCATGCAATGGAGAGATACTGTGCTGATTTAATTAAAAAAAATTATTCTGTGGTTATATGCGATCAATTAGAAAAAAGTTCTGGAAATTATGGGACTCCAATTAAAAGAGGAATAACAAGAATAATTACTCCAGGAACTGTAATTGAAGAGGGGATGTTGATAGCAAAGAAAAATAATTGGATTACTGCTATTTACTTATCAGAAGAAAACTCAGATGAATCTTATGAATGGGGTATATCAAAAGCTGATGTGAGCACAGGAGAATTAATAACTTTAGAAGGCCATTCTCTGCCAAAACTATTTGATGAAATTATTAAATTAGATTCTTCAGAAATCATTGTAGGAAGCAATGCAGTAAGAAATTTATTAATTAAAGGAAATAGTCAAATTACATATACTGTTTCTCAAGAGACTAATTTTGGAATAAATGAAGCAAATTATCTAATAAAAAATTATTTCCACCTTGCAAACCTAGAAGGAATAGGACTTAAAAATTTAAACAATGCGACTAGATCACTTGGAGGTTTATTAAATTATTTAGAAAAAATTAATCCTTCAAATTTAGATAAAGATTCTTCTTTAAAAATCTCATTAGACCTTCCACAAATCCAATTTGGTCACAACAAATTAATTATTGATTATCAAACTCAAAAAAACTTAGAAATCAAAAATACACAACGAGAAAACAATTATGTAGGTTCGCTACTATGGAGTATTGATAGAACTTATACTTGCATGGGTGCAAGGTGTTTAAGAAGATGGATAGATTCACCACTATTAAACGTTAATGAAATTTATAAAAGACAAAATATAATTACAAACTTTCTTGAATCTAAAAAATTACGTACAGATACCCAAAATTTACTTAGAGCAATGGGGGATTTAGAAAGACTTGCAGGTAGATCTTGTGCAGGTCATGCAAGTCCCAGAGACTTAATTGCAATAGCTGAAGGTTTAAAAAAATTGCCTAGACTAAAATCCATCATTGAATTATTTAAATATGATCTCCCAGATTGGACTGATCAATTAAAAAATATTGATGAAGGTCTCTTAGAATTAGCTGATACTATAAGTTTTAAACTAGTAGAAAATCCTCCCCTAAATATTAGTGAAGGAGGGATGATTCACGATGGTGTTGACAACATATTAGATGGTTTACGCAACTTAATGGATGATTACTCTGAATGGCTAAATAAAGAGGAATTAAAGGAAAGGAAAATTAGCAAAATTTCAAACCTAAAAATTCAATTTCATAAAAATTTTGGTTATTACATTTCTATAAATAAGTCAAAAATTAATTTAGCTCCACAACATTGGATAAAAAGGCAAACACTTACTAATGAAGAAAGATATATCACTTCAGAAATTAAAAATAAAGAAAATAAGATTTTCCAAATAAAAAGTAGAGCTTCATCAAAAGAATATGAAATTTTCTGCGAATTAAGAAATATAGTTGCTGAAAAAACAAAACAAATAAGATCAATCGCAAAATCGATAGCATCTCTTGATGCACTACTTGGTTTATCAATTACTGCAGTAGAAAACAATTTTATAAAACCTTCATTAATACCAATAAATGATTCAATGACAAAAAATAGTACAAAAATTATCGCAGGAAGAAATCCAATTGTAGAACAATTGTTAAGTGATAAAAAGTTTGTAGCAAACGATATCTCTTTTGAGGAAAATCAAAAATTAATTATATTAACGGGTCCCAATGCAAGCGGAAAAAGTTGCTTTATAAGACAACTTGGTTTAATACAAATTCTCACACAAATTGGTAGCTTTGTTCCTGCCAATAATGCTGAAATCAAGATTGTAGATAGGATTTTTACAAGAATTGGGGCGGTTGATGATCAATCATCTGGACAATCAACATTTATGGTAGAAATGTCTGAAACTGCATCAATTTTAAATCAGGCAACTTCTAGCTCGCTAGTTTTACTTGATGAGATAGGTAGAGGGACATCTACTTTTGATGGACTTTCAATAGCATGGTCAGTAAGTGAATATCTTGCAAAAAAAATTCAATGTAATACTATTTTTGCTACGCATTATCATGAGCTGAATTATTTAAAAAATTCAAATACGAATATACAAAATTTTCAAGTTTTAGTAGAACAAAATAACGATCAGATAATTTTTAGTCACAGGATTATTAAAGGAGGCTCAAACAAAAGCTATGGAATAGAAGCAGCTAAATTAGCAGGAGTTCCAAAAGAAGTTATAGAAAAAGCAAAATCAGTTTTAAATTCTTTAGAAGAAAATAATAAATTAAATTTTGATGTTGCGTAGATTTTTGAGATTTTTATAAAATAAATACTATTTAAATAGTTTCTCTTAACAAGGCGTTAACTGAAGCAGCTGCCATGGCAGCACCTCCTCTAGTTGAATTCAAAACAATTCTAGGAAGATCGGTAGAAATCAGTTTGTTTTTGCTTTTCTCTACTCCAATAAATCCAACTGGCATTCCGATAATTAAACTAGGTATGTCTTTTACATTTTCTAAAATATCAATTAAATAAGTTAAAGCTGTAGGCGAACTGCCAATAACTACAATAGGTGCTTTGCTTCCAGAATTTATAGCTGATAACTCCTTCCAACCTTCACTTAAGCCATATGCAGTTTTAGTTAATTTTGTATGATTATTTTTTCCAAACCACATTCTAGCTGTGAATATTTCATTTCTAGTTGTATTTTTTGCCATAGATTTTATAGCTGCTGCAGCCATATCGGTATCAGTTAAAATCGGAGCGCCATTTTTAAGTGCCTGAAGCCCCTTTTCGCAAGCACCTTCACTAAAATTTACAAGATTTTGAACTGAAAAATCTCCCGAAGTATGGACTAATCTCTCTAAAACTTTTTTTTCCAAATAATTTAGATCATTAGCTCTTAAATTAGATCTTATGAATCTGATGCTTTCCAAAAAAATTGGATGATCTATTACCATTAAATTTAATATGTGTTAGAAGTAATCATAGTTAATATATGATTTTTATTGAGCGATTATGCCAGTACAAATATTATGGGGTAATGATCTAAATGCTCAAAATACATTTATTCAAAAATTAATTGATAAGGAAGTATCCAAAGAATGGAAAGAAATAAATGTAACCAATTTAAATGGAGATGATGATGAGCAAGTCAATAAAGCTTTTGATGCAGTTCTTACGCCTCCTTTTGGAGATGGATACAGAATAGTTACATTGAAGAATAATCCAATTTTTACTGTAAAAAATGAGGATCTAAGAATTAAATTTGAAAAAATTCACGATAATATACCTCAAAATACCTATTTCATTTTACAAAATACAAAAAAACCAGACTCAAGATTAAAGAGTACTAAATTTTTACAAAAACTTATCAAAAATAATTTAGCCAAAGAAAAATCATTTACTTTACCAGAAATCTGGGACTATGAAGGACAAAAAATATTTTTAGAAAATACAGCAAATGAAATGAATATCAAAATTGATAACAATGCAGCTGAATTAATAATTGATTCTGTTGGGAATGATAGCTTTAAACTAAGAAATGAATTAGCAAAAGCAAAAACATACCTTTCTGCGGAAAGAAGTGATGCAAAATCACAACTTTTTCTTAAAAGTATTGATGCAAAAAAAATATTTAGTGATCATCAATCTAACATTTTCAAAATCATTGATCTTCTCTTGCAAAAAAATATTAATGAAAGCCTCATTGAAATAAATTATTGCTTACAGAAAGGAGAACCTGCTTTAAGACTAAATGCAGGTTTAATTAGTCAGATAAGAATTCATACCATTATAAAATTAGCAGTTAATTCAGGAAACGATAATGCAGAAAAAATTTGTAATCTTGCAGGCATTTCTAATCCAAAAAGAATTTTTTTTATTCGGAGAAAAGTCAGAAATTTATCGCAAGAATATTTAGTTAATTTAATAAGTAGCTTATTAGATATTGAATCATTACTAAAACAAGGTAATAATCCTCTAAATGTTTTTACAGAGAATTTAATTAATTTAAGTTAACCAAATTATAAGTTTGAGAATTTACATTATCATTTAAATATGGCTTTACTAGTAAAAAAATTTGGCGGTACTTCTGTCGGTGATATTAAAAAAATTAAAAAAATTGCAAATAGCATTTGTCAAAGTAAAGAAAAAGGAAATGAAATTGTCGTAGTTGTCTCTGCAATGGGGCAAAGTACAGATGATTTAAATT
>QCBL01000002.1 GCA_003281625.1 Prochlorococcus sp. AG-347-I04
AATCATCATCTACCAACTCCATTTTATTCAACACTATTATCCTCTTTTTTTCTAAAAGACCTTTCCCGTATTTTTTTAATTCCTGCTCAATAATCTCAAAATCATGTAAAGGATTTTCTGCAATTGCATCAATTAAGTGAACAAGTATCTTCGTTCTTTGGATGTGCCTTAAAAAATCATGCCCTAAGCCTACTCCATCAGCTGCACCTGATATTAATCCAGGAATATCCGCAAAAAGGCAACCATTCCCATCAATTTTTCTTACTACACCTAAGTTAGGTATTAGAGTCGTGAAAGGATAATTTGCAATTTTTGGACGGGCAGATGATACAACGGAAATCAAAGTACTTTTCCCAGCATTTGGAAGGCCTATAATCCCAACCTCTGCAAGAAGTTTTAGTTCTAATTGAACCTCCCATATCTCACCATCTTTTCCTTCAGTGAATGATTCTGGGGCTCTATTTTGATTACTTAAATAGTAAGCATTACCATGTCCACCTCTTCCTCCAATGGCAATAGTTAAACTTTGTTTGTCTTTAGTTAAGTCTCCTAAAATAATGCCGGTTTTAATATCCCTTATTTCTGTACCGCAGGGAACTTTAAGGATTCTATCCTCACCTGAAGCACCTGATCTCTTATTAGGACCTCCTTTGCATCCATCTTCAGCAATTATTTCACGTTTGAATTTGAAATCTAATAATGTTTGAAGATTATTATCAGCCATCAAAATAACTGAACCCCCTCTGCCACCATTTCCCCCCGAAGGTCCTCCAGCAGGAACGAACTTTTCTCTTCTAAATGAAACTATTCCATTTCCACCTTTTCCAGCTTTAAGAATAATGTTTGCTTGATCAATAAATTGCACTTAAGACGCTTATTAAATTTTTTTCTAGGTATTTTAAATTTTATTTTATCCACGCAATACTGCAACCAGGTCCACCCTCGTTGTTGGCTGCATCTTCAATCTTATCAACATAATTTAAACCTGATAACCAATTTCTTAGTCCTTTTTTCAATTTCCCTGTGCCAATTCCATGAACAATCCATAGCGGTCCATGAAATTTTCTAATTTTCTCCTCAATAATTATTTCGGCTTCATGAACTCTTAGTCCTCTTACGTCAATTGTATTTTTACTGGTTCTAATTTTAGAAAAAGAAAAATCTTCTCTTGTAGTCTTGATCTCAATTTTTGACATTTTGAAATTTGGCTTTTCTCCATTAATACCTTCAAAGTCATTTACAGATAATGTGCTTCTGAATGAACCACATTTAACTTCGTAAAAACCACCTTTTTTATCTAAATCTACAATTTGTCCTGTACTATTTAGACTTCTAATTTTTACAAAATCGCCTACCTGAGGATCCCATGTTATTGACTTTTCAAATTTTTTTTGGGTTAGATGTTCCGCCTCAATTTCCTTTAATCTTTTTCCAATAATTCTCGTATCCTCTCCATTAACATTTTTATCTCTTAATTTTTTAATCAAATCTATTACCTCTTTTTTAGCGGATACGATATGTTTTGATAATTTAGACCTTTCAATTTCCTGAATTTTTTCAGCATTTATTTTTTGATATTCATAATTTCTCTTCAGTTCATCATGTAATATTTCAGTCCTTGCAATGAGTTCTGCAGCTGCCTCTGCAGAATTTTGTTGTTTAATCCTCTCTTCCTCAAGTCCTTTTATAATGCTGTTAATATTATCAACTTCTTTTGGCTTTAGATAATTTAAAGCTTCATTGAGTATGCCTTCATCGAGACCAATTCTCTTTGAAATTGACAAGGCATTACTTCTCCCAGGAATACCCCAGTTGAGTATATATTTTGGCTTCAAAGAATCCTCATCAAAGGCAACTGAAACATTTTCAAATCTTGAGTCATTATATTTTAAAGCCTTAATATCTCCATAATGTGTAGTTGCCAAAGTGATATCAGATTTATTTGCAAATTCTTTTAATAAAGCCATCGCAAGAGCACTTCCTTCAAGAGGATCTGTACCTGATCCAATCTCATCCAATAAAACAACTGATAGTCCTTTCTTATTATCAAGTGAATCTAATATCTCTTTAATGCGGGATATATGCCCACTGAAGGTAGATAAATTTTCTTCTAATGATTGATTATCTCCTATATCCACATATATATTTGGACAAAAAGGAATAATAGGATTACGAGTTGAGGGTATCAATAAACCTGCTCTAGCCATAAGTAAAGACAAACCTAATCCTTTTAAAGCTGCCGTTTTACCTCCAGTATTTGGCCCTGTAATTGCTACAACCTTAATATTTTCATTTATATGAAAATCGATAGCTACTGGGGGAGGAGCTCCTTTTTTCTTATGTTCCCAAATCAATAACGGATGCGAAAAACCAATTAAAGAAATCATAGGATTTTTCTCAAACGTAGGAGTTCTACCTCCAATCCATTTCGAATATCTTGAACGAGTTATAGCATTTTCTAATCTCAATAAAATGGATGCCATTTCAATAAGATTTTCTGAATTATCACTAACAACTTGGGACCATTTCTTAAGTAATTTAAATTCTTCTGCTGTGATTCTAGCCTCCAAAGAAGCAATCTTATTACCTTTATTTACTACACTATCAGGCTCAAAATATACTGTATTTCCTGAAGATGAGGAGTCATGAATTATGCCTTTAAATTTATCTACATAATTAACTTTCACTGCTAAAACAGGCCTGCCATATCGATCTCCAATAGTTGTATCTTGCAAATAAGCTAAATTCTTTTGGATAAATTTCTCAACTAATGTTTTTCTTTCAAGTTTCTTAGATAATAATTCTTTTCTAAGAATAGATAGTTCATTACTCGCATTATCTGAAATCATTCCATTAGATTCAATGCCTTTTTTAAAAATCGTTTCGATATTCTGATGGTCAATTAAATTTTTTGTAAATGAAGAAATATAAGGTCTTTGTTCAAAATCTAATAAAATTTTTTTTAAATTTCTTGCTACAGCTATTGTTTTCGCTATTTCTAATAATTCAGAAGATGAAATTACACCTCCCTTGGAACAAATTTCAATATTTCTACTAATATCAAAAACACCAGAAAAACTAATTGATTTCTCTAAATTATTTTCTAGCTCATTTATTTCAATAGTTTCATTCAAAAGTCGTTTAGATGATTCGTATTCTGAAGGAATATCAGAACTTAAAATTGCTCGTTTACCCATTTCCGTTGAGGCGAATGAAGATAAATGCGTTTTTAATGAATCCCACTCTAAAAGGCTTATAGATTCTTCTACTAAAGTGTTATCTGAATATGATTTTTTAGAATAGCTTTTCTCTTGCATACAAAAAAGAAGAATCAAACATTCGATTGAATCCCTTCAGGAGGAACATAAAGCATCTCGAGCCAGTTTCCTTCAGTATCCTTCATATAAAAAGATGCTGTTCCATCTCTATGTTCATGTAAAGGACCGACTTTTACACCAGAATTCCTTAAATCATTTTGAATATCTTCCACATCTTTTTTATTTTCAAAATGAAAAGCAAAGTGTGGTCCCGCAGCTTTGTAGCTAGGGCCTAACAACGCAAGTCCATCTTTCCCTTTTCCAGCTTCTAAATAAGACCAATCTTTATCGTCCCAAACTAAATTCATACCAAGCTTAATATAAAAAGATTTGGCCCTTTCGAGATTCTCTACTCTAAGTGCGATGTGGCCAATCCTATTTACTTCTTGTGATAACTTCAAAACAAAGTAGTTAATTTCTTATTAGTTTAAGAATAAACCAAATTTTGTTTAATAATGAGTTTTTAATTATCCTGCAACCATTTAGATGCATCGCAAGCATGATAAGTGAGTATCAATTTTGCTCCTGCTCTTTTGAAACTAAGCAACGTTTCTAACACAATATCTTTTTCATTAATCCAGTTTTTCATGGCAGCAGACTTTACCATGGAGTATTCCCCACTAACGTTGTATGCAGCTATAGGTTTATTTGAAAAAGTGCTTAGTCTATAAACAATATCCAAATATGAAATTCCTGGTTTTACCATTAAAATATCAGCTCCTTCATACTGATCCAATGCAGATTCAATTAAAGCTTCTTTTGAATTGGCAGGGTCCATTTGATATGTAGACTTATTATCTGGAATTATTTTCTTACTATTTTCTCTAGGAGCCGAATCTAAAGCAGTCCTAAACGGTCCATAATAAGCAGATGAATATTTAGCTGTATAACTAATAATACCTACATCATTAAATCCTTCACTATCAAGAACAGTCCTAATTGCTCCAACTCTCCCATCCATCATGTCACTAGGGCCAATAAAATCCGCTCCTGCTCTAGCTTGAGTTAAAGCTTGTTTTTTTAAAATTTCAATTGTTTCATCATTTAATATTTTTCCAGTTTCACCAACTAATCCATCATGTCCATCGCACGAGTATGGGTCTAAGGCAACATCTGTCATTACTGCCATTTCTGGAATCTCTTTTTTTAATATTCGAATAGCTTTAGGAATTAAACCATCTTCATTAAAACACTCTGCTCCATCTTCAGTTTTTAAACTGTCGTTTATTTTCGGAAAAAGAACCACACACCTTATTCCCAATTCCCATGCCCTAGTAACCTCCCTTATTAAGCCATTCATATCCCATCTAAAAGTTCCTGGCATTGCCGAAATTTCCTCTTTAAAATCTTTTTCATGAATAAATAATGGATATATAAAGTCTGAAGGCCTTAAATGGTTTTCTCTTACCATTTCTCTAATTGCCACTGTTCTTCTTAATCTTCTTGGGCGAATAATCGAATTCATTTGAATATTATTTAAGTTAAAAAATATTTATCTAATACATTAATCGCTTATCTTGCATATAAATCAATCAGAGACTAGTTTTGTTCAGGAAAATTAACTTAATTATCTTAAATAAGAGAATAAAAAGTTACAAATATATTTTGCACAAACTCCATTTTTCACAAAATTACGTCATAAAGAGATAATATCTTCTAGTCAAGTATTTATTTTAAGGAGTGTATCTTTGAAAATAATTAATGGATTTAATCTAAATAATGTGAGGGGTGATATTCTTGGGGGGATCACAGCCGCAGTGGTGGCTTTACCTCTCGCCCTTGCTTTTGGAAATGCCGCTTTAGGACCTGGAGGAGCAATATATGGACTATATGGAGCAGTGGTAGTTGGTTTTTTGGCTGCATTATTCGGCGGAACACCTGCTCAAGTTAGTGGACCTACTGGTCCCATGAGTGTAACTGTTGCCGGTGTAGTAGCAGGCTTAGCAGCAGTAGGAGTTCCAAGAGATCTATCTGCAGGTCAAATTTTACCTTTAGTGATGGCAGCGGTAGTAATCGGCGGCTTACTACAAATATTATTCGGGATTCTAAAACTAGGTAAATATATTACTTTGGTTCCATATTCTGTTGTTTCAGGATTTATGTCTGGTATTGGAGTAATCATTATTGCTCTGCAGATTGGTCCATTGCTAGGAATTAGTACTCGAGGTGGAGTAGTCGAATCTTTATCTACTGTAATTTCAAATTTCCAGCCTAATGGTGCTGCTATTGGAGTAGCGATAATGACTCTAGGTATAGTATTTCTAACTCCTAGAAAAATAAGTCAATGGGTTCCTTCTCCTCTTTTAGCCCTCTTGATAGTAACTCCAATATCAATATTAATTTTTGGAGATGGAGCTATAGACAGAATTGGAGAAATTCCAAGGGGAGTTCCATCTTTAAATTTTCCAAGTTTTAATCAATATTTCCCAATTATTTTTAAGGCAGGATTAGTTCTCGCAGTTCTTGGCGCAATTGACTCTTTACTAACATCTCTAGTAGCAGATAATATTTCTCAAACAAAACATAATTCAGATAGAGAACTTATTGGTCAAGGAATAGGAAATGCTATTGCAGGTCTGTTTTCAGGCTTACCTGGGGCGGGGGCAACAATGAGAACGGTTATAAATGTTAAATCTGGAGGCTCAACTCCCATTTCTGGTATGGTTCACTCAGTTGTGTTGTTAATAGTTTTAGTTGGTGCAGGACCTTTAGCTGAGCAAATACCAACTGCTTTGCTAGCAGGAATTCTTATAAAAGTTGGTCTAGATATTATTGATTGGGGATTCTTGAGGAGGGCTCACAAATTATCTTTAAAAACTTCAGTCGTAATGTATGGGGTACTTCTAATGACTGTTTTTTGGGATTTAATTTGGGCAGTTTTAGTCGGTGTATTCATAGCAAATATGCTCACTATTGATTCAATAACTGAAACTCAACTAGAAGGTATGGATGAGGATAACCCTTTATCAAATGATGATCAAGCTAAAAATACATTACCCGCTGACGAAAAAGCTCTACTAGATAGATGTTCAGGCGAGGTAATGCTATTTAGACTTAAAGGACCACTAAGTTTTGGAGCAGCTAAAGGTATATCTGAGAGGATGATGCTTGTGAGAAACTATAAAGTTTTGATATTAGACATCACTGATGTACCAAGACTTGGAGTGACGGCGACTCTTGCAATAGAAGATATGATGCAAGAAGCAAAAAATAATTCCAGAAAAGCATTTGTTGCTGGTGCTAATGAAAAAGTAAAAGATAGATTAGCTAAGTTTGGAGTTGAAGGCATTATTGAAACAAGAAAAGAAGCTTTAGAAACTGCTTTAAATGAAATAGCCTCATAATTTATGGAAATAAATCCAATTCTCCAAAATGTATTAGCACCACCAGTTCTTTTCTTTTTGATTGGAGCAATATCAGTCCTCTTTAAATCTGATTTAGAAATACCAGCTCCATTACCTAAACTTTTCTCCTTATATCTGCTCCTAGCTATAGGATTTAAAGGAGGAATAGAGATACAGAAAAGTGGTTTTACAGATCAAGTATTGCCTACTTTAAGCGCTGCAATACTTATGTCATTAGTAATCCCGCTAATTGGATTTTTAATTTTAAGATTTAAGTTTGATGTCTTTAATTCAGCCGCAATAGCAGCAGCATACGGTTCAATTAGTGCTGTGACATTCATTTCCGCAGAAAGTTTTTTGGAAAGTCAAAAAATAGCTTTTGATGGCTTTATGGTTGGCGCCTTAGCTTTAATGGAATCTCCTGCAATAATTGTTGGATTATTACTTGTGAAATTTGCAGCTCCCAAAAATAGACCGAAATCAAGAAAAATGCATGTAAGCGCAATATTACACGAATCACTTTTGAATGGATCAGTTTATTTATTGCTCTCAAGCTTAATTGTCGGATTTCTCACTGCTTCCAGTAATCCATCAGGGATTGCCAAAATGGAGCCTTTTACTGGACAATTATTTTATGGAGCAGAATGCTTCTTCTTGTTAGATATGGGAATAGTCGCCGCTCAAAGATTACCGAGACTGAAGAATGCTGGTTCGTTCTTGATAGGCTTTGCCATTTTTATGCCTTTATTTAATGCATTTATTGGTGTTTTCGTTGCAAGATTTTTATCTTTAGGAACTGGCAACGCACTTTTATTTGTGGTTTTATGTGCAAGCGCCTCATATCTTGCAGTTCCTGCAGCGATGAGGATGACAGTCCCAGAAGCTAAATCTAGTTATTATATTTCAACTACACTAGGTCTAACTTTTCCATTCAATATAGTTCTCGGCATTCCAATATATATGAGTTTAGTAAATACCATTATCCCAATTTCCTCTCTATAAATATGAAAAGATTAGACTTGATATTTAGTGAAAGAGAACTAGATGCAATCATTAAAACATTGGAAAAAGCTAATGTTCCTGGATATACAGTTATGAAACACGCCACAGGCAGAGGGCCTGAAAGAGTTGTTACTGAAGATATGGAATTTACAGGATTAGGAGCAAATGCTCATGTAATTGTTTTTTGTGAGCAAGAATTAATAGATAAAATGAGAGATAATATCAGAGATGATTTAAGCTACTACGGAGGAGTCGCTTATATTTCTGAAGCAACACCCCTTTAAATTTAAGAAGAAATATTTAATTTTAAGAATGAATCCAATCTACTCTAATATTTTTTCGACTGTTTAAATATCTATCAATTGACATTGCGGCAATACATCCATCAGAAGCCGCAACTACGGCTTGCTTAAATGGTGTATTTCTTATATCTCCAATAGCCCATACTCCATCAGAGTTTGTAGACATGAAGTCATCCACAATAACTCCTCCATCTTCTTTTAAAGCAATTTGATCCCCTAAAAAATCAGTAATCGGCTTTGAACCACTCATGTAGACAAACACTCCATCTAAATTTAAATTGATAGGATTTTCTTCTTGCTTATTTTTTACAATAACCCCATTTACACCCATATCATCACCCATTATTTCCAATAATCTTGTTCTACTCCAATGTTTTATATTTGCATTATCCATCAATTCCATAGCTTCTTCATTATCTGATTTAGGATCACTTGATGTAATCCAATGCACAGTTGATGCAAATTTAGTTAGAACAGTTGCCTCTTCAATTGCCTCCTTGTTCACTCCAACAACGGCAACTTCTCTATTTTTATAAAAAGCACCATCACATGTCGCACAATAACTTACTCCTTTGCCAAGAAAGTCTGCTTCTCCCTTAAATGATGCAGGCCTTCCCATGGCTCCACTTGCAAGTACAAGTGCTTTAGCTTTGAAAGTACCTTCTGGCGTATAAACCATTTTCCATTCTCCACTAGCGTCTATTCCAAACACTTGTGCTCTTCTATAGTCTGTGCCATATTGCACAGCCTGTTCTCTCATTAAAGTAAGTAATTCCTCGCCACTTATATCAACCGGAACACCTGGATAATTTGCTATTTGATGAGTTATTGCCAAGGCGCCAACAGATGGATTTTTATCTAAAATTACTGTTTTTAAGTTTGAACGAGATGTATAGAGTGCGCAAGTACATCCGGCCGGGCCTCCTCCGATAATAACTACATCTGACTCAATGATTTCCAATTTTTAAAAACTCCTTTTTTTAGTAGTTAATTAGATGAGTTCTTGGTTAGAAGATATTTTTAATTTAAATACCTAAACCTTTGTATAGATATAAGTTAAAAGAAAAAAAAGAAAAAAGCATAATATAGAAACAAACTTACATAGGAAAAACATAAAAAATTTCTTATCAAAATGATCAGTTACGTGAAATGTTCGGTATTGATCTATTATTAGGTCATGTCAAAAAATCAATTACCGTAGAAACATTATATTCTTCATGACCAACTCTGATTACCTTTTAAAAGCTGCGATTAAGAAATTAACCGAAAAGTTAAACGAGATATTGGTTGATAAAATTGAAGAAGCAACAAATATTGCTCAGGATGCTCCAGAAATTCTCAAAAAAGAATTTGATAATTTGAAAGAATCCATAATCGAAGAAGCTTCAAGAATGGAAAAAGCCGAAAATATTCAAGAAAATGAGCCCACAAATACTTATCAAGAATCCACAATAAAAAAAGCTTTAAATGAAATTGAAGGTATCAATAGGCAAATTGACCTCTTTAATAAAACCATAAATAACCAAATTTAATGAGTTTTAACATTCTTCGTTATTGTTTAAAAAAATTGAAGAGAGCCTTTCTTATTTGGATAACTCTGATTTCGCTTTTAATAAATTTGTGGATAGATAATATTAGATTCACAATTTTTCAAACTAATGAAAATGAAAAAATTAGGGTCCAAATTAAAAGAGCTAGGTGGTTTACTAATCAATTAATACGACTCGGTTCAGCATTTATAAAAATTGGACAATTATTATCAGCGAGACCTGATTTAATTCCTAATACCTGGATACAGGAATTGTCTAAATTGCAGGATCAAGTTCCTAATTTTTCATTTACACAAGTCGAAGAAACTATAAAAGATGAACTAGGGTCTAAGGTTAATGAAATAGATCAAATAATTTTTGATCCGGTTGGATCAGCATCACTAGCCCAGGTTCATAGGGCGACTTTAAAAAATGGGAAGAAAGTAGTATTTAAAGTTCAAAGACCCAACTTAAAAGAATTGTTTATTATCGATTTGGGCATAATGCAGCAAATAGCAGGATTGTTGCAGAAAAATAAGAAATGGAGTCGAGGTAGAAACTGGGTTGAGATTGCCAAAGAGTGTAGGAAAGTTCTCATGAAAGAACTTGATTTTAATTGTGAAGCACAATATGCAGCAAGATTTAGACAGCAATTTCTTGATGATAAAAATGTTGAAGTTCCTGAAGTAATTTGGGAAATGAGTAGTGAAAAAGTGCTTTGTTTAAGTTATCTAGAAGGAACAAAAATAAGCGATTTAGAAAAATTACAATCTCGAGAAATTGATTTACCTAAAATTGCAGAAATAGGTGCAATCAGCTATCTAAAACAATTAGTAAATTACGGTTTTTTTCATGCAGACCCTCATCCAGGAAATCTAGCAGTTTCAAATGAAGGTAAATTGATTTTTTATGATTTTGGAATGATGGGCAATATCTCAAATAATCTTCAAACAAGGTTAGGTGGGATGGTCAAGGCTGCTGCTCTTAGGGACGCCTCATCACTTGTTAGTCAATTACAACAAGCTGGGCTAATTTCAAAAGATATTGATGTAGGACCAGTCAGAAGATTAGTCAGATTAATGCTTAAAGAAGCCTTGACTCCGCCATTTAGTCCAAATATTATTGAAAAATTATCTGGGGATTTATACGAACTTGTTTATGAAACACCATTTCAACTGCCAGTAGATTTAATCTTTGTGATGAGAGCTTTATCAACTTTTGAAGGAGTTGGTAGAATGCTTGATCCAGGGTTTAACCTAGTATCAGTTACCAAGCCTTATTTAATAGAACTTATGACTTCAAATAATCAAACGCCGAACGATTTAATTAACCAATTTGGAAGACAAGTAGGTGAACTAGGATCGAAAGCTGTTGGAATTCCCAAGAGAATAGATGAAAGTTTAGAAAGATTAGAGCAGGGCGATTTACAATTACAAATAAGGATGGGAGAGTCTGATAGGCAATTCAAAAAAATGTTTACTGCTCAAAAAACTTTAGGCCATTCAATTCTTATAGGAAGCTTATCAATTTCATCTGCTTTACTTGTAACCAATAAACAAAATAATTTTGCATTGTTACCACTTTTTTTTGCACTACCAATAAGTATTGATTGGATAAAGTGTCAATTAAGTATGAGAAAAGGCTCACGTTTAGAAAAACTTAGGCGTTAAAAAAACTATATATTTTTGGGACCTAAACCTAAACCTCCAGCGAATCTTGCTTGATTTCCCAATTCCTCCTCAATTTTTAAAAGCCTATTATATTTAGCAATCCTTTCACTTCTGCTCAAAGAGCCGGTCTTTATCTGACCCGATCTTGTGGCGACAGACAAATCTGCAATTGTTGTATCTTCAGTCTCACCACTTCTATGACTAATAACACTTGTGAAACCTGACATTTTAGCTAACTCAATAGCTTCCAAAGTTTCAGTTAATGTTCCGATTTGATTTACCTTAATTAGAATTGAATTAGCAGATTTTTCCATAATCCCTTTTCTTAACCTTTCTGTATTAGTGACGAATAAATCATCACCTACAAGCTGAACTTTATTTCCTAATTCTTTGTTTAATTCTGACCAACCCTCCCAATCATCCTCTGCTAAACCGTCCTCTATTGAAACTATTGGATAATTAGAAACTAATCTTGAAAGATATGAAATCATTTCACAACTATTTAAACTTTTCCCTTCATATTTATAAATACCATCACTATAAAATTCAGTACTAGCGGCATCTAAAGCTAGAGACACCTGCTCACCGGGCTTAAATCCTGCTTTTTGAATTGCTTCTAATAGTAAGTCGCCTGCTTCTTCGCTTGATGACAAATTAGGTGCAAAGCCGCCCTCATCGCCCACAGCAGTAGATAGACCTTTTTGATCAAGTAATGATTTTAATGAGTGAAAAATTTCAGTCCCCATTCTTAATGACTCACTGAAATTATTAACTCCATGTGGGACAAGCATAAATTCCTGAAAATCAAGACTATTAGGTGCATGAGCACCACCATTTATTACATTCATCAATGGGACTGGAAGAAGATTGGATAATGGATCTCCAAGATACCTATATAGGGGAATCTCTAAAGCATTTGCTGATGCTCTGGCAGTTGCAAGACTTACTGCAAGGATTGAATTTGCTCCAAGGTTTGACTTATTAGGTGTTCCATCAATTTCAATCATCAATTTATCTACTTCAGTTTGATCTAAGGCTGATAAACCACATAAAGCCGGGGATATTGTTTCATGTATTTTATTAACAGCGTTCAAAACACCTTTTCCCATATATTTTGAACCACCGTCTCTTAATTCATGTGCCTCGTGCGCACCAGTGCTAGCTCCGCTGGGAACTATTGCTCTACCACTTGCACCACATTCCAAAAATACTTCTGCCTCTACAGTTGGATTACCTCTTGAATCAAGGACTTGCCTTGCTTCAATTGTATCAATTAGAAAATCAATAGTTTCTTTCACAATTTAATTATTACTATTTAAATCCTATTAATAGCTGAACTATTTGGCTAATATCTGAAATATAAATGTTAATCAAATATAATCTTCAATTTCCGAACAACTTAGATATTATTAACGCTCTATTAATTCCTAAGTCCCCGCGAACCCTCTCTCAAACATAATTTTCAAATTCATCTTACAATTTGAAAATTATTGGATGATTATTCATGCAAATACTATTTAGAATATTAAATAATAATCGACTATAGTTTTTATAGTTTATGAGAGAAACACTTACATCAAGTCCTGAACTTTTTAGCGATATCAGTTGGAATCTTCTTCTATTAGGGGAAGAAACCGCAAAAAAATGGGATCATAGCGAATTAAATATTGAACACATAATTCATACATTGTTCTCATCAAGTGAATTCTTTGCTTTTATTGAGAAATTATCAATTGATCAAAATACAGTTTTAGATATAACAGAAGATTTTTTAGAAGAAACACCAACAAATGAGTCAGATATTTTTACTATCGGAGAAGATTTAGAAATTTTGTTAGATAACGCTAATCAGATAAAAATGCAATGGGGATCAAGATTAATAGAAATCCCTCATTTACTAATTGCTCTTGGAAGGGATTTAAGAATTGGAAATTATGTTTTTGAAGAAGGCAATCTTTCAATGGAAAAATTAGAGGAAGAGTTAAAGTTTTCCCCAAATATTTCTCAATCAAAAAATTCCTTTAATTACAAAAACGTTATTGACATAAATAATCAAACTAATTTTGAATCAAACAAAGAGACTCTATTTAAAGGAGAAAAAAATGAAAAAGCTATAGTTCCATTACCCAAAAGTGAACTCCAAATTGAAACCAAAAAACAAGTTAGCAAAGATAAAAATGTCCTTTCAATTTATGGTAAAGATTTGACTGAATCAGCTAAAAAAGGCCTACTTGATCCTGTTTTAGGAAGAGAAAATGAGATTAATAATTTAATGAGGGTACTCTGCAGAAGAAACAAAAATAATCCAATACTTATTGGAAATCCTGGAGTTGGCAAAACCTCAATTGCAAAATTACTTGCGCAACTAATCATAGACAAAAAAGTTCCTGATTCTCTAAAAGACTTAAAAATTATTTCACTTGACTTAGGTGCTTTAGTTTCTGGGACAAAATTTAGAGGCCAACTAGAAGAACGACTAAGCTTAATAATGCAGGAGCTAAACAATTCAAGCCAAGGAATAATTCTATTTATTGATGAAATTCACTCAATATTAAGTTCTGACAGAACTTCTACCGACATAAGTAATATCTTAAAACCTCTATTAGCTGAAGGAGAACTTAGATGTATTGGCACAACAACACCCGAGAAATTTCGTGAAACTATTGAAAAAGATCAGGCATTGAATAATTGCTTTCAAAAGATAGCTGTTAATGAACCTTCAGTGGAATTAAGCGCAAAAATACTGCAAGGTATCAAAAAGAAATATGAATCACATCACGGCATAAAAATTTCTGAAGAGGCTGTAAACTATTCTGCAAAATTAGCCGACAGATACATCAGCGACAAATGTCTTCCTGATAAAGCAATAGATTTAATTGATGAAGCAGCTGCACAATTAAAAATCGAGTCTAATAGTAAGCCTCAAATAATTCTCCAAGAAGAAAAAAAGCTTCATACTATTGATGAAAAACTCAATAATTTGCAAGAAGAAAATATCGAAGCTCAAGAAAAACTATTGAAAATGAGAGAACAATCAGAGGAAAAATTAAATGTTCTTTTGGACAATTGGGATAATTTACTGGAAGAAATGGAGCAATTATCTATTTTGATGAAAGAAGAAGATAAGCTAACCAGACAAATTAAAGATAAATCAAATCGTGAAATTGAAAATGATCGGCACTATGTAGAAAAGCTTGAAGAAGAGTTAAGTGAAATAGAGAATGAAATACAAAAAGTTGAAGAGAACTTTAATAAAATAAAGAAAAATAGAAATTTTCCTTTTAAATATCAAGTTGAACCTGATGATATAGCTGATGTTATCTCAAAAATCACAGGTATTCCAATTTCAAAAGTAGTTTCAAATGAACGTAAGAAATTAGTCAATCTAGAAAAAGAACTAAGTGAAAAAGTTATTGGGCAAGAAAAAGCTATAGAAGCTGTTTCTGCTGCGATTAGAAGAGCTCGCGTTGGCATGAAAAGTCCTAAAAGACCTATTGGATCTTTTTTATTTATGGGTCCTACCGGCGTTGGTAAAACAGAATTAGCAAAATCTCTAGCAACAGCTTTATTTGATGAAGAAGACGCACTTTTAAGATTAGACATGAGTGAATATATGGAGAAAAATGCTGTAGCAAGACTTCTGGGAGCTCCTCCAGGATATGTTGGTTATGAAGAGGGAGGTCAATTAACTGAAGCTGTAAGACGTAAACCCTACTCAGTAATACTTCTTGATGAGATAGAAAAAGCACATACAGAAGTTTTTAATATCCTTTTACAAGTCTTAGATGAAGGAAGATTAACTGACTCTCAAGGAAGAACTGTAGATTTCAAAAATACCGTGATCATTATGACAAGTAACCTAGCTGGTAAATCTATACTTGAATATTCACAAAAGATATCTAAAAGTGAGGGAAAGTTAGAAAAAGATCAACAAATTCTTGATGATTGCATTAGTAATACATTGTCTTCAATTTTTAGACCTGAATTTTTAAATAGAATAGACGAAGTAGTGAAATTTGATCCATTATCAATTGATGAACTTCAAAAAATAATAATCTTACAAACAGAAGATCTACAAAACCTGCTACTTGAACAGAAAATAAATATTACTATAGACAAAAAAGTTATCATTAAAATTGCAAATGATTCTTACGAACCTGAATATGGTGCTAGGCCACTTAGCAGGGAACTTAGAAGACAAATAGAAAATCCACTAGCTGCAAAACTTTTGGAGGATAATTTTAAAAACAAGAAAAATATCGCAATTAAACTTAACCCCGCTAAAAAAGATGAGATCTTTTTCAAACCTAGCTGAGGAGTAAATCAATAAGCTAAAATAAAAACTAAAGCTTAAAGCTTAATTTCAAAAAAATTTTTTGTGACAAGTCCTACCACTAATAAAGAACCTCTTAAAAAGGATTCTCCTGAAATTGAAGAGCCTAAAAAAAAGAATAATTTTTTTAGATCTACCTACGACGAGCTTAAACTTGTCGTTTGGCCAAACAAACAACAACTTTTTAGCGAATCAGTAGCGGTTATAATTATGGTATCCTTTTCTGCAGCAGCCATTGCATCTGTCAGCAGATTCTATGGATGGGCAGCCTCGCAAATTTTTGGTTGAATATCCCTGAATATCCACTTGTAAAGATCTTAATTAAGCTTCCAGAAAAAAATGAGTAATGAATTGAATACAAGCCTTGCTTCTTCAAAAGCAAATACAAGCATAGCAAGATGGTATGCCGTTCAAGTAGCATCAAGCTGTGAAAAAAAAGTAAAAGCGACTCTTGAGCAGAGATCAGTAACTTTAGGTGTTAATAATCGAATCATTGAAATTGAAATTCCCCAAACTCCTGGAATTAAATTAAAAAAAGATGGAAGCAGACAAACTACTGAAGAAAAAGTCTTCCCAGGTTATGTCCTTGTACGAATGATTTTGGATGAAGATACAATGATGGCTGTAAAAAGTACTCCAAATGTAATTAACTTTGTCGGTGCTGAAGACGGCAGAGGCAGCGGAAGATCGCGAGGTCATATCAAACCTCGACCATTATCCAGACAAGAAGTTAATAGAATCTTTAAGCGTGCAGCAGAAAAAAAAGCTGTAATAAAGTTAGATATTGAAGAAAAAGATAGAATCATAGTAACTAGTGGTCCATTTAAGGATTTTCAAGGAGAAGTTATAGAAGTTTCCGGGGAAAGAAATAAATTAAAAGCATTACTTTCAATATTTGGGCGCGAGACTCCTGTAGAATTAGAATTCTCCCAAATCAATAAACAAAATTAATTTCTAATAGTTATTGTTTATCGAGTAAAATTATGATTTCCACTTCAGCTTAATTTCTCTAATCTAATGGCAAAAAAAATTGTTGCAGTTATCAAGCTTGCTCTGCAAGCAGGCAAGGCTAATCCTGCTCCTCCTGTAGGTCCAGCTTTAGGACAACATGGTGTCAATATCATGGCATTTTGTAAAGAATACAACGCAAGGACACAAGATAAAGCAGGTTTTGTAATTCCAGTTGAAATTTCAGTTTTTGAAGATAGAAGCTTTACTTTTATCACAAAAACACCTCCTGCTTCCGTCTTAATAACAAAAGCAGCTGGTATAGAGAAAGGTTCAGGTGAATCTGCAAAAGGTTCTGTTGGGAATATAAGTAAAGCTCAATTAGAAGAAATAGCCAAAACTAAGCTTCCTGATCTAAACTGTTCTAGTGTTGAATCAGCAATGAAAGTAATTGAGGGTACTGCCCGTAATATGGGCGTCTCTATCACAGACTGATTTCAAGACAAAATGCTCACAATTTAGGGGAGGTTAATTTATAACCGTTTGCACCCAACATTATTATGAAAAAACTATCCAAAAGAATGGCGGCTCTATCTACAAAGATAGAAGATCGCATTTACGCACCACTTGAAGCTCTAAGTATTATCAAGGAAAATGCCAACGCAAAATTTGATGAAACTATTGAAGCACATATACGTTTAGGAATTGATCCAAAATATACTGATCAGCAATTAAGGACCACTGTTGCGTTACCACATGGTACTGGCCAAAGTATCAAAATTGCAGTAATTACAAGTGGCGAGAATGTATCTAAAGCTAAAGCTGCTGGTGCAGATTTATTTGGCGAAGAAGATCTTGTGGAAAGCATCAACAAAGGGAATATGGAGTTCGATCTACTTATTGCAACACCAGATATGATGCCAAAGGTTGCAAAATTAGGAAGAGTTTTAGGACCTAGAGGTTTGATGCCTAATCCAAAAGCTGGAACAGTAACTAATGATATCGCTAACGCAATAAAAGAATTCAAAGCTGGTAAGCTCGAATTTAGAGCAGATAAAGCGGGTATCGTTCATGTCCGATTTGGAAAAGCAAGTTTCACAAAAGAGGCTCTATTTGACAACTTAAAAATCTTACAAGAATCAATTGATAAAAATAAACCAAGTGGAGCCAAGGGAAAGTATTGGAAAACTTTTTATGTAACTTCAACGATGGGGCCCTCAGTTCAGGTAGACATAAATGCTGTACAAGATTACCAACCTGAAGGTTAACGCTTTGTAGTATAATTTAAAGTGCAATAATACGGCCAAAGAAAGTAGGTTGATTTAGTTATTCTAAATTTTTTAATTCCTACCGAGGACTCGTCTTAAATTATTTCTTTTTGGATCTAATAAAAGCGGCCTCTTTAAAAGGACTTTGCCGCATTTCCTGCTCTCCCTAAATTACGATCCAAAAAACATCAATGGGCCGAACACTAGAGAATAAGCAACAAATCGTTACTGAGATTAAATCTCTATTAAACGACTCGGAAATGGCTGTAGTTCTTGACTATAAAGGTTTAACTATCAAAGAGATGTCAGATTTGCGATCTAGATTGCAAACAAGTAATGGCATTTGCAAAGTTACTAAAAATTCATTAATGCGTAAAGCTATTGATGGAGATAGTAATTGGAACGATCTTGAATCTTTACTGACCGGAACAAATGCTTTTGTCTTAATCAAAGAAGATGTTGGTGGTGCTGTAAAAGCTATCCAATCTTTTCAAAAAGACACCAAAAAATCCGAAACCAAAGGAGCTTTATTTGAAGGCAGACTTCTAAGCGATTCTGAAATAAAAGAAATTGCAAGTCTTCCATCTAAAGAAGTATTGATGGCAAAAATTGCTGGCGCTCTTAATGGCGTTGCAACAAAAATTGCGATCTCTATTAATGAAGTACCTTCTGGACTTGCTAGATCACTTCAACAACATTCTGAAAAATCAGAATCCTAAATTCAAAACCTAATTAACTTTAAGAAAATGTCCGCAAAAACTGAAGAAATTCTTGAATCATTAAAATCTCTATCACTTTTAGAAGCATCGGAGCTTGTAAAGCAAATTGAAGAGGCTTTTGGTGTATCTGCTGCAGCTTCTGCAGGTGTAGTTATGGCAGCTCCAGGAGCAGCTGGCGGTGACGCAGATGGTGGCGCTGCTGAAGAAAAAACTGAATTTGATGTAGTTCTCGAAAGCTTTGATGCAGCTGCAAAAATCAAAGTACTTAAGGTTGTAAGAAATGCAACTGGTCTAGGTCTTGGCGATGCAAAAGCACTTGTTGAATCTGCACCAAAAACAGTAAAAGAAGGAATTGCCAAGGCAGATGCTGAATCTTTAAAGAAAGAGATTGAAGAAGCTGGCGGTAAAGTTACACTTAAATAAGTGTACATTTTTTCAAGCCGATAACCTTAATATCGGCTTCAAAAATTATGAATAGTGATAGTACTGCGATTGAAGCCGCAACTGATGGAGCCTGCAGTGGTAATCCAGGCCCAGGTGGTTGGGGCGGTTTAATAATTTTTGAAGATAACAGCGAATTAGAAATAGGTGGTTCCGAGCAAAATACTACTAATAATAGAATGGAACTCACTGCGGCTATAAAAACTCTTGAGAAATTAAAAACCTACAAATTAAAAGAGAACTTTAAACTAAGAACTGATAGTAAATATGTAATAGAGGGTTATACAAAATGGATTATTAATTGGAAGAAGAATGGATGGAAAACAAGTTCAGGGAAACCAGTTCAAAATCTTGATCTATGGCAAAAAATTGATCAATTAAGAATTAATGGCCTAATAATGGAATATGTTAAAGGTCATAGCGGGGATAAACAAAATGATAGGGTTGATAAAATTGCAACTAATTACAGCAAAGGTATATCTATAGAAAGTAACTTAAAAAAAATAGAATCCTCAGTTGATTTTTTTGAAAAAAATGCACCTGTAGAAATTCAGGAATTATTTTCCCGCAATGAATTAATGCAAAAATTTGCAGAAAAAAAGTACCTGTTAAGTTCACCTGAACTAGAAACCTTATTAGGTGATGAAAACCACTTAAAGATAAAACAATATTCACTTTTTGAATGGCGTAATTGGAGATTGATTCCTAAAGATAAAAAATATTGGATAATAGAAAAAAAAGAAGCCTAATTTTTTATGAATGATAAGAAGAGGAGATTTAAAAATCTTTATAAAAACTTGATTACCCCTGTATTAAAAAAAGACTCTGGAATTGATGCAGAATACTTAACAAATTTATCTCTTAGTCTCCTATCATTCAGTTCAAGAAAATGTAATTGGCCTATAGTATCTTCTATCTTAAAAAATCTAAATGAAGAATTTTCTGTAGTTGATAAAAGGTTAACTCAGAACATATGTGGAATAAATTTTTGCAATCCAATTGGTTTAGCTGCGGGTTTTGACAAAAATGGAAATGCCGCAAATATATGGAAAGATTTTGGTTTTGGATTTGCTGAGCTTGGCACAGTAACTAAATTTGCTCAGAATGGAAATCCCAAACCAAGGTTATTTAGATTGGCAGAAGAAGAAGCAGCATTAAATAGAATGGGTTTCAATAATAATGGTGCTGAAAATCTAGTTAAAAACTTTGTCGAACAAGGTATTGAGTTTAAAAAAAAGAGGGAGAATATTTGTTTAGGGATAAATTTCGGGAAGTCAAAAATTACAGGTTTATCTCAAGCAAAAGATGATTATTTAACTTCTCTAAAATTATTAATTCCATATTGTGATTACGCAGCAATAAACGTTAGTTCTCCAAATACTGAAGGACTAAGAAAATTACAAGATCCAATTCTTCTAAAAGAACTTCTTAGAGAAATTAAAAACTTACCTAATTGTCCACCATTATTTGTAAAAATTGCGCCAGATTTAGGCCTTAAAGATATTGAAGATATTTGCCAATTAATAATCGAGGAAAACATCGATGGAATAATTGCTACAAACACCAGCATTGATAGATTAGGTCTTGAAAATAGAAAGATCAGGCAAACTGGATTATTACTCTCTCAAGAGAATGGAGGATTAAGTGGGAGGCCTCTCCAAAAAAAAGCAAATCAAATAATAAAACATATACATAATATTGATAAAAAGATTATTTTAATTGGGGTTGGTGGAATAGATAGTCCTGAGTCAGCTTGGGAAAGAATTTGTTCTGGAGCATCATTAATTCAACTTTATACAGGATGGATATATAAGGGTCCACAATTAGTACCAGATATACTTGAGGGAATTATAAAGCAACTCAATAACCATCAATTATCTAGTATAAAAGATGCAATTGGATCAGATTTAAAATGGGTTGAATAAAATTAGAGAATGAATAATGAACCTCATGATTACTCAACGTTAGCCATGCAAGGATCAAACTTGAAGCACGGTGGAAATGTATATGCAATTGCGAAAAAATTAAATTTATTACCATCCGAAATCATTGATGCAAGTGCATCATTAGTACCCTTTGATCCCCCTCAAATACTAATAGATTCAATAAATGCGGAAATTAAGAATCTTGGCTTTAGATATTACCCAGAAAGAAACTTGAGTGATCTGAAAGAAATAATCGGCAAATTTCATGGGATAAATCCAGAGAATATATTGCCTGGGAATGGAGCTTCTGAATTAATAACTTGGGCAGGTTATGAAGCATCCAAATTCGGAATAAGTTGTATTCCTTCTCCATCATTTGTTGATTATGAAAGATCTTTAAATTGTTGGGATAGCAATTTTATACATTGCGAATTACCAAAAAACTGGAGTGATATTTTTCCTCAATCATTTCCGCTTCATCCAAAAGGTGATGTTATTTGGATAACAAATCCACATAACCCTACCGGCCAATTATGGGAAAAGAATTCATTGGAGGAAGTTGTGAAAAAATATAAATTAGTTATCTGTGATGAAGCTTTTTTATCCATAACACCTAATGGAGACAAAGAATCTTTAATACCATTAACCAAAAGATTTGATAATTTATTAGTCTTGAGAAGTTTGACCAAAATCTTCAATATTCCTGGACTTAGATTAGGTTACGTTATTGGCTCATCGAAAAAACTTAAACAATGGGAAATAAATAGAGATCCTTGGCCTTTAAATTCATTTTCTATTAAAGCCGGGATTGATCTACTAAGTAATAAAAAATTCTATGAACAGTGGACAAAACAGATTCACAGCTGGATAAATATTGAAAAAAAGAGAGTATTTGAAAAATTATTAAAAATAGAGAACCTTAAAATTCATAACTCTTCAACCAACTTCTTTTTAATAGAAAGTGAAACATCCTTGTCGCCAAATATAAAATACTTAGAAAATAAGGGAATATTGCTTAGAGAATGCACTTCATTTAGATTTCTTGACGAAAAGTGGGCAAGAATAAGTCTACAGAATAGAAAAAATAACACTCTTTTATGTGAAGAAATTCAGAATTCCTTTAAAAAATAATCAATATACTTTTTAATCTCATTTTTAGATTTAATTTTATTATTATTTTCCATATTCTTCTTCATGAGATCTAATATTTCATAATGTTTTTTTCCCTTTTTTGATTTTATTTTAAAAATTCTTTCTAGAGTTTCTTCAAAAACTTCTTTAGACATATTATTCTGATTGATTAAAACTGAGCCTCCACTTGCAGCAAGAATCGTGGCATTTTTCTCCTGATGATTATTTTTAGAATATGGATATGGAATTAAAATTGAAGGTTTTTCAGCCTCCATTAATTCATTGATTGTTCCTGCACCAGATCTCGATATTACAAGATCACAGTTTTGAATTAAAGCTGCTATTTCATTAGTAAATTTCTTTTGAATATAATTTTTGAAGTTTTTTACATGAAAAGATTCTAGATTAGATTCGCCAACAATATGAACTATCCGAAATTGTTTTTTTATTAAAAACTCTAGAGATTCATAAATAATTTGATTTATAGCTTTTGCTCCTTGACTACCTCCCATAACAATCAAAAGAGGTCCATTTCCTTTTGGAACCCATTCTGGCAAAAAATTAAATTTATAGAATTGCTCTCTTAAAGGTGTTCCAGTGAAAATAGTTTTACAATTTTTTAAATAAGAATTTGTTTCTTTAAATCCTAAAAGAACATAGTTACATAAAAAACCAAAATATTTCGTGACCATTCCTGGAAATACATTTGATTCATGAATAATGACAGGTATCTTTAGAATTTTTGAAGCAACAATAGTAGGGGCAGATATATAACCTCCAGTCGTAAAAACCAAGTTAATTTTTTTTTCTTTTAAGATCTTAATTATTTGGAAAGTTGACATTAAAATTTTTATATATTGATAAAACAAAAAAATATTTTTTCTTGGTGTCTTTAAATTCAAAGTCTTCAAATTATATTTTTGGGGAATCAAATTCGCATCAAGTCTTTGCTGAATACCCAACCAATGAATATTCCACTCATCTTCCACCTCTTTAGAAACTGCTAAAGCTGGAAAAATATGGCCTCCTGTTCCACTAGCTGCAACTAATAAATTATTTTTTTTAGACATAAAAACTTAAATTAGTAGAATGAAAATAATAAATAATAAATATGTTGAATTTAAACTTATTAAGAAATATAGGATTCCCTCTCTACTTATTTATTTATCTTATTCTCCCCTATTCAGCAATAACGCAAACTTTAAAAGTTGATTTTATAAGAAATTTAGAAACCTCATTAAATAAGCGAGACTTAGAGTTTATTAAAAAAAATTTTAGAAATGATGAAAACCAAAATATTCCAAAACAATTTTCAAAGATTATTAATGATTTCCCTAACAGCAAATGGAAGATCAAAAGAATAAAATCTAATATTCCAGATGAAGATATTTTGCGAATAAAAGTTTCTGGAGGAAAAATAGTTAACGGAGAAACATATATACTCGAATCCAAATTTGATTATTTATTTTCAATCGTAAATGGAAAAATAAGTGAAGGGATTATCAAAAATTTATTCACCACAATAAGAAACGATAATAAAAAAATAGATATTAGTTTTAAAATTCCTGATAGAGTTCTTACTGGTTCAAAATACGATATCGATATAATTCTAAATAAGCCTCTTGAAGAAGTGATTATTGCTGGAGTTATAAAACCTCATCAAGTTAATTCATTGTTTGAACAAGAAATGTTATTGGAACCATTGGCGTCTGGAGGGATTTTTAAAATTACAAGAGCCCCTTCAAAACCAGGGACGCAAATTTGGTCAGGAATCATAGCTCATCCCGAGGGAATGATTACTTTCACAAAGAGCATTGATATTGTTGATGAGATATAGCCTAAGCGTCGTTTAACGCAGCCACACCTGGTAAAGTTTTACCTTCTAAAAGTTCCAAACTAGCCCCACCTCCGGTAGATATATGAGACATTTTCTCAGCTAATCCTGCTTTTTCAACTGCTGCAACTGAATCTCCACCACCAATTATTGTACAAACTTCAGAAAAAGCACTTAAGTCCGCAAGAGTCGTAGCTATTGCATTTGTACCATCTGCAAATTTATCAAATTCAAAAACTCCCATTGGACCATTCCAAATAATTGTCTTACATTCTGCAAGAGCATTCTGAAAAACTTTAATGGAATCTGGACCAATATCTAGACCCATCCAATTACCACTAATTGCATCAATTTGAGATATTTTACTATTGGCGTCAGGAGAAAATTCATCAGCCAAAACAACATCAGTGGGTAATAATAACTCTACTCCTTTTGCTTTTGCTTTTGCTTCTAAATCTTTAGCAAGATCGAGTTTATCTTCTTCTACAAGGCTTTTCCCGACATCTAAACCTCTAGCTTTATAAAAAGTGAAAATCATACCTCCACCAATCATGATTTTGTCACACTTATCTAGTAAAGAATCAAGTACTCCTATTTTGCTACTAACCTTTGACCCTCCAACTATTGCTGCCAATGGACGATTCGGGGAATCTACTGCTCCTTGTAGGTATTTCAATTCTTTTTCTAAAAGGAATCCAGCTACTGAGGGACTTAAATAATTTGTAACACCCTGAGTTGAAGCATGGGCTCTATGAGCAGCACCGAAAGCATCATTTACATACATATCTGCATGTGATGCTAATTTTTCAGCAAACTCCAGGTCGTTCTTTTCCTCTTCACCAAAAAAACGAACATTCTCAAGTAAAAGAACATCTCCATTAGATAAACTATTTGATTGTGCAACTGCTTCATCACCAATACAACTGTTAGTAAGAGCAACATTTTGCCCCAACAATTCACTTAATCTTGCTGCTACTGGAGTTAATCTCATTTTTTTATTTACCTGACCCTTCGGTCTACCAAAATGAGCAGCTAAAATGACTTTTGCAGAATGATTAATAAGATATTCAATAGTTGGGATTGCTGCACGAATACGCGTATCGTCGGTTATCTGACTGTCTTCATTTAATGGAACATTAAAATCTACTCTTACAAGAACTTTTTTTCCTTCTAAATGTGTCTTATCAAGACTGGAAAGAGATAATTTTGACATTAAACAAGCTATATTTATAATCTCAAGACCCTAACGTTAATTTGGGCTTATTGGGTTAAAAAGTAGTTACTGTTACCTATGCCTTAATAAATTTTAAGAATTAACGATTATAAAAATTTTTAGTTATTAAATTTATACTAAAATTTAGATGTAAATACTTTTGAAACTTATAAAAACTAAAAGGAATACAAAATTTTATTTGATTTATTGAAGTGGACATACCCAAAATCCAATGGTACCCAGGCCATATCGCAAAAGCAGAAAAGAAATTATCTGAAGTTATCAATAAAGTAGATTTAGTTATAGAAGTGAGAGATGCACGAATTCCTTTGTCAACAGGACATCCACACTTAAATAAATGGATAAATAATAAAAAACATATTCTTGTTATTAATAGATCAGATATGATCTCCCCGAATACAATCAATAGTTGGAATAAATGGTTTAATTCTAAAGATCAATATCCTCTTTGGTGTGATGCTAAAAGAGGAATAGGGATTAAAGAAATTTGTAAGTCAGCCAAAGATTCTAGGTCGTCAATCGACGATAGAAGACTCTCTAGAGGAATGCGAATTAGGCCAATTAGAGCCCTTACACTTGGTTTTCCAAACGTAGGAAAGTCGGCATTAATTAATAGAATCGCAAAAAAAAGAGTTGTAGATAGCGCTAGGAAAGCAGGCGTGACTCGTAATTTAAGATGGATAAAATTAGAAAGTGGTATAGATCTGCTAGATGCTCCTGGTGTTATACCTCCAAATTTAGAAGATCAAAAATCAGCACTTAATCTTGCACTGTGTGACGATATTGGAGAAGCTGCTTATGAAATAGAGAGTGTCGCAATTGGATTTATCAAAATTATATCCTCTCTCAACAAAGATAAGAATGCGAATATCTCAGTTAAACAAATATCTAATAGATATGGAGTTGATATTACTAAAGGCTTTAAGAGTCCTTCTGCTTGGATCGACGAAGCAGCTTCAAAACATACCTCTGGCGATAAAAGGAGAATGTCTCATAAGTTATTGGAAGATTATAGAAATCAAATGCTGGGTAAAATTGCTTTAGAAGTCCCACTATGGAATTAAATAATCAAAATTCTTTCGGCATTGGAGAAGGTGAGCTTATAGAAATTATTTATGAGCTACCTCTTCCTATGAGGCTAGACAGATGGTTAGTAAGTAAAAGGCCAGAACAAAGTAGAGCAAGAATTCAACATTTTATAAATTCAGGTTTAGTACTTGTAAACTATAAGACTGCGAAAGCAAAGACCCCATTAAAAAATGGCGACAATATTCAAATATGGATGCCTCCTCCAGAACCTCTTATTTATTTGAAACCTGAAAAAATGGATTTAAATATCCTTTTTGAAGACGAGCACATCATAGTAATTAATAAACAATCAGGACTAATTGTGCATCCAGCCCCTGGACACAAATCTGGAACTTTAGTGAATGGATTACTTTTTCACTGTAAAGATCTACCTGGAATTAATGGGAAACTTAGACCTGGGATTGTTCACAGATTAGATAAAGATACCTCCGGATGTATGGTTGTTGCAAAAAGCCAAGAGGCATTAGTAAATCTCCAGAAACAAATTAAAGAAAAAATTGCATCACGCGAATATATTGCAGTAATTCATGGAGCACCGAATTCTGAAGAAGGCCAAATAGTGGGAAACATTGGCAGAGATAAATTAAATAGATTGAAATATAAAGTAGTTGAAGAAACTTCAGGAAGGTATGCCTGTACCTATTGGAAATTAGAAGAAAGATTTGGCAATTACTCATTAATGAGTTTCAAACTAGATACAGGGCGAACGCATCAAATAAGAGTACATTGCGCTCACATTAATCATCCAATTGTGGGTGATCCGTTATATGGAAGATGTAAAAAACTACCATGTAAATTAGATGGCCAAGCTTTACACGCCATTAAGCTTGGACTTATACATCCAATAAATGGTAAAGAAATGATATTTGAATCAAAATTACCATTAGATTTTCAAAAATTACTAAGTGTTCTTAAAATTAAATAAGATTCAAAGAGGAATTTATAAGCGATTTTGTATACGTGTTTTGAGTTTTAGTGAATATTGTGGAACTTTCTCCTTCATCAACTATCTTTCCGTGATTCATAACTAGCAACCTATCACAAAATCTTTTAGCAATGCCCAAATCATGAGTAATAAAGATAATCGTTAAATTCATTTTTTCTTGCAAGACTCTAAGTAATTCAAGAATCTCTATTTTTACTGAAGCATCCAACATATTAACGCTCTCATCACAAATCAAAATTTTTGGTTTCAACAATAGCGCTCTGGCTAATGAAATTCTTTGCAATTGACCACCAGATAATTGGCTAGGATAAGAATTAAAAAAATCATTATTTAATGGAAGATTCAAATTTCTAAACATTAATTTTATTTCTTTTTCGATTTTTCTTTTATCTGAAATTTTTTGAATAAAAAATATATCTTCCAAAATACTTTTAATTTTCATTTTCGGGTTCAAACTTGAAAAAGGATCTTGAAAAATAATTTGTACTTTATTGTTCTTTTTAAAAGATTTATTTTTTTTCGATGCATGATTTTTATCATAAATTTTGATTTCACCACCTCTTACTTTAAGAAGTCCAATTAAAGCCCTACATAATGTACTTTTACCACTCCCTGAAGAACCAACTATTCCAAGAGTCTCATTCTCATATAACTTGAAACTAACTTCATTTAAAGCCTTATTCCATTTATTAATGAAAATTGAAGAATTTAATTTATACCAATGTCTAAGGTTATTTACCTCTAGAACGACCTGATCTCGAGCATTATTTTTAGTATTTGGTTCTAATACTATTTTTGAGGCATTTACTAACTTTTTCCCGATATCTGATTTTGGTGATTGAAAAATATCTAATATATTCCCTTTTTCAACGATCAATCCCTTTTCAATTATTGCAACTTTTTTACACCACTTTGCTGCAAGATTAATATCATGACTAATTAAAATTAAAGTTGTATCAAATTCATTACATAGATGAATTATTTCTTGCATAATTTCAAAACTTGTTTTGGTATCTAAGCTTGTTGTAGGTTCATCAGCTATTAATAATTTAGGTTTCAAAGCAAGTGCCATTGCTATAGAAACTCTCTGTCTCATTCCGCCGCTAAATTGATGTGGGAAAGAATCAAGTCTACTTTCTTCAATTCCGACTTTTTGAAAAACTTCTCTTACTATTTTTTTAATAGCTAAAGATGATTTAGTTTGATCATGTGTTTTAAATAATTCATATAAATGATCCCCAACTCTCATTAGCGGATTAAGTTTTTTTATAGAATCTTGAAAAATAAATCCAAAATTCTTTCTTCTAAATAATTGTGCATCTTTGTTGTTTATTTTCCTAGGATCTACATTAGAAATCGATAGATACCCTTTAGAAGTGGCCTTTGAAGGCAATATATTTACTAATGTTTTTGCAAAAGTGGTCTTTCCACATCCAGAAGGTCCTATTATGGCCAAATGATCTCCACTATCTATTTCCAAATTAAAATTTTTGATAATAGGTTGCTTTTTTAGACCATATTTAACAGTAAGATTTTTAACTACAATAATTTTTTCTTTATTTTTTTCCATGATTTATAGCAAATTTTTCTAGACATAAATAAAATACATCTAAAGCAATATAAAATGTCCGAGGCAGCTGCAAATTCAAAAGAAAAAAACGAAATTGAAGTTTCCAAAACTATTTTGCCTGAAAATAAAAAATATGAAAGTGAATCTTTGAATTATCAAATAAACATTCCCGATTGGCTTATTAAAGATATTCATAATTTTGAAAAATCAAATAAAGAAAATGATGAGAATCAAAACCTTATAGTAAAGGCTTTTAAACTTGCTTATAAAGCTCATGATGGACAATTCCGTGCGAGCGGCGAGCCATACATTATCCACCCGGTTGCTGTTGCAAATCTCCTTAAAGAAATAGGTGCTAGTTCATCTGTTATTGCTGCAGGCCTTTTACATGATGTAGTTGAAGATACTGGCATTGATTTATCTGAAATAGAAACAAATTTTGGATTAGAAGTAAAAATACTCGTAGAGGGTGTAACAAAATTAGGCGGCATTCACTTTAACAACAGGACTGAAGCACAAGCTGAAAATCTTAGGAAAATGTTTTTGGCTATGGCCAGCGATATCAGAGTTGTCTTAGTTAAACTTGCAGATCGACTTCATAACATGAGAACAATTGAATGGCTAAATGATGAGAAAAAACTAAGAATAGCGAGAGAAACAAGAGAGATTTATGCACCATTAGCTAATCGACTAGGAATAAACAGATTTAAATGGGAATTAGAAGATTTAGCTTTTAAATTCCTAGAGCCTAAAGAATATCTAGATCTTAAAGAACAAATCGCCGTTAAAAGAAGTGATAGAGAAAAAAGATTAAAAGTAACTTTGAACCTTATGAAGGAAAACTTGATTTCAGCGGGTTTGAAAAATTTTGAAATAACAGGAAGGCCAAAACATCTTTATGGCATCTGGAGCAAAATGGAAAGACAACAAAAGCATTTTCACGAGATTTATGATGTTGCTGCCCTAAGAATTATCGTGGACAATTCAGATAGTTGTTATAGAGCTTTAGCAGTTGTTCATGATACTTTCAAACCAATTCCAGGTAGATTTAAAGACTATATAGGATTACCAAAACCCAATGGATATCAGTCCTTACACACTTCTGTGATTGGAAGACATCGACCTATTGAAGTTCAAATTAGAACTACTTCGATGCATCAAATTGCTGAATATGGTATTGCCGCTCATTGGCAATATAAAGAGGGTGGTTCTCCTGCTAAAAGTAATGCCGAGAGATTTAATTGGCTAAGACAATTAGTAGAATGGCAACAAGAAGGTAATGAAAGGGATCATAATGATTATTTAGCTTCAATTAAAGAAGATTTATTTGATGAAGAAGTATTTGTAATCACTCCAAAAGGAGATGTTGTTGGTTTAAGGAAAGGATCTACCGCGATAGATTTCGCCTACAGAATCCATTCTGAAGTTGGAAATCACTGTAATGGAATAAGAATTAATGAAAAGCTTTCTCCATTATCTACAGCACTTCAAAATGGTGACTTCATAGAAATTTTGACAAGTAATAATGCTACTCCAAGCTTGGATTGGCTGAACTTTGTAGTTACGCCAACTGCTAAAAATAGAATTCGCCAATGGTATAAGAAAAGCCATCGTGATGAAACGATTAAAAGAGGTAGAGATTTACTTGAAAAAGAAGTAGGTAGAAACGGTTTTGAAGCATTACTTTCTAGTGAAGCCATGAAAAAAGTTGCAAATCGATGCAATTTAAAAACTACTGAAGACCTTCTTGCATCTCTTGGTTTTGGTGGTTTAACTTTGCATCAAGTATTAAACAGACTAAGAGAAGAAATAAAATTGCAGACAGAAGATGTAAAAAATGATTCTGACTCTGAAATAGCAAAATCTCTTAAAAGTAATAATAATTTATCCACTAATCAATCTAATACAGCAGCTAAATCACCAATTTCCGGGATAGAAGGTCTTGATTACAGAATAGGTAAATGCTGTTCCCCACTCCCAGGCGAGGATATTATCGGAACTGTATCGCTCGGCAACCATGGGATAACTATACATAGGGAAGATTGTGAAAATGTAATACCAATTCCAATAGAGAGAAGATTACCTGTCGGTTGGAATCAAGATAATAAAACTGGAGATAATAAGTTTCCAATTCAGCTACGAATAGAAGTAATTGATCGAGTTGGAGTTCTTAAAGATATTCTTATGCGGTTATCTGATAAAGGTATAAACGTTAGTGATGCCAATGTTAAAACTGCTTATGGTAAACCAGCCATTATAAATCTTTGTGTAGGTCTTGAAAGTTATAATCAACTTCACAAAACAATTGAACAAATTAAATCAATGGCAGATGTTTTAGATATTGCCAGAGTTGGACAAAGTTAATTTTAAAATCAGATCAATCTATCTTTTACTTTTTATCTTGTAGATAAAGAAAACAATACTGCCGCAAATCAAAGCCAATAAAATGCCTACACAAGATGAACCTAAGAGTAACTTTAAGGAAAAAATTCTACCTTGTTTCCATAAGTCATCAATAACTAAACTTTTTTCAAGTATTTTATTAGAAGGATTATTTAAAAAAATCGAACCAACTTTATAGTTAAAATAATAAAGTGGAATATATGTAAAAGGGTTACTGATCCAGGTACCAATTGCAGCTAGAACGATATTTCCCTTAGCTATTTTCGCAAAAAATACTCCCATTAAAGTCTGAAACCCAAAAAATGGAAAGCAACCACTAAATACCCCTATAGCTAAACCTTTAGCATTAAAGAAAGGACTTCCATTCTGACTCCTAAATAATGATAGAATTCTCTTATAGGTAATATCTCTTTTAAATCTCATTCAGAAAGAAAATTTCAAAATTAAATTCTTGATAATCTTACTTAATTATCCATAACAAAGCGAGAGATGGATTCGATAGTTACTACAGAAGATACGATAGCCGCAATTGCTTCAGCTATAAGTATTGGGAAGGGAGGAGTTGCGATAATAAGAGTATCAGGGAAAGACGCAATAAATTCTTGCAAAAAGATTGTTCAAACTAAATCTAAATATGCATGGGAATCACATAGAGTTTTTCGTGGTTTCATTCAGGAAAATAAACAAAATAAATTTATAGATGAGGTTTTAATTTTAGTGATGAAATCCCCAAATAGCTTCACAGGAGAGGATGTAGTTGAACTTCATTGCCATGGCGGAATTATCATAGTAAATAAGGTTTTAAAGATATTATTATCTAGAAATTCTGGAGTTAGACTTGCAAACCCAGGAGAATTTAGTCAAAGAGCTTTTCTTAATGGGAAAATAGACCTTACTCAAGCCGAGTCGATTAATCAATTAATTAATGCAAGCAATACCAGATCAGCAGAGTTAGCCTTTAGCGGGGTTCAAGGAAAAATAAAGAAAAAAATTGATGATATTAAAAATGACCTTATAAATCAACTTTGCGAAATAGAAGCAAGAGTTGATTTTGAAGAAGACTTCACAGATTTTGATTACACCAAATATCTAAAAAACATTAAAAAAGTCAAAGAAAAAATAGAATTACTAATAGAAAATGCAAAAAGAAATTCATATATTCACAATGGAATATCCATTGCACTTATAGGTAAAACAAATGTTGGCAAAAGCTCTTTATTAAATTTGCTTGCAAAAAAAGAGAAAGCAATCGTAACTAATATTCCTGGAACAACTAGAGATGTTATTGAAGTTAATTTAACTATTAATGATATTCCAATGAAAATAATTGATACTGCTGGCATAAGAGAAACTCATGAACAAATTGAAAGTATTGGAATTAAAAAAAGTTTTGGGAAAATAAAAGAGTCAGATTTTATAATTTATATCTATAGTCTTGAAGAAGGATTTAATGAAGAAGACAAAAAAATAATACAAGAAATTCCCAAAGAAAAATTAATTTCAATTTTGGGCAATAAAAAAGATTTAATTGATTGCAAAAATATTAATTCAAATGAGTTAAAAAACACAATTCTTATGAGTATTAAGAATAATGATGGTGAAAGATTATTAATAGACACGATTATAAAAAAATGCGGATTAAAACAAGTAGAAAATATCAATATATTTTTAAACGAAAGACATCTAACAAATTTGTCTGCTTGCTTATCTAATTTAAATGATACTGATGAAATAATTGAAAATAAATTGCCATTTGATTTGTTATCAATTGAGCTGAGAGATGGAATTCAAAACTTATCTAAAATAACTGGTCAAGAATTAACAGAGGAACTTCTAGATAATATTTTTTCTAAGTTTTGTATTGGTAAATAAATTTGAGTTAAATTACATAGTGATATATAGTTGATTCTCTAACTTCAGTTTAATTTTTATTAATTAATTATTTCTTAGTTTAGTGGATTTAAATACTCCAATAATAAGTAAAATCATTGATACTTGGATCGATGAAGATATAGGTAGGGGAGATCTTACAAGTTCCTCTATTACAAAAGAGAATGGTAATGCATATTGGATTGCAAAAGAGGAGGGTATATTTTGTGGGGTTGAAATTATAAAAGAAATTTTTAGAAAAATTGATTTAAAAATCTGTCCAAAATTCCATATATCTGATGGAGATCAATTTGTTAAAGATAAAAAACTCTTAGAAATATATGGACCTACAAAAAGTTTGCTAGCTAGTGAAAGAATAAGCTTAAATATAGCAATGCATTTATCTGGAATATCAACATACACAAATAATCTTGTAAATAAGTTAGAAGGTACAAATATAAAATTAGCAGATACTAGGAAAACGACTCCTGGCTTAAGAATATTTGAAAAATATGCATTCAAATGCGGAGGTGGAGTCAATCATAGAATGGGATTATACGATGCAGCTATGATAAAAGAAAATCACATTGCATGGACAGATAATCTTAATAATGCAGTAAAAAAAATTCGACTAAATTCGCCTTTTACAACTCATATCATAATTGAAGCTGAGAATATCGAACAGGCAAAAGAAGCAGTATTAGCAGGAGCAGATAGTGTCTTATTGGATGAACTTAGCCCTGAAATAATCAAAAAAAACGTTCAAGAATTAAAAGATTTATCAATGAATAGCTTAAAAAAAGAAGTAAATAAAAATTTGATAATAGAAGTTTCTGGAATTAACCCTGAAGAAATTAGTAAATATCTAATAAAAGGTATTGATTTGATTTCAACAAGTTCTTCAATCACCAAAAGTAATTGGATTGATTTGAGTATGCGTTATATTAATTAATTATATAGATAAATAATTGAATAATTAATGCTAATCATTTTTAAAGAATTAACAAAACAATTTGAACAATCTCTTTTAGATAGTCTTGAAAAAAATGATAAAAAAGGAGAATTCGAAATTCTTCGAAAAAATTTAATTACACAATCATCAAAAGAGGAATTTGGTGATTATCAATGTAATGTTTGTTTAAGTTTATCTAAAATATATAAAAAGAACCCAAGAGATATTTCAAATGATTTTATTAACCTTTTTAATAAAAATAAAAGCATATCAAAATTATGTAAGAGTCTAGAAATAGCTGGACCTGGATTTATAAATATAAAATTAAAAGATGAGGTTCTAATAAATGAAATTAAGTCAAATATTCAATGCAATAGGGCCGGCATACCTCTAATTAGAAAAGATTTAGATAGTGGTTTGTCCAATAAAGTTATTGTAGATTTTTCTAGCCCTAATATTGCTAAAGAAATGCATGTAGGGCATTTAAGATCAACAATAATAGGTGACTCAATATCTAGAATTTTCGAGTTAAGAGGTTATGAAGTATTAAGACTCAATCATGTAGGTGATTGGGGAACACAATTTGGCATGCTTATTACTCAGCTCAAAGATTTATATTCAAATGATCTAGAAGAAATAGGAAAGATCAAAATAAGTGATTTAGTTGAATTTTATAAAGAATCAAAAAAAAGATTTGACAACGAATCTGAATTCCAAAAAAGATCAAGAGAGGAAGTAGTTAAGTTACAAAGTGGAGATATTAAATCGATTAAAGCTTGGAAATTATTATGTGATCAATCAAGGAAAGAATTTGATGAAATCTATAAAAATTTAAAAATAAAAATAGAAGAAAGAGGTGAATCTTTTTATAATCCATTCTTAAAATCAGTTATTGATGATTTGAATTTAGAAAAAATATTAGTAGAAAATCAAGGAGCAAAATGTGTCTTTTTAGATGGGATGACTAATAAAGAAGGAAAACCTTTACCGCTAATTATTCAAAAAAAAGATGGGGGTTTTAATTATGCCACTACTGATCTTGCTGCTATAAGATACAGATTCAATAAACCTCCTAATGGCGATGATGCTTCAAGAATTATTTATGTAACTGATCATGGGCAAGCAAATCATTTTGCTGGAGTTTTTCAAGTTGCAAAAAAAGCAAAATGGATCCCAGAAAATTGTCAAGTAGACCATGTCCCTTTTGGGTTAGTTCAAGGAATTGATGGCAAAAAACTAAAGACAAGAGAAGGTGAAACAATACGCCTAAAAGATTTATTAAATGAAGCAGTTAGAAGAGCAAAAGAAGATTTATTGAAAAGATTAGAAGATGAAGATCGTTATGAGACCGAAGAATTTATAGCAAATACTTCAAGAATTATTGGATTAGGAGCTGTTAAGTATGCAGATTTAAGTCAAAATAGGATTACCAATTATCAATTTAGTTTTGATAAAATGCTTTCCCTAAATGGTAATACTGCTCCTTATTTGTTATATACACTTGTAAGAATTTTAGGAATTAAAAGAAAAAATAATTTTGTTTATGACTCTAAAGATTTTCAGTACGTTAATTATGAACATAAATCTGAGTGGAAACTTATCAGAAAATTACTTAAGTTCGATGAAGTCATAATTTCTATTGAAAAAGACTTAATGCCAAATAGATTATGCAATTATCTGTTCGAGCTATGTCAGACTTTTAATAGATTCTATGATCAAGTTCCAATCCTCAAAGAAGAAAAAAATATAAAAATTTCTAGGCTTAATTTATGTGACCTAACTGCAAAAACACTAAAATTAAGCTTAGAGCTTTTAGGAATTGAAACTTTAGAAAGAATGTAATGAATGATTTTGATCCATTAAATAATCTTTTCCCAAAACCAAGAGAAGAAATAATAAATATGCAGTCTTACTCTGCACCTTTAGAAAATAGAAGAAATTTACTCCGCTTAGACTTTAATGAAAATACTTTAGGTCCAAGTCCTAAGGTTCTAGAGGCATTACAAGCGATAAAATTAGATGAGATTTCAATTTATCCAGAATATAATTTTTTAAAAAAATTTTTATGTGATAAATATCTTGATTCAAGAAAATTTGTTAATGATGAAATTGGAATTTTCAATGGAGCAGATGCAGCAATAAATGCAATTTTCAATTGCTTTGGAGAAAAAGATCAAATATTTCTAACCACAAATCCAACTTTTGGTTACTATTCTCCTTGTGCAGAAATCCGAGGAATGAAAAAAATAAGTTGTTCTTACATTGGAGAAAATTTTCTATTCCCCATCAAAGAATTTAGGGAAAAAATAATAAAGCATAATCCAAAGTTAATATTTATTTGCAATCCAAATAATCCAACAGGAACTGTTCTAAGCTCTCATGAAATAATTAATTTAGCCAATATCAATAAAGATTCATTAATAGTTATTGATGAACTATATGAAAAATTTAATGGAGATAGTCTTCTTGAATCGATAGATTTTGAAAAGAATAAAAATATACTAATAATCCAATCTCTTTCAAAAACTGCAGGTCTAGCTGGTTTAAGAATAGGTTTTACTTTTGGCAATAAAAGTTTAATTAAGTACATTAATAAAGTTACAGGACCATATGATGTAAACAGCTTTGCTATAACAGCTGCATTAGCAGCACTTAAAGACAAATCATATATTGATAATTATGTTTTAGAAGTAAAGAAAGCAAGGGAATGGATTTTAAATAAATTTAAATCAACAAAAATCAGAACTCACTTTAGTGGAGGTAATTATTTCTTAATTTGGCCAAAAAAAGATCCTAAAATTTTAATACAACAGATTAAAGAAAAAGGTATTCTTATCAGAAGTATGGAAAACAAAAAAGATATTAGTAAATCAATTAGGGTTAGTATTGGAACTAAAGAACAAATGATTTTTTTCTGGGACAATTACAAGATATTAGATTTAAAAAATTAATTACTGAAAATATAAATTGTATTTTGATCGATTCTTTTAGATTTTATTTGAAAATCTTTTCCAACATATTTGACTTTAAAATCTTTCATATTTTCGATAAATAAATCAGCATTTGATAAATCACATTCTTTATTAATTTTTTTTCCACGGGCAAAGTGAACAGGAATAACTACATTAGGTTTTAGAAGCTTAACGATTCTTGAAGCTTCTTGCCCATCATAAGATTTTATTCCTCCTCCAATTGAAATAAATAAGATATCTGGGCGAGACAGAATAATTTGACTATTAATATCAATATCACCAGCAGCGCCTCCCATATGGACAATTTTAAGATCATTCTGCTCCCAACTCCAAACAGTTGCCATTCCGAGTCTTCTTCCATCTACTCTGTCATGTGGTACGGAAATTCCATTTAATAAAATATCCTCAAATTGATAGATTCCTGGTTCAACAAACATTAATTGATTATTAGGGTTATATCCTTCATCTGGAAGCCTAGAACTAGCTAAAATAAAATCCGCTTTAACATCTTTTGGCTCCTTTAAATTGCTTGCACAACCTGTTGCTTTAAACGGATTTATAAGAATCGATTTTTCTGTACTATTAATTAAAAAACTACTATGTCCCAGACTTTTTATTACTAAATTTCTTGCCAATAATGTAGTAGGTAAGAAAGAACTAAATAATATAAAAAAGAAAATGTTTTTAATTTGAGAAATCATGATATTAATTTTTTTGTATTTTACTTTTGTTCAGCCATTTTTAGAAAATTGCTAATTAATTTATGACCAAATTGTGTCAATACACTTTCTGGATGAAACTGTACCCCATGTAAATGTTTATATTTTTTGTGAGAAATAGCCATTATAGTTGAGTCTTCTAAAGTCGCTGTTATATCGAAACAAGATGGTAATGAACTTGAATCAACTATAAGACTATGATATCTAGTCGCCACAAATGGAGTCTCTATATCTTTAAACAAACCTTTTTGATTATGAAATATTTTGGATGTCTTACCATGCATAAGTTCTTTCCCAACAACAATCTTACCTCCAAAAGCTTGCGCCAAAGCTTGATGACCTAAACAAACTCCTAATATCGGAATATTTTTAGATAATTTTTTTAGTATTGGCAAACAAATTCCAGATTGATCTGGATTACCAGGACCTGGAGATAATAGGATGCCCCTTGGATTTAGTTTGATAATTTCTTCTAAAGTAATTTCATCATTTCTTTTAACAATCAATTGTCTAGTTATTTTATGCTCAACAGAAAGTTCTCCTAAATATTGAACAAGGTTATATGTAAAACTATCGTAATTATCAATAACAAGAAACATATTTATATGGATTCAAATAACAACTTTATTTTAGGAAAGAAGATATATACAGCAATAATAACAGAATTAATGGAAGCTAATAATACTGCTCCTGCAGAAGTATCTTTTGAAATTTTAGCCAAACTACTAAATTCTTTTTTTACTACTAAATCAACTATTGATTCAATAGATGTGTTTAATATTTCTAATATTAAAACAGACATAATTGTGGCAATCAAAATTACATAATTACTTTGACTAATTTGAAGAAAAAAACCAATCATTAAACTTGTAACTGCAAAAATTAATTGAATTCTAAAATTTCTTGAAGTTTTTAATACGAAACTAATTCCACTAAAAGCATACTTAAAACTTTTTAATACATTACTAGAAGTTTTATATGATCCTATTCTATTTTTTAAAAAGTCTATTTCTTTTTTCATTGGTTTTTAATCTAATTTTTTAATTAAATATTCCTGAAAATTTAACATATTTTCTAAATCATGCTCATTATTATGTTCCCATCCCAAAAGATGTAAAAATCCATGACTAGCCAACCAGATCATCTCTCTATAGATTGAATGTTTATATTCATAAGATTGCTCAAGTGCCATCTCTAATGATATAAAAATATCTCCCAACTCTATATGATCAAAATTATTTAGAGATTCATCAGAAATAATTGGAAAAGATAGAACATCAGTTGGACCATTTTTTTGCATCCATTTCTTATTCAAAGAAGCAATTTCTTGATTAGATATTATCTGTAAGCCTAATGAAAAAGATTTTTGTTCAGAAATATAATTTGGTAATTGATAATCCTCTTTTTTTAATATAGTATTTATCCAAGATAAAAAAACTTTCTCCCAAAAAATAGATTCAAAAATAAGATGAGTTTTAGTATCTTTTAACTTATTTGAAAATTGAAAGAAATCATTACATTGAAAGACCAAATCTAAATTTATTTCAGAAATAATTTTTTCTTTCATACATTCTTAAACTGGAATATTGGGCTTACCTATTGTGGCCACAAGTATTAATATCCCAATTAAAACTAGAAAGGTTATTGAAAAATGAGAAATACTTTTTGAGCCTTTCCTTACCATATTTCTCATAGCAAGCTTTATAAAGCTTGGAGGAGAAACTTTTTTTTCTAAAATTTCGTTTTTATTTTCCATTAGTTATTCAATAGATTCATTAGAAGAAATATTCATACGTAATAATTCATGAATAAATGGGTCAAGTCCACCATCTAAAACACTATCTAACTCGTTAGTCTCCTGCATAGTCCTAAGATCTTTTACCATTTGATAGGGATGGAAAACATAATTTCTTATTTGATTGCCCCATGCAGCTTCCACAATATCACCTTTAATATCAGCGACTTCAGCAGCTCGTTGTTCTTTAGCAATCACTAATAGTTTAGACTTTAAAAGTAACATAGCTTTTTCTTTATTTTGTAATTGAGATCTTTCTTGAGTACATCTTACTGAAATCCCTGAAGGCAAATGAACAATTCTCACTGCTGTTTCTACTTTATTAACATTTTGTCCTCCAGCTCCACCGGATCTACTCGTTGTAATTTCTAAATCTTTTTCAGGTATATCAAGTGAAATATTATCATCTAATTTTGGCATAACCTCTACCCCAGCAAAGCTGGTTTGTCTTTTGCCATTGGCATTAAAAGGAGAAATTCTTACTAATCTATGAGTTCCTTTTTCATATCGCAGATAGCCATATGCATATTTTCCATCAATTTCGAACGTTACACTTTTAATACCTGCTTCTTCTCCTTGAGATAATTCATTAATGACAAGGCTCATTTGATTATTATCGGCCCATCTAGAGTACATTCTTAATAATATCTCTACCCAATCCTGCGCATCTGTTCCTCCCGCACCTGCGTTAATAGAAACTACTGCTCCTTCCTTATCGTATTCACCACATAACAATCTTTCAAATTCCCATTTATCCAAATTCTCTCTTAATTTCTTTAATCCCAGCTGGGATTCTAAAATCATTTCCTCTTCTGGTTCTAGAGAATAAAGCTCAAGAGAGGCATTAGCATCAGAAATCAAAGTTTTCCATTTATCTAACAATTCGAGTTGTGCTTTGACATCATCAAGAATTAACATTTGCTTTTTAGCTTCTTCTTGATTATCCCAAAATTCAGGCTGAGCAGAAATTTGCTCTAACTCTTTCCTTTTCGCTTTTAATCTTGGAACGTCAAAGACAATCCTGAGCATTACCCAGGCGCTCTGTTAGTTCCGAAAGATCTTTTTTGAAATCTGTAATATCTATCAAAATAGAATTTAATCGTTATTTATAATCTAACAAGCACTTTGTTTAATAGTATAAACTAAGTATTATTTTAAAAAAATGTCCAAAGTTGAAATTTATACTTGGCAATATTGCCCATTCTGTATTCGAGCAAAATCACTACTCAAGAAAAAAAATGTAAATTTTACAGAATATAAAATAGATGGCGACGAAGATGCCAGAGCATTGATGATTGAAAGAGCTGATGGTAGAAGAACATTACCACAAATATTTATAGATAATGAGGGTATCGGAGGCTGCGATGATCTCTACGCATTAGAAAATGAAAATAAATTAGAAGCATTATTAAACTAGATCTTATGAAATTTCTATTCGTAATAGATCCAATTAAAAATATAAATCCCTTAAAAGATTCAACTGCTGCTTTAATGCAAGCATCATCAAAAAAAAATATTGAAATCTGGAGTTGTACTCCTAAAGACCTGGAAGCTAGAGGTGATGAAGTATGGGCATCTTCCGTAAAAGTTGAAGTAATTCCATGGATTTCTTTCAAAGAGAATGATTGCATACCTCTCGCCGAATTTAATTGCATTTGGATGAGAAAAGATCCTCCTGTAAATGAGGCTTATTTATATGCAACCCATCTTTTAGAAGTTGCCGAAAGAAAAGGAGTAAAAGTAATTAACAAACCCTCATCTTTAAGAGCGTGGAATGAAAAGCTAGGTGCTTTAAGATACAGCTACTTAATGGCACCTACAATAGTTGCGAGTAAGGTAAAAGATCTTATTAATTTTGCAAATATAAATAATGAAGTAGTCATAAAACCTCTAGGAGGAAAAGGTGGTCAAGGTGTTATAAGGATAAATAAAAATTCTCCAGGAATTAAATCAATCATTGAATTAATCACTTCTCAAGAAGAATTACCCGTTATGATGCAAAAATTTATTCCTGAAGTCGTAGAGGGTGATAAAAGAATAATTATCGTAAACGGAGAAGCAATTGGATCAATAAATAGGATTCCTCAAGGAGGCGATTTTAGGAGTAATTTAGCGATGGGAGGCAAGGCTGAACCCACATTATTAACAGAAAAAGAAAAAAGTATCTGCTCAGAATTATCTCAACACTTCAAAGATGAGGGTTTATTTTTTGTAGGTATTGATGTAATAAATGGAATGCTTAGCGAGATTAATGTAACCAGTCCAACAGGTTTAAGAGAAATAGAAAATTTATCAAATAAAAATGTTTCAGAGGAAGTTATTGAAAAATTAGTAGAAATTATCTAGGGTTTTTAGCGCAAAATATCTGTTTTACTATAGATTCAAATTTTAATTTAATCTCATCTATTTCTTTCTCTAAAACGGAGCCAGAAACTATACCTGAACCTGCAGTAAATTCAATATTTTCTTCAATACATCTTGCGCCTCTTATTGCCAAAAGAAATGAAGCATTGCCTGATGAATCAACCCAACCCATTGGAGAAGCATAATTTCCTCTAGGAAAAGACTCAAGAGTGTTTATCCAATCCAATGCTGCACTTTTTGGGTATCCACAAACAGCTGGAGATGGATGTAAGTTTTTAAGCAATTCAAAAGGACAAATATTTTCAACTTTAGAGAAAATGAGTGTTTGCAAATGAGAAATATCTCCAAATGAATTTACCTTGATATCACTTTTTTTAAAGTTTGTTATTTTTGAAACTTCTAAAGATTTAATCAAATGTTGTATTACATAATTATGTTCCTTTAAGTCCTTAGTACTTTTTAGGAGTTTCTTAAAATTTGAATTAGTAGAGATAGTTCCAGCAAGAGCCTCTAAAGTTAAATTAGGTTTAGAGAAAGAAAATAATTTTTCTGGAGATGCTCCAAACAAAATATCCTTACTATTCCTTTTCCAAACGTATCTACATGTATTTGGTTGATTCTTTTTAAATCTTTTTAAAATTTCTACTAAATCTAATTTATTTTTAAGTTTTATTTTAATCCTATTCGCTAAAACTATCTTTTCGAGGATGTCTTTATCTACTAATTGAATTCCTCTATTTACTACTTTTTTCATGTTTGTTTTAGAAGTTTCTAAGGAGCGTGAGAAATCATCAATAAAAGGGGACTCAAAACTAGTTTTTAAGCCAGATGATTTTATTAATTCTGAGCCAGAATTAATAACTTGATTTCTAATTGTCCATATTTCTTCAATTAATGTTCTTAATGATGATTTGCCTTCAACATGACCATTGATTCTTAACCAGCAATTCTTGCCACTTTTAGTAATTAATATTTTTGGCAAAATGGCTTCCAAACTAGGGATATCTGAAGGTAAATTCTTATTACTCAAATTTTCAGAGAAAGAAAATAAATAAATTATTTTTGAAAGTGCAGAATTATGCGATTCATTAGTTAAGTTAATTAAATTTTTAAAATTCTCAGAATTAAACTCTTTTGCCACCTCAAATCTTTTTGGGCCATCCAGAGTAACATATTTACACTTCTCGAAAGCTATATATGAAATGCCATCAGATTCCTCCCAAAATGAAGAAAACGGATATTGATTTATTAACAATTCATAAACTTGGAATAAATCAATACAAGGAATCTCAACACAAATACTTACTAATCCAGAATTTTCAACTTTCTTATCGAAAGAGGAAAATACATCTTTTAAAAAATCTGTTAAGTTTAAATCATTTTTCATTACTTATTGAAAATAACTAAAAATGATGCAATAAAGTAAAAAATGTAACTCAATTTATAAACTACATTCAATAATTATCTAATTTTGCGTGTTAATTAAAAATGGACGAAGATAAAAAAAAATTATGGAAAAAAGCAATAAAATGGCCTCTTTATTCTGTTGCCATACTTCCAGTTTTAATAACAGGGGCTTACTTACTCAATCAATATGAAGATTTAAAAATTTATAATTTGATTTCATTTACTTTAGCTGCAATTTTGATATTACTTTGGGAAAATCTAACTAATGATTTATACGACGCAGAAACAGGAATCGATGAATTTAAATTCCATTCAATTGTAAATCTTGTAAAAAATAAAAAAATAATTTCATTTATTGCATATACATCTTTAGTTATTGGTTTATTAATAATTTTAATTATTTCAGTATCAACAAGTATAAACATTTTTATTTTGATGGCAGCTTGCTGCTTCTTAGGATATTTATATCAAGGTCCTCCTTTTAGATTGGGCTATCAAGGTTTAGGAGAACCATTATGCTGGATTGCATTTGGACCTTTTGCGTACTCTGCAGTCTTAATTGCGTTAAATCCGTCTAATATTTACTTCGAAGATATTCCATGGAAAGTTTCTTTATTACTTGGTTCAGGACCTTCCTTGGCAACAACTCTTGTATTATTTTGTTCTCATTTTCATCAAATTTCTGAAGATAAAAAGCATGGGAAAAATTCACCTTTAGTTCGCTTAGGAGCAAAAAAAGGTTCTCAATTTGTGCCTTGGATAATTTTTACAATATATATTTTTCAACTTTTCACAATAGTTTATGGATTTATTCCAGTGTTTTGCATCCTTTATTTGCTTAGTTTCCCTCAAGCAATAAGACTTATAAATTTATTAAGATCTTCGTATACAAAACCTTCTGCAATAAAAAATTGCAAATTCGTAGCAATAAAATTTCAAACTCTTAATGGAATTGGTTTAATCACAGGATTAATATTTAATTACTTGATAAATAAATGAACTTAATATTTCAAAAAAAATCTTATAGCTTTAAGTTATCGGCCAAAGTAGAAAATTCTAAAACCAATTACCACACAAAATCGGGTTGGATAATTAAATTAATAAGTAATGATAAAAAAATAGGGTTTGGAGAAGTTTCACCGCTACATAAAAAAGACTTAAAAAAGTGTGCGAAACAACTAGATATGATCCCGGAGTATATAGAGGAATTTAATTTATCTGAGCAAATAAATATTTTTCACCCATGTATTCAATCTGCAATAAATTCTGCATTAGCTGAGATCCATGGAAAAATAATTTTTAAAGAAAACTACTACTTTGATGAAATTGGTAAAACAGCCATATTGTTAAATCATGAAAATGTAGTTTCAGATCTAAATGATATTAAAAAAAGACATTGTGATATTGGAAAATCATTAACCTTAAAATGGAAAGTAGCACTAAAAAATAACCATGAGGAAGAAGCAAAATTAGAAGAAATTTTAAGCAAAATAGGTAATAATATTAAGTTAAGAATAGATGCTAATGGTTCTTGGGGAAGAGAAATAGCTAATAGATGGGCTGATATTTTGAAAGATAATAAAAATATAGATTGGTTAGAACAACCTCTCTGTGTTGATGATATTGATGGACTGACAGAACTAAACAAAAAAATTCCAATAGCTTTAGACGAATCACTTTTAAAATTTCCAACTTTGATTGATGAGTGGAAGGGTTGGCAAATTAGAAGGCCTTCTCAAGAAAATAATCCAGTTAAGCTTTTAAGAGAATTAGAAAATAAAAAAGCTTTAATATCTATAAGTACCTCATTTGAAACTGGAATAGGAAAGAGATGGCTCCATCATTTATCTTCTCTACAATTACAAGGACCAACGCCAAAAGTTCCTGGTTTAGCAATGAATAAATTCCCTAATTCGTTTCTATTTTTAAATGAAGCAAAAAAGATATGGGATCAGCTATGAAAAATAAAATTCATACTATTGAAGTTGAAAATAACGAAAATCAATCTGTAGAAAAAATTATTGAGAAAATTAGGGAGAATAAAATTATATATGTAAAAAACAAATTTTATGAAGACAAAGATGTATTAGATTCAATTACTGAAAATGGGCCAGCAATTATCTTAAATAGTAGTGGGAGTTCTGGAAAACCGAGACAATGTTTTCACCATTTAAATAATCTTATATTATCTGCAACTACATCAGGTCAATGGCTAATAGAGCAAGGATTTGAATTACAAAACTGCTTAATTTTAAATACTTTACCCCTGAACCATATAAGTGGATTAATGCCAATTTTTAGAAGTCAAAATTGGGGATGTGATTGTATTAATATTTCTCCGAATTTGATAAAAAAAACTCGAGAACTTTTACTTTTCACAATTAAATTTAAAAAAAACAAAAAACACTTGATTACGTCATTAGTACCTACCCAATTACAAAGACTTTTAGCTCAAAAAGATGGAATTAGTTGGCTAAAAATTTTTGATCTAATTTGGGTAGGTGGAGCTTCAATTTCAGACGAAACTGCAGAAAAATGTATAAAAGAAAAAATAAAATTAGCACCTTGTTACGGCTCAACTGAAACAGCAGCAATGGTTACGAGTTTAAAACCAAAAGAATTCTTAATGGGTTTTAAAAATGTAGGAGAAATACTACCTGATACAAAAATAAGAATTAACACGCAAGGATTAATCGAAATACAATCAGCTAGAATTGGAATCGAAATAATAGATTCTTTAAAAACTGAAAATTTCAAAAATAAAAATGGGTGGTGGCAAACAAGTGATTTAGGTGAAATTAAGCAAATCAATAATTCTTACTATTTAAAATTTGTTGGAAGAAGTGATAATGCCTTTAATTCAGGAGGAGAAGTTGTTTTCCCTGAAGTAATTGAATCTAGATTAAATGATTTCATTATGAAAGAAAATATCCCAATTAATAAATTCAATATTTCGAAAGTATCTAACAAATTATGGGGAAATAAAATTAAAGTAATAGTTGAATTTAGAGAACTTACAAATGATAAAAATATTGAAATTTCTTTAAATTTATTAAAAAATTTTTCTCAAAGTTGGCCTAAACATGAAAAACCTGAAACGTGGATTGTTAAAAACAAAAATAGCATTACAGAAAAAATAAACTATAAATTTAAAAAATAATAATTAGCATTCTTTTAAATTTGTGCTTAGATTTGAAGCCTCTATCCATCTTTCTAACCGATCGGGAAGTTCTATTTTATTTCTTGAATCAACATCTAAAGAACAATGTATTATTTTTCCTTCTGCTACTTTATTTCCATTTTTTATAAAGAAACTATTTACTTGGAACAAATGTGTATTAATTTTATGAGGGGCAATTTTGACTTTTAAGAAATCTCCAATTTTTATAGGCGCAAGAAAGTTCGCTTCGCAATTTACTATGGGAAAAATAATTTGATTTTTACGTATAGAAAAATCTGGGAAAATATCTTGATATGGAATCCCATAAATTTCAATACTCTCTTCCCAAGCTTCGTGCGACCATTTTAATAAGTTATGAAAATGAATTACACCTGCAGGATCACAATCACCAAACCTTACCTTTTTCTGCAATATTAACCAATCAGCGGGTTTCATTTAAAGAACTTATCTATCAACAGATCCCATAATGACATCTATTGAGCCAAGGATTGCCATAATGTCGGCGATTTTGGCACCTTTGAGAATATGAGGCAATATTTGAAGATTATTTAAATCAGCTGCTCTGATTTTAAATCTCCATGGGGTAACTTCATTATTTCCTTGAATAAATACACCTATTTCTCCTTTACCAGACTCTAATCTTGTATACAGTTCTCCGTTAGGAATTTTAAAAGTTGGAGCGACCTTTTTAGCTACATATTGATAGTCCATACCAAATATTTCACTTTTCTTATCTTCAGTCGCCATTCTTTGAGCTTCCAAATTTTCTGTTGGACCTCCTGGAATCATTTTACAGGCTTGGCGAATGATACTTAGTGATTGTCTCATCTCTTCTACTCTCACTCGATATCTCGCATAACAATCTCCTTCTTTTTCTGAAGCAATCTGCCAATCAAAGTCGTCATAACATTCATAACTATCGACTTTCCTTAAATCCCAAGAAACTCCAGAAGCCCTAAGCATTGGCCCAGACAAAGACCAATTAATTGCTTGGTCTCTTTGTATTGTTCCCAGACCCTCAATTCTTTTTCTAAAAATTGGATTATTTGTGATTAATTTTTCGTATTCATCTATCTTAGGACCAAACCAATCACAAAAGTCTATACATTTTTCTAACCATCCGTATGGAAGATCACATGCTACACCACCTATCCTAAAGAAATTATTATTTATCAGCCTCTGACCAGTAGCAGCTTCCCAGAGATCATAAATCATTTCTCTTTCTCTAAAAATATAGAAAAATGGAGTTTGAGCTCCTACGTCTGCTAAAAAGGGACCGAGCCATAAAAGATGATTGGCAATTCGATTGAGTTCTAGCATTAGAACTCTGATGTAACTAGCTCTTTTAGGAACTGGAATATTAGCTAATCTTTCAGGAGCATTTACTACAATAGCTTCATAAAACATTCCTGCTGCATAATCCATTCTGCTTACATAAGGGACATACATAACATTTGTCCTATTTTCAGCTATCTTTTCCATTCCTCTATGTAAATATCCAATTACTGGCTCACAATCAATGACATTCTCACCATCAAGAGTTACAACTAACCTTAAAACCCCATGCATTGAGGGATGGTGAGGGCCAAAATTGACCACCATTGGTTCTGTTCTAGTCTCTAGCTGAGCCATTCGAATTTTTACTTCTAAATAAATCTTAGTCGAAAGTTATGCAAACTGACCTATCTGATTCATCTTTTTTCAATCATAAATCAGTTATGACAGATGAGATTATTGCCTCATTAGAGCATTACCCTTTAATCCATAACAACCAACTTAAAGGAATAGACGCAACTTTAGGCGGGGGCGGGCACTCTTATCATTTACTGAGAAAATATTCGGATTTAAATATAATTGGACTTGATCAAGACCCATTCGCAAGAAAATCAGCATCAAAAAAACTTGATGAATTTAAAAATAGGCTTGATATAAGGGCTTCAAATTTTGCAGATTTTGTACCAAAAGAAAAAGTTTCTTTTGTGATTGCAGATCTTGGAGTAAATAGTAACCAAATTGATGATCCTAAAAGAGGATTTAGTTTCCAAAAAGATGGTCCACTTGATATGCGCATGAATCCTTTTCTTGACGTTGATGCAGAGAAATTAATTGAGGCTTTAAATGAAAAAGATCTAGCTAACCTAATTTATCAATATGGAGAAGAGAGATTATCAAGAAAAATTGCTAGGAAAATAAAAATGGATTTGAAGGAAAATGGGAAATATTCTGGAACAAAAGAATTAGCTTATTCTATAGCAGGCTGCTTCCCACCAAAACAAAGATATAAAAAAATACACCCAGCAACAAAAACATTTCAAGCACTAAGAATTGCTGTTAATAAAGAAATTGAAGTATTAGAAAAATTCTTGCAAGTAGTCCCTGAATGGCTTTTGCCAGGGGGTATTGTTTCTATTATTAGTTTTCATTCTCTGGAGGATAGGTTAGTTAAAAGTTCTTTCAAGAATGATCAAAGACTAAAAAATCTTACAAAAAAGCCAATAACTCCTTCCGAACAAGAAGTCGAACTAAATAAAAGAGCTAGAAGTGGAAAATTGAGAATTGCTCAATTAAATTAAAATAAATTAAAAGCCAAGAATATCTATCGTAATGATCTGATCGTATTAGTAAGAATATTAATTGCTTGTTTTATATCTTCTGAATTAGTGCTTAATCCAATACTTAACCTTATTGAAGATTCTGCTTCTTTAAAAGATCTACCTAAGGCCAGTAAAACATGAGATGGTTCACCATTACTACATGCAGATCCACTAGAACAAATTATCTTAGATTTTAAAAGTTTATGAAACTTTGCTCCGTTTAAATCCAATACAGTCAAATTTAAATTATGAGGTAATCTTTTTTCTATGGAGCCATTAATTAATAAACCAGAATTATTTTCTAACAAACCTTCTAAAAGGTTATTTCTAAACAAAAGTAATTTCTCAGCATTTTTTTCTTGATTTAAAACTGCTATCTCTATTGCTTTAGCAAAGCCAACTACTAAAGGAAGAGGTAATGTACCAGACCTGAGACCATATTCCTGACCTCCTCCAACAATTAAAGGCTCAAGATTAATTTCTTCATCGATCAAAAGAAGTCCTATCCCTTTGGGACCATATATTTTGTGAGAACTTATGGTTATCATATTGACATCTGATAAAAGATTATCTAACTCGATATAACCTAAACATTGTGCAAAATCAGAATGAAAGGTTATTCCTCTCGATTTACATATCTTTGAAATATTCTCTAAAGGCTGAATAACTCCTATTTCGTTATTTGCCAACATGACACTAACAAGAAATGTATCTTCTCTTATATTTTTTTTGAATTGTTCTTCTGAGATTAAGCCATCTTTCTCAGGATTAATTTCTGTAACCGTAAATCCCTCTTTTTTTAATTGATTTAGGGGCTCCAAAACAGCTTTATGCTCAGTTTTCAAGGTAATAATATGTCCATAATTTCCTGTTTTTTTATAGTAATTTCTAGCAAAACCTAATAAAGCTAGGTTATTAGATTCTGTTGCCCCACTTGTAAAAATAACTTTTTTATTCTTAAGAAATAAATTTTTTTCAATTTTTTCTCTTGAGGATTCCAATATAGCGCTTGCATTAATCCCCGCCAAATTAGATTTGCTTGCAGGGTTAGAAAATATCTCACTCCAAAAAGGTTTCATAGAATCAACAACATCTTTGGAGCAAGGAGTCGAAGATTGATAGTCTAGTAGTATGGGAGTTGAAAGCATTATATTTAGTATATAAAATTCTTTTTATTACTAGAAAATCAAATTAAAGAATTTAAAAAATGAATGAAATTAATCAAATAAATAATGAACCGGTAAGAAAATCAAGAATTTTATTAGTTGATGATGAACCTGGTTTAAGAACAGCTGTTAAAACATTTCTAGAAGATGAAGGCTTTGAAATATTTATTGCAGTTGATGGAGAGGATGGTTGGGAAAAAGCTCAAACAGTTTTCCCCGATTTAATAATTAGCGATGTCATGATGCCCCGAGCCAACGGTTATGCTTTATTAGAAAAAATTAGAGAGGATGAAAAATTAGGAGGAACTCCAGTTATTTTTCTGACTGCAAAAGGAATGACCCTAGACAGAACCGAAGGTTATCTTGCAGGAGTTGACGATTATATTTCCAAACCTTTCGATCCCGATGAATTAGCTGCAAGAGTTAAAAATGTAATCAACAGACAAGAACGTTTACTAAAAGAAGCGGCACGATTCGCAGATATTGATGTAAGCAAAATGGCAAAACAAATTACTGAAATAAAATCTATGCTTACAGACCAAAACGAGACTAATCCAGAAAATAAAATAAATCTTCCTAGTTTTACTCCAAGAGAAGCAAGTGTGCTTCAGTTAGTAGCTGAGGGGCTGATGAACAAAGAAATTGCAAGGCAGCTTGAAACATCTATTAGGAATGTTGAAAAATATGTGAGTAGACTGTTTATCAAGACAGGTACATCTAGCCGAACAGAATTAGTCCGTTATGCACTTGAAAATCATTTAGTTAAATAAATTATTTAATTTTTTCGAATTCAATTAGTTTTGAAAAATAAAAAGGAGCTTGATTTAATTTCTTTTTAACCACCTTAAATCCTCTTTCTTTAGCAGCATCAATAATGCCCTTTTCATTCAATGTATAGGCTCTTGTAGTTTTACTTGGGCCAGGAAATAATTTTCCAATATTTTTTAAAACAGCAAGAACTGGAGTATAGGGAGCAAAGCTTACGATAAGTTTTTCTTTGCTTAAATCACATAGATGTTGGACCATTTCTTCTGCAACTGGTTGAGGATAATGAATAAACACATCCAAACAAACTACAACATCAAATAATCCTTTTAATTTTTCCAAATCACAGATTTCATATTTGATTTTATCTTGATTAAAACCTAATTCATTAACTCGTTTCTTTGTCTCTTTAATCATTTCCGCAGAAATATCGCTTACCTGTAATTCTTTTATACCTAGTTTAAGTAATGGTATAGATAGACTTCCAACACCGCATCCTGCATCACAATAACTTTTTTTGGTTAGTTCAGGATAATTTTTGATGTATGAGACTACATCATCTACAGTTTTTTGATGTCCCTTCCTAATATTTTTCTGAACTGTATTAATTTCATCAGATTTGCTATAAATTTTATTCCATCTTTCAAAACCAGTACCATTAAAATATTCCCTAACTTCACTTTTTTCGATCATCTTATTTAACGTCATAATATTTTATGAAAATTTATACTTTTTATATTAACTAACTGGCGCCTAATTAATTGCACGCCATTATGGGAAAGAATTGATTTGTTATTTTGGCAACATTGAATCCTAAAGATATTTATAAAATCGCTGTTGTAATGGGTAGTGATTCAGATCTAGAAACATTAAAACCTGCTGTAGATATTTTAAAAGAATTTGGAATAAAAACTGAAGTTTGTATACTTTCTGCCCATCGAACACCTATCGAAATGATGGAATATGCAAAAAATGCAGAATCAGAAAACATAAAAGTAATAATTGCCGGTGCTGGGGGTGCTGCTCATCTTCCAGGAATGCTGGCATCCACAACTTGCATTCCTGTAATTGGAGTACCAGTAGAGAGTAAGACACTGAAGGGAATTGACTCTCTTTTATCAATCGTTCAAATGCCCGCTGGAATTCCAGTTGCAACAGTTGCAATTAATGGAGGACAGAATGCTGGATTATTGGCAATAGAGATGATCAGTTTATTTGATGAATCCATAAAGAAAAATTTAAAAGAATTCAGAAAAAATCTACATACACAGGTAAGAAATAAAAATAATAAGTTATCAACTATTGGACCTGATAATTATCTTCAAAATAAATGAACTAATATTTTTCTATTAGGCCTTGTTAAGAAAGTTTTCTTTTTTCAGATAGTTAATAACTTTTTCAACGGAATCATTTAAATCTAACGAACCTGTATCAACAACAATTTCGGGATTGTGAGGAGCTTCATATGGACTAGAAATCCCTGTAAATTCATTAATTTCACCCAAACGAGCTTTCTTATAAAGACCTTTAGTATCCCTATTTTCGCAAACTTTGATATCAGCAGAACAATAAACTTCAATAAAATCCTTAGATCCAATAATTTTTCTCACCTTATCTCTATCACTAATAAATGGCGAAACGAATGCTGTAATAGTTATTATCCCAGCATTCATAAATAAATTCGCAACTTCGCCAATTCTTCTTATATTTTCTTCTCTATCTTCATCCGAAAAACCAAGATCTTTACATAAACCGTGTCTAATATTATCTCCATCCAACACATAAGTCGAAAAACCATCTAAATGTAAAACTTCATTTAAAGCGTTGGCCAAAGTACTTTTACCAGAACCAGATAAACCTGTAAACCAGATAACCATACCTTTATGACCTCTCATCTTCTCTAACTTTTCTCTGTCAATAGTTAAGTTGTGCCACTTTATATTGGTTGACTTTGTTTGATCTTGTTCTTTCATTTTTTGCATCATCAAAATTAAAAACCTATCCTAACCCTTGCTTCATAAATTATGAAATCCCTCTTTACGAAGAAACTCAACTGATTTTGATACCATATCACCCTGTAACTGGATATTTCTATCAATCAATGTTCCTCCAGTCCCACAAAAAACTTTAATTTTTTTTAGTAATTCTTTTAATAAGATTTCATCCTCAGTTCCTAAACCTCTAATTAAAGTTACAGTCTTTCCCTTTTTACCTTTTTTTTGTTTTGAAATATTTATTTTTGATCTTTTATAAACGGTATCTACCTTAGCTGCTTCTCCAGATTTTTTTTCTTGATTATCAAATTCGATCCAATTTTTTTTTCCCATTATTTTCAAAATAATCTATAGTTAGTTAATACTTATTCTATAGAAAAAGTGGTAAGTACATTTTCTCGCAAAGATCAAAACTATAAAAATGACGATTTAAATCAACCCTCCAAAGAGGGAAGATTTGGTAAATATGGTGGTCAATATGTTCCAGAAACGCTAATGCCTGCTCTTTTTGAGCTTGAAACAGCCGCATCTAATGCATGGAATGATAAACTTTTTGTACAAGAATTAAATCATCTACTCAAGACTTATGTAGGAAGAGAAACACCACTTTATGAAGCCAAAAGACTTACTGAACATTACAAAACTAAACAAGCAACTCCTAGAATATGGCTTAAAAGAGAAGATTTAAATCATACTGGGGCTCATAAAATTAATAATGCTCTTGGACAAGCTTTACTGGCAATAAGAATGGGCAAAAAAAGAATAATTGCAGAAACTGGAGCAGGTCAGCATGGAGTTGCTACTGCTACTGTTTGTGCGAGATTTGGCTTGAAATGTATTATCTACATGGGTGCTGAAGACATAAAAAGGCAATCTCTTAACGTTTTCAGAATGAAACTTCTAGGAGCTGAAGTTAAAGTTGTAAATTCTGGAACTGCAACACTAAAGGATGCCACTAGTGAAGCCATTAGAGATTGGGTTTCTAATGTCGAAACCACCCACTACATTTTAGGATCTGTTGCCGGTCCACACCCTTTCCCAAAGATTGTGAGAGATTTTCATGCAGTTATAGGAGAAGAAACTAAAAAACAAAGTCTGGAATCATTTGGAGCTTTACCCGATATTTTACTTGCATGTGTAGGAGGGGGATCAAATGCAATGGGTCTTTTCCATCCTTTCGTCAAAGAATCTTCTGTACGACTTATTGGAGTTGAAGCCGCAGGAAGCGGAGTTGATACTGACAAACATGCTGCCACTATCACTAAAGGGTCAATTGGAATTTTGCATGGATCAATGAGTCTTCTTTTGCAAGATGATAATGGTCAAGTACAAGAAGCTCACTCAATAAGTGCAGGTTTGGATTACCCAGGAGTAGGTCCTGAACATAGCCATTTAAAAGATATAGGTAGAGCAGAATATGGATCAGTCACAGATCAAGAGGCTTTAGATGCTTTAAGACTTGTTAGCGAACTTGAAGGAATTATACCTGCACTTGAAACTTCCCATGCCTTTGCTTGGTTAGATAAATTATGCCCTACTCTTGAAAAAGATACTCATATAGTTATCAACTGCTCTGGTAGAGGCGACAAAGATGTTAATACTGTTGCATCTTCATTAGATATTTAATCAATACCTTGGTATTGATGGGTCAATATATCTACTCCATCCATCAATACCCTCCTCCAAATTCCATATTTCGCTCACAATATTATTATCCAAGCACCATTGAGAAAAGTTATAACTTCTTATTCCTGCATGACAGGTAACTACAATTTCTCTATCTAATAAACCTGCAAATATTTCTTCAACATATTCACAGGTGACTTTACTAATTGGTATGTGTAAAAATTCTTTTGAGAAACGGGCCAGTTCAAGCTCTGACTGCTCTCTTACATCAATCAAGACTGGGTCTTCTTTCTCAGAATTAAACCAATCATTGAGACTAGGAGCATTTATAGATTTTGGATAACTTCCCAATTTATTAGGATAAATTATGTGTTATTTACAATTTAATAAATTAAGTTGCAGTAGGAAGTTTATTGTTAAAAATAAAAATAAACATTGATAATGAAACTTAGATTAGTAGCAATAATATTATTATTATCTTTATTACTTTTTTTTGGTTTTAAAAAAGCATCTCCCAATAAAAAAAAGGAGCAAAGTACAAATATTGAGCAATTAAGTATCATAAAATATATACCTGAAAACGATAAATTATTATTTATTTCAAATTTAGATAGTTTTAATATTGTTAATTATGAAAATGATAAAAATCCAAAAAATAAAGATAACTTTATTTTAATAAAAGACTCTATATTAGATTACTTAGGAATAGATCTAGGCAACAATAAATTAGAAGATATTTATAATAATGAACTTATAATCTCATTTTTTGAAAATAATAAAAAGCTTAAAGATGATATTTTAATTGTTTTTAAAATTAAGCCAGAAAAAACAATAGATGATTTATTAAATTTGCCTAATAAAATAGATCAGATTGATGAGATAATTCCAATTAATAGAGAAAACAAAATAAATTACCTTAACTATATTTACCGAACCGACGATAATTATATAATTGCATCATCAGATAAAAAATTAATTAAAAATAGTATTAGCTCTAGTGAAAATTTTAAGAAAAAAAAATTTCAATATGAGGGAGAACTTGTTGGGCTGAAAAATGAAAAAAATATATTATTCACAAATAAATTTTTGGAAAGTAAATTTCTTAATAAAGAAATTTTTACTGAGAATAATGGAGATAATATTGCTACAACTTTTGACTTTAAAAATAGGAAACTAATTTTAAAATCATATTTACTAAATAATAAAAAAAATATTGATATTCTTACTTACGAAAACTTAATGAATGAAGAGAATAGTAATGAGGATAATCCTGAAAATTTAATTTTTTGTGATATAAAAAATTTTGACAAATACCTTAATCCCTTAATAAATGATTTTCAACTCAGTTTTTTTGAAGAGTTTAATCAAAACAATAATCAAAACATTTTAATTCTCAATTCAAATAAAGATTGGCTTATAACATTTGAAAAAAATAAAGAAGATCAATTTGATTTAAGTGCTTTGAAAAAGCTAAAAGATTTCAACAAATATACTTTGAAACAAAATGAAGATATTTATTCGATATATTCCAAAGATATTCTTGAAGAAAAAGACGATGATATAAAACAATTTTCCTTTGAAAATATCTTTTCGATAGAATCAAGAGGTTTACAAATAATAAGTAATCATTTAATTGAAGGTAAAGAATTTGAGAAAATATCAAAAAAATTTTTTAACCTAAAAAGTAATAAAGATAAATCTGCTTTTCTTTACTCAAATGTTGATATCAAAGATGGTAATTCTAATAAAATTGAATATTTTTCTAATTTGCAGGACTTTAATTTTCTCATTAAAAATATTTTAAAAATATCAAATGAAGAATCGCTAGAAATAATAAGTCAGTCTATTCCCGAAAAAAATCCAATTATTTACAGAGAAACAATATTAAACATTCTTTAAATTAAATTTATTCAAACAAGCTTCAAAAACAATCATTTTAATTTTTTGCGAAGTTAATATCTTGTGGTTAATTAAAAATTATTTGACTATCTTTAATCTATAAGTATTTGATATTGAATTAAGCAATTGGATAATAACAAGCTAATTTTAAAACCAGGATTAGAGGGTGTCCCAGTTACTAATTCATCTATATGTGATATTAATGGCAACAAAGGTAAATTATTATACAGAGGCTATTCCATTGAGGAACTATCCAAAAAAAGCAGTTTTTTAGAAACTGCTTACCTATTGATTTGGGGTGAATTACCCACAGCTATTCAACTTAGAGATTTCGAACAAGAAGTTCAGATGCATCGAAGGTTAAGTTTTAGAGTCAGAGATATGATGAAATGCTTCCCTGCAACCGGTCATCCTATGGATGCTCTTCAATCTAGTGCGGCCTCTTTGGGGCTCTTCTATTCGCGTAGAGCAATAGATGATCCTAATTATATCTACAACGCAGTCATAAGACTAATAGCAAAAATACCCACAATGATTGCAGCGTTTCAACTTATTAGAAAAGGACAAGACCCAATTCAACCTAGAGATGATCTAACTTACTCATCAAATTTTCTTTACATGTTGACTGAAAAAGAACAAGATCCTATAGCCGCAAAAGTTTTTGATAGGTGCTTAATTCTACATGCCGAACATAGTTTAAACGCAAGTACATTTAGCGCTAGAGTTACTGCAAGCACTCTTACAGACCCATATGCTGTTATCGCCTCTGCAGTAGGAACCCTTGCGGGCCCACTGCATGGAGGGGCAAATGAGGATGTTATTGCAATGTTAGAAGAGATTAAAAATCCAGAAAATGCTGGAGCTTTTTTAGATAACGCGATAAAAAACAAAAGTAAGATAATGGGCTTCGGCCACAGAGAATATAAAGTCAAAGATCCAAGAGCAATAATTCTTCAAAAACTGGCAGAAGAGCTTTTTATTAGATTTGGAGCAGATGAAATGTATGAAGTTGCTAAATCACTTGAGGCAGAGGCAATACCAAGACTTGGCCCTAAGGGTATATTCCCTAACGTAGACTTTTATTCTGGTCTTGTTTATAGAAAACTTGGTATTCCTCGTGATTTATTTACTCCAATTTTTGCCATATCTAGAGTGGCTGGTTGGTTAGCTCATTGGAGAGAGCAACTTGGAGCAAATAGAATTTTCAGACCATCGCAAATATACACAGGTTCAGCACCAAGAGATTGGATCAGCCTAGAAAACAGAGAATAATATTTGCAGCTTTTCATAAAAAACACACATATTGTATTTGAAGAGTTAATGTATTAAGTAAATAACAATAAAATTTTGGATTACGGATTAGATCTCGAATATAGTTTTAATGAATTCTTAAAAGGTCTTGGCCTCTCCAGCGAAATTGCTCATATAATTTGGCTTCCCCTACCCATGCTATTAGTTTTAGTAGCAGCAGTTGTTGGTGTTTTAGTAACGGTTTGGCTTGAAAGAAAAATATCTGCTGCTGCACAACAAAGAATAGGTCCAGAATATGCAGGGGCTCTTGGCGTACTTCAACCAATTGCAGATGGTCTTAAGTTACTTGTTAAAGAGGATATTATTCCTTCTAAAGCAGATGGAATTCTCTTTACAGCAGGACCTATATTAGTTCTTGTCCCAGTAATTCTCTCCTGGCTAATTGTTCCTTTTGGACAAAATCTTCTAATAAGTAACGTTGGTATTGGAATTTTCCTATGGATCGCTTTAAGCAGTATCCAGCCAATTGGGCTTCTTATGAGCGGATATGCATCAAACAATAAATATTCATTGTTAGGAGGATTAAGAGCAGCAGCTCAATCAATAAGTTACGAAATACCTTTAGCTTTATCTGTACTGGCTATCGTACTAATGACAAATTCGCTAAGCACGATAGACATTGTTAACCAACAAAGTAGTGCGGGAATCCTTAGTTGGAATATATGGAGACAACCAGTTGGCTTTATAGTTTTTTGGATTTGTGCTCTTGCAGAATGTGAGAGACTTCCATTTGACTTACCCGAAGCTGAAGAAGAATTAGTTGCAGGATATCAAACCGAATATGCGGGGATGAAATTCGCATTGTTCTACCTAGGTAGTTACATTAATTTAATTCTTTCCGCTTTATTAGTATCAATACTTTATCTGGGAGGATGGGGTTTTCCTATTCCAGTTGAATTAATAGCTAAGTTTCTTAATTTGCCCATTAATGCACCCTTTATTCAGGTATTCACTGCATCAATAGGAATTGTAATGACTGTATTGAAAGCGTATCTTTTAGTTTTTATTGCAATATTATTACGTTGGACAACTCCCAGAGTAAGAATAGATCAACTCTTAGATCTAGGATGGAAGTTTCTTCTGCCAATTTCTCTTGCTAACCTTTTGATAACAGCAGGATTAAAACTTGCTTTTCCGCAATTCTTTGGTGGTTAAATTTAAGTAAAAATACTTAAATCCAAAATTATTCCACTAAAATAAAATAACTAAGTAAATTTTTCGAAATGAACAATTTCCTTCAACAAATAAATAGCTATATCAAAGAAGCATTTAATGCTGGCAAATATTTATACAATGGTATATCGGTAACTTTTGATCATCTTCGAAGAAGACCTGTTACTGTTCAATATCCATATGAAAAATTAATACCTTCTGAAAGATATAGAGGAAGGATACATTATGAATTTGATAAATGTATTGCCTGTGAAGTTTGTGTGAGAGTATGTCCAATAAATCTCCCAGTAGTTGATTGGGTAATGAATAAAGAAACTAAAAAAAAGGAACTTAGAAATTATTCAATAGATTTTGGAGTGTGTATTTTTTGCGGAAATTGTGTTGAATATTGCCCAACTAATTGTTTATCAATGACCGAAGAATATGAATTAGCTACTTTTGACAGACACAATTTAAATTTCGATAATGTCGCACTTGGTAGACTACCTACAAACGTTACAACTGATCCATCAGTTAAACCTCTAAGAGAACTTGCCTATCTTCCTAAAGGTGTCATGGACCCTCATGAAATCCCAGCTTCAGATTCAAGAGTTGGTAAATTACCTGAAGAAGTTTATGATTGGATGAAGCCTGAATCCAATGAAAATAAAGATAAAGTTTCTAATCCAACTAATTAATTTCTATAATTTATGTCCATTGCCATAACAACACAATTTATTTGTTTTACAGCTTTATCTTTAGTTGTCATTATTGGAGCACTTGGTGTTGTGTTGCTCGAAAGTATTGTTTATTCAGCTTTTCTGCTTGGTGGGGTTTTCCTGAGTGTTGCAGGATTGTATCTTCTCTTAAATGCAAGTTTTGTTGCTGCAGCACAAGTTTTAGTTTATGTGGGTGCGGTGAATGTATTAATAATTTTTGCAATCATGCTAGTCAATAAAAAAGAAGATTTAAAGCCTATTAATGACATTAAATCGAGAAGAGTTATATCAACATCGATATGTTTAACCCTTCTAAGCCTCTTAATAAGAGTTGACTTGACCAATGTATGGAGCCTATCAAGTCCTCAATACTCTATTGGAGAAGAATCAACTATAAGAATTGGTGAACATCTTTTTAGTGATTATTTACTCCCATTTGAAGTAGCTTCAGTCTTACTTTTAATGGCAATGATTGGGGCTATTGTTTTAGCTAGAAGAGATGTAATGAGCAAAGATATTTCGACAGGACTACCTGTTGATCAAGAGTTAATTGAAAAATCATCAGAACCATTACTTACAAATAAAAATTAATCTTTTGAGTTTCTTATTATGAATTTAGAATCAATTCCTCTTCAAGCTTTTTTAATAGTTTCTTCAGCACTATTTTGCATTGGTATTTGGGGATTATTAAATAGCAGAAATGCAGTCAGAGTTCTAATGAGTATTGAATTAATGCTCAATGCGGTAAATATAAACTTGATGGCGTTTTCTTCCTATATTGATAATAATTTAATTCAAGGACAAGTTTTTACAATTTTTGTGATTACTGTTGCTGCCGCAGAAGCAGCCGTTGGATTAGCTATATTGTTATCTCTTTATAGGAATAGGGTGACTGTAGATATGGAAAGTTTTAATTTATTAAAATGGTAAAAGCATTAAATGAAACTTTCATTAGTGCTCATTGTATATCGTTCAGATAGCTCAATAGCTAAAGAGGCTTCTAAATTCTGTGAAGAAGTACTCAAAGCAAAAAATATTAAATCAAAAAGAATTGAAAGTGATTTTCAAAAAGATGAAATTGAAAAACATCTTTGCAATTCAAAGGTGCAACCAAATATTGGCGTAGTTCTTGGTGGGGATGGAACCTTCCTAAAATGTGCAAATGCTTTAGCTGATTATGATATTCCTTTGTTGAGTATTAATATTGGTGGTAATCTGGGATTTCTTACGCAAGAAAAAGATTTTTTATTTGACAAATCTTTTATTGAAATCCTTGAAAACGAAGAATATACGATTGACTTTCGTAATAGATTAAATTGTAATGTTTGTATTAACGGGCCAAGTTCTGAAAAAAAAATTATAAAGAGCTACGAAGCCTTAAATGATTTTTATTTTAAATCTGTTGAACAAGACATTTCTCCTACCAACCAAATACAAATTGAAATAGATAACGAGAAGGTGAATGAATATAAAGGTGATGGATTAATCATATCTACATCTACTGGTTCAACAGCCTACTCAATGGCTGCAGGTGGCCCAATAGTACACCCAAATATTGATGCAATGATAATTAACCCTATATGCCCGATGAGTTTGGCTAGTAGACCAATTGTTATACCAAACACAAGTAAGGTAATAATTAAACCTGTAAAAAGGAGTACAGGGGAAATTAAATTATGGAGAGACGGTTCAAAATGTATGACTATTAAGGAATCTTATTATTGTGAAATCAAAAAAGGGGAATCACCCTGCAAAATAATAAAGTTTAAAAAAAGCACTAATTACTATAATACCCTAATAAAAAAACTAGATTGGAAAGGTGATTTATCTCAAAAAAATTAAAAAATTAAATGGCCTTAGAAATAGAAAGAAGATTTCTTTTAAAAAATGATAATTGGAAAAAATTCATAACTAATAAAATTTACATTGAACAAGGATATTTATCCAAAAAATTAGATGATTGGATTGTCAGGATAAGGTTTACAGGCAAAAACTCTAAAATTACACTTAAAAAACATATCAAAGGCTTTACCAACTTTGAATTTGAATACTCTATTCCGCGAAGTGATGCTGAAAAAATAATGTCAAATCTTTCAAGTACAATTAAAAAAGAAAGATTCTTTGTAGAAGTTGAAAAAAAATCTTGGATTATAGATTGCTTTAAAGAAAATAATTATCCACTTGAAATTGCAGAAATTGAACTTTCCAATGAAGAGGAAGATTTATTGCTTCCATCTTTTATTTCAAAAGAAGTCACTGGAATTACCCATTACTCCAATTTCAGTCTCGCTAACAATCCTTTTTCAGATTGGGGAAAAGACTTCTTAACAACTTTCAAAAGTAACTAGTCAAAAGAGTCAATTATCCTTTATATTTTCTTTATATTCAATAATAAAAACTTTTTTCTCCCTAGATGTTTGGTCTTTACGATAAAGAAGGAATATTGAGATTTGTTAACTCAGACAAAGATGCATGTATAGCATACGCTGAACTTTTCGAATTAGGTTCTACAAATTATTGTTTAATGGATTTGGATAATGATAAAAAAAAAGTAGAGGGAAATATTAATCTTGATCAGAGTCTGGGAGTGAACAACAATTAAATCCATCTCTACAAATCTTTCCGTTATCCATTGCCCAATTTAAAAGCGCTACTCTGTTTTTAGAACCAGTTTTTGTAAACATATTACTGACATGATTATCAACGGTTCTTTTACTGATAGTTAGTTTTACAGCAATTTCTTGATTTGTAAGCCCATCAGCTACTAGATCAATGATTTCCATCTCTCTTGCTGAGAGACCCATCATGTCAAGGTTGTTTACTTCTTCTTCAACCATTTGCATTTAAACAGTTCCTTTTTTATATTAATTAAGTTTAGCAATCTCAGTACACTTGTTAACCAACTAGTAAACAAAGGCAATTGAAATCAAAACTTCAGCAGACTTTAGAAAAAAAATCTAAGGTAATTACGGCAGAGTTAATGCCGCCAAGGGGTGGGGACCCCATAAGATCTCTTAAGATAGCACAACTTTTGAAAGATAAGGTACATGCTGTTAACATTACAGACGGAAGCAGAGCTGTAATGAGAATGTGCAGCTTGGCAATGTCCAAACTATTACTGGAAAATGGAATAGAACCAGTAATGCAAATATCGTGCAGAGATCGTAATAAAATTGCTTTACAATCTGACATTCTGGGTGCAAATGCTTTAGGAATTAGAAACATATTATGCATTACCGGTGATTCAGTAAAAGCTGGGGATCAACAAGATTCCAAAGCGGTACATGAGTTTGAGTCAGTTAGATTGCTGCAACAAATTCAAGCCTTTAATAAAGGAATTGATCCTACTCTAGGAGAACTTTCCGATAAAAGAACATTCATTTTTTCAGGTGCTGCAGCTGATCCTAGTTGCAGAAATCAAAGAAGTTTAGAAAGTAGAATGAGAAAGAAAAAAGAGGCTGGAGCTAGATTTATACAAACTCAAATGGTGATGGAAAAACAAAATTTAATAGAGTTTTGCAAAAAAATTAGTAATCCTCTTGAACTCCCAGTAATTGCAGGTGTATTCCTACTAAAATCCTATAAAAACGCTCTTTTTATAAACAAATACGTTCCAGGCGCAAACATCCCTGAAAATGTCTTAAATCGTCTTAAAGATGCTAAAGAACCTTTACAAGAAGGTATTAAAATTGCAGCTGAACAAGCTCATGATTTTATTAATATCGCAGAGGGTGTTCATCTAATGGCCGTAAAGGCAGAACATTTAATTCCTGAGATTATTGAACAAGCTAATCTTAGTCTGGAATATTAATCAAATCAGTACCTAATAATTCTGCCATAGCTTTCTGCTGAGGCGATGGCTCAGTCAAATCAGATCTTCTTGAATCTGCTATCAACCAATCTAAAGATGCATCTTGCAAATCAAAATGATCTCCATTTTTCCCAACACAATATTTACCAAACACTAACTTATCCATAAGTCGAACCCCTTTACCAATTTTTGAATAATCAAAAATAATTGAGTTATCTATGGTTGCTCCCTCGCAAATGCAACAACTTGGTCCAATCATGGAAGGGCCAATAATGGTTGCTCCGTCTTCTATCCTAGTCATGCCTCCTATATAAACAGGTCCGGTAATATTAACTTTGTCCCAGTTAGCCGCTACATTCAAACCGGTAAAAACACCAGGTTTAATTTCCTTACCTGGTATTTGCACTTGTCTTACCTTACCTTGCAATACATTTCTAATAGCACTCCAATAATCAGGAACTTTGCCAATATCTACCCATTCAAAATCCATTGGTAATGCAAAAAATGGTAAATCCATTTCAACAAGTTTTGGGAAAAGATCAGCTCCAATATCAAATTTCTCAGCTGAAGGTATGTAGTTAAAAATTTCGGGTTCGAAAAGATAAATCCCTGTATTTATAGAGTCACTTAAAGCTTGCTCAACTGATGGCTTTTCCTGAAAAGCCTTTATTCGTCCATTTTCATCTGAAACTACAACACCGTAACTTGATACTTGATCCTTAGTAACCCTCTTTGTTATCAAGCTTGCAATAGCTCCTTTCTGCTTATGTTTTTTAACTGCTTGAGTTAAATCTAAATCAACTAGAGCATCACCACATAAAACAACAAAAGTTTCATCAAAGAAATTTTGAAAATCCTGAATTTTTTTTAATCCTCCTGCGGATCCCAAAGCATCACCTATTAATTCCCCATCTTCAATTCTTCCCTCAAAACTATAGGCAATTTCCACTCCAAATCTTTGCCCATCCCTAAAATAATTCTCAATTTCTTCAGCTAGATGAGAAACATTTACCATTATTTCCTTAAAGTTATGTTCTCTTAAAAGTTCCAAGAGAAACTCCATAACAGGTTTTTGCAAAATCGGAATCATCGGTTTCGGAATAACATGAGTGATAGGCTGAACACGTGTACCTTTACCTGCCGCAAGTATCATTGCCTTCATAAATTCAAAACCATTTTTTAAAATTATACGTTATTACTATTAAGCTTCTAAGCAGCCGAAGAAGAGGCATTACTTAATTCAAGATTCTCTATAGGCAATTGAGCTATACCACCATCAGGAATAATTCTTTTAATTTGAATAGGACCATATAAGGAATTAATTTGTTTAATTTCAATTTTGTTTTCTGACAATAAAAATAACAAAGCCCAAAAAACTCCCAAACGATCTTTATCTAAATCATTTTTTACAACTGTTTGCCATTCCTTGACTAAATATTCAAAATCTGTCCATTGTAATGCTTTTTCCCATCCGTCAATAAATTTACCTAATGCTTTTGTGGTTTCTGGAAGTTTCTCGCGATGTGCTAAAGATTTTACTTGAGAAATTAAAGCCTTATCAGAATATTTTTTATTTCTTTTTCTCTTCATGAGCAGAAGATCTTGAGTTTCTATAACTTCTGCTATGGACTCTAACTGACTTACAAGTTCTCCCAGTGTTGTTGTACGTTTAAGAATTGGTTGTGCAATTGATCTTCTCCTTAGATATTTTTCAGGATATTTTGGAATATCAAATTCTTTATCAATCCAATCTTGATCATCCACGTCAAATTCATCTTCAAAATCTGATGAATTCTCTTTAAAAACATCAGATTCCAAAACCTGAGCCTTTAAATTCACTAGTACAGAAGCTGCAAAAAATGCTTCACTTGTCTCAGCTAAATCCCTATGATACGAACTTTGACTATTTGAAGATTTGTTGAAAGTATCTGAGTATTGCTCTAAAAAGCTATCAATTACACTTATTACATCAATATCCCATGGATCAAGCTCACCTTTCCCTGCGGCATCTTGAAGAAACTTAATCAACAATCTAGGACCAAGTTTTTGACTATCGATAGGATCGAAATAAGATATTTTTAAAATAAGTAAAATCTACTCACAAGATATCTTTTAATTTATTTAATGCCAAATAATATTGCGTTAATTTAAAAATTATATTGTTGGAGCTTTTAAAATGTCATTTTTTTTAGTTCCTGAAAAAATATTTGTTTTCACAGCATTTTTAACTGCAGTTAAATCTCTATCCACTAGATTATTGATTGATGCGATATAACTTTCAGTAACTAATCTAGGGTACAAACCTATTCCAATAATCGGTAAAAGTAAACAAGCAATAATATAAACTTCCCTTGGCTCTGCATCTATAAGTTTTCTTTCTTCCATTAATTTTGGATTTTCTTTACCAAAGAAAATTTCACGTAACATTGAAAGTAGATAAATAGGAGTGAGTATTACACCGATAGCAGCTAAAGATGCCATCACTATCCTAAAAGGAAGTGTATAAACTTCATCAGTAACAAATCCTGTAAATACCATTAATTCGGAGACAAATCCACTCATACCAGGTAAAGCCAGAGAAGCAAGCGAGCAAGCAGTCCACAGGGCAAACATGATTCTCATTTTTTGTCCTACACCACTCATTTCATCAAGTTTAAGAGTCTTTGTTCTGTCATAGGTAGCACCAACAAGAAAAAATAAACTTGCACCTATTAATCCATGACTAACCATTTGCAGCATTGCTCCGCTTCTTCCAAGACTACTAAAACTCCCTATTCCAATCAAAACGAAGCCCATATGACTTATCGAACTGTACGCAATTTTTCTTTTGAGATTTCTTTGAGCAAAAGAAGTTAATGCAGCATAAATTATATTGATTACCCCTAGAACTATTAATAGTGGGGCAAATTGGGCATGAGCAACGGGTAACAATTGTGCGTTAAATCTTAATAGAGCATATCCACCCATCTTTAATAAAATTCCTGCTAAAAGCATATGAACAGGAGCTGTAGCCTCTCCATGAGCATCTGGAAGCCAAGTATGAAGAGGTACTATTGGTAGTTTTACTCCAAATGCAATTAATAGCCCGACATAACATAATATTTGGAATTTTTGACTAAAATCTTGAGCTGCCAAATGAGAAAACTCAAAGTTAGGAATTTCTGCACCATAAAAACCCATTGCTAGTGCTGCCAGAAGAATAAAGATAGAGCTGCCAGCTGTATAAATAATGAATTTTGTTGCTGCATATTGTCGATTTTTGCCACCCCATATAGCTAATAATAAATAAACAGGAATTAACTCGAGTTCCCAAGTCAGAAAGAACAAGAGCATATCTTGAACGGCAAACACAGCGATTTGTCCACCATCCATAACCAATATTAAAAAGAAAAATAACTTTGGTTTGAACTTGACTGGCCATGCAGCAAGAACTGCTAATGCAGTTATAAAGCTAGTTAATAATATTAACGGCATAGAAATGCCATCAGCACCAACAGACCAAGTAAGGCCCAAATCAGGGAGCCAGCTGATATTTTCTTTCAGTTGAACATTTTCATTATTAATATCAAAGCCATTTATATAAGAACCTACAGTAATTAAAAAAGTTATTAATGCAATAGACAATGCAAACCATCTAACCTCTTTACCATCTCCTTTATCTGGGAAAAAAGGTATAACAAATGCACTACCAATTGGGAATAAAATTGAGGCAGATAACCAAGGGAAATTAGATAATCCAGCTCCTAAAGTTCCCAACATTTGTGTCGCAAAATGCGTAAAAAAATAAGTACCCAATTTAATAAGAAATTTATCTTAAATAAATTCTAGAAATGATCTGTATTTTTTCACCCCAATGGACAGTGAAGACACACAATTGTAATTAAGATACTTGAGGAGATTGGAAACCAAATATTGCAACTAGTAGAATTACTCCCCCAAAAACAATGAGAGCGTAAAATTGAGCCCTACCAGTCTCAAAATATTTTAAACCTTCTCCACTACCTAAAGTCACAAGACCAGTAAGGTTAACTACTCCATCAACAACCTTAGAATCAACTTCTAGGACCTCTTTAGCTAATTTTCTACTACCCTTAACAAAAATTTTTTCATTAATATCATCCAGATACCATTTATTGGATAAAAATTGATTGATATCAGGAAACCTTTTAGCAAATAAAACTGACAAATTAATTTTTTTTGCAAAGTATGCCTGATAAGCAATAATGATCCCTGCGGATGCAATAAAAACTGACGCTATTGCTAAAGGCAAAAATTCTTTTAATTCAAAGGCTTTTGCAGCAGTCTCTGCTTCTTCAGGATCTAGTAAACTTGCTATTTTACTATCCCATGGAAGTCCCATAAAACCTATAATCAAAGAGGGTACAGCTAGAAATACCAAAGGGAATGTCATTGACCATGGCGACTCATGAATAGAGCCATGTTCTTCGTGCTCTTCTTCATTTTCTTCATCTAGGTCTAATTTAGAAGCTATTAAAAGCTCTTTTTGCAGTTCTTTATTCTCCCCTCTAAAATCTCCTTCAAATGTCAAAAAATAAAGCCTAAACATATAAAAAGCAGTCATACCTGCCGTTAGAAGTCCTACAAACCAAAAAGCTGGAAAGGATATAAATGCATTACCAAGTATCTCATCTTTACTCCAAAAACCTGCTAACGGCGGAATTCCACTGATTGCTACACAACCTACTAGGAATGTTGTTGATGTATATGGCATTTTTTTTCTTAAACCTCCCATCAATCTCATATCTTGAGCTAATACAGGCTGATGGCCAACCACTTCTTCCATAGCGTGGATTACTGAACCTGATCCCAAAAATAGCATTGCTTTAAAACAAGCATGAGTAACTAAATGGAAAATTCCTGCTACCGGTGCTCCACAACCCATTGCGAGCATCATATAACCAAGCTGAGAAACTGTACTGTAAGCCAAACCTTTTTTTAAATCCATTTGGGTCAAAGCTATAGAGGCTCCTAAGAAACAAGTAATAGTGCCAACTAAAGCAATAATGAACTGAATAGAGGGAAATATTGAATACAAAGGTTGTAGTCTTGCTACAAGAAAAATTCCTGCGGCAACCATCGTTGCAGCATGGATAAGTGCAGAAATAGGTGTCGGACCTTCCATTGCATCAGGCAACCATACATGAAGAGGAAACTGAGCAGATTTTGCCATTGGCCCTAAAAAAACTAAAAAACAAAGTAGTAAAGCAGCCCAAATAGGTATTGAATTTTCGGCAATTGATTGAGAAATTCCAGCAGCAATTTCATTAAAATCAAAACTATTTGTTGCCCAAAATAAACCAAGAATACCTAGTAATAAGCCAAAGTCTCCTACTCTATTAACAACAAATGCTTTCTGTGCAGCATGTGCTGCACCATCTCTGTCGTACCAAAAACCAACTAATAAGTAAGAACACATTCCAACTAATTCCCAAAAAACGTAAATTTCTAATAAATTCGGACTAACTATTAACCCCATCATCGAACTGCTAAATAATGCTAGATATGTAAAAAATCTTACATAACCCTTGTCATGCGTCATATAACCGTGAGAGTAAATCATTACCAGCAAAGTAATTGTGGTTACTAAAGCAAGCATTACACTTCCCAAAGGATCAAGCACAAAACCCATTGGAATTGTGAAATCCCCAGCATTAGCCCATACAAATAATTTTTCTACTGGTTGATAACCACTAACTTGTTCTATTAGAGCTTTGTAACTAATTACAGCAGAAATCCCAACTAAAGAAATCAGACCAACAGAAACAATTTCTCTTGAGTTGTTAATTTTCTTGTTGATACTTATTAGTCCTAAGCCAGAAAGCACTGCTCCAATAAGTGGGAATACAGGAATTAACCAGGCAATTTCTGAAGCTTGAGGCATGTCTTAAAGAACTTTATTTTGATTTTAAACTGTCAATTGAAAAATTCAGACAAAAATGATGAATTAAATGTTTTAACAGCAATATTTATATACTTATGAGACCACCAAAGAACTCCTATTGCAATTAATATCCCAAATTGAGATAACTTAAAAAATTCTTTAATCTTAAATTCTTGCCTCCCTTCAAGTATTGCCATAAAAGGGATTATAGAAGTATTTTTTTTAAACTTTTCAAATTCTTCTCCAAATCTATTTGCTAATCTCTTATCTCCATGCCAGATTGCAAAAAGATGATGCAAAATTAAGCCAATAGAAGTTATTAATGTGAATGATGTACCAATCCATAGAGTATGAGCAAAACACCAAATTATTTGACCGAATGCTTGTGGGTGTCTTGTAATTCTCATTATCCCAGTTCCATAAATTCGTACTTTAGGTTGTAAAACCGATGGAATTTCTAGCAAATTATAAGTAGCAGGATATAAAAATAAAAAACTTATCGCAGTTAACAGCCAGACTATTATAAAAACGAAATTATTACCCTGTAAATTCCATAATCTGATTCCATCATATCTATGAGCTAAAAAATAACTAATCAAAACTATTGCAGATGGCAAACTTAAAAAAACAAAACATAGTCGCCATAACCTGGGACCCATAATAGATTCTGCTTTGAATCTTAAAGCAGCTCCACCACTATGAATTACCGCAAAAATAAAAATCAAAAGTAAGATTGTTAGGGAAGTTTCATGAGTCGCCATATATTTAAATTATTCAAATAATTTTTGTCCTTAACAAGAATGCTTCTAAGCATTAGAATTATAAGTAATTGTAGGCATAATAGATGCCAGAATTACCATTTACTCTCGACCAATTAAGAATACTAAAAGCTATAGCAGCTCAAGGAAGTTTTAAAAAAGCTGCAGATCTCTTATATGTAACCCAACCTGCCGTGAGTTTACAAATACAAAATCTGGAAAAACAACTTGAAATTACAATCTTTGACAGAGGTGGTAGAAAGGCTCTATTGACTGAAGCAGGAAGACTATTGCTAGAGTATTGCGAACGAATTTTGAATCAGTGCGACGAAGCTTGCAAAGCTATTGAAGATTTAAATAGCCTAAAGGGAGGAACTCTTGTAATTGGAGCCAGCCAAACAACTGGAACCTATTTAATGCCCAGAATGATAGGACTATTCAGACAAAAATACCCTGATGTATCTGTTCAACTTCAAGTTCACAGTACTAGGAGAACTGGTTGGAGTGTCGCTAATGGACAAATTGACTTAGCCATTATTGGAGGACAATTACCTGGAGATTTAGAAAATTTACTTCAAGTAATTCCATATGCCACAGACGAATTGGCATTAGTTTTACCCTCTAAACACCCACTTTCAACCAAAAAAGAGCTTTTAAAAGAAGACTTATACAAATTAAATTTTGTAACATTGGACTCACAATCTACAACAAGAAAAGTAGTTGATAAACTTCTTCAAGATTCAGGTCTTGATATTCAAAGATTAAAAATTGAGATGGAACTAAATTCTCTTGAAGCAATAAAGAATGCTGTTCAATCAGGTTTAGGAGCTTCCTTTTTGCCTGTTGTTTCTATTGAAAGAGAATTATCGGCGGGAACAATTCACAAAGCATTTGTTGCTGATTTAGAAGTTAAAAGAGAGCTTAAATTAATTACTAATCCGTCTAGATATACTTCAAGAGCATCAGAAGTATTTAAGAAAAATATTCTGCCACAATTTGCTTGTTTAGAAAGCCCTTTAAGACATATATAATTTTTTTTAAAACTGAATTGCTTCTTTGTTTATTCCAACTCCTCCGTCTTCGGCTTGTCCATCGCCTTTGATTATAAATTTGTTTTCATTTACATCAGTCTGATAAACGCACTTAACTATTGGCTTATCTCTTATGGATCCTATGTAAGCAAAAGTATTCATCCTTTGCTTACATTCCCTTACATCTTCATTACTAATTGCGCCCTGTTTTTGTAAAACTGTCCAATTTTCTCTTCTAATCACACAACCTGGCTGGAGAGCTGGTTGAGTTACAAAACTAGTTGATGGGTTAAGGGTTGTATACATTTCAACATCAATCACAAAGGCACTAGCTCCCCATTGTCTGCAAAATTCAGGGTCTGGAACAGCCATATCTAACTGTTGTTGACTAGCTATGTTTCCCTGTCCTCCATCTGTTGTACTGGTAATAGCGCTACCAATACCAACTCCTAAAATAAGAACTCCCGCAAGTACGGCAATGGTTCCTGTACTAAAGTTGATTTTTTGTTCAGAAGAGGCAGGCAATCTTGCGTTTCTTTGTCCATATGGATCTATGTCTCTTGGATTCGGAGGGTAATAACCTCTATCTGAACCTCTCCTTGGTCTTCTATTTGAGGATGATCTATTCACAGCACTTTATTTGTCTTTGGTAAACCCATTGAATAATTCATTACTCTACAGGCAGGGTTATAGCTTAGCTGACCATTTTGAAGCAAAAATTTGATTAAACCTTCGATTTCTGATCCTATTTTTCGAAGTTCATAATCATCTAAATCTTTTCCTGCTCTCTCTTTTATTAGTTCATTGAATTTTTCATTTATTTTGTTTAGAGAATCTTCGTTCCAAATAAATTCGTTATCGGGATCTAAATCAAGAGTAAGTTTGTTTGGATGAAACTGTAATTCCTTATCAACAACTTCGGCAGTAAAAATTCTTACATGCCTTGTTGTCGATTTTAAAAGCATTTTTTCCATAATTTTGCGTAATATTCAACGAAAAAAACTATTATGTTCTAACTTTAATGTAGCTTATTAGTAAGTGTTAATTTATTTCTTGATTTAATAATGCGTGTTGTAATTGCTGGTGCCGGTTTAGCAGGTTTATCTTGTGCTAAGTACTTAGTCGATAATGGGCACATTCCTATCGTCCTCGAAGCGAGAGATGTTTTAGGCGGGAAAGTTGCCGCATGGAAAGATGAAGATGGAGATTGGTATGAAACTGGTTTGCATATATTTTTTGGAGCCTACCCAAATATGTTGCAACTTTTCAAGGAATTAGATATTGAAGATAGACTTCAATGGAAAAGTCATTCAATGATTTTTAATCAGCCATCAGAGCCTGGAACTTACAGTAGATTTGACTTTCCCGATATACCTGCTCCCGTAAATGGAGTTTCAGCAATACTTAGTAATAATGATATGCTTTCATGGAACGAAAAAATTTTATTTGGATTAGGCTTGGTGCCTGCAATGTTGCGAGGCCAAAAGTACTTAGATAAATGTGATTCGAAATCCTGGACAGAATGGTTAAAAGATCACAATATCCCAGAAAGAGTTAATGATGAAGTTTTCATAGCCATGAGTAAAGCTTTAAATTTCATTGGGCCGGATGAAATATCATCTACAGTTTTATTAACAGCATTAAACAGATTTTTACAAGAAAAAAATGGTTCTAAAATGGCATTCCTTGATGGAGCTCCACCTGAAAGACTTTGCCAACCGATGGTTGATTACATCACTGCTCGTGGTGGAGAAGTTCACATGAATAGTCCTTTGAGGCAAATAAACCTTAACGAAGACAGTACTGTAAAAAGTTTTACTATTGCTTCTTTAGATGAAAATGAAAAGAAAGAACTTACTGCCGATGCTTACGTGAGTGCAATGCCTGTAGATCTTTTTAAATTAATGATTCCTAAACAATGGAAAGGTTTAGATGCTTTTTCTAAACTAGATGGCTTAAATGGTGTGCCAGTCATTAACATTCACTTATGGTTTGACAAAAAATTAACTGATATTGACCATCTACTATTTAGCAGATCACCACTTCTCAGTGTTTATGCGGATATGAGCATTACTTGTAAAGAATACGAAGACCCAAATAGGTCAATGCTTGAATTAGTTTTCGCACCTGCGAAAGATTGGATAAACAGAAGCGATCAAGACATTATTGATGCAACTATGGAAGAACTCGAGAAATTATTTCCAACTCATTTCATGGGTGACGATAAGACTAAATTAAGAAAATATAAAGTAGTCAAAACTCCAAGATCTGTATATAAGGCAGTTCCTGGATGTCAAGATTTCAGACCTAGTCAAAAATCACCCATAAAAAACTTTTTCTTAGCTGGTGATTACACGATGCAAAAATATTTAGCATCCATGGAAGGAGCAGTTTTAAGTGGTAAATTATGCGCGGAATCAATCAACAAAGAGTATTCCAAAACCGCTCAAAATGTTTCTTAATAACATTAGAAAAATTATCAAATTAATCTAAAACTTTTTGAAAAATTCAATTTCTCAACTAGATCAAGCATACGAGATATGCCGTAAAGAGACTCAGCAATGGGCTAAAACTTTTTACTTGGGAACTCTTCTATTACCTGAAGAAAAAAGAAAAGCTATTTGGGCTATTTATGTATGGTGTAGAAGAACAGATGAAATAATGGATAGCATAGAAGCCTCAACTAAATCGCAAGATGAGCTTTCAGACAATCTAGATGAATGGGAAGAAAATACTAAAAATGTTTTTAAAGGAAGAATTGAATCCGAATTAGACTCAGTTCTATTAGACACCATCCAGAAATATCCACAAAGTATTCAACCCTACCTAGACATGATAGATGGCCAGAGAATGGATTTAAATAAATTTAGATACAAGAATTTTGATGAATTAAAACTCTATTGTTATAGAGTCGCAGGGACTGTTGGTTTAATGACTCAGAATGTGATGGGGATTGATAGCGCTTATACATCTGCTCCATGGAGTACCATGCCTGATCCCTCCGAAGCAGCCATTGCTCTAGGAATTGCTAATCAGCTAACAAACATATTAAGGGATGTGGGAGAAGATAGGCAAAGAGGAAGAATTTATCTCCCTCTAGAGGATATTGAAAAATTTAATTATTCTGAAGAAGAATTGTTAAAAGGCAAAATAAACAAGCAGTGGAAAGATCTCATGAACTTTCAATTAACAAGGGCTCGCGAATGGTTTCAAAAGTCTGAAGATGGCATTAAGTGGCTATCTTCTGATGCTAGATGGCCAGTATGGACGTCTTTACGTCTTTACAGAGGAATATTAGATTCTATCGAAAGATTAGATTATGATGTTTTTAATAATAGGGCTTTTGTAAAAAATTCAGTAAAAGCTCTTGAAATTCCAATATCGTTTTTAATTTCTCGAATCAAATAACTAAGCAGGTGCCTTTTGATTAGCCAACAAATCTTTTAATTTAGATAGTTCTCCAGCCCATCTTGGGTCAGGAGCTTCAAGATTAGGAGCATCACTGTGAACAATTTTTTTAAAGTCTTTTCTCTTCTTATTCTTATTTAATTTTCCATTATTTCTTTTGTTTGAAGCAGAATCTTTCTTTTCTGATAGCTCTACTCTTAATTTAGAACCATTAAATTCAAAACCGTTTAATTTTTGAATTAATAAATTTGCATTATCTTCGTTATTAGTTGTTGCGAAACCAAACCCCCTGTATTCTTTAGTTTCCTTATCTAAAACTGCTTTAAATCTAATCGAATCAGAAACTGACTTTAAAAGTGTATCGAATTCTTTTGGATTAAATCCTTGAGGTAAGTTGCCGATGTAAATGCGAATACTCATAAATTTTTAAAAATGATTTTGAAGTCTGAACTTCTAAACAAAACTAAGCTATGTGTATTTAATCACATTTTGGCGCATTTTGTTCAATCCATCGCTTTGCTTTATAAATAGCTTCATCAAAATTATTCAATCTATTATATGCAAGTTCTTTAGAAAGATACTGTAAAAGCTCTCCCAAGATAGGTCCATCCTTGATTTCCAAATTTTTTTTTATTACATCACCATTAACTAAGTTTGAGGGATGAAATAATTTATCATCTTTGTCACGCCATCTATGAAGCCAATCTAATTGTAAATTTTGAGGTAAATAAAAAATAAAAGATGGCAGAAACATTTCTAATTCTTGATGTAATTTAAATCTGTCAAATTCATTTAACTGAGCGATATTTTTATTTTTCAAGAAAAGGTGCCATTTTCGCAATAACTTAGTTTTTGCAATATCACCTTTACTAAATTTCAGTTTCTCTAAAGTTACAACATCTAAGATTTGAGCAATAAAAAATGATGGTAAATATTTATCTTTTTCTTCCTGATCAAGTTCTCCATAATTAATTTTCTCTAAATCCAAAAAAAAAGAATCTTCAAATAAATTTTCAGTATCAAATATATTTAATTTTTTTATCAACAATACTGCATCAAGAGCATTTGCTCCATTTACTATTTTCTGTATTTCATAAGTAATTCTCTCTTTTGCGACAAGATATAAGTTCCCTTTATTTTTTTTTATAAAATCAACTAATCTTAAATCAATTTTAAAATTCAATTCTGAAACAAATCGAAAACATCTTAAAATTCGTAAAGGATCATTTATTAAATTGTTTTCAGAATGAGTTCTAAGCAAAGAAATCTCAATATCTTTAAGACCATTTAATGGATCAAACAAACTTTTCTTATCAAATAAAAAAGCAATTGAATTGATCGAAAAGTCTCTAGAACATAAATCTCCTTCTATGGAAGATGAAACTTGATTAGCAATATCAACATAAATATTATTAAGAATAATTCTTACTACTTCTCTTTTTTTATCTAAAATTATAAATTTTGATCCAATATTATCTGCAATTTTTTTACCAATTTCAATTGCATTTAAAGGTACCACAATATCAACATCTAACTTTTCAGTTTTTCTTCCCAAAATAATATCTCTTATATAACCACCAACCAAATATGATCCTTTAGGTAAAAAAACAAAGATTAAATCCAAATTATGAATTTTTATACTTGTTTCTAATTCATCAATTATTAGTGTATGATCTTTGTGAAAGCTATTTTTCATATTATTTATTTATTATGTGCATTTGCATCAACTGTAAATGGGTTGATAGATGTATCACATATCATGATGTTGAGAATAATCATGGTGTTGATCATATTTGTGATCTACCTGATTTTAAAGCAAAAAAACCATTCATTCATGTCAATATAGTTAAAGATAATAATGGTGATTATAAAACTGATTGGGATGTTCAATCTTGTGAAAGTTTTGAAAATGAATTTGGTAAATGGTCTAAATGTAATCCAGGTATGGAATTACCTGTTTAAAGGTAATAGATGACAAAAAAACTAAAACAAAGAGAAAGTTACCCAATTTTAGTTATTCATAGCACAGACACTTCTTTTGGCTTTGGTTATAGAAAAACCAATAACCTTGAATCTGATGAATTATTTATCAAAAAATTTGATAATGACCTTTGCAACAACTTAATTAATGATCTAGATAAATTCATTTCCAGAGAAAATTTACAAAAAATAAATAAGTTATCTGTCAGTATTGGACCAGCAAATTTTAATGCTTCACGACTTATTGTAGTTTTAGCAAGAACGATCTCACAACAAATAAATTGTCCTTTAGACAGTTTTAGTTCATTTGAAATAATGGCAAAAAGAATTGCATCAAAAAATAATATCTTTACAAACAAAAAATCATTCTGGATTTACAAAAAATTAAAACGACAGGGTTTTATTGCAGGTAAATATGAGATTTGTCATGACGAAAAAACTTCTTCAGATCTAGTCATTCGAGAAACAGTTTTACCAAAAGTTATCAAAGAACTCGAGAGTAAAGAACTTTTTTTCGAGGCTATTTTTGATGATCAAGAAGATTTAAAAGAACTATTAGATTTATCAAACAAAAATTCATTAAATTCAAATGTAGATTCTTGGGAAAAAGTTTTGCCTCTTTACCCTATTTCCCCAATTAACTAAATATTCATCCAATCAAATTATTAATTTCGTCTTTAAGGTGCATTGTCACAAGATTAAGTTCATTTCTTGATGAACTTTGCGGAGGTTGAACAGGTTTTCCCACTTTAATAACTATTTTTGAAAATAAAGGAAAAAAGAATTTAAATCTCATTAGCCTATGTGAATTAACTATTGCAACAGGCAATAATAATTTTTGATTTTTAAAGGCTAATAATGCTGCTCCTTGTTTGGGCTTATTTACTCGGCCATTTTTTTGACGAGTGCCATCAATAAAAATTCCAATACAATTATCGTTTGACAATTTTTTACATGCTGTTTTAATTGTATTTTTATCAACAATTCCTCTTTTCACAGGATATGCTCCACAAGCCTTGATAATAAAACCAAGAAAAGGAATTTTAAAAAGCTCTGCCTTGGCCATAAAAGATATATTACGTCCAAGGGCATGGCCTAACAAAGGAGGATCAAGTAAAGAACCATGATTAGAAACCATGATAAAAGAATCTTTTTGCGGAATATTGTCTCTACCTATTAATTGACCTTTAAATACAAATTTATAAATAGGTAATACAAAAAGCTTACTAACTAATTCGTAGGTTAATTTTTGAATAGTATGATTTTTCATACAAAATTAATAAGATATTTGATCAGAAGATGAAACTTGAGAAATTTTTACACCTTTAAGATGTCTTTTTCCTAAACCGCTTAGTACATTAGAAGGGCCAATTTCAACAATATGTAGATCACTATCTTTTGCCATTAAATCCATAGTTTCTCGCCACCTAACTCCATTACACATTTGCTTTTCTAATCTAATTTTAAGCTCGTTTGCATCACTACAAAGTGAAGGTTCACAATTACTTATGACTGGGAAAGAGGGTTTTTTAAATTGAATCTGTTTTAAATACTCAGAAAATTTTGATGAAGATTCATTCATAAATGGTGAATGAAATGCACCTGAAACATTTAATTTCAAGAATCTTTTACAAGAAAATTCTCTCGACAAATTATTTAATGCTTCAGTAGATCCTGATAAAACAACTTGGGAAGAGCTATTATCATTGGCAATTACAATATCATCAATTTTTTGTACCAATAGATCAAGTTCATTTCTATCAAAACCAATTACTGCTGCCATAGATCCTTTCCCAGCATTTACCATTAATTGAGACCTTTCTTTTATTAGAGAAACGCAATCTTCGAATGAAAAAACATCCGCACAATATAGTGCAGTGATTTCCCCAAGACTATGCCCAGCAACATAAGTTGGTTTAAATCCATTTTCCTTTAATGCATCTAATAAAATTGATTCAACTAAAAAAAGACAAATTTGTGTGTTTCTTGTGTTATTTAAATCAATAAGAGGATTTGTTGGTTCATTATTTAACTCACAAATTTCAAATAAATTCCTTTCAAATATCTCAGATGCATAACTAAACCTCTGTTTTGTGTTGGGCAAATTTTCAATTTGTTTTGCCATTCCAATTTTTTGCGAACCCTGTCCAGGGAATACCCATGCAACTGTCATAATGTTCCTATTTTGTTTTTAACCCCATTTAATTAGGGCTGCACCCCAACTTAGCCCAGCACCGAAACCACTTGTAGCAATAATATCATTTTGTTTAATTCTATAATCTCTTACAGCCTCATCCATCATTAGTGGAATTGTTGCTGCTGAAGTATTGCCATATTTTTCTAAATTACTAAGAATCTTTTCTCTGGGAATTTTTAACCTTTCTCCTACAGAATCCAATATTCTTTGATTAGCTTGATGCAACAAGAGCCAATCAACTTGATCAGAATTATATTTCATTTTTTTCAACAACTTTTGAAGAATTAGGGGGACTTCTTTAACTGCGAATTTATAAACTTCCTGACCATTCATCTGAATTGGAGAAAAACCTCCACTTAAAAAGTCAATTTCATCAACAATTGAATCCATATTATTTTTTGATGGAAGATTAAGAAAAGAACCCCTCCCCCCATCAGTTCTCATATCAAAACCTATAAAATTATCAAATTCATTTGTTGCTTCAATTGCTAATGCACCGGCACCATCTCCAAAGAGAATACAACTTCTTCTATCATTCCAATCAACAAAACTTGATAATTGATCTGCTCCAATAACAATAGCCCTTTTATAACTACCCCCTTTTAAAAATTGTGAGGCTGTTATTAAGGCAAATAAAAAGCCGCTACAAGCTGCAGTTAAATCGAAAGCTACAGCATTAGCTGCCCCTAATTTAGCTTGAATGGATGGGGCTGATCCAAATAAATCATGCGGAGTAGAAGTAGCTAAAACAATCAAATCAATCGTTTTAATATCCCAATTAGCCATTTCTATAGCCTTCAGAGCAGCCTTAAAACCCATCTCAGTAACATTATCATCTACGCTAGAGATTCTTCTCTCAGAAATACCAGTTCTAGATTGTATCCATTCATTGCTTGTATCAACTTTTTGACTAATTTTTTGATTGGTTAGGATTTGATCAGGTACATAACTTCCACTTCCCTTGAATGACACTCCAATCTGATTAAAATTTATTCCTTCCAAAAGAGTTTTTTATTTACTTATATTAGTCAAACATAAATTTGACTCAATATGTTTTATGAATTTAAAACTTGAAGCTTTTGCAGTTGATTTAAATTGTCCATAACACCATGATTAACTGCAGAGTGAGCCAAGCGAAGAGCACTAACTACTGATAAAGATTTGCTACTTCCATGGCCAATAACACAAATACCATTCACTCCAAGTAATAAAGCTCCTCCATGTTCGGCATGATCTAACCTTTTCTTAATTCTGAGTAGATTACTTCTTAAAAAAGCTGAACCAACTTTCCCCCGCCTTCCACGTGGCAGCTCAGATCTCAAAATATCTAATAAAACTCCTCCCACAGATTCAAGAAATTTCAATAATATATTTCCAGTAAATCCATCACAGACTACTACGTCAAAGCTACCTGATAATACATCTCGCCCTTCACAATTACCTCCAAAATCAAAACTTTTTTCAGAAGATAATAATTCAAATGTTTTTAGGGATAAATCATTACCTTTGCATTCTTCTTCTCCAATATTTAAAAGGCCTATTCTTGGTTTTTTTACTTGTAAGACATCTTTTGCATAAATGTTACCTAGAAGAGCAAATTGATGTAGATAAGATGGCTTACAATCAGTATTTGCACCAACATCTAAAACTAATACAGGGCGAGTTTGATCCCTTGTTGGAAATAATGCTCCTATGGCTGGTCTATCAATCCCTTTCAATCTTCCAATTCTAAATATGGCAGAAGCCATCATGGCACCTGAATTACCAGCTGAGTAGACAGCTTCAGCTTTATTATTTCTCACTAAATCCATTGCAACGTTTATGCTTGCATTTTTCCTTTTTCTGACTGCAGTAGCTTCTTCATTCATCCCAATAGGCTCTCCACTATCAATTAATTCAAGACGATTATTATTAATTTCATTGTCTAATAATTCTGCTATACCAGTTTTTTCTGCTGCATCTTTAACTTTGTCAATTTTGCCAACAAACTTTATATTTATTGGGAATCTACTTATTGCTTCGAGGCAACCCTCAAGAATTGGGCCAGGAGCATAATCTCCACCCATACCATCAACTGCGATCCAAATTCTTTTAGATTGAATGTCTTCAACCTTGTCTATAATATTATCGCTATTTTGTAATCTTTTTAATGGGTCAAAAACTAATGGCTGTAATTTATTTTTCGCTATTGAGCTAGCATTTGAAACAACACTGCTGGCAGTATTCACAACAGATTCAGCGCTTGAAACTACATTACCTGCAACATTACCTGCAACGTTACTTGCAACATTACTAGCAGTGGTCACAACAGAACCAGCACCAGAAACCACGTTACCTGCAACATTACTAGCCGTTGCCGCAGAACTAGCAGCAGTATCTACTATTGAAGTGACAGCCGAGTTTCTCTTGTACCAAATAACTAATCTTCTAATAGCTCTGGGCTTGTTAATTTTTTGCGCTGTTTCTTTCCCCATTTATTTACCATCAAAAGGAGCAATATCAACAATCCGTTGGAAAAGATATCCTGTACCCCTTGCTGTCAAAATTAATTCAGGATTTGCTGGATCAGCCTCAAGTTTTGATCTTAATCTTGATATATGAACATCCACGACTCTCGTGTCTACATGTCTCTCGGGGGTATATCCCCAAACTTCTTTCAAAATCTCTCCTCTACTAAATGGCTCTCCTGACCTACTTACCAAAAGCTCTAAGAGACTAAATTCCATTCCAGTTAATCTTATTCTCTCATCGCTTTTAAAAACTTGTCTTCGATTTGTATCAATTTTTATATCCGTTACCAAAATTAATCCTGAATTAGGCATTCCAGGAATTTGTTCTTTGTCGATTCTTCTAAGAACACACCTTATTCTAGCTTCTAATTCCTTTGGGCTGAATGGTTTTACTACATAATCATCAGCCCCCAATTCTAAACCTGTTATCCTATCTGCAACATCTCCTAATGCAGTTAACATAACAATTGGAACATCAGAATCTTTCCTTAATTCTTGACAAACTCCATAACCATCTAACTTTGGCATCATGACGTCAAGCACTACTAAATCAGGTTCATAATCCTTAAATAACTTTAGTGCTTCTTTACCATCACTTGCAGTTACAACTTTGTAGCCAATCATGGAGAGACGTGTCTCCAGAATTCTTCTAATACTTGCCTCGTCATCTGCGACAAGTATAGTTTCTTTAGTTTGACTAGATAGAGCCATTTGTTTCTATTAGCTAATCAGTAAGAGAATTTATTATTAACCTAATCTAACTTGTAGAGGGGCAATATCCCAAACATTCTAGTTCCCTTACTTCATTCAGAAACTTAATGTCTAGCAAATTATCGACTTTTATTTGTCAGAATTGCGGATCTGAAACTTCTCAATACTTTGGAAAATGCCTTAATTGCAACTCATGGAATTCCATTGTTGAAGAAATAAAAAGTAAGACCTCTAAATATCAAGAGAAAAAAAATAGTAAAAAATCTATACCGTTTCATGAGATCTCATCAAAAAAAATATTAAGATTTTCGAGTGGTTTTAGGGAATTCGATCGAGTTCTTGGAGGTGGAATTGTACCTGGATCTGTTGTTTTACTCGGAGGAGAACCAGGTATAGGTAAAAGCACATTAGTTCTTCAATCAGCAGGGAAAATATCTCTCAATGAAAAAGTGTTATACATAACTGCAGAAGAATCCCTAGAACAAGTAAAAATTAGATGGGAAAGATTAAATCAAAACAGTATTGATTTACAAATTTTTGCAGAAACTAATTTATCTCTAATTATTGAAGAGATCAAACATGTCAATCCAAGTTTCGCAATTATTGATAGTATTCAAGCCATCCATAATCATGAAATGCAAAGTTCTCCAGGATCTGTTTCTCAAGTTAGAGAATGTTCTTCTGAGTTGCAAAATCTAGCCAAAGATAATAATATTGCGCTTCTAATAATTGGTCATGTAACCAAAGATGGTGCTTTAGCTGGCCCAAAAACTCTAGAACATTTAGTTGATACAGTAATAAACTTTGAAGGAGATAAGATTTCATCTCATAGATTACTAAGAAGTATAAAAAATCGATTTGGATCGACCTTTGAAATTGGAATTTTTGAAATGCTTGAAGAGGGTTTACGTGAGATAAAAAACCCAAGTTCAATTTTTACAAATAAAGAAAATATTTCAGGTGTAACAACTACTATTACAAATGAAGGCACTCGACCATTAGCAGTTGATATACAAGCACTGGTAAATAAAACTTTCTACAGTAACCCAAGACGAACTACAACTGGAATTAGCATAAATAGATTGCATCAAATTCTCGCTGTCATTGAAAAACACGTAGGGATAAAATTATCTGAGTTTGATTGTTATGTAGCTACTGGTGGAGGTTTTGAAATTAATGATCCCTCATCTGACTTAGGTGTAGCAATATCGATTTTATCGAGTTTGAAAAATATTCCTCCTTTGGCTAATACCTCATTTATTGGGGAATTGGGTTTGAGCGGTCAAGTTAGAAAATCGAATAATCTCCGGATAAAAATAGAAGAAGCTGTAAGACTAGGAATTAAAAATATCGTAGTGCCAAAAATAGAGGAGGAACTAAATAATAATTTTCAAAAATTAATAAATATCAAAGAGATATCCAATATTAAAGAAGCAGTTGATTATTCTTTATCAAAATAAAAAAATCAAAGGTACATATCAATAGAGCTCCTTCCTGAGTTTTTCAACCAATTCTCAATATCTAGATAACCACCTGGATATAACCTAACTGCTTTAGACCAGACTTCAGCAGCTTTATCAAACCAAATATCTCTCTGATCTAAATCACCATTTTGCTCAGCGTATCTTCCCCTTTTTTCATAAATTAAACCTATATTTTTGAGGCATGATGGCTGTTTAGGATTTTCTGCTAATGCTTTTTCATAAGTTTCAATAGACAAATCCTCTTCCCCATTACTCATGTATATTATTGCCATATTTTTTAAAGTCTCACCCCTATCAATTTTATTTTCTTCAAGCAATAAACTCTCTTTGTAATACTCTAACGCTTCCGAATAATCTCCATTATTTTGTGCGGCTAAGCCATCTCTGTAATAGATATATGCCTTTTTTTCTTTCTCTGCAATAGGCATTATTTTTACAATAGATTCAGCAATTACAGTAAAAGCTTTATCAATAAAATTGTCTCTGTTTTGATTACTAGGCACCGCTCTAAAACTAATAAAATTAATATAGTAATTTAAAAAATAACTATTTAAAAAGTCTATTACATTTATTATTATAATTAAAAAATAGGCAGAGCATTAATTTGCTTCAATCGCAAAAAATATGGAAAGCATTCAATTAAGCATTACAGGGATGAAATGCGGAGGTTGTGTTAGCACTGTTGAAAAAATATTAAAAAATTCTGATGGTATTGAAAATGTTTCTGTTAACTTACTAACTGAAAGTGCATATTTTGAAATTACCCAGAAACAGATAGAACTAGAAGCAGTTCTCGAAAATCTAAAAGAAAATGGTTTCCCATCAAAGATTTACATAAATGATTTTTCAAAAAAAATAAATAAGGCAGAATTAGAAAAAAAAAAGAGCTGGAATAATCAATGGAAAAAACTAACTTTTGCTTTATTACTTTTATTATTTTCTGGTTTAGGTCATCTAGCAGAAGGAAGATATATAAATTTTCCGATATTAGGTAATATATTTTTTCACGCTTCATTAGCAACATTAGCTCTATTCTTTCCTGGCAGAGGAATAATTATTAATGGTTTTAAATCATTTATTAAGAACCGGCCTGATATGGATTCTCTAGTAGCTCTTGGAGTAACTAGCGCATATATAACAAGTCTTCTATCCTTAATATTTCCTGCCACTGGTTTTCCTTGTTTTTTTAATGAACCAGTTATGCTGTTAGGTTTCATATTGATTGGGCGTTTCTTAGAGGAAAGAGCAAGATACCAAACTGGTTCATCTATTGGAGAGTTATTAGATCTTCAACCTGAAATGGCAAATATCTATACAGAAGATAATCAAATAAAATCAATAAGAGTAAACACTTTAAGACCAAATCAAGAGATTCAAGTTTTAGCTGGAGACAGAGTGCCTGCTGACTGCATTGTTACTAAAGGTAATTCATATATTGATGTTTCACATATCACCGGAGAATCCAAGCCTATCGAGGTAAAAAAAGGCGAAAATCTATCTAGTGGGTCTTTAAATCTTAATTCAACTCTTAGACTTAAAGTACTTAAGGTCGGAGGGGATTCTTCTCTTGCGAAACTAGTAAATCTTATTGAGTCTGTAAACGCTAGAAAACCTCGCATTCAAAGAATTGCCGATGAAATTGCAGGCAAATTTACTTACTTTGTCCTTATTTTTGCTACCTTAACTTTCTTCTTTTGGTGGAAGGGGGCAAGAAACATTTGGCCAGATTTATTAAGTCATAATCATCAACTCATAACTCACTCAAGCCATACACTTCATAGTTCGCTTGGTAGTAATGCTGAGAATTTTCTTAGTTTAGCAATACAATTGTCAATTGCCGTTTTAGTAATAGCTTGTCCTTGTGCATTAGGTTTAGCCACCCCAACTGTAATAACTGTCGCATCAGGTAAAGCAGCAAAAAAGGGCGTTTTATTTAAAGGCGGGGACAAAATAGAGATGGCTTCAAAAATTAATCACATTATTTTTGACAAGACAGGTACATTAACAAAAGGTAAGCCATTCATCGTTGATTATAAAAATTATGATGATCATTCTTTTTTATTAAGAATAGCTGCCAGCTTAGAAAAGGAAAGCAGACATCCAATAGCAGATGCGTTGATTCAAGAAGCAAAAAAACAAAATTTAAGTTTATTTCCAATAAAAAAAATTATCACTCATTCAGGCCGAGGTATTTCTGGAGAACTAGATTCAATTGATGGACTTATTAATATTGGAAATATTGAATGGCTACTAAGTAAAGGAACAATCATTGATAGTGATGCAAAAAAAGTAATTGAAAATGAAGAGACAAAAACGAACACTATTATTGGAGTAAGTATAAAAGATAAGTTATTAGGTTTTATCTTCCTAGGAGATTTACTCAGAGATGATTCAATTAAAACAGTGCAAAATTTAAGAAAAAACAAATTTAAAATTAATATTTTAAGTGGAGATAGGAAACAAACAGTTTTAGCTTTAGCAAAAAAAATTGGTTTTAAAGAAAGTGAAGTCAAATGGGGTCTTCTTCCTGAAATGAAGCTAAAGACCATAGAAAATTTAAAAATTGATAATAAAGTAGCAATGATTGGTGATGGTATTAATGATGTCCCAGCCTTAGCATCTTCAGACTTAGGAATTGCGGTGGGATCAGGAACTCAAATAGCTAAGGCAAATGCAGATGTAGTATTGATGGGAGATCAACTAAATGGATTACCCTACGCTTTAAATCTTGCCAAAAAAACTATAAGAAAAATAAAGCAAAATCTAACATGGGCTTTTGGTTACAACTTACTAGCTATACCTTTAGCCGCCGGCATTTTATTCCCTAAATACGGTATTCTTCTTACTCCCTCAATAGCAGCATTATTGATGGCTATTAGCTCTATTACAGTTGTAATTAATGCTTTATCTTTGGATTAAATGAAAGGAAAATTTATCGTTATTGAGGGTATTGATGGATGTGGTAAAACTACCCAAATAGATGAACTATCTAAATGGCTTCCTAATAGTGGTCTAATAAAGAAAGGGTCTAAATTAATCACAACTAGAGAACCTGGGGGCAGTCTTTTAGGAAAAAAACTTAGAGGACTGATTCTTGATAATAATGAAAATAACAAACCTTCATCTCTTGCAGAATTATTGCTTTATTCAGCAGATAGAGCTGAACACGTTTCCAAAATTATTTCACCTGCTTTAAATAACAATGATTGGGTAATAAGTGATAGATTTTCTGATTCCACACTGGCTTATCAAGGTTATGGAAGAAATATAAATTTAGAAATAATTAAAAATATTGAATCTATTGTTTGTCAAGGAGTATCTCCAGATCTCACTTTCTTCTTAGAAATTTCTCCAGAAGAGAGCTTATTCCGAAGAAAAAATGAAATTCCAGACAGAATAGAATCAGAAGGTATTAGATTTTTAGAAAAAGTAAATGAAGGCTTCAAACTAATTGCCAAACAAAAAAACTGGAAAGTAATATCTGCTTCACAAAATATTAAAACTATTTCTAATCAAATTAAAGAGACTTTGCTAAACAATTTTTCTAAAAAAAATGATTGAGTTTAAAAAAAATAATTTCTTCTTGAATGAAGAAGCCAATACCTTTCTTAAAAGTATAATTAAAAACAAATCATTGGCTAATGGTTATATATTTTATGGTGCTGAAGGATTAGGCAAAAAGCAAACTGCTCTTCAATTTATAAAAGAAATTTTCAAACAGTCTACACCAAGCGAAAATGTTGAAGAGAAAATTACAAACAATAACCATCCTGATTTTTTAATTATTGAACCTGATTCACTTTTGCAAACAAAAAGTTCAAGAAGTTTCGATCTTGAAAAAACAATAAAAAGTGAATCTGAGATTATTAAAATTGCTCAAATACGTAATATCAAAACTTTTCTTAGTCAAAAATCAATAAACTCAGAAAAAAAAATTGTATTAATAATTGATGCACACCTCCTAAACGAAGCAGCCTCAAATTGCCTTTTAAAAACCTTAGAAGAACCTAGTAACGGAATTTTTATTTTACTAACATCTAAATTAAACCTTCTTTTAGATACGATCATTTCAAGATGTCAAATCGTCAGATTTCGATCTATTTCTAGTAAACAAATAAAGTCCCTTTTGAAAGAATATTTAGATACTTCTAAATTAAAGATAAATACAAATTTAAAATTTGAAGATTTAATAAACTCTGCGAATGGATCTCCAAATCAATTATTGAAAAATATTGAAGTTTGTAATAATTTTTCAGATGAACTTATAGGTATATTAGATTCTCCAATAAAAAATAGTCTAGAAATATTAGAAATATCTAAGTCAATATCTGAAAAATTGGAAATTTCTCAACAGATTTGTTTAGTAAATTTAATTCAAACAATTTGGTGGAGAAAAACAAAAAATATTAGTTTAATTAAAAAACTTGAAAATTTAAAAACCCTATTAAGAAAGAAAATTCAAACGAGGTTGGCATGGGAAATTACTTTTTTAAAAATTTCAATGGAAGATGTATAAAATTAATCCACTGCAGTGTTTATCAGACCAGGATTTCTTGCTTGAATAAATTCTTGCTTAGCAGTTTCAACTTGAGAACCAACAGGTAACTCAAGACAATATCCAGCACCATATACAGTTTTTATATATATAGGCTTACGTGGATCTGGTTCTAATTTGGTGCGTAAGTGTCTAATATGAACTCTTATTGTTTCAATATCATCATCAGGTTCGTATCCCCATACCTCTTTAAGAATCAATGCTGGAGATACAGTTTGGCCATGCCTCTGCAAAAGACAATGAAGTAGTTCAAATTCAAGATGCGTCAACCTAACAGGAGATTCAAACCATATAGCTTCAAATCTTTCTGGAACAAGAGTTAAAGGGCCATAATTTAATATTTCTTGCTGGTTACTAGAATTTAATTGAGCTCTGTTGGTTCTTCTTAATAAAGCTTTAATGCGTACATGTAATTCTTCTAGATCGAATGGTTTCGTAATATAATCATCTGCCCCAGAATTAAACCCAGTAACTTTATCTTTAATACCGCCTAATGCGGTTATCATCAAGATTGGTATATTTGATGTTCTTTCATCTCTTCTTAGACGCTGGCATAAAGTTAATCCATCCACACTTGGTAGCATTAAATCTAAAAGTATTAAATCTGGTGAGTATTGAAGAGCTAATGCTTGTCCTTTAATTCCATCTTCAGCTTTTTGTACATCGAAACCAGAATGTTCTAGATGCCTAGCCACCAAATCACGCATATCACGATCATCTTCAATTAAAAGGATTGAAATTTTCATATTTATAACTATTAAATTAAAATTAAGTTTTAGTAGTATAATTCTCTCAAGAATTTATAAAGATTGCTGAATTAGTGTAAACAATTTTATCAATTAGATATATCAAATAACTTAGTAATAGCAATAGATTAGATAGAAATTACAAATTTTAAAAAAATTGAAATTTTAGAATTTCTTTCGATTCTATTTACTTTTTCTTAATAATTAAATGATTATTCGAAACAAATACTTATTAAATTTGAAACGATTATTAATTCAGGTTGCAGTTATAAAGTGTATAAAAATCAAATTTAGTGGTGATTTTCAATTATCAAATAAGAATTAACTAATTTTAAAGTTTTTAATTTCTCCACAATGTTTAAACTAATAATTTTGTCTATATTAAAAAAAATTTAAGTATCTATGAAAAAGAAGCCTATTATTTATTCTGATTTATCAAAAAAACAACTAGAAAACCTTAAAGAACTTTACATTCAAAAAAAAGTTGAATCGATGAGTCTTCAAGAACTTAAAGAATATGTATTAGATATTATTTCTCATCAGATAAATGATACTATCGGCAAAGAAGAAGAAATGGAAGCATGGAGAGAAATGTCAGATTTTTTTGGAGAACAATTTGAAATAAATATCCTAGAAGTACAATCAAAATACATTGACGATAAAAACGTAAGTGAAACAGAAATAGATTCTCAGAAGCAAAGAATAGAATTAATTGAAAGGAATAATTTGGATCAAGAGAAACAAGATATGTGGGATGACTAGAATTTCTTGATTGGTTTAAAAATGTGAATAATATTAGCAAAAATATGTTTTTAAAAAAAAATTAAAATCAATTAATGGGTTTTTTTTTAATTGCGGATAACTTGGAAAATGTTCTAACTACTGTTCTAAAAAAATAATTTTTTTCTACTAAAAGCATTAAGAATAGGGTATTTATAATAAATTTAATGTTCTACATACTGTTTTTATTAGTACATCAAATATACTTGATTATTTCTACGGCTACCACTATTTGAAAAAAAATTTGGAAAAGAAATAACATATTCACCCTAATAGGTGAATTTGAAAAACTTTTTGGAATTTAAAACTCCCTTGGCGATTATCGAGCAAGTCTCTAATGACTTGTTATGACAAATCTTGAACCCCTATTTCATAATAATTTGTGGATTACACTTTTCTTCGAAAATAAGAGGTTGATATCAAAATAAATGGATGAAATATATTGCACCGAACATCAATTCTTTTTCCTTATTCAAGTTCAATTTGAATCAATAAAAAAGAGACTTATGCAGTCTCTAAGTCCATTATGAAATTGTTATTAAACTCCCCGGGCGGGATTCGAACCTGCGACCAATCGATTAACAGTCGATCGCTCTACCGCTGAGCTACCGAGGAATATAGAATGAATTTAGCTCTTTAAAGTACCTTATGACAAGTCAAAAAGTTAATTATATTGAAATTTTGACGGTTCTTGCCAATTAGATAAAAAACCATTTTTCAACTCTGCTACTGCATCAGCATAAGTTAATTCTTCATAACGATGGGTAATCCACAAGGCTGATAAAGGTTTTTTCTGGTCACTTGTCAGATTTTTAATAGTTTGTAAAACTTTTAATTGGCTGGTTTGATCAAGTAACGCTGTAGGCTCATCTAAGAGAATAAAATTTCTATTACTGATCAGAGCGCATGCAATAGTTAAGCGTTGTTTTTGTCCACCGCTTAAAGTGTGAACTGGCCTTTTTTCAAAACCAGTCATTCCTACCTGATCAAGAACATATTCAATTTTTTTATTAATTTCATTTTGACTTATATTCTGATTAATATTAATCAGAAGTTCACTCCTGCAGTTTGGCATCAATATTTGATGATCAGGGTTTTGAAATACCATGCCAATATTTGCATTAGAGTCAATGACACCATTTTGGGGGTTGATTATTCCATTAATTAATTTTAAAAGAGTACTTTTTCCGCTCCCGTTTTTACCTACGACCATCCAAAATCCAGATTTTTTTATTGAGAAGTTACATTTAAAAATTAAATTTTCTTTTTCTCCAGGATATGAAAAAGAAACATCTTTGAATTTAATATGAGGTATTTCATTTTCAAGGGAATCTCGCATTAATTCTATCAATCTAAGTTGAGAGAAAATCCTGGTCTTTTAGCTCCTCCTGCTACTGAGGATTTTTCATATATCTGAACAGAAATGATTTCTTTAGCCCTTACAGCAATTAATTTATCTTGCACTTTGTCGCACCCTAATTCGATCAGGTTTGAAGATTCTAAAGTTTCATTCATAGAACTTTTTATTTCGTCATAAATTCGTTTGACATCATCAAATTCTTTCTTCTGAATTGAAAGTGGAAAAGGTGAATATCTCAGACTTAGTTCCAATGAATACATAATCATAATTAAAACTATCTTTTATATTACTAAATATTTTTCCGCAGGAAGTTATTTAAATTAAATTCTTTTGAGAAAATTATATAAAAGATCTTTAAATACAATTATTATAAATATTAGGAGTTTTTATTTGCATTATAAAAAATAATTTCATGGAAATAGCAAATGATATAACTTCTCTAGTTGGGAATACCCCATTAGTTAAATTAAATCGAATCAGAAAGTATTTTGATTGTTATCCAGAAATAATAGCCAAACTAGAAAGTTTCAATCCATCAGCGTCCGTTAAAGATCGGATCGCTTATTCAATGTTATGTAAAGCTGAAGAAGAAGGATTGATATCACCAGATCAAACAACACTAATTGAAGCAACAAGTGGAAATACTGGCATCGCATTAGCAATGGTTGCTGCAGCAAAAGGCTATAAATTGATATTAACTATGCCGGATACGATGAGTATTGAGAGAAGGGCAATGTTGAGAGCATATGGAGCCGAATTACAGCTAACACCTGGGAAAGACGGAATGAAAGGAGCTTTAGATTTAGCTGATGAGTTATCTTCAACCATTGCAAATAGCTATCAATTTAATCAGTTTGAAAACTTTGCTAATCCAGATATTCATGAAAGAACAACGGCCCAAGAAATATGGTCCCAATCCAATAACAATTTAGATGGACTAGTTACGGGAGTAGGCACAGGAGGTACAATTACTGGTTGTGCACGTTTTTTGAAAAAAGTTAATCCAAATTGCAAAATTTATGCCGTAGAGCCTAAAAAAAGTGCTGTGATTTCCGGAGAAAAAGCAGGATCACATTCTATTCAAGGAATTGGAGCGGGTTTCGTGCCTAAAGTACTTAATACTAGCTTAATTGATGAAATTATAAAAATAGATGACGATGAAGCATTTTATTACGGGCGTTTATTAGCTCGATTGGAAGGTCTTTTATCTGGCATCAGCAGTGGTGCAGCTCTAGCTGCAACTATAAAAATCGGCAAAAGAAAAGAACTAATGAATAAAAGATTGATAGTTATTCTTCCAAGTTTTGGAGAAAGATATTTATCAACAGCAATGTTTGAATCTAATACCTCAATTCAAGCCAGAAAAGATGGTTATCTTTAATGCATAATTTTTAAAAATGGGAAAAAATTTATATGAAGAATTAGGTCTGAAAAAAAATGCAACCAGAAGTGAAATTAAATCTTCATATCGCTCTTTAGTTAAGCAACATCATCCTGATACAGGCGGAGAGAAAGAACGATTTCTTGCAATACAAAATGCCTGGGAAATTCTAAATGACCCTATCAAAAAGAAACAATACGATAGCAGTTTTTTCTCTTCCAGTTCATCATTTGATTCATTAAATGAAAATTGGGAAGATAAATTTAACTCAAAAAAATATCATTCTTCAATTAAGGACAAAGAAGTTGAAACATGGATTAAAGAAATTTATAGTCCGATAAATAGATTAATTAGTCAAATAATTAAACCTTTGAATAACGAAATAAAAAAACTATCTGCAGATCCATATGATGACCAACTAATGGAAAATTTTTGCAGTTACATAATTCTTTCACAAAAGAAAATAGAAAAAGTTGAAAAAATGTATAACAAAAAAATAGTTCCAAAGTCTATTTCAGCTTTAGGCCTCAATCTTTATCATTGTTTTTCACAAGTTAAAGATGCGCTATCAGAATTTGATAGATATACACAAGGATACGTAGATAATTACTTATTTGATGGCAAAGAAATGATTAAAGAAGCAAAAAGAATCCAATCAAAGATGTCTATAGAGAAAAAAAATAAAAACTTTTAAGTATAAAAATTTTATTGAGTATATTCTTTAAGTTGATCTAATTTCAACCAAACATCTGGAACAGGTCTACGCCATCTAACCTGGGCATATTCGTCTTTGAGTGAGAGAATCTCTCCTGGACCTTCAAAGACATAATTAGGTAAATCATTATCACTAGCTAGCGCTTCGATACTTTTTATATAAATTTCTTTATCGACAAAAACTAAGCTTCCTTTCTTGAGAGGTTTCTTTTCAATAGAATCTGTCATAATAAATTCAAGAAAGTTATTTGAAAACCATTATACAAAAACTTGTTTGAAAAATATTTAAAAAAATTTATACCGGAATAATAATTACAAACATCTAAAAAATTTAATAGTCTTAAATGATAAACATCTTTATGATATGCGTCTTTTACTTCTTGGCTGCACTGGATTTGTTGGTAAAGAATTAGTACCAACACTATTTAATGAAAATCACGAAATATACATAATAAGTAGAAAACCGATTAGTAAATTAAAGGTTGATTTAGATTTCAATAAATTTAAATTTTTTCAAATAGACTTATCAAAAGAAAAAAACTGGAATAACGAAAATCTACTAAATATTTTAAGAGAGACAGATGGCATTATTAACTTAATGGGAGAACCCATAGCAGAAAAAAAATGGACTTCTGAACAAAAACAAGAGATTGAAAATAGTCGGATTAACACCACGAAATTTATGATGAAAACTCTTAAAAATTTCAAAATAAACCCAAAAGTCATTTTAAATGGATCAGCAATAGGTTATTACGGTACAAGTTTATCTGGTGAATTCACTGAAAATAGTATTGAAGGACAAGACTTTTTAGCTAATCTTTGCAAAAAATGGGAAGCTGCTGCTGCTGAAAAACCATTTTTCTCAAGGTTAATTATTTTTAGAATTGGAATTGTTCTAGAGGCAGATGGAGGAGCATTAGGAAAAATGCTCCCAATATTTAAAGTTGGATTAGGTGGACCAATTGGAGATGGTAAGCAATGGATGAGTTGGATTCATAGAACTGATTTATGTGCATTAATTACTCAAGCATTAGTTGATAAAAAGTATTCGGGAGTATTTAATGCTGTTGCGCCAAATCCAGTATTAATGAGAGAGTTTTCTCAAACTTTAGGCAAATGTCTGAATAGACCTAATTTACTTCCAGTGCCTGGAGCGGTTTTAAAAATTTTGTTAGGAGATGGAGCAAAAGTTGTATTAGAAGGACAAAAAGTAATTAGCAGTAAACTCAAAAATTATACTTTTAAATATCCTCTTCTTGAGAAAGCAATTTACGCCTCCACCAAGAATTAATACCGTTTACTAAAGCACCAATAATAAGAATTGTTATTAATGGCACTATAAGAGGATTCCAAACTATCTGAATAAAATTAATAAAAATAAATATGCCATTTAATTGCATAATGATTGCAAAAATAAAAAATATTGCAAAAAAAATGACTGTAAATAAATTTATTAATAACAAATTATCGATTATTTGTTTTAACTTATTTTGATTATTCTCCTTAGTCATTTTTTATAACAATATTCATATCATCAACCATTTTAAGACAAGCTTTGTTTTCACCCAGTCTTTTTTTAGCATTTTCATTACATGAAATCATAAACTTCTTATTTATCTGTATTAGGTATATTATTTTTATTATCAATTTTATTGTCTGCTTGATTTGATCATTTTTATCTCTGTAATTACAGACACAAAAAACATATTTCCCAAGCAAACGTCTTTGCGCTTCTGCAAAAGTTTTTGTAAATTGTGGACCTTTACCTTCAATTTGGATAACCGGCTTACCCAATCCAATCGCTTGCTCTGTTGCTGTCCCTGCCATGCTGATACAGCAACTACTTTTCAATAATATTTTATCAAAATTATTCCAATATATATTAACTTCTAAAAATTTATATTGGACTTTCAAGAGATTATTATCTTTTATATTTTCTATTTTTAACCATCCTCTTTTTTGAAATATCTCCTTTATTTTTGATGAAGATAGAGCATTTACTATTGCAAAATTAAACTGAATTTTTTGAAAATATCTTAAATCTGATAATGCCTCTAATACCTCTAAAATCAAAACAAAATTATCTAAAATCTCAGGGAATCTACTTCCTGGAAATAATCCAATACTAAATTCATCTTTATTTAATTCTTTGTTTCTAAGAAAAAACTTATCCATAAATGGGTTGCCTAAAAAAGACACTTTCTTTTTTAATTGCAATGTTAAATCACTAGCTGTAAGGGAATCTCTCGTATATATTTTTTTTGCTTTTTGTGAGCTCAAGAAAAATTTAGAAGGCCATGGTAATTTCAACTTCCCTTCATAATGGCTGGAATAAGCAACTAGATATGTAAAAAAATCTTTCTTACAAACCCATGCAAAAAAAACTGGCACAATATCTCCAACTACAAAAAAATAGTCATATTTTTTCTTTATTTTAAAAGTTAAATATAATCTTTTAAAAAGATAAAATATTTGTCCTCCTAATATCTCAGTAAGTCTTCCCTTAAAGGAATTATAACCAATACCTCCAGTTCTAAATTCCTTAGTTTTACCGATAATCTTAATTTTTTCTTTTTTGTAATGGTTTCCCATACCAACAATTGGCAAAGCATGAACTGAATAACCACTTTTTACGAATTGTTTAGCTATTAAACTGCCAGATAGATCTTCTCCATGCCCATTACTTAAAATTAAAATCTTAAACAATTTAAAATTCCAACCATTTTTTTACTTTGGTTAACTCAGGCCAATCTGGATATCTACTTAATCCGTCTTCAACAGATTCTTTTAACTCACTTTTCACGTCTGGCATCATTTTAGACATTTTTTTTATTATCTCAATATGATCTCTAACACCTTTATTATTGGTAGCCAAAAGAGCTAAAGACAAATTCATTCTTGCTTGTGGATCTTGCTGATTTAATCGAACAGCTTGTCTGGAAGCTGACAAAGCTTCTTCATTATTTTTCAAAAGTAATTGAAGCCATGATAAACAAGTCCAAGCAGCAAAATGATTTGGAATTTGCTGTATAATTTTTTGAAAATCTTGAACGATTGGAATTAAATCTTGCCCTGCTTTGTATCTTGATAAAGCTGCATTAAAATCCTCTTCGATGGGATTAATTTCGTTATTCATTATTTATTAAACTGCGAAAGAGCTTCCACAACCGCAAGTTTGAGAGGCATTGGGATTTACAAAATTAAAGCCACCTCCAATTAATTCCTTACTAAAATCTAACTGCATTCCATAAATATATAAAAGACTTTTAGGATCACAAACAACTTGAAAGCTTTGATCGGCTTTTAATGAATAATCATAAACTTTATCATCGGGATTTATTTCATCAGTTCCTATAAAATCCATCGTATAACTCATCCCACTACAACCGCCAGATCTTACTCCTACCCTTAGTGCTTTTTTATCACTTTGGCCCTTCAATAAATTTGAAATTTGTTCTATAGCATCATTCGTAATTAAGATACCTTTGCCATCATCAGAATTTTTAATTTCCTGTTTAACTTCTACATTTTCCATAAACAAGGGATTTCTACTATTTATAATATAAAAACTTAATCGATAGGATGCATAGAACAAACGTTATCCAAACTTGATTTGTTATAATTCATAGAAAAAGTGAAAATTGCAATAGTTGGTTCTGGATTAGCTGGTCTTACAGCAGCAGTCAATTTAGTTGATGAAGGTCACGAAGTAGAAATTTACGAGAGCAGGTCATTTTGGGGAGGTAAAGTAGGAAGTTGGGAAGATAAAGATGGCAACCACATAGAAATGGGTTTACATGTATTTTTTTACAACTATGCAAATCTTTTTAAATTAATGAAAAAAGTGGGAGCTCTAGACAATTTACTCCCGAAAGATCATACTCATCTATTTATCAATAATGGTGGTAATTTAAAATCGTTAGACTTCAGATTCCCTTTAGGTGCTCCATTTAACGGACTTAAAGCATTTTTTACCACCGAACAACTTACTTGGGTAGATAAATTCAGAAATGCCTTAGCTTTAGGGACAAGTCCAATCGTTAGAGGATTGATAGACTATGAAGGTGCAATGAAAATAATTAGAGATCTAGATAGAATTAGTTTTAAAGAATGGTTTTTAAACCATGGTGGAAGTGAAAAAAGTTTAGAAAGAATGTGGGATCCTATTGCATATGCATTAGGTTTTATTAATTGCAAAGATATTTCAGCAAGATGCATGCTAACTATATTCATGATGTTTGCTTCAAAAACAGAAGCCTCAAAACTTAATCTCTTAAAAGGTTCCCCACATAAGTGGTTAACGCAACCTATCGTAGATTACATCACGAACAAAGGAGCAAAAATACATCTTAACCATAAGGTAGAAGAAATCATTTATGAAAAGGAATCTTCCTCTTATTCAGTAAATCAATTAAAAATATCTTCTCCTGAAGGAATTAAGGCAGTGTTTGCAGATAAATTTCTAGCTGCCTGTGATGTTCCTGGAATAAAAAAAATAATTCCAAAAGAATGGTATCAATTTAAAGAATTTGAGGGTTTAAAAAAACTTAGAGCTGTTGCTGTTGCCACAATCCAATTAAGATATGACGGTTGGGTTACTGAATTACAAAAAGATAATACTGGAAACGAACCAATTGGACTAGATAACCTTCTTTATTCTGCTGATGCCTCTTTCAGTTGTTTTGCTGATTTAGCACTAGCAAGTCCAGCAGACTACAGAAAAAAAGATATGGGATCGCTTCTCCAATGTGTTTTAACTCCTGGCGATAAATGGATGGGAAGATCCACAGAAAGAATTACAAAGGAAATTGATAAAGAGGTTCGCCGTCTATTCCCATCCTCAAAAAACCTTAAATTGCTTTGGAGTAACGTGGTACAAATTCCACAATCACTTTATAGAGAAGCTCCAGGTATGGAACCTTTCAGACCCGATCAAAAAACATCTATATCTAATTTCTTCATGGCTGGCAGTTATACAAAACAAGATTATATAGACTCTATGGAGGGAGCCACAATGAGTGGTCATTTAGCTGCCGCCGCAATTTTAGAGAAGAAAGCCGAATTAGCAAAAAATCTTGCAGTAAGTTAATCCATGGGTACTTGGCTAAAACATGACGTAATAACAGTTGTTAATGCGCCTCTTGAAAATGTGTGGGACACATGGAGCGATTTAGACTCAATGTCACTTTGGATGAGCTGGATTGAATCTGTAAAAACACTTGACGAAGAAACTAATACGTTACCAGATTTAACAGAATGGACTTTAGCTGCAAATGGCTTTAGGTTTAAGTGGAAAGCTCAAATTACAGAAAGGGTTGAAAAAAGCAAACTTAAATGGAAATCAATAGGAGGTTTACCAACTGAGGGATCAGTAGTTTTCGAAAGTAAAACTGATCAAATCACCACGGTAAATTTAGCAATAACTTATGAATTACCAAAAATGATTGCTCGGTTTATGGAAGAAAATATTTTAGGCAAAATGGTTACAAATGAATTACAGACCAATATTGATAGGTTCAAAGATTTAGTTGAAAAAAACTATACAAAAAATCTTGCTAATTAAAAACATTAATTGCTACATCAAGTAGTCCTTCAAAAGTGTATTTTTGTGCCTGACTATCAACTCTTCCAAAAATCTTGTTACATATTTTTGTTGTCTGAGGTCCAATAGTTAATAACTTAATTTGATCAAAGTATTCTAACCATTGTTTACCAAGTTTTTTTTCTAGTAAAAAAGCAGAATTTACTACGGTTTTACCGCTTGAGAAAATAATTGCATCGACTTTTCGATTAGAAATAATATCAATTGTTTCTTCCGGAATTGATTCAGGACATCTAGTTTCATATGCAGCAACCTCAAATACACGAGAACCAGCCTTTCTAAATTGATCTGCAATTAAATCCCTCCCACCTGTTTGAACTCTTGGTACAAAAACTCGAAGTCCATAACCAGATACTGGGAAATTATCAATTAAACTTTCAGCAACAAATTCTGGGGGTATGAAATCAGCCTTAATCCCAAAATCATCAAGAGTTTTTGAGGTTTTTTCTCCGACTACGGCGATTTTTGTTTTTTTAGAACATTCTTTTAATGATCTATTAAAGTATCTAAGTCTTTTATCCACAAATTTGATCCCATTACTACTGGAAAAAATAATCCAATGAAAATCATTTATTTGATTTAATGCTTCATCAAGAGGATTCAAATCATCAGGATCAGCAATACTTATTGCAGGTAAATCAAATACATTAGCGCCCTTGCTTATGAATATCTTTTTTATATCCAATATCCCTTCTTTTGATCGAGTAATAATTATATTTCTTTGATAAAGGGGTAGATCAACTTTTGGCATCCTTGTCCTCAATATTTTGATTTTTATTTTTATTTTTTAATTCATCTAGAAGCTTCAAGACTGATAATCCTTTATCAAGAACAACATCGTCTTTAAAAATTATCTCTGGAACTCTTCTCATCTCAATTCTTTTTCCTAAACTATGTCTTATAGAGCTTTTAGCAATATTCAAGTTTGATACAATTTCTTTCCTCACTTTCTCTTGAGCAGTTGAAGTTATATAAATTTTACAGTGTTGCAAATCACCTGATAAATCAATCTTAGAAATATTGACGAAATGATCTCTAATAAGATCATTTTCTAAATCATTCTGTAAAATAAGGGTTATTTCTTTCTTCAAAAGAGAAGAAACTTTTGCAAGACGGTAATTATTTGGCATTATGGTTGTAAATTTATTGGGTTTGTCATCGCTTGCAAGACAAAATAAACAGTTATGAAAGCACTTAAGACAGAAGATATCAAACCTACTATTGTGAGTGGATTTGATCTATTCTTAAATAAAGGTTCAAGCAAAGCAACAAGTCCCCCAACAATGATAGATATCAAATACTTTGGATATTTCGCAACATTAGAGAAAAATTCGCCCATCAGCTCCACAAATAGATTAGTTTTTTAGCTAAGTTTTAACAAACATTAAACAGCATGATTACATTATATCAATTTAGGCATAGTGCTTTTTGTTTAAAAACGAGAATGGCTCTTCATGCAAAAAAACTACAATATCGAGTTGAAGAAGTAACACCTGGAATAGGCCAATTTGAAATCTTTAAATTATCAGGTCAAAAAAAAGTACCTGTAATAGTCGATAGTAATGATCAAATTATTAATGACTCTTCAATTATTTGTGAATATATAGATAAAAAAAATGAAAACAATCCACTTTTTCCGGAGGATCCAATATTATTTGCACAATGCAAACTAATTGAAGACTGGGCAGATACTACAATGGCCACAACTTGTAGAAAAGCTTTAATAAAATCTGCAATTGAAAATCCACAGCTAAGAACTGCATTACTTCCAGATGAAATACCTTCTTCAGTTAAAAGTATTGTTGATAAATTACCTTTTGAAAATCTCAGTAAAATTTCTAATGTAGTTTTGTCTTCTAAAGATAATTTAGAACTCCAAAAATTACTGGAAGCTTTATCAAAATCCTTGATCAACAAGAAATATTTAGTTGGAGATAGTTTATCAATTGCAGATATTTCAATTGCTGCTCAATTATCCCTTATTAAATTTCCAAAGTCTGCAGGACCAATTCTTTCAGGAGAGGGGAGCCAAGAATACATAAACAACCCTTATTTAGAAAATCTTTTCATTTGGAGGAACAACTTAGAAGAATATCTTTTTAGTGCTAACTCTCAATAAATTCAAACTTCAATTTATATTTATTTGTTTTGATAGCATGTATAGAAGGATCACCAACTTTTGAACCATAAGAAGCAACATATTGCACTCCACAAATTGATGGTTTGATTGAATTATCAACTTCCAATTTTGCTTCGGAACATTTTTGAAATTTACTAATGGTCTCTACCTGATTAATCCTTGAAACGCCAGGCTTATGTGCTGTTTGTATAACTAGCTCATCTGCGAAAAAAATATCATTATCTTGGATCTGATTTCTCCCTGTAATTCTTGAATCAATATAAAAATCATCTTTTAAATAAGTAATTTGATTATTAATAGATTGAGGATCATTTACAACCTTGATTAAGGTTTCACCAAATATTGCTTTTCCAATAGATTCAGAATTTTTTGCACGATTAGCAACAATTAAATCTGAATCATTCTTAAAGAAATTTACTTTATAAATAACTGGCTCTTCTGAATCATTTACTATATCTTGAGAAGTAACAAGCCAATTACCCTCGAACCATTTAGGATAAATTAAATCCTTTGAAGTATCCGATAATTTAAAATTTGGCAAATATAACTCTGGCCATTGATTTACACGATTTTCCAAAAAGTCCTGTACGTTAGAATCTACTAGAGCAAAAGAACTTTCTAAAAAAATTCCTTGAAAAATCAAGCAAAGAATTAATCCAAGAAAAATTTTCATTATGTCAAATCCACTAATAAGAGCATCAGATCATTATGTATTATTAGAGCCAGATTCACAGGAAAAAATTGTATCAAAGCAAGAAGCAATTTTATGGTTGAAGAATTGGCTTAGTAAGACAGAAACACAAACAATATATCAAAATATAGAAGATCCTGATCAGGAATTTTTTGAAGAATTGTTGGAAGGCACTTATGAATTAGAAATAAAATTAGGATACGTTATCAAATGGTTTGCAGTAAGAATTGAACCAGATTAACTGATTATTTCTTTATGAATTGCATTAATTATTTTCATAGCAACTTCTTCAATATTTTCTTTTTTTACTTGAATTCTTAAATCTGCTTGAGAATACAAATTTTCTCTAGATTGAAAAATGCTCATATATAGATTATTTAGATTCTTTCCCTGAAGCAGGGGCCTATTTTCAATTTCATTTTTCAATCTTTCAATTGCTATATCTTTGTCGAGATCTATCCAAGCACTTATTCCCTGCCTTAAGATTCCCCAGTTTTCCGATTTGGTAACTATTCCTCCCCCAGTTGAGATTACTAATGAAGGAATTTTGATAGTTTCTTTGAGGCAGTTTGCTTCTAATTCGCGGAAATTATCTTCTCCTTCATCCTTAAAAATTTGATTGATAGATTTTTTTGCCAACTTCTCTATTAATGAATCTAAATCAATGTATTTATATTTCAATAATTCAGCCAGCTTCAAACCAGTTTGTGACTTACCAGAACCCATCATTCCTATTAAAAATATGCTTCTGCCCTTAATAGCATGAACTGTTTTTTCGATAATGGATTGTTCCATAAAGACAAAAGCGTATTTAAAACCTTAAGATAGTATTATCGCAGACAGTTATGACTTCTACACAATCCAAACCATCTCATGGAAAAGGACGTGAATGCGTCATAACTCGACGTGCCTGCTTTAGTTCTAGTCACCGTTATTGGCTTCCTGAAAAAAGCCCAGAAGAAAATTTATCTCTTTTTGGAAAGTGCAGTATTGCACCAGGTCATGGTCATAATTATGAACTTATTGTTTCAATGGGTGGAGAACTAGACTCTGATGGAATGGTACTTAATCTCTCTGATGTAAAACACTCTATTAAAGATAAGGTTACTGGACAATTAGATTTTCGTTTTTTAAATGATGTCTGGCCTGAATTTAATGTTATTAATCAAGAAGGTATACTTCCCACAACTGAAGCATTAGTAAAGGTCATTTGGAGTCGCCTGAAGGATGATTTACCTCTTACAAGTCTTAGACTTTATGAAAACCCAAATTTATGGGCAGATTATTTTGGAAAAAACATGGAAGCATTTTTAACAGTACAAACTCATTTTGCAGCCGCTCATAGACTTGCAAAAGAAGAGATATCCCTTGATGAAAATAAAAAAATCTATGGGAAATGTGCAAGAGTTAATGGACATGGTCATAACTATCTTGTCGATATAACTGTCAAAGGGGATATTGATAAAAGAACAGGGATGGTTTGCGACTTATCTGCCCTCCAAGAGATAATTAACGATTTAGTTGTTGAACAACTAGATCATACTTTTCTAAATAAAGACATCGAATTTTTCCATAATTGTGTTCCAACTGCTGAAAATATAGCTTTATATATTTCTGATATTCTTAAAAAACCAATAAATAATCTTGGTGCAACATTACACAAAATAAGACTACAGGAGAGTCCAAATAATGCTGCAGAAATTTATGTTGATCAAAAGTTAACCAATTCGTTGAAGTTGAAATTAGAAAATAGTTTAGTCACGCAAACTTGAATATCCCAAGAGTAATAATTGTTATAGCATCAAGTCTTGATGGTAGAATTGCATTTCCTGAAGGTGGAGAATCGCATCTTGGAAGCGCTGAAGATAAAAAAATATTAAATCAAAACTTATCAATGGTTGACGCCACCATTTTTGGTTTAGGTACTTTAATAGCTCATCAATCAACTTACCTAGTTAAAAATCTCACTGATAATGACGAAGAAAATATCTCAAAAAGCCAACCAATTTCTATAGTTGCTTCAAATAGCAAAAAATTTAACAGTAATTGGAAATACTTTCGTCAACCAATTAGAAGATGGCTAATAAGCTCAATCAAAGCTGATAATTCGTCGAATAATGAATTCGAGAAAGAACTCTTTTTCGAAGATTCATGGAAAAAAACTTTAATTTCACTTAAAAAACATGGGATAAATGATTTAGCTCTTTTAGGAGGTGCAAAACTTATAAATTCATTTATAAAAGAGGATCTAATAACAGATATAAAAATTACAATTATTCCACGAATTATTGGAGGTAGATATACATGGATCCCCCCAGAACGAACAAATGCGATTTTTAATCTCAAAAGGCTATGGGAAATAAAATCAATTAAAAATTTGATGAATAATGAAATCCATGTACATTACAAAAAGATTTGAAATAGTTTCAATAATAAATGAACCAAAAAATATATAAAGTTGAAGTCAAATTGTCAATTAAGGAAATCTCCAAGGAGATATGGAATGAATTAGCAAATGAAATTAATAATCCATTTTATGAATGGACTTGGATTAAAAACCTTGAGATGTCTAAAAGTGTTTCAAGAGAAACTGGTTGGCAGCCTCTATATTTTGTTGCTTATAAAAATCAAGAAATACTTGGAATTGCCCCACTTTTTTTAAAAAATCATAGCTATGGAGAATTCATTTTTGACCAATCATTTGCAAGATTGGCTCAAGAGCTGAATTTAAATTATTACCCTAAATTAATTGGAATGAGTCCTTATAGTCCTGTAAATGGATATCAATTTCTTTATAAAAAAAATAAAGACAAAAAAGAAATTACAAATTTACTCATAAACCATATCGAAAGCTTTGCGATTACAAACAAAATCCTAAGTTGTAATTTTTTATATGTTGATGAAAGCTGGGGCAACCATCTTAAATCTTTGGGATACTATGAATGGATAAACTCCAGCAGTGAATGGAGGAGTAATGGAGAAAAAACATTCGACGATTTTCTATCTAGATTTAACTCTAATCAGAGAAAAAATATAAAAAAAGAGAGGAAATCAATTAGTAAACAAGACATTAAAGTAGAAATTTTTAATGAAGATGATATCAACCAAGAAATCCTCAAAAAAATGCATAATTTTTATGAAAAGCATTGTTCGAGGTGGGGAGTTTGGGGAAGTAAATATCTAACATCTACATTTTTCGAAACACTGGTTGATAATAAAAAAAATCTTTTACTTTTTAGTGCATCAAAACATGATTCAAATGAAATTTTTGCTATGTCGATGTGCGTTAAAAATCAAAACAACTTATGGGGTAGATATTGGGGTAGTCAAGAAGAAATATCTAATTTACATTTTGAATTATGCTATTACCAGCCAATTGAATGGGCAATAAAAAATAGTATCCATTTGTTTGATCCTGGAGCAGGTGGTAAACATAAAAGAAGGAGAGGTTTTTTTGCAAAAAGCACCATTAGCATGCATAAGTGGTTTGACAAAAATATGGAAAATATAATTTATCCTTGGCTAAATGAAGTGAATAAACAAACCGAGATGGAAATTGATTTTGAAAATAGATCTATACCCTTTAAATAGATCTATACCCTTTAAATAAAAAATTATTCGGCTTTGCCAAAGATTATATTAGTAATATAGTTTTTTATTAACTTCATAGAATGGATTCTAAGAACAGTTTCGATGAAAAAACAATGATTGATAATAACCTATCTAACCGATATATAGATTTAGATCCAAACGGTTATTTTATTATCAAAGTAGATTTAGAAGAAAATAAAATAATTTTAGAGCATTTTCTAAATAATATTAATGATGACGGATATGCGCTTGACCCAGAAACAAATGAACCAATTAAATGCGACTCTCAAAATAAAAGAGTTAGTAATGAAGTTTTTAAAGGTATTAGTGCGAAACAACTTGGAATAATGATCACTGAAGAAAGAAATGACTTAATAACCAGATTCGACCATGCCCTATATTTAGGCCGGGAACTACAAAAAGCAGAAGAATGTTTATACAAAAGATTAATATATATCCAAGATTAAGAAATTAAACGAAAAAATCTAATTTTTTCACCTGATGCTAAATTAAATGAAAATAAAAAAAATTAATGAACATCATTTTCTATTTTGCATTTATTGGTTTTGGTTTTGGAGCTGCTTTTGCATTAGATAAGCTCTTAAGAGCAGTTAAATTAATTTAAAAAAAACTATAAAATTTTCATAGTCTCTCCATACAAATCATATTCATCCGCAAAAGAAATATTTGCTTCAACAAATTTACCAATATAATTTTCCAAATCAATTTTATCCTTAACAGATAAAATTACTCTTCCGTCAATTTCAGGGGCGAAATTATATGACCGACCTATTAATTCGTTATTATCTGATATGTTTTCTACCAAAATCTTCATTTTTGAGCCAACATATGACTGATTTTTATCTTTGGAGATATTTTGTTGAACTGAAATAACGTTATCTTTTCTTGCCTCTGCAACCTCTAGGGAAACTTTATTAGGCAAATGAAAAGCTGCAGTTCCTTCCTCAGGAGAAAAAATAAACACTCCCACATGATCAAATTTGTGCCTATCCAAAAATTCGAGAAGATGTTTAAAATGTTCTTTTTTTTCTCCTGGGAATCCAACAATGAGACTAGTTCTTAATACAGCAGATGGAATTTCTTCTCTAATTTTCTCCAAAATTGATTCATTCAAAGAAGCCTGCCAAGGTCTATTCATACTCTTCAATACATCTGGATGACTATGCTGAAGTGGCAAATCAAAGTAGGGCACTATATTCTTTGAATCTTTGAAAGCTCTAATAACTTCATCAGTTAAACCCGTTGGATAAGCATAATGTATCCTTATCCAAGGAATTGGAACTTTAGAAAGCTCATTCAAAAGTTTGGCTAATGATGGTTTTCCATAAATATCTTGACCATAATTAGTTGTTATTTGACTAATTAAAATGATTTCTTGAATACCCTGTTTTGCAAGACTTTTGGCTTCTGAAACTATAGATTCTATTGTTCTACTTCTTTGAGGACCTCTCAACTTAGGAATAATACAAAAAGCGCAATTGTAGTTGCAGCCTTCAGCAATGCGAAGATAAGCAACAAATTTATTTTTATCTACAAAACGAGGTATTTCCTCATCCGCAATAAATTCCGGTATCTTTGAAACTTCATTAACGATTTCCCCTTTTTCTACTCTGTCTAAAACCTTGGCTATCTTTTGATAATCTCCTGTTCCAATCAAACCTTTTATTTCAGGGATTTCTTTTATAAGCTCATCTTTAAAATGCTGAGCCATACAGCCTGCAACTATTACTTCCTTTCCTTGATTTGTATATTCTAGAATTTTTCTAATAGATTCTTCTCTAGCTGTTTCAATAAAACTGCAAGTATTTACAACAACAACATTTGCATCATTTATATTGCTGTCAACTTCATAACCCTCTTTATATAATAAGCCTTGCATATGTTCAGTATCAACAAGATTTTTCTCACAACCAACATGACTGAATGCAACCTTGGATAGTTTTTTTTCTTTTACATTGAGACTATTTTGTTTCACAACTTGAAAAATCAGAATTAAAAGATTTATACAGCATTTCGTATATAACTCTCATGCCAAGATAATATTAGGATAGATAATGTAAATAACAAACTTTCTTTTTGTATGGCCCTTAAGACTTTAAACAGAAGAAGTAAAAAAGATTTGAAATGGCCAAAAATCATAATTGCAATTCTTAGCACTATAGGCATAGTTGATACGGGTTCGATTACTTTAAAAAACTGGGGATTATTTACTTCGCTTTCATGCCCGGGGATACAAAATGGTTGTGAAACAGTTTTAAATAGTCCTTGGGGTACTTTATTTGAAAATAATCAAGTTAATATACCTCTATCAATGGCTGGATTTATAACATATTTATCAATATTAGTTATCACAATAGTACTTTCGCTTAATTTAATTTCCCCAAAAGAAAAACTAAATAAGTTTTTATGGTGGTTAGTATTTCTAATTTCTTGTGCGTCATCAACATTTAGCTTTCTATTGATAAATATAATGTTTTTTAAGATTCAAGCATATTGCTTTTTTTGTATACTTTCAGCAATTTTATCGTTTTCTATCTTTATAATTTCTATCATTGGAGCAAAGTTCGAAAGTAGAGAACCTATGATTTTTAGAGGTTTTATTGTAGCTATTAGTGTCCTGCTGGGGGGGCTAATTTGGTCAACAAACGTTGACCCCTCCAATGCTATTGATGTTGCAAACCCTACCGAAAATGTATCGCCAATAATTACCACTTCAAGCTCTCCCCAGAAGGTCAAGTTTGCAAAATTTTTAAGTGAAAACAATATTGTTATGTATAGTGCATACTGGTGCCCTCATTGCCACGATCAAAAACAATTATTTGGTAAGGAAGCAGTTAAAGAATTAAAAGTTGTTGAGTGTGCAAAAGATGGTAAAAATAATGAGTATGAACTATGCCAAACGAAAGGAATCAGTGGATTTCCTTCTTGGGAAATAAATGGAGAAATTATTAGTGGTACGCGTGACTTAAATGAATTAGCAACAAAAACTGACTATCAGGGAGATCTTAATTTTTAACAAATCTTTTTTGAATTTTTTGATCTAACTGTTGTCTAGTATGGCATTCCCAATTTTTATCTTTATCAGGGAAATCATCTCTATAATGACCTCCTCTACTTTCCTCTCTAAATAGACAAGCTTTTAATAAAGTTATGGTAGTTATTTGTCTATTCTTTAAATCAAGTAAAAGATTTAATGCTCTTCTATTGCGTTCATTTAGTTTTATTTTTTGATCAAAATTTATTTTTTCAAGACTATTTAGTAAATCATTTTTATTTAATTTATCTATATCATTTTGAATGTAATTTAAAAATTTACTCATATTTAACTTATTTCGGGATACACCTAAATTTAACCAACATAGTTTTCTTAGTTCATCAATTTTTTCAGCAATTACAGAAATTTGATCTTCTTTAGGATCTTCAATATCAAACTCTTGAAATGATCGATCAAATTTTTCAAATTTAGAAAGGTCATTCAAAACAATCGAAGACATTTTTCTTGCGAAAACAAGACACTCCATTAGTGAATTACTTGCCAATCTATTAGCACCATGCACACCGGTAGAAGCAACTTCTCCAACGGCATATAATCCTTTTCTTGTTGAACATGCATTTAGATCAGTTTTAACACCTCCCATCCAATAATGAGCTGCAGGAGCTACGGGAATAACCTCATTTAAGGGGTTTACGCCATAGTCTTGACATCGACTTAAGATCGTTGGGAAGCGCTCTACAATTTTTTCTGGGTCAATATAACGAAGATCTAAGCCAACATGGTCTACTTTATTATCATGCATATTTTTCATAATTGCTCTACTTACCTGATCTCTAGTAGCTAGATCACGATTTTCAAGATTTTTAACTGGACTTTCACCATTTTTATCAACTAAAATTGCCCCCTCCCCTCTAAGTGCTTCAGATATTAAGAAGCAAGGAGCACCATAAAATTTTAAAGCTGTTGGATGAAATTGCACGAACTCTAAATCCTCGATAGCAGCTCCTGCTTTCCATGCAAGAGCAATCCCTTCACCAGAGGATTGAGCAGGATTTGTTGTATTTGTAAATAAGTGCCCACCCCCACCTGTAGCCAAAACAACAGCTCTAGATTTAATCCAATATAAATTTGCTCCATCAAGAACCTGAACTCCTCTACATTCCTTATTTTCAATGAGAAGTTCAGTTACTCTTACACCCCTGCAGTGAAGAATATTTTTTTGATTCTCAATATGATCTTCTAGAACTTCAACTAATGCTCGTCCAGTACGATCCTTAACATGTAAGACTCTTCTTCGTGAATGGGCTGCTTCCAAAGTAGTAGCTAGTTGATCAGAACTTTGATCAAAAATCATCCCTAAATTCTGTAACCTTTCTACACAACCTGGAGCTTCTTTAACTAGCATTTCTACAGCTTGAAAATCACATAGTCCATCACCTGCTTTTAAAGTATCCTCAGCGTGAAGATCAAATGAATCATCTTGTCTAACAACAGATGCAATTCCGCCTTGAGCCCATCTGCTGGAAGATACCTTACTAGTATTTCTATTTAAAAGAAGCACTTTTAAATTTGAGGGTAATTCAAGACAAGTCATAAGGCCAGCAGCTCCAGCTCCTATAACGATTACATCCCAATTATCTATTGGTATCGGTTCTTGCGAAAATGGAGGCCTTAACATTAAACCAAGCCACTAAAAGTTGGTTGCAGAATTGCTAAAACAATAAAAATACCATCAACAATTAATGTCGTTTGAATTACGTAACCAGAAACTAAGAGTGCTTTACCACCAGTAGTATTAATTGTGCCAGAATCTAAAATTTCTTTTGAAATAAACCAAAGTATAAGAGCAACAAAAACGATAATAGATAATGATTTTATTTGAATAAGACTTTCTGAAGCTTTTTGAAGTATTATTGGTGCATTTTCAGAATCTGCTGTAATTACCTGCCTCCATTGATCCATGATTCCGATTAAAAATATTGTAATGTCGGTTACTGCGGTTCCAAATAAAGAAGAGATATAAAAACTTGAACCTATTTTCCAATTAGTACCAAATCCAATTAAAGCTATTGGGAGAACTACAGCTTCAACAGGTATGTGTAAGATAGGATATGGGCTTAACCATCCCCAGAACAAACATCCACCAAGCCAACTACCTGATATACCAAGTAATAATGAACTGACAATAAACCACTTATTTGATCCTTTCTGATTCAAAACAATTGCCACTAAGACAATAACAAAAGTAAAACAAAGAGCAGTTATTGGTTCTAATCTAACCCAAGGGGCTTGAACAAAAATAGGTAAAATTACAAAAAAAGAAGACCACAATCTTAAAGATATAGGATTTGATAAAAAACTATTTTCGTATGAATCAACTGTCTTATGGGATTCATAGTTGAATTTATCTTTTACTTCTAAATTTTTTGTAATTAATTCTTTCAATGAAAAAGTTTATTTTAATTAATCTAAATCGTGTTTTAGAAAACTGCGAATGTCATATTTTAATAAATTAAAGGGCCATAATTTCACACTATATTTAGTTTTTTAAAAGTATTTAATACACTTTGAGTCATATATAAGTTTAGAATATATTTAAATAAGAGTATTTGGCCTTAAATTGTGTGGCAAGAAATTAATTACACAGAAGATCCCATCGATCTTTTGGTTCCTAATATTACTTATAAAATAAACCCTGCAGAAATTGAAAGTATCGAGGCTAATTCTATTGCTGAAGAAATAGGATTTGAATCAGGTGATTCTATTATTAGTATTAATGGTAAAAAACCAAGAGATTTAATTGATTATCAGATTCTGATTAGTGAAGAAATTTTAGACATATCAGTTTTAGATAAAAATCATGAGATTCACAATATAAATATTGAAAAAGATCAAGACGTTAATTTAGGTATAAATTTTAAAGATGCATTATTTGATTCAATCAAGCAATGCAATAATAGATGTCCATTTTGTTTTATTGATCAACAGCCAAGTGGTAAAAGAAAAAGCCTTTACATAAAAGATGATGATTATAGATTAAGTTTCCTATATGGCTCTTATTTAACTCTTACGAATTTAAAAAATGAAGACTGGGAAAGAATTGCTATGCAAAAACTATCCCCACTTTTCATTTCAGTTCATGCAACTGATCCCGCCACAAGAGAAAAATTATTAAAAAATAAAAAAGCAGGAGTGATACTTGATCAAATTTCGTGGTTTGAAAAAAACTCTATTCAAATACATGCTCAAATTGTTGTTTGTCCAGATATAAATGATGGAGATATTCTTGAGAAATCAATTTTGGAACTTGCTGAATTCTACAAAAAAGCCACTCAAACAGTACTTTCAGTAGCAATAGTTCCTGTAGGACTTACAAAATTTAGACCTGAAAATGATGGATTGAAATCAATTAGCCCAGAATACGCAAAAAAAACTATTAAACAAGTAGAGAGAATTCAAGCCTCTCTACAAATTACTCTTGGAACTCGTTTTTGTTGGCTAGCGGACGAATGGTATTTAATTGCTGGTACAAATTTACCTAATTACAAAACCTACGAAAATATGCCACAGGAATCTAATGGAGTTGGGACTATTAGAAACTTTCTAGAGGCATTAAGAGAGAAGACTCAAAACCTACCCCAAAAAGTAAAAAAGCCCAAAAAAGTTAGTTGGATTGTTGGTAAATTAGTTTATGAAGCCCTAATTCCTACAGTTAAGAAATTAAATTTAATTAATGGATTAACAATTAACTTATATGGTCTGCCAAGTATTTATTGGGGGCAAGATCAAGTTGTTACTGGTCTGCTTACAGGAGAAGATCTAATTTACGGGCTGAAAAATAAGGATTTAGGAGAAGCTGTTTACATACCATCTATTATGTTAAAAATTAATACTGATTTATTTTTAGATGATAAAAATATTCAAGACGTTGAGAATCAAATAAATACTAAAATTCACGTTCTTGATGATTCAAATGATATTATTAATACTTTGATTGGTTAATCAAATATTTTCGAAACTATAAAAAATGCTTAGAAGAGTAATAAATCCTTTCTTATTATTGCCGCTTACTCTAAGTATGAACACCTTTAATGTTCTATCGAGCGAAACAAAAAATTACATTGATAATGTTTTAGAAGAAAAATCAAATATTACTTTTGTTGATTATCAAGAAATAGAAAAACTTGTTTTAAATAATCAAGAATTAAAATCATTACAAAACCTAGTAACCTCTGCAAGCTTTAATCTGTCCAGTCAAATTGCCAAAAGATACCCTTCCTTAGATTTTCAAGCCAATGGGTTACCAAAATATGTCGCAGGCAAAAAGTACAATAGCAATTCACCTACTCTAAAAACATCACAACTTACGGCTAATCCCTCCCTGAATATTAAATGGGATTTGATTGCTCCGCTAAGAGGATATGACATTAAAATTGCCAAAACAAATTACAAAATTGCAGAAAATAATTATGAGATTAAGAAAAAAGATTTAATTCAAGAAGCAAGAATCAGATATCACAAATACAAAAAGTCATATCAAGATATTCAAAATAAAAAATTCACACTTGATTTATCAATTACAAGTTTAGAAAATGCTAAAGCGAAGCTAGATGCTGGAATTGGTACAAAATTTGAAGTTCTTGAAGCAGAAGCTCAATTATCTCGAGATCAACAATCACTTAATGAAAAGAAAATTGAACATGAAATTAATAAAATTTCTCTCCAAGAGATTCTTAATGTTAAGGGAGATTTCGAAACAAATAAACAGCAAAATCTTGTAGGGTTTTGGAATCATAAATTGAATAAGAATATTAATGAAGGTTTGGATAAAAATCTTTCCTTAAAAAACCTTATTCTTCAAAAATCAATCAAAAAGAGCCAAGCAGAGAGCTTTTTAGCTCAAAATAAGCCAAATATCTATATCAGTAATTCATTATCTAGTACATTTTCAAAGGGTGACTCTCTAGTAACTAATATCGACTCTGAAAAATCTGGATCTAATTATACAAATACCATAAGTCTTAATTTTTCATGGAATATTTATAATGGCGGACAAAATAAGAACTCCTACAAATCAAAAATAGCAGATGCAGAATCCGAAAAATATGCTTATGAAAATCTAAAAAATGTTTTAACCACAAATATTAGTAAAGCCTATTTAAATCTCAAATTAAATGAAGAAAAAATAATATCTTCTCTTAAAGAAATTGAATCTAGCAAAGAGTCTGTAAGGCTTTCCAGACTTAGATATGATGTAGGAATATCAACTCTAAAAGATGTTCTTGTTAGGCAAAGTGAATTAAGTAATGCGAAATCAAAAAATATTAATGCAATATATAACTACAATCTGAATGTAGATGAATTAGAAAGATTAACTTTCATTGATAAAAGTAAAAATTGTTTGGATAGTAATAATACTAAAATTAAGGATATAGATTCTATTTGCAATATATAAAGATGAATCCACCAAATTTAACTAATAAGCAACTACGTGAATTAGATTCTTTATTTGAATTGGTGAGTCAGCGTCAAACAAAAGATTTTGGAAATATTAGCGCCAGCAATAAAGCAGATGGATCATTATTAACAAGTTGTGATTTATGGAGTGACAAAACAATCGTAGATGGCTTAGCTTCAATAGCTCCAGGTGAAGGCGTCCTTAGTGAGGAAGGGCGAAAGTTAATTCCAAATTCAAAAGCCTACTGGGTGGTGGATCCACTCGATGGGACAACAAATTTTGCTGCCGGTATTCCTTACTGGTCTATATCTGTAGCAAGATTCGTTGATGGTAAACCACAAACTTCTTTTTTAATAATTCCTACATTGAAAAAAAAGTTTGTATCCATTAAAGGTAAAGGGGTTTGGTTAAATAACAAGAGGATTGATCCTAACCAAAATAATCGTCAAAGTGAATGCATTTCTCTATGTAGTAGATCAATAAAAATTTTACAAAAAAAACCAAATTCAGTATTTCCTGGCAAAATCAGACTCCTAGGTGTATCAAGTTTAAATCTTACGAGTGTAGCGATGGGACAAACCTTTGGAGCAATAGAATCAACCCCTAAGATATGGGATATTGCAGCAGCCTGGCTGCTATTAGAAGAACTCAATTGTTCTATAGAGTGGTTGGGGAAAGATCCTTTAAATTTATATTCAGGAGAAGACTTGAGCGAAGTTAATTTTCCATTAATTGCTTGTAGATCAATAGAAAAAGTTGAAATCTTAAAGCCATGGGGAAATTTATTATTAGAAAAATAGTTGTATCACAAACAAATCATTGCTTGAAAAATTTCTTAATCAGATACAATAAAAAACAAGTAAATAAATAAAATATTTGAAGAAAATTAATATGCATCGAAGTTCAACATGGATACTGAAAAGTTTATGGGGAGCTTGTGAGCGATGGAGCAAATCTGATTGTGTTGATTTAAGCGCTGCATTTGCTTACTACACACTTCAATCATTTTTTCCTATTCTTTTGATTTCTCTTTCAATAGCTTCATGGTTTCTGGGAAAACAAGAAGGATTAGATCAACAAATAATTTCTATTGCAGCTCAGCTTCTACCTCCTTCAGTAGTTGAGTTAGTAGAAACAACGTTATTTAATTTGATAGATCAAGGTTTTGGAGCAGGTATTCTTGGTGCTATGTTTTTGCTTTTTACAGCAGGAAATGCATATCTATCGCTTCAAAGAGGTTCAGATAGACTTTGGGAAGACCAAATTCCTTCTAAAAAAGTTAATGCTGCTTGGAGAGTGCAAGCTTCGAAGTTTCTCCGAAATAGAGTTGAAGCCTTTTTAATAGTATTCTTTATTGGTTTTTTAATGGTACTAGATCAGATTAGTGCCAATCTTAGAATGATCCCAAGTAACGTTTTAGAAAATCTTTCAAAATCTAATAATGTTATTTCTGATTTATTATTAAAGCTGCCGCTATTACAAGTTGGTCAGTTTGCAATACCACTTATTGGCTTTTCTTTGATGGCTCTCTTATTGCAAGCACTTTTACCCAGTAGAAAAGTTCCATTAAAACCACTTTTACCAGGATCTTTTCTTATTGGAATTGGCCTAACCACTTTGAACCTCGCAGTAAGTAAAAGTATTCTCTCACTTGGAGTAAGATTTCAAGCATATGGTTTTATTGGAGGTTTTCTTGTACTTACTTTGTGGGTATGGCTTTTAGGAGTTATTTTATATTTTGGACAGTGTTGGAGCGTCGTTATTGCTAGTATGACCTTAGTAAAGAAAAAAAGAAATTATAGATAAGAATAACCGAAATGAATTATTTTCTGAAAGCTAATAAAAATCTTCTTACCTATTCATTAATCATACTTATTGTTATTCCTATTTTTGGATTTAATTTTTTCATTAGCATTGTTGGAAATATCCTTCTTCTTTTATTTTTAATTCCTCTTTTATTATTAGTTTTAGTGTTTATAGGTTTTAACTCATACAAATCTAAAATTAGTACATGTGGTAATTGTGGAGCAATATCATTAGGTTTAAGTGAAACCTGTATGAATTGTGGTGCAGATTTAGAAAATTTAAGTAAAAATAATCAACTAGATAAAAAACCTAGTGAAAGTACTATTGAGGTCAAAGCTGAAGAAGTAAAATAAAATATTAACCGATTCCAATTTGTCTAAGAATACTTTGTCCAGTAATTAATTCTGTACCTAGACCAATCAAGATACCCATCATTGCCATACGGCCATTCCAAGTTTCTGCAAAATTTACAAAGCCGAATCTTGGTTGGTTGTCATTATTCATAATTAACTAAATTATTTATTAAGGTATTTTAACGTTTTAAGTGAGAATTTATGATAAATAATAAATTATTTATTTAACATGTCTTACACCGTCAACTGGTCGATACTCATCTCCAGTCAATTCTTCATACACGATACCTGGTAATCCTGTATCAAACATAGTTTGCAATGCCTCTTTTAACATAGGATTCCAACCTCCAGTGCTAACTTTTCCATGTCTTACAGTCCAGTCCCAAGTCCCTTGAAGATCTCTGGGTAATCTACCTTCTCTATCTCTTCGAGCGACTAAATCTAAAGATTCAACTAATCCAACAATCACTGGATTTTTACCATAAGAAGGAGTAAGACTTAGTTCAAGTCTTATTGGATCTTCTTTAACCATTTTTAAACGAAACCTTGGTGGTAGCTTGAGGGATCTTATAACAGATGAAACAATTTTTGTTCTTAATTCCAATTTTTTTCCGTAAATGTAATTTGATTAATCAGTTGTTGAACCTTTTTCTTCTAATGTAGAGTCATTGTCATTTGAAAATCTTACTGTTAATAACTCCTCCTCTGTTATGTTTCCTGATTTATCTAAAAGTTCTGGATGTATTGTGTACTTTTTTTGTTTAAAACTAGAAGTACTAAAACTTTTATTTTTATTATCTGAAAGACCCCAACCATTGGACATTACTTTGAATGCTTTCCAAACTAAATAGGTTAAGGCCGCCGAATATATGATTGGAAATAGAATAGTCATCAAACTTATAAATTAATTAGTTTTATTTTTAATATCATAGCCCGAAAAAAAGAAATTTAGCTATTTTAAATTAATTAATTTTTCTCTAAAGTATAATATTTTTTTTATAATTTATATTAATAAATACAAATAATATGTATTAAATGTATTCGAAGAAAATAAAAAAACTTAAATTGAAGATATATAGACAAAAGCTAATTCTATTCTACTCATTTATTGCAATTGGTATCTTAAGTCCCGCAAATTTAATTTCCCAACCATTAACTAAATCAAGTTTTAGTGAAGTTAATTTATATTCAAAAAAATCTTTTATAACTCAAGCTGTAGAGAGAACCGGTGCAGCTGTGGTGACAATTGATACTCAAAAATATGTTAAAAAAAGAAAATTTCCAAGAAATTCTCAACTTTTTCTTGACCCATATTTTGAAAGATTTTTTGGATTAGATTTACCTAATGACAATCGACCAAGGGTAGAGCAAAACCAAGGAAGCGGATTTATTTTTGCAGATGGACTTGTAATGACCAATGCACATGTTGTTAATGGATCAGATAAGGTAACTGTTGGTTTAACCAATGGCAAAAAATTAAACGCAAAACTTATAGGGCAAGACTTCTTTACTGATTTAGCTGTGCTAAAGATCGAAGGGAAAGGACCTTGGCCAAAAGCAAAATTGGGAGATTCGGCAAAGATTAAAGTTGGTGATTGGGCAATAGCTGTTGGAAATCCATTCGGTCTTGAAAATACAGTCACCCTCGGTATTATTAGTAATCTAAATAGAAACGTCACTCAATTAGGAATATATGATAAAAAGCTTGAATTGATACAAACAGACGCTGCTATAAATCCTGGTAATTCTGGAGGTCCACTATTGAATAGAGATGGAGAAGTAATTGGTATAAATACCTTGATAAGATCAGGTCCAGGAGCGGGTTTGAGTTTCGCAATCCCAATTAATAAAGCTAAGGAAATTGCCTACCAACTTATAAGAAATGGTAAAGTAACTCATCCTATGATTGGAATTAGCCTAAAAGAAGAAAATAATTATGAGAGAAAATATAATATCGTAAAAGTTGGATCTGTAATACCTAATAGTCCAGCTGAAAAAAGTGGAATCAAGATAGATGATATTTTAATAAAAGTAGGAAATAAAGATATTGAATCCGCATCAGACGTTATAGACCAAATTAGTAAAAATGGTATTAAGAAACAAGTCAATATATTATTGAAGCGTGAAAATAAATTTATTAATTTAAAAGTAACACCCACTGATATAACTAATCTACAAAATAACTAAAAGTTCTAACTGTCATTCTGTTTAAGTATTTCTACACACCTAGAAATACATCTACCATCCCTTAAATCACAGGTAGTAATGCATTCAAAATAACTTTCAATAGGGTCAGAAATTTGAACCTGTTTTTCTTGCAAATGGTAATTTTTCATTCAAATTATTAAAACTTATTTTTGTATTTTTAATGCTATTAAAGGAGGGTCAACTATGTAAAGATAAATGAGTGATCTTACTTAGCCAAATGTAAACTTTATTAAAAGTAATCAAATTTTTTATGGCTTTGAGTTTTTTCTAAAAAATATTCGTAATTACCATCATATGAAAAAAACTTTGAATCTTTGATTTCGATAATTCTATTTGCAACCTTTGAAATAAAATAACGATCATGAGAAATGATTAATAATGAACCTTTATAATTATTAATTGCTAATTCTAAGTTTTCCTTGGATTGCAAATCCAGATGATTAGTTGGCTCATCCAAAAGGAGAAAATTACTAGGATTAATAATCATCAGCGCCAATGCTAATCTTGCTTTTTCTCCCCCACTGAGTTGTTTAATATATTTAAAAACAGTTTCATTTTGGAAGCCAAAACCTCCTAAAAATGTTCTTACTTTTTTTTGGGACCATTCTGGACATTTCTCACATATTAAATCAATAGCCCTTTTCTCAAGAGAAAGTGCTTCAGCCTGATTCTGTTCATAATAGCTAGTAATTATGTTATGTTTACCAATATTAATTTCTCCAATTTCAGGAGATATTTTTTTCATAATAATTTTTAGTAATGTAGATTTACCACAGCCATTAGGTCCCAATATCGCTATTTTCTCCCCCGAAGAAATCCTTAAATTAACATCTAAAAAAAGAATTTTATCCTCAAAACTATGAGACAAATTTTTGATGTTTAGAACTAATTTTCCTGAGCGAGGGCACTCTGGAAAATTAAAAACAGGACTTTTTGATTTTGCTAAAGGAGCCTCAAGTTTAGAAATCTTTTTTAATTGTTTTTCTCTACTCTTTGCTTGAGAACTTCTAGTTGCACTAGCTCTAAATCTATCTATATACCTCTTTTGTAACTCAATTTCTTTTTGTTGTAATTGATATGCCTTATTTTGTGATTCTTCATTTAAAGATTTCTGTTCAACAAAAAAAGAATAATTTCCATTAAATGTTTCAGATGTTCCTCTATCTACAAAAATTATTTTTTTACATAATTTATCTAAGAAATATCTATCGTGACTTATTATAATTACCGCAATCTTAAGCGAAGATAGATATTCTTCCAGCCAGAAAATTGTATCTAAATCTAAATGATTAGTTGGTTCATCCAGTAAAAGTAAGTCAGGTTTTTGTAAGATTATTTTTCCAAGTGCAACTTTCATCTGCCAACCACCTGAAAAATTGCCCACCAATTTATCAGCATCTTCTGTAGAAAAGCCTAATTTTGGTAGTATTTTTTCTACATCAGATTGCATTTTGTAGCCACCTAAAGCTTCATATTTTGCTTGATATTTTGAGAGCTTATTTACAATTGTTTCTAGTTCATCGGAATGTTTTTTTAAATCCAATGATTTCAGTTTATTTTCAATTTCTAAAAGTTTAATGGCAACAATTTGTATATCTTTGAAAGAACTTTCTAATTCCTGTCTTACTGAAAAATTCAAATTACAATCAAATTCCTGTTTTAAATGAGCAATTTTAGGATTCCCCTCTTTGATAATCGTTCCACTTGTTTGCTCTTCCTCTCCAATCAAAATCTTAAATTGGGTTGATTTACCTGCACCATTCGAACCAACTAAGCCTACTTTTTCCCCTTTCTTAATCTCCCAATTAATATTTTTTAAAACAACATCTGTGGAATAAATTTTGCTTACACTTTCAAATCTAATCACTTTATTAAAATAGAATTTACAAAATCTGTGGCCTATTTACTAAAAAATTATTTTGTAGAATAAAATTAAACCATGAAAAGAATAGAACAAATTGTAGTGATTTTCATAGCTGCAGCTCTTGCAATACCAAGTTACTGGTTTTTTTGGACTTTAGCTGGTGGAGGTGGCTACAACAAAAGAATAAAACCTTTGACGAATGAAAATAATAATTATTCAAAACCTTCTACTAAAGACCTCCTCGAGCCTTAACTAACCACATTTTGGTTGCCTCATCGTCGATAGTACTCAAATATTCAATAACCTCCTCCTTAGTTACAGAAAGGTTTAATTCATTACCAATATCGCATATTTTATCTAAAGCTTTTTGGGGATTAGTCAAGGCTGTCATAAACAAACTTTGTTTCTTTTTAGAGTCATCTGCTATTAACTTATAGAGCTTTTCAGCATTACTGGACATGTTTTTAAAATCTATTTATTAATAGATTATTACTTTAAGCTACATTTTGTTCATTATATTTATTAATAGATAAATCATTATCAGTATCTTTTATTTCTTTTGCAGAAGCATCTGCCATACTTCTTGCATCTAAACATAAAACTTTTCTTAATTTCGCAAAGTTAGCTGCGTGAGATTTTCTACCATCTTTTTGAGCATAGTACTCAGACTGCTGAAGAATATGATGAAGATGAGTTAATAAATATGGACTAATTACAGCTGATACCAAAACATCACTATTCTCATTGTCGTGAGAATCAGAATTAACCAATCTTTTTTTCTTTTTATCAATTATGGACCTTTTAGGAGAATCAAGTTTTCTTGAATTTTTCATGGGGTAATAAAACAATTAATTGATACGGACATAAATTTCCTTACTAATAATATACACAAAGATAGTATCCTTGACTAACTGTGTATACTTATAAGTAACAGTTATCAACTTTGACTCATGGCTACCCGGCAAAACTCAACTAATGGGAAGCCTAAATCCCCCAGAATTCAAGTAGTTCTCCCAGAATTAATATGCGAGCAGTTAACTATTTTGGCCAATGATGAATCTAGGACAGTTAGTAATATGGCAAAAGTTTTAATACAAGAGGGTATAAAAAAATACTTCGAGAAGGAGGGTAAATCATTTGTATCAGAAAATAATTTAAATACCGATAAATTCAGAGACGAACTTGAAAAACAAAGTGTCAAAAGATTAAAAAGAGCTCCTCAAAGGATTAGATACTACAAAAAATCTGATTAAAAATAGTTAACTCTGAGGCAATTTCTGTAAATCTACAGTTTTTCCCATTACTACCAATATATTTCCTCTTTCCAAGATATATTTTGCTGGAGGATTAACTGTTAACTCTTCAGCCGGTCCTGCTGCAAGAACATTAACTAAATAATTTTTCCTCAAATTCAAATCTCTCAAAGATCTTCCGATAAATTCCTCTGGAACAGTTATTTCATCTATACCAGTTTGGTTATCGAGTTCCAATCTTTCAATTAAATTTGGTCTAACTAGTTCTAAACCTAATCTTTCTCCTTGCATTCTGGAAGGGAAGACAACTTTGTCTGCACCTACCCTTTTTAACATTTTTTCATGCAAGTCACTCGTAGCTCTTGCTATTACTCTTTGCACTTTGCTACCTTCGCTATCTTTAGCTATAAGTGTCGTAGTAATACTTGCTTCAATAGGTTCACTGATTCCTACTACAACAGTATTCATTTCGAGTATTCCAGATTCCTTCATAGACTCTTCATCAGTGCAATCTACAACTCTAGCTTCTATAGAAGGTTCCAATTGTCTTAAATCATCTATAGCTTTTTCCGAATAATCTGCAGCCAAAACATCTGCACCATTACTTATAAGTTCTCTACAAACAGCAGTTCCGAATCTTCCAACGCCTACAACTGCAAAAGTGAGTGCTTCTTTTTCTCTCTTTTGAGACCACTGCCACCAATCAGCCATAATAAAACTCAGTCAATTCTAAACATAAAGATCAGCCCTAGGATAGCCAATTCTCTTTTGTCTATCTATTCTACTCTTATAAAGAGCCTGCCAAAGTGCACTTAAAAGCAAAAGAATACCGAGCCTACCCACAAACATTCCGACAATAAGAATAAATTGGCCAAAATGATTTAATTTCGCAGTTAAACCAATATCAAAACCAACAGTTGCAAATGCAGATATGCATGTGAATAGAATTTCTAGGAATGTGAAAGATTCTTTCTTAACAAAAGTATTTGTTGTACTAAGCAACATTGCCATTAAAAGAACAAAAAGCAAGGATCCAACTGTTATTCCAACTGCCTTTAGAATAACTTTATCTGAAATTAATCTATTGCTAATAATTACATCTTTCTGACCTCTTAAAGTTGATCTAGTTGCAGCCATTAAAGCAATAAATGTAGTTGTTTTTATGCCTCCACCAGTACCTCCAGTACTCGCTCCAATAAACATCAAAGTCATCAATAATAATAAACCAGTATCTGATATGGAGTTCAAGGAAATTGGATAATTTGTAAAGCCTGCAGTTCTTGCACTTACTGTTTCAAAGATTGATGACAATAACCGTTCAAACAAATTCAAATCATTAAAAAATTGACTACTAAGCAATGATTCAGTGATAAAGAATCCTAATGATCCGAACAATATAAGAGACAAACTTGTCCTAATAACAAGTCTAGAATGAAGGCTTAACTTTTTATAAGAAAGATTTTTTTTATTACTCCAAATATCATCAATAACTCGCCAGCCCAATCCACCCATAAAAATTAGAAAAACAAAAACACTATTCACCAAATAATTTGTTCTATAGTCTTGAAGACTATTTGACATTAAAGAAAATCCTGCATTGTTATATGCAGATATGCTATGAAAAATCGAGGACCATAGTCTTTCCCAATTATTTTGAATGTCTACAAATCCAAAAGAATATAAAAAAATTGCGCCCAAAGAAATGATACTAATCGCCGTAATAGCAATGCTTTGAAAAGTTCGACCAATTCCTCCAACTCCAAATTCATCAAGAGTCTTTCCTTTATCTAATCTAGTTCTTAGCTTTGTCCCCTTAACAACAAACCCTTGTAAAAATGTTGTAATAGCCATTAATCCTAGACCACCTGATAAGAGCATAAAAGCCAAAAAAACTTGGCCAAAGAAATTCAAATCAGCACCAATATCTATTATGGTTAAGCCAGTTACAGTAATAGCAGAAGTTGATGTAAAAAATGCTTCCCACAAACCAACCTTTGAAGATGAACATAATGGAGAACTTAAAATTAACGTTCCAAGGCAAATAATAAACAAGCCTGTAACGATTGTGAATTGAGGTACAGATAGCTTTTTGTAAGCATCTTTTAACTTGTAAACCTTACTTGCGAATTTCACAATATTATCCGTAATTAAAAATTATCAATGCTGGCACCGTAAATGTCATTATAAGTGTTAATCCAACTCCGTATTTAGCGATATCAAAAAATTTATATCTTCCAGGACCATAAACCATTAAATTTGTTTGATAACCCATTGGAGTCAAGAAAGATTGACTTGCACCGAATAAAACAAGCATGATTAAAGCGCTTGGTGAAATTTCTAAAACATTAGAGAATTCAATAGCAACAGGCAAAATCAAAGCAACCGAAGCAGCATTACTTATAAATTGTGTAAGAATAACTGTAGATACAAAAATTACAATCAGCGCAAAATATAGAGGCATCCCATTAAGGGCAAAGTTTAGATTGACTGCAATTAAATCTGCTAATCCTGTTACCTGCATAGCTACGCTAAAGCATGATAAAGATCCCAACAATAAAATGACATCTAACCTAATTGATTTTTGTATCTCCGCAGGTCTTAAACATCCACAAGCAACCATGGCAATTACTGCTAAAAGAACTGAACCTACTAATGGAATATTAGAAACAGAAGGCAAAACCACCATCCCTATTGCAATTCCAATCGATATAGGTTTTTTTATCAAGAAGGGTAAATCATCTTCGAATTGATCTAAAATAAGCAAATCATTACTAGCTTGCAAACCTCTTATTGAATCTAACGGTGCTTGTAATAATAAAACGTCTCCGGCCCTTAAAACAGCTTGGCCTAATCTTTCCTGAACAGTTTGTTGACCCCTTCTTAGTGCCAAAACTGTTGCATTATGGCGCTGCCTAAATCTTAATTCTCTCAAACTTGCACCAGCTAGAGTTGAGCCAGCTGGTAACAAAGCTTCAAAAGTCTTAGTCCCTTCATCATCTGAAAAAACATTAGCACCATCGAAAGATGTTCTATTTTCGCCTAACAGAATGGTATGTTCCTGCTGAAGCCTAAATAAGTCTGCCCGTGTAACGCGGATTATTAATCTATCATCCGGTTCTATCTTTCTATCAGCCAAAGGAGGAAGGATAACTTTTCCATTTCGTTGCAATTCAAGAACATCAACGTCAAATCTTCTTTGCAATCTACTATTTCTGACAGATTGTCCAACTAATTCTGAAGTTGAGGGAATGGTAACTTCAGTAAAGTATATATTCATATCACCATTTTTAATAAATTCCTTATCTCTCCCTCTATCTGGCAAAAGCAAGTCAGAAACAAGAATCATATAGGTTGTACCTATAAGCCATACAGGAATTCCGATTGAAGTCAAACTAAATAATTCCAAAGATCCATAACCTAATTGTTGACTAATATCACTTACAAGAAGATTTACAGAGCTACCTAATAATGTCAGAGTTCCACCTAATAAAGTAGCAAAAGAAAGAGGTAATAAAACTTTTGATGGTGATATATTTCTCCGCTCGCACCAACCTTCAATTAAGGGTAGCAAAGATGCTACTACTGGAGTATTAGGAACAATTCCAGAAATTGGAGCAATCAAAAAAGCTATTAAAGAAATTAATTTCCTTGGCGTTCTAATACTTTCAGAAGAAATTAATTCTCTTACTCTGTCTAAAGCACCACTTTTAAATAATGCTGAAGAAACTGCAAATAAACCCATAAGGGTAATTAAGGATGGGCTTCCAAATCCAGCTAAAGCTTTTTCAGGAGAAAGCACTCCTGTAGCTATAAATATTCCAACACATAATAAACCTGTCAATTCTGGTGCAATAGTATTTTTAATAAATAAAATTACTGACATTATTAAAACAACTACTGTTATAAACGCATCAAAATTATTACTAACAACTGCAATTAAATTCATACAAAACTTATTTAACTCAATATACCCAAAAAAAATATTTCAAAAAAGTTTAATTGGAATAATCTTTTTTAAGAAACTTTTTAAAAATAGATTTTTTTTGGACTATCCATGAAGATGCAGATTTTAAGCTTTCAGTTATATTGGGCAACTTGGAAGCATATATAAGTCTTCTTGCCTCAAAAGCCAATTTCCCTGATAAAGTAATCCCAAGCCCAGAAATTGAAGCTTCACCTATTCCTAAGCTAATCATTTCACCATTGTCTTTAAATTCAAAGGGTAAAGGATCCTTGCCTTGAATTAAAAGTTCTAAATTATCAGCAAGATGACTTCCTTCCTGCATAGCGACCTGAGCAGTTATTGGTAAATCCTCCATTCCTTCAATAACTGAAATATCGCCAATAGCAAAACAGTTTTTATGGTTTTCTATTTGCAAATTATTATTAACTAAAATTCTTCCAAATTTTTTTGTTATTTCATAAGTTTCTAAGTAAGACAAATTAGGTTTAACACCTGCTGTCCAAATAACAATATCTTTATCCAAAGACGTTATTCCAACCTCACTAGAAATACTAATTTTAGTTTCTGAAACTTCTTTAACTGTGGAATTCAAAAGAACATTGATTTTTCTTTTTTCTAATGCCTTCTCTGCTTGTTCTCTATTAAAAAATTTGTTTTTATTAAGGATTTCATTTGATTTTTCTATGACATTAATTTCAAATTGGTCTATAAATATATCTTTAATTTTGCATGCCAACTCGATCCCTGAGGGACCACCTCCAACTATGAATAACTTTTTATGAAACTCAGTTTCTTGTGATTTTTTTAAAAAAGAATTTAATTTATTTAAATCGTTAAAATCATTAAAAAAATAACAATTTTCATCTACACCTTTTATTAAAAAACTATTTGGAATAGATCCTGTACAGATAACAAGATACTGATAATTTAATTTTAAATCGTCACTAAATTCAAGAATATTTTCTTTGAAGGAAATCTTTTTTAAACTATTTCTTAAAAAAGTTATACCCGCATCAGAAAAAATATTTGCAAATTTTGGGATGGCTTCCCAACTTCTTATTTCTTTACTTAAAACTTCGTACATTAAAGGTTTAAATATAAAGTTTGTTTCAGAATCAACTACAAGAATCGGTAAAGAAGGATTAAGATTCTTTAAATTCAAAGCACATGTCATACCTGCAAAACCTGCTCCAACTATTACTATTGGTTTTTGTATTGATTTCATTGAAGTAATATTGTTATACGTAAATGTATTATTAAACTATACGAATAATTTTTAAATTGAGCGAAGTAACATTAAACTCATAACCAAATTGAAGAATGATTGAAAACATCCACAAAGATATTCAAACTAACTTAAGTAAATATAATGAAGAGTTATTAGATATGAATCCTCAAAGAATAATTTCATGGGGTTATGAAAAGTTTGATAATCAATTTGCTATTACAACAAGTTTTGGTATTCAGTCATCAGTGCTTTTAAATATAGTCAATAAATTATGTCTACAAAAAAAAATCAAAATATTTTGGATAGATACAGGTTACCTACCTCCCGAAACATACCATTATGCTGAAAAGCTTATTGAAGATTTATCTTTAGAAGTAGAAATTCTGCAAAGTGAATTATCTCCAGCAAGAATGGAGGCTAAATATGGAAAACTTTGGGAAACAAATAAAGAAAGTGATTTAGATAAGTATCATGAGTTGAGAAAGATAAAGCCTTTAGAAAATGGTCTAGAAAAATATAATATTTCCTGCTGGGCAAGCGGTGTTAGATCAAGTCAAACAGAAAATAGAAATAAAATGAAATTCCTAGACATAATTCGTAAAAGACTTTCTTTAAGACCATTATTAAATTGGACAAATAAAGATATTTTTTATTATATGGAAGAGAATAATTTACCTGCCCATCCACTTTTTATCAAAGGTTATTCTTCCGTAGGCGATTGGCATTCAAGCAGTCCCGATAGTATTAAAACAAAGGGCAGAGATACAAGATTTGGGGGGATTAAACAAGAATGTGGAATACACACTAATAATTAAATTGATCATAGAACAATGATCTCAGATATAAATTTTTTATTAGTAGGTAATAGTAGGCTTCATTGGGCAAAATATTCTAAAAATCAATCTAAATTCTTCCATACCAAAATAGAGCAAAAAGTTCCCGAAAATATAGATCTTGATCAATTAATTTGGGCTTCTGTTGGAAAACTACCAAATTTTTTGCTGAAAAAAGAAAACGAAATAAAAACCAAAGATATTCAGTTATCAAATCTTCCTGATTATTTTGGAATTGATAGAGCTCTTGCCTGTGTTGCCGCTTTAAAGATTATTGAAAACCCTTTCAAAAAAGATTTACTAATTGCAGATTTTGGAACAATATTATCAATAACAAAATTGGATTCAAATGGATCTATTATTGGAGGCCAACTTATTCCAGGTTTTTTAACACAATTAAAATCAATGGAACAAAATGCAAAAAATCTTAAAGTGCCCAAAAAATATGATATTCCGATCAAGGATTTTTTAATTAATACAGAAGAAGCAATTATAAAAGGAGTAATGAACTCCCTTACTGGAGTGATTAATAGTTTATTTAATCCCGCAAATGATATTTTAATAATCTGTGGAGGAGACTCTAAGTTGCTCACAAAATCTCTAAATACTCAAAAAGAAAATATTATCAATGCTCCTAATTTAGTTATGGAAGGGATGATTATTCACTACCTTTCCGTTAAAAATTAGCTTAAACCTAGATCTGCAATTATATGATCAGCCATTATTGCTGCTTTTACCTTTAAGTAAATTTTTTCAATTTTACCATCAGTATTGATCAAAAAAGTATTTCTCATCATTCCCATATATTCTTTCCCCATGAATTTCTTAAGTCCATAGCTATCGTAATCAGAAGAAACTTTAAAAGGTTCTGGATCAGTTAAAAGAATAAAAGGTAAATTAAATTTTTCTATAAACTTCTGATGAGAGGAGGCATTATCTTTACTAATACCAAGCACAACAATATTATTTTTTTGGAATAAATCCCAATTCTCTTTAAAATTACAGGCTTCTTTAGTACACCCTGGAGTATTATCTTTTGGATAAAAATATAGTATTATTTTTTTACCTCTAAAATCACTAAGAGAAACTTCTTTCTCAAAAGAATCTTTTAATTTAAATTCTGGTGCTTGGTCGCCAACCTTGAGAGCCATTGAAATTATTAAATGAGTATAAATATAAAATACCAAAAATTTGGTTTTTTGAGATTAAAGGTGTGCAAGATGTCGCAACGTTGGAAGAAATTAAAACTGCAAAAGAACTAACAAGTGCAAGATCAAAGATTTTTTTAGAAACAAGAGCTTATTTACGACAATCACTTTCAACACTTTTTGATTTAGACCCTCTAGAAATTCCGATTCATGCTCTTCCTGGAGAACCTCCAAGTTTACCCTCTGGCATGGGAAATATAAGTTTAAGTCATTGTAAAGATGCCATTATTATAGTCTGGCATAAAAGAAAAATAGGGATTGATATTGAAAGAACCGATAGGGATTTTAACTATATAAAATTTGCAGAAAAATATTTTTTTCATACCAATAAATCAATCCATAATAATTATTTGACAAAAAATATGATATTAAATCAATGGTGTGCTACTGAAGCGGCTATAAAATGGGATCATGGTAAATTAGCTAAAGATATTAACCATTGGCAATTTTTTGAAAAGCCAAAAAAATTAACTCATAAGAAGAAAAACATACATTTAAATTATTCACAGATTAACTTCCATAATTGGACTATCGCTTTAGCTTACGAAGAAAAAACTTCTTTTAATCCTGAGATTATTTGTTGTTCGAAAAATTTTTAGTTTTCTTTTCTTTTAAGCAGTTCTTCATATTGAGTTTTTCCCCATCCATTATTATTTGGTTCCCATATTTTTAAACCTCTTAAAGATTTGGGAAGATATTCTTGTGCGACCCAATTACCTGGATAATTATGAGGATTGACATAACTATTAGAATTATTTTTTAAATGGAGTGGAACATCAAAAGCATTGGTAGATTTGATTGTTTCAATTGCTTTAAAAATACTTTTTGTACTATTACTTTTTGGAGAAATAGCTAAATATAAAGAAGCCTGCGTTAAAAAATATAATCCTTCAGGAAAACCAACTCTATCAAATGCATCACAACAGGATTGAACAACTACTATGGCATTAGGATCAGCTATTCCGATATCTTCACTGGCAGATATAAGGAGTCTTCTAAAAATAAAATTAGGATCTTCACCAGCCTCCAGCATATTTGCAAGCCAGAATAAAGTTGCATCTGGATCAGAACCTCTTATGGACTTGATAAAGGCACTTATTACATCGTAATGATTTTGACCATTTTTATCGTAAACAATATTTTTCTTTTGAATTGCATCTTCTGCTATTGAGAGATTGATGTTGATTTCTTTAGCATCATTTTCAGCAGTTGTTTCTATGGCCATCTCTAGCGCATTGATTAATGTTCTTGCATCTCCGCCAGAAAATTTAATTAAATGACTGATAGCGTCCTGAGTTAAATTAACCTTTTTTGAATCATTTTGTTTAGAATAGTAAGCTATGACTTTTTGTATTATTTTCTGCAAATCGTTTTCTGCCAAGGGAGCTAATGTAAAAATATGAGACCTACTAACAAGTGCTTTATTAACAGCAAAGAAAGGGTTTTCAGTTGTAGCGCCAATAAAAGTTATAGTTCCCTTTTCTATTGAAGGTAATAAAGCATCTTGCTGAACTGCTGTAAATCTATGAACCTCATCGATAAATAAAATTGTTTTTCTTTTTGTATTTATTAATCTATCTTTTGCATTAGCGATTTCATTTCTTAATTCTTTAACACTTGATAATACTGCATTTAACTTAATTAATTTTGAACGAGTATTAAAGGAAATAATTTCAATTAGAGTAGTTTTTCCAACACCAGGAGGACCAAAAAAAATAAAATTACTAATCTTATCGTTTACTATTGCCCTTCTTAAAAGCGAATTCTCATTCAGGATTGGTTGTTGACCAAAAAAATCTTCCAAATTCTTTGGTCTTAATTTATCCGCCAAAGGTGCATTATTTTCTATTTGAGAATAATTAGTAAATAAATTTTCTGAATGCATATAAATAAAATCAAAAAATCATTACTTTAAATTCTATGTAATTACTGTAGGAGTTTCCATTTGAGTAAGTTTTGAAATGTTTAATAAAGCATCCAAATCATTTATTAGAGGTTTCAGAGCAATCTGAGGATTTAAAGTAAGATTCTGTTGAGGATTGAAAAATTTCTCAAAGTAAAGTCTTAATGTTGCACCCTTAGTTCCTGTTCCAGAAAGGCGCACAATTACTCGAGAATTATCATCAAGAACCAATCTTAAACCTTGATTTTCACTTATGGAATTATCAACGGGATCTAAATATGAAAAGTTATCTGCTATTTTGACTAAATGGCCAGCAAAATTATTTCCCTTTAAATTTTCGAGCATATAAGTTAGATTGCCAAAGATTTGATTAGCAATATTTGCGGGAATTGCCTCATAATCATGTCTTGAATAATAATTCCTACCAAATTGTTTCCAATGATTATGCATCAAATCACTTACCGAACATTTTTTCTCAGCTAAAACTTGTAACCAATACAAAACTGCCCATAATCCATCTTTCTCTCTAACGTGATTACTACCTGTTCCGAAACTTTCTTCTCCACATAAAGTAATTAAATTAGAATCTAAAAGATTTCCAAAAAACTTCCAGCCAGTAGGTGTCTCGAAACAAGGCATATTTAGTGCTCGAGCAACATTATCAACCGCTGAGCTGGTTGGCATAGATCGTGCCACACCTGTAATACCATCTCTATAACCAGGTACACATTTTGTGTTAGCAGTGATAACCGCAAGGCTATCACTAGGATTTACAAAACATCCACTTCCTAAAATCATATTCCTATCTCCATCTCCATCGCATGCAGCGCCAAAACTGTAAGATTTTTTATTTAATAACAAATCAGCCAAGTGGGATGCGTAAGTAAGGTTAGGGTCAGGATGTAAACCTCCAAAATCGTTTAAAGGGTTACCATTCATGACACAATCATGTGGAAGACCCATTTTTTCGACAAAAATATTTTTTGCATATGGGCCTGTAACGGCATTCATTGCATCAAAAATTAACGAGAAATCTTTTTTTAAAAAATCACCAATTTGATCAAAATCAAAAATTTTCTCCATCAAATTAGAATAATCTTTCAATCCATCAATAATATCTAAGGTGGTTTCACCGTAAGAATAAGTTCCATATTCACTAAAAACAGGTAGTTGAATTTTACAAATTTTATAATTAGTAAGTAATTGTGAAGCCTTAAAAATCTTATTGGTAATCATCTCAGGAGCAGGACCACCATTTGAAATATTTAATTTCACTCCAAAGTCTCCATCAATACCACCAGGATTATGGCTTGCAGAAAGAATAATCCCACCAATGGCTTTTTCTTTTCTAATTAAATGTGATGTCGCAGGAGTCGATAATAAACCGTATTTTGGAACAACAACCTTTTGAACTTTATGGGCAACGCATATTTGCACAATCTTTTCTATTGCTTCAATATTGCCATATCTGCCATCACCACCAACTACTAATGTTGAAACTTGTAAATCTTCCAATGATTGTAAGATCGCTTCAATGAAAATTTCTAAATAATGTTGTTCCTGAAACTTCAAAGTACTTTTTCTTAAACCAGATGTTCCTGGTTTTTGATCTAAAAAAGGAGAATCAATATTAATTACATCAACTTTAGTCATATTTTTAAGAAACTTTCAAAAATCTAACTAAATTAATGAGGCATTTCGGAAGTTCTTAACATAGCGATAAACCATAATGAAGAAATTAATAATGCACTCAGAATCCCATAATTAACACCAAATTTAGAAATTGTAATTGGAACTATCAGTGGAAATGTTAATGCTCCAAACAATGGGGTAAAAGCAACGATTTTTTTCAACATTGATTTAACTCATTAAAACCATTCTGTCTCAGCTTTATCTTTTTCATTGGTATCGTCAAGTGGTGTAGTTCTATCAAATTTCATTGATATACTTCTTTCTTGTTCACCAGATACATCAACAGCTTTAATATCATATTTTTGAGTACCGTCTCTAAATGGGACTTGAATTCTAAAGGTGCCGTCTGCAGCAAGGGGCACGTCTTCTCCTCCAATAGTCAGTTTTGCAGAAGGATCTGTAGCTCCATAAACAATTAATTCAGCATCAGCGACGAGCCAAAAAGATCTATTTCGAACTATTCCACTTCCAGAATCATTTAAACCTGATGACCATTTACCAGCTCCTGAATCTGTAAGATTTTCATTGAGATCTGTTGAATTTACATTCTCCATAAATTCTTCAGAACCAACTTTTCTTCTGAGAGGAATGTTTGTGGCTGCATGATACAACCTCTCGTGTATACCCTTTTGATCTGATACAACAGGATTTGAAATATCTGAGATTGATTCTGAGGTAGAATCTAAATTGAAAGGTACAAATTTATCAAGAATTTGTTCAGAAGGATGAGACCCAGGAACATGACTTACTGAAGAGAATGCCAATGACATCCAGTTAAAGCCATATTTATAACCTAATTCAACTTTATAGTCCCTATCTGCAAGTGGTATAGGCAAATACCACTCGGTACTATAACTATCAACTGCTATTTCTCTTAATGTTCCTTGATTCAAGTTGCCTCCTTTTGAACCAGATGCATCAAATAGTCTTAAACATAATTTATTAGCACCCAAGGATTGTGCTTTTTCTCGATCGGCATCAGATATTTGCCAGAAAACATATGCCCAATCAGGATCTCGGGGTAGGAATACAACATTTGTTTTGACTTCTTCAGGACTGATGGAATTATTGGACTCGTAGGTTTCTTCAAATTTTGGTTGAGGTGAGCTGATATGTTTATTATCTGAAAATTTGTCTTGATATTTAAGTATTAAATCAACTAAAACGGCTTTAGTTTTACGACTAT
>QCBL01000003.1 GCA_003281625.1 Prochlorococcus sp. AG-347-I04
CCTCGGATACTTAAAATTTCAATAAAGAAATTCCTTTGTTCCTTTGATGTAAAGCCAAATAATAAATCTGAATCTTCTTTTTTAATATGTTTTAACCAAAGAGTAATTTTTTTATTAGATATCTGATTTGTTTTTAATTTGAGAAAAAAGGATTCTAGTATTTGTATTTCGTATCCTAATCCTTGACAATTTATTAAAGCAAAAAACTTTTGATTAGTTTGCCACGAATCAACCAATTCTCCATTTATCCAACTAATCAATTAACCACCATCAACCTGACAACCAATTAGTGCTCCTGCCGTTCCGCCAGCAGGTACTGCCCAAAATCTATCTTTCCCTCTAGAGGAAGATAGTGCTATTCCAGCACCAAGAAGTCCTCCTATAACTGAACCTTCACTACAGTCATTATCATCTATTTTTTCAGCTGTACTTTGACCTCCACAAGGTATTACAACGTCCACCTCATAACTTTTCACGTAACCTGGATTTGATTTGGTTCCAGGAATGTATTCCTCTCTGTATTCGGTTCTTGTGCAAGTTACTGACTTTGGGGTCGTTGCATTAACTTGAACAATTGGAGAAAAACAAAATAATAAAGCTAAATAGAAAAATTTCACTTTTTTCTTTATTTTAATAACTATATTCTATGTCCTTTTGATTATTTTGGTAGTAGATATAATAGTTCCTAATAAAACTAGTGAAGCTCCTAATAAAAAATTTATATTTATTATTTCACTAAAAAACAAAATCCCCCAAATTGACCCGAATAAAACTTGCAAATAGTTAATTGTTGAAGCTTCCGAAGCAGGTAAATTTTTTAATCCTACAGTTAAGAAAGTCTGACCTAATTGAGTAAATAAGCCAATGCCAATTATCCAAACTAATTCATTCCTAGTTGGGGTAACCCAGTTCATTAATACAATTGGTAATAAAGCTATAAAAGAAACAAGTGGAAAATATTCAATAATTACATAAACATCTTCAGTAAATGAAAGTTTCTTAACTGTAACGTAAGCCAATGCAGTGCAGATTGCCCCAAGAAATGCAATCGAAATCGAAACATTTTCAATTTCAACATTTATATTTGATAATTGATTTGGATTTAATATTACTAATATTCCAATCCAGCCAATAAGTAAAGCAAAAATTATATTCCGAGTTATTTTTTCGTTTATAAATATGCCAGCGAATATAGATATAAAGATAGGGTATGTGTACTGAATGACAGTAGAAATACTAAGGGGCATATTTCTAATAGCATAAAAAATGCAAATTAAAGCTAAAGTTCCTAAAACACCTCTTAAGATAAGTAATGGTCTATTTTTGCCCCAAGGATTTATATTTTTTAGATTAATTATGAATAATGTAATAATTAAACTCAACAATGATCTGAATAAAACTAATTCATAAATAGGTATCCTTTTATCAATGTTTTTTACGCATAAAGTCATCAAACTAAAGAAGAATGAAGCAAATACCAAATTAAACTTATTCAATGAATTAAATTTTTTTTCTAATTCTGCGATATTTATCATTTAAAAAAATAGTTTAATTGTGAAATTAGGTAGATTCTTATTTGATTTTGACCTATAACAAATAAATCATTATTTGTTTCTGGCAAAAATCTCAATGGTTCATTCTATACACCCAAGAACTATTCAGGAGGTTAAGGAAAAAGCAGATATTGTTGACGTTATATCTGAACATATTGTTCTTAAGAAGAAAGGTAAGGAATTTGTTGGGATTTGTCCTTTTCATGATGATACTAAGCCATCTATGACAGTATCACCAACTAAACAATTCTATTACTGTTTTTCTTGTGGTGCAGGTGGAAACTCTATTAAATTTTTAATGGAATTTACTCGTGCAAATTTTTCAGATGTTGTACTTTCTCTTGCTAAAAAAAATAATATTAATGTTGAAAATCTTGAGGGTCCCCAAGTAGAAGCTTATAAAAAACAACTATCTAGAAAGGAAGAGCTTTATAAAATATTAAGAGTCACTAAAAATTGGTTTAAGTCTCAATTAAATAATTCTCTTGGTTTTGAAGCCATGAAATATTTAACTTCTAAGAGAAACTTGAGTAACAAGATTATTGATAACTTTGAATTAGGCTTTGCCCCAAATTCATGGAATGATTTGTTTAATTATCTTTCTAAGGTAGAAAAATTCCCCATTAATTTAATATTAGCTTCAGGTCTTGCAATTTCTAAAGATAATTCTGACAAGATTTATGATCGTTTTAGAAATAGATTAATTGTTCCAATACATGATATGCAGGGAAGAGTAGTTGCCTTTGGTGGAAGATCTCTTGATGGTCAGGAACCCAAATATCTTAATTCTCCTGAATCAGAGATTTTTGAAAAGGGAAAAATGTTGTTTGCCTTCGAAAAAGCTTCTAGTGATATTAGAAAAAGAGATAAAGCTATTATTGTTGAAGGCTACTTTGATGTTATTTCTCTTCATTCAAAGGGCATAACTAATTCTGTTGCTTCTCTCGGTACTGCATTAAATAAGTATCAAATTTCTCAACTATGTAGATGTACAGATAATAAAAATATAATTTTGAATTTTGATTCTGATAATGCAGGAATCCTAGCTACAAAAAGAGTAATTAAAGAAGTTGAGACCCTATCCCTTCATGATCAAATTAATCTTAAGATACTTCAACTGAGTCATTTTAAAGATCCTGACGAATATTTGAATAGTCATACACCTGAAGATTATTTTAATTTAATTGATAATTCATCCTTTTGGATTGATTGGGAGATTGATCAGATCTTTAAAGATCAAGATTTAACTAAGTCTGAAATTTTCCAAAGTGTTATTTCTTCATTGGTAAAATTGTTGAGTAAATTACCTCAATCATCAACCAGAACTCATTATTTACAAAAAGTTTCCGAACAATTAAGTAAGGGACAAGCCAGGTTAGCAATACAGTTTGAACAAGATTTAAGAAATCAAGTAAAGGGATTTCGTTGGCATGGTAGATCAAAAAAATTTGAACAACCAAATGAAATTTCTCGACGGGAAAAAAATGAATCGGAAATAATTTTTTATTATTTACATTGTCCAGATCTTAGGCTATTTATTCGTGATGAATTTCTTAAAAGAGAAATTAATGGTTTTAATACTTTTTATATTCAAAGCTTATGGGAAGCTATTTCAAAAATTGAACAAAATAATTTAGGTTTAAATTATTTAAATGATTTAAAACAAACAAATAGTCAAAATCTTCAAAAAGATTTTTCTTCTATTAACTTAATTTCACTTCTGCCTGACTACTTAGCTCTTAATAATCCTGAATCATCAAATAAAATTAATATTTTTATTAATCCAAATGAGTTGTTTTTAACATTGCTGAGTAATCCTAAGGACAATTTACTTGGAACATTATCACTTCTTGAGAAATATAATTCTCTAAAAAGATGTAGACACTTAATAGAATCTTGGGGATCTCAAAGATTAAAAACTTTAGAAAATTGTATATCTATTTTAATCGATAATCCTTCTTCAGGTTCTTCAAATTCAAATAAAGAGATAGATGATCTTTTTAAGGATTTAAACTCAGATGCCATTAAATTTCAGGAATTATATTACCTAGAAAGACAACATATGAATTTCTTAGACAAACAACGTTGTGGCAATTTCCTCGCTAGTTAATATAAAAAGTTTTAATTTATAGGCAGTATTTTTTAATCAGGTTTTTAACTTTTTTGGGTTTTTCTTCAAGAACATAAGCTTCTACTTCTTTCGCATAAGTCCCAGAAAAATTTGAACTAGAGAACTCTAATGCTTTTCTTTTACTTTGATGCAATTTGCTTTCTAATTTTTTTATATTGCCTATTGTTTTATTGTCATTACATTTTTGTATCGCATGAGTTGCTTCGTGTCTTAATGCTTTTCTTACCGCCCTTTCTGTTTTGAAGTTATCTTTATTTGGTTTTTGATTCTTATTTCTAAAATTTGTTTTCCTTTTTGCATTTTCAGTACATATTATTATTTTATTTTCTTTAAAATTATGTAGCCCTTTTATTTCTTTGTTTAATAGACATTCAATTTTATTTTCTTCAACTATGTAGTTTGCTTTTATTAATAAGTCAAGAATCTCTTTATCTAATTTGCTCAAAAATAATATAAATTCCATTCTATTTTGTTTACTTCACTATAGTTGGGATTTGTTCTATATCAGTTGTAGATGAGCGACTTAAGAAATTCTTATTCATCTTCCAACTTTGTGGATTTTTTGTAATAGCCCATGTAATTGCATTGTTATTAAATCTTTTATTTAATAAATCAATCGTTTTCATAAGACTTGTTGATTTTTTTAATACTTTCTGAGATTTGTAATTGATAACTGATTGCTGTAAATATTCGCTATTTGTTAAATCCTGCATTAAAACACCAGCTTTTGAGAATTTATATTCGGGATTATAAATTTCTTTAGATAATTCAACTACTATTTTTAAAATATTGTTCGTGTCATCTGTTGCATTTGTAAGTTTTCTATGAGCACTTCTTTGATAATTTTGACTTGAATATTTACTGGTTCTAGCAAATACTCTAATATTAGATGATTGTAAATTCTGACTTCTCATTTTTTCAGAGGCTTTTATTGCGTGAGTTGCCAGTGCTTGAGTTAAGTCTTCTAATTTTGTGATAGGCGTGCCGAAACTCCTGCTCACCTGAATTTCTTTTTTTGATTTCTTGTTTTTTTCTATGGGCAGGCATCTATGGCCTTTCAGTTCTAATTGCAGTCTTTTCCCTACGATGCCTAATTTCTTAATGATTTCATTTTCTTCCATATCTCTTAGTTCTCTCGCATTTTTAACACCTTTACTTTGTAACCAATTAGAGGTTTGTTTCCCAACTCCCCATATCTTATCTACACTAATTCTTTTCAAATAATTATTCTCATTTTCGGTTCTAGCTAAATCAAATATTCCAGCTGAATAATCAATATTTTTAGCTAGTTTATTAGCAATTTTTGCTCTTACTTTATTTTCTCCTATTCCTACTGTTATGGTAATCCCTAGATTCTGATATATTAATGATCTTATGCTTCTTGCCCAAGGATATAGATTTTCATCATTAGGTCTAGAAATCGAGACGAATGCTTCGTCAATGGAATAAATTTCTATCTGTTCACAGTAGTTTTTCAGTAAATTCATTAGTCTTCTGCTCATATCCCCATAAAGCGAGTAGTTTGAGCTTAAGACTGCTACATCTAATTTATTTAGTCTTTCTTTGACCTTAAAATACGGAGTTCCCATTTTAATTTTTAAAGCTCGCGCTTCAGGGCTTCTTGCAATGATACATCCGTCATTATTAGATAAAATTACTACTGGTTTATTTCTCAAATGGGGATTAATATTTTGTTCACATGACGCGTAAAAATTATTAGCATCTATAAGAGCTATTGCATCAATATTTGAAATTCTCATAAATAGCTATGTATTGAATAAATAACAACTCCCCATATCTGTACATCAATATGGTTTTTAAACCTAAAATCAGGATAATTATGATTTTCTGATTTTAAATATAATTCATTATTTTTTATAGATAATCTTTTTATTGTAAATTCTCCGTCTATCATTGCAATGATGATATTCCCTGGTCTGGCTGTTAAGCTCTTGTCTACTATTATTAAATCTTTATCTTTAATTCCTGCATTTATCATTGAGTCACCTTTAACTCTAAGAAAAAAAGTGCTAAAAGGATTAGATATTAAATGTTCGTTTAAATCAATATTTTCTTCTGTATAGTCATCTGCAGGAGAAGGAAACCCTGCTGATACCGAATCAGTTAATAAGGGTATTTTAAATATTTTAGTAGTTGAATCAAAAGAATCCAAGATGAAATTAATAGTATATATGTACTATATAGCAAAAAATCAAAAAATAGTTAGTTATTAAACTTTTATAGATTAATTTTAGATTGAATCTAATCTTTTTACGAACGATGGTAAGGGGAGTTGTTTGATATAGAAATAGCTCTATAGATTTGCTCGATGAGGATTAATCTAGCTAATTCATGAGGAAAAGTTAAAGGAGACAGGCTTAGTACAAGATCTGATTTTTCTTTTATATCTGAACTAACTCCATCAGTATCACCGATTAAAAAATTAATTTTTTTATTTTTAAAATTCAAGATTAAGGAACATAGTTCAACTGAATTAAACTGTTTTCCTTCTTCGCTTAGGCAGATAATAATATTGTTATTGGATCTAAGATTATTTAAATTAAAAGCCTTTAACTCATTAATGATAAGTTCAGGCATTCTTTTTTTGTATTGATTAATTCCATCTCTAATCCAAAGTTTCTTTATTTTGCCGATAGCATAAATTGCTAATCTATTACTCTGAATCATAAGTAAATATCAAAACTAATTATTCATTAAGAAGATAATTAAATTCATCATATAGTTCCTCTTCGGGTGTTAATTTCTTGGAAAAATTATCTTTTTTAGAATTCATATTAATTTGATTAATCTCACTTTTTCTTAGTGAATTATTAACGTTAGAAGTCTCTTCTAAAGATTCTGAATTATCAATTAACGAATAAAAAATTTTATTGGGATCTTCTGAATTAAGTGGATTGGTGATTAAATTATCATTATTAGTTATATTTATGTAATTATTTAAATTTTTACTTTCGTTATTTAAATTTTTCTTTTTTTTAAATTTATTGAGTTTATCTAAATTTTTTTTTGATAAGCTCATGATATAAAGGATTAAATAAATTCATATTTAATTTAAACATATTATTTATCTTTTAGATGAATTCTAAAAACTATCATCAAAAAAAAAGATTTGGACAACACTGGTTGGTAAATAAAAAAATATTAGAAAAAATTAAAGAAATTGCTGTTCTTAATGAAAATGACTTTATTTTAGAAATTGGTCCTGGTAAAGGAGCTTTAACATCTAAGTTGTTAGATTCAGAAATTAAAAATTTACATGCAATTGAATTAGATAAAGATTTAATAAATTTATTAAATGAAAAATTTAATAATAATGATAAGTTTTCACTGCAGCAGGGAGATATTCTTTCTGTAAATTTAGATTCGATTAATAAAAAGATTACAAAAGTGATTGCAAATATTCCGTACAATATAACTGGTCCAATATTGGATATTTTCATAGGTCGATTGGGCATTATAAGAAACTATAATTACGAAAAAATAATATTTTTAATGCAGAAAGACGTTGTAGATAGGATTTTGTCAAAAGAAGGAAGTCCTAATGCTGGTGCGCTTAGTATAAGAATGCAACTTTTATCAAAAATAAAAAGAATATGTGATGTGCCGCCTTCATCATTTAGTCCTCCTCCAAAAGTTTTTTCTTCTTTAGTAGTTTTCGAACCAATTAAAAATGATTTAAGATTAGATAATAGTCTAGAAAAATATATAGATAAACTTCTTCGAATTTCATTTAATTCAAGAAGAAAAATGCTTAGAAATACACTTAATTCAATATTTTCAAATGAAGAGATTAATGAATTATCTGAATCTTCAAAAGTTTGTTTTAATTTAAGACCACAAGATATTTCAATTGACCAATGGATTAAGCTTGCAGAAAATTGTATTAAAATACAAAAATAAAAATTTAAGTATATGCAAGATTTAGCTAAAAAGAAAATTAATATAAAATCTCCTGCCAAAATAAATTTGCACCTTGAAGTTATTGGTAAAAGACAGGATGGATTTCATGAATTGGCAATGATTATGCAAAATATCGATCTTGCTGATTATTTAGAATTTGAAATTAATAATGAAGGTTTAATTAAACTTGACTCTGATTGTAATGATTTAAGCCTATATGATGACAACTTAATTATTAAATCGGCAAACCTATTAAGGAAAAAATCAAATATAGATTACGGTGCGAATATATTTTTAAGAAAAAATATCCCAATTGGCGCAGGATTGGCTGGTGGATCCAGTAATGCAGCAGCAACATTAATTGGTCTTAATAATTTATGGGATTTGAAATTAGATCAAGAAAATTTATGTTCATTAGCATCAACTTTAGGATCTGATATTCCCTTTTTTATAAATGGAGGTATTCAATTATGTTTTGGAAGAGGCGAAATTTTGGAGAAATTAGATTCAACCCTAGAATATGGAGCAATTCTTTTAAAAAATCCGAATGTATCAGTATCAACTGCTGAAACTTATAAAAAATATAGTAATAGATTTTGTGATCAATATCTTACTGATAGAGAAATGATTGAAAACATAAGAAAAAATTTAAGAGATAATAGTTTAAATAACTTAAATTTTGATAATAAACATTTATTTATTAAAAATGATTTGCAGTTAGTTGTTGAAAATGAAAATGATTCTGTAAAGCAGGCATTATATTTACTTTCTAAATTAGAAAATTGTCTCACATTTTCAATGAGTGGATCAGGCCCTACATGCTTTGCACTCTTTAAAGATATAGAGACTGCTAAAAAAGAATTAACTGCAAATTCAAAATTATTTAAGGATAAAGGCTACGATTCATGGGTTTGCACTTTCCTTGAAAAGGGAATAACATTCATTTAAAATTTTTTTTATGTAAAAATCTATTGTGGCTGATAATAGTAATGAGAATATTGAAAAAAATATTCCCGAAAAAGGACCTTTAAATTTTATTGTTGGATCATTAACAAGTTTCTTATTATTTATATTTTTTTATTTTTTAAGTAATAAAATTGCAATTTATTTTTCAGTACATAAACCATCTAATTCTTCTGAAATAGTCCAAAATATTTCTTCTAGTATTAATACCTTAATAATTGGATTATCTTTTTTGCTAACTTTCTCTTTTGCTTTTATAGGTATAGGACTTTTTATTGTATTTATTCGCAGTTTTTTTCTGAAGAAAAATTGAATTGCCAATATTATTAAGAAAACACTTTCTTTGAATGTCTTTACATGACTTAGGCCTTTTAGTCCTTTTACTTTCACCGGGAATGATTTTATCAATATTACTACTCATAACCTTCGCTGAAGGAGGTTGAATTATTCGAAGTGGTAGGATTATATATGTGATTAATTAGGTAATTAATTGTGGCTGGAACTTTATTATTTAATGCTTTGAAAGAGGCGATTGATGAAGAAATGGCAAATGATGTAAATGTTTGCGTAATGGGGGAAGATGTTGGTCAATATGGAGGATCTTATAAAGTAACTAAGGATTTATATGAAAAATATGGAGAGTTAAGAGTCTTAGATACTCCAATTGCAGAGAATAGTTTTACAGGTATGGCTGTAGGTGCAGCAATGACTGGCTTAAGACCAATAGTAGAAGGTATGAATATGGGTTTTTTGCTTTTAGCTTTTAATCAGATATCAAATAATATGGGTATGCTTAGATATACAAGTGGTGGAAATTATAAAATACCAGCAGTAGTTCGAGGACCTGGAGGAGTTGGTCGTCAACTTGGTGCTGAGCATAGTCAAAGACTTGAAGCATATTTTCATGCAGTTCCTGGTATAAAGATTGTTGCATGTAGTACACCCACAAATGCTAAAGGTTTAATGAAAGCAGCTATAAGAGATGATAATCCGGTTCTATTTTTCGAACATGTTCTTCTATACAACTTGTCTGAAGAATTACCTGAGGGTGATTATACTTGCGCTTTAGATCAGGCTGACGTTGTAAAAGAAGGTAAAGATATTACTTTATTGACTTATTCAAGAATGAGATATCACAGCCTTAAAGCTGTTGAAGAATTAGAAAAAAAAGGAATAGATGTTGAGTTAATAGATCTAATAAGTTTAAAACCATTTGATATGGAAACCATCTCAAAATCAATAAGAAAAACAAATAAAGTAATTATTGTTGAAGAATGTATGAAGACTGGAGGTATTGGTGCAGAATTAATTGCCTTGATATCAGAAGAATGTTTCGATGATCTTGATGCCCGACCAATTAGATTATCTAGTCAGGATATTCCAACTCCCTATAATGGAAATCTTGAGAATTTGACAATAATCCAACCACATCAAATAGTTGAAAAAGTTGAAGATTTAATTAATGGGAGTATATAGGCAATGAAAAGAAGGCAAGGTTGGCTTTTCTTTATTATATTTCTATTTACTTTATCTGTTTATCTATTAATTAATTATCCCTTACAGTTGGGATTGGATTTACAAGGGGGTTCTCAACTTACATTACAAATTATTAAAGAGGAAGGTAAGGTAACAAGGGATGAACTTGAAGCAGTTAATTCGGTTATAGATAAACGTGTTAACAATTTAGGTGTTTCCGAGTCTAACTTGCAAACTCTAGGTGGTGATCAATTAATTTTAGAATTACCTGGAGAACAAAATCCAGCAGTTGCCTCAAGGGTTTTAGGTAAGACTGCTTTATTAGAATTTAGAACCCAAAGAGAAGGAACATCTACAGATTTAAAAACCCTGCAACTTCAGAGATTGAGTATTAAAGAATTAATTGAACAATATCCCTTTGCGGAAAAAAGTCAAAATAAAGATAATTCCTTAAAAATTATTCAGGATGATCTTAACGTGATAGAGCAAGAATTAAATTACTCTTCAGTTAGTAATGATTTATATGGGAAGTTAATTGAAATTAAAGAATATGTTGATAAAGAAATTACTAATTTATTTATTAAAACAGATTTATCTGGTAAGGATCTTATTAGCGCAGGAAGGAGACAAGAGCAAACAAATAGTAATTGGGAAGTTTTATTGACTTTTAGTAATTCAGGAGGTGAAAAGTTTGCAGAAATCACAAAGTCAATTGCTGGCACTAATAAACTGCTGGCTATCATTCTAGATGGCGAATCAATAAGTGAAGCCAGTGTTGGTAATCAGTTTGCTAATACTGGGATTACAGGTGGATCAGCAACAATAAGCGGTAATTTTAGTGCTGAAAATGCTAGAGAATTAGAAGTTCAACTTAAGGGAGGTTCATTGCCATTGCCAATTGAAATTGTAGAAACTAACACTATAGGGGCTCTGTTGGGATCCACAAATATTTTAAAAAGTCTTTATGCAGCTATTAGTGGATTATTTTTTGTTGGTATATTTATGATTTTTAATTATAGAATTTTAGGCTTTGTTTCAATTCTCTCTTTAGTACTTTATGGTTTCTTTAATTTAGCCTTATATTCTTTAATTCCTGTAACTTTGACTTTACCTGGAATATCTGGACTTATACTTAGCATTGGTATGGCTGTTGATGCAAATATTCTAATATTTGAGAGAATTAGAGAAGAACTAAATAATGGTAATACTCTTACAAGATCTATAGAAAGCGGTTTTCAAAGAGCTAATTCATCCATAGTTGATGGCCATATTACAACTCTTTTAAGTTGTTTTGTATTGTTTTTATTAGGGACAAATTTTGTTAAAGGTTTTGCTGCAACATTAGGTATAGGTGTCTTAATAAGCTTATTTACCTCATTAAATTGTTCTAAAACTATCCTGCGATTTTTTACAACATATCAATCTTTAAGACAAAAAAATCTCTATCTTTCCAGGAATAATTTTTCAAATTAAATTTTTTATTTCTAATTTTCCAATGAAATACAATCTTGAACTAATAAAAAATAAAAAAAAGATAATTGGTTTTTCAACTGTTGCTATTTTGCTAAGCCTCTTAGGAATTTTATATTCTACTTTTAATACTTCTTATAAGAAACCTGTCAATTTAGGTATGGATTTTATTGGGGGAAATGAACTAAGAATAGAGAGAGTTTGCGAAGAAGAATGTTCTAATTATTCCCCTGAGTCGGTTTTAGAAAAGTTAAGAGAGATCTCTAAAAATAAAAATATTTTAAATAATATTAAATTGCAGTTCCAAAATAATAATAAATTAATTTCAGTAAGAACCTCTTATTTGAGCGTCGAAGAATCAAATAATCTTATTAATAATCTTGACAATATTATTGGGCCTCTAAATTATGAGAGTAAGGATTCAAGATTAATAGGTCCGAAGCTTGGGAAAAGATTGCTTACTAATTGTGTTACTTCGTTGTTAGTTTCTTTATTTGCAATATCTTTTTACATAACAATTAGATTTGATAAAAAATATGCATTATTTGCACTATTAGCTTTATTCCATGATTTGGTAATTGTTTTCGGTATATTTTCGTGGTTGGGAATAATATTATCCGTCGAGGTAAATAGTTTATTTGCTGTTTCCTTATTAACCATTGCCGGTTATTCTGTTAATGATACTGTTGTTATATTTGATAGAATTCGTGAAAATTTAAAATTAGAGAAAGAAGGTTATAACGAAACTATCCAATTATCAGTTAATGAATCATTTAGGAGAACAACGTTTACTAGTATTACAACCCTTTTGCCTTTATTAAGCATAATTTTGTTTGGATCTTACTCACTATTTTGGTTCTCTTTGTCCTTATCTTTAGGAATTATTGTTGGAAGTTATTCAAGTATTTTATTGGCTCCAACTTTGTTGCTGAAAGACTGAATCTAAACTTCTAATTTTATGAAATTAAATTACTATTTGATAATTTTATTTTCTTTAGTTTTAATAGATCTCTCTACTGAGTTAAGAATATTATTTGATCATTTTACTTTTAGTTCACTATATTTTGCTATTGGTAAACATCCTTTAGCTTTCTTTATCCTCTTTTCCTTTCCATATTTATATAAAAAATTAATTAAGTAGTCTTTAAATATCTTTAAATGATTCTTTGATTAAAACCTGAATTACTACAGCTAATGGAAGAGATAGAATTAATCCTAATGGACCAAAAATGAAGGTGAATCCAAATTGTGAAATTAATGTTAGGCCTGGAAGTAAGTTTGCTTTTTTCTTCATTATAGATGGCATTATTATATAGCTTTCAATATTTTGAATGATTACATATGCTCCTAATACGGCCAGTGGCTTCCAAAAATTGTCTAGAAGAGCAATTGAGATAGGAAATATACCACTAATAACTGGACCTATATTTGGTATTACATTAAGAACCATTGCTATTAAAGCGTTTGAGACAACATATTTGACATCCAAAATAGATAAAACTATTAATGATAATAAACCTACTGATAATGAGCTTATGACCATAGAAAAGGTCCAATTTGCTAATGCAATATTACATTTTTCCAGAATATTTCTAAATTTGTTACGGTAATTTTTTGGAATTAATAGAAGTATATTTTCTTTATATTGTTTTGGTTCAATAGAAATCATCAAACTAACAGCTAATACGAATATCAATTTCAAAAGACCAGAACCCAGATTTCCTGCTAAATTTATTAAATTCTTAAAACTTTCTTGAATAGCTTTTGCAATAGTTGATACATCCGGAATGGTAACTACATTATTTATAAGATTGAATATGTCTATAAAGTTTTCTGATTTTTCGCCATAAAACAGGTTATTCAATTTGTTCAGATTAGTATTAATCAAAATATTTATTTTTGATAAACCATTTGGAATATCAACTAGTATTTCATTGAATTCTTTTATAAACGGAGGCAATACAAGTATAAAAATAGTAAATACTATTACTGATATAACAGTTAAAACAAGAAACAAAGAAAGTGATCGAGGAATTTTCAATCCCTTTTGCATTTGATTACATAAATTACATACGATATTTGAAATTACTAAAGAACAAATTATTAGTAAGAGAAAATCCCTTAAAGTCCATATTATTAAAGAAGTGATTAAAATTACTGCTAACTTGAAATATGATGAACTACTCAATTTTCAAAATATTCTACTTCTTTTCAGAATATCCTAATCCATTTGATTTGGCATAACTATTTGCAAATCTCATGAATCTATCAAAGTCTGATGTGTTCTTCCAAATATAAACTGCTTCTAAAAATAAGGGTTCTCCATCAACAAACTTAACTTTAACTTCCCTAGTTAGTATTTCACCTTCGGAATCAATCATACGCATACCTGTGATTTCACCGTCTGTAATTGAAGATAATGCCTGTGGTTTTTCGAACAAAAATAATGCTTGGCCAGTGGTACCATCTTTACTCCTAGTCAGTCTAATTTCAGGCACTACTGGTTCATCAGTTCCCTCATAAAATTGTATTCTTGCAGTTTTATTTGCTGTCATAGTATTCAATTAATAATTTTTTATCTTAGGAAATATTTTCCACATTCGTTTGTAATTATTTTATAAAACATTATTTATTAACTCTATGATTCTTTCATCATATTTTTTGTCGGTTAAATCTAATAACCTTATATTTGTTTTGCCAACCTTTTCAAATTCATAACACTTATCGTAATAATCTAGTACTGAAGTACAAACTAAGTCCCATTTTTCATTATTAATTGATTCAAGAGCTATTTTTGTTCTTTGCGGTCCTAATCTTTTTTTTATTCTTAACACAGATTCTTGGAGTTCTTCTTTCTTAAAAACACTATAAGTATCTATCAACTCATCTAACCTGTTAGATTTGCTCCTTAAAATTTCAATTCTCCTAGAATCCTTCATCTGATTGAAGAATTCATGAGGAATTTTGCATTTGCCTATATTTGCACTTTCAGCCTCTACAAAAATATTATTTGAAGATTTAAAAGAATTTAATTTTTCTGCAATTATATTTTCAAATTGTTCATTTGAAGGTTGTTCTTTCATTCCTAAACCGCCAAATGTACTTCCTCTATGACAAGCAAATCCTTCAAGATCAATAGTTTGATATTTATATTTCTCTAGTAAGGATAATAATCTTGTCTTTCCTGTTCCTGTTTTTCCGCCTATAACAACTATATTCCACTTCTTTGAGAAACTATCTAACACCCATCTTCTATATATTTTGTATCCTCCACCGAGAGTAACCGGATTTAATTTGAATTTATCTAATAACCATGCAATACTTTGTGAACGCATTCCTCCTCTAGAGCAATATATTTTGACCAAAAAATCATTATTTTTATTAGGAATCTTTCCATAAGAATCAATACTCATGAATAAATTATCAAGAAGTAAATCAATTTTTTTTTCAAAAAATTTTAATCCCTCTATGACTGCTTTTTTTCTTCCTTCTTTTTTATAAATCGTTCCAATTATAGATCTCTCATCATTATCAAATAGTGGAATATTAATAGAATTAGGCAGGTGTCCTTTATAATATTCACTCGGGCTCCTAACATCTATAAGCGGTCCTTTAAAACTTCTAAATTTCTCTAGTTCTTTTCTTTTGAAATACATGATAGTTTTTATTTTTAAATTGATTTTTTAAAATGAATAAAAAAGAACAAGATAACTATAGTAATGCTACATTAGATTTAATAAAAAAATTTGTAGGTTCCAATCAAAGAAAAAGAATAAATTTATTAACGCAAATAGAATCTGAAGTCGAAAATATTTTTAATCTTGGCCCTTCTCTGTTTGATATCTTTGATAGTGATGGAGATGATTGGGCTGCTGGTTGGATATTGCAAGTTTTAAAAAAATTTAAGCCTGAATTCTTTGAAAACTCTAATTTCAATAATTGGTTTAATACATATTCAGATATTGATATTAATTATGAAGATTTGCAATTGAGGTTGGTTGAGCAAAAATTTGAAGAGGCAGATAGATTAACAAGTTCCTACTTGCGAAAATTAGCTGGAAAATTAGCCGAAAAACGTGGATATGTTTTCTATAGTGAAGTTAAGAATATGTCAGGTAAAGATTTAGAAACAATAGATAGATTATGGACTATTTATTCTACTGGTAGATTTGGATTCTCAATTCAAGCAAAGATATTAAAATCAGTAGGGAAAAAATATGAATTAATGTGGCCGAAAATAGGTTGGAAAAAAGAGGGATTATGGACTAGATATCCTGGATCTTTTCGCTGGTCATTGGATGCTCCTGATGGACACATGCCTTTAATAAATCAATTAAGAGGAGTAAGACTTATGGACTCCATCCTACGACATCCTGCTATTGCAGAAAGACATAATAATATTCTTTAAGTTGAGGTATTCAATAAGTTAAAATTAAGAAAGTATCAAAATATTATTATGTCCTTATTTCGGGGCAAAAATATTTTAAAAAGATTTTTTGAAAGACCAAAGATTTACTGGTCAAACTACGAATTCGAATCATCATTAGAGTTAAATGAATTTGTAGATCAATTATTAGAACCTATTAAAAATTATCCATCAAGCTATCTTATCAAACTTGGTTTACATGAAGCTCTAGTTAACGCAGTAAAACATGGAAATAAGTTAGATCCTAAAAAAAATATTAGAGTAAGGAGAATAATTACTCCTCATTGGTGTGTTTGGCAAATTCAAGATCAAGGTAGTGGTTTAGAAATAAAAAAAAGAGACTTCAAATTACCAAAAAAAATAAGTAGTGTAAATGGCCGTGGCTTATATATTATTAGTGAATGTTTTGATGACATTAGATGGAGTAGTAAAGGTAATAGGCTTCAGTTGGCTTTAAAAAGATGATTTTTACTAGGGCAAGGTTTATCTACGTTAATTTCTTTTAACCATTTAATACTTTCTTCTATATATTCAATAGTTTCCTTTTCATTACAAGAAAGAATTAAATGGCATAATCCCGCCGAAATTAGTTCTGCAGATCGTTTATATTTATTACCTTTATCTTTATGCCATTTAGAGTGATCAATTTTTAATTTGTCATTAAGACTTTGAACAAGCTTAATAGTATCTTTATCCCAATAATTCATAGAAGTTTTTATTTACTTTACAGCGGACCATACTTTAGTCATAAAAAAGGAATTTGATTTCACTTTTTTAAATCCTACTTCCTCTACTTTAGAGTCTATATCGTCTTTTATGTAATCACAATAAAAAGGCTCATGAAAAGATTTATGGAAGTTTTCCATTATCGATATAAAGTCTGGTGAATCACTTATTTGAATTGAATCAGCTAAAACTAGTACTCCCCCAGGCTCAAGAACTCTAAAAAATTCATTTATTACTTTAGCTCTAATTGTTCTAGGTAATTCATGAAATAAGTAAACACAAGAAATGCACTGAAAACTATCATTTTCAAAAGGTAATTCCTCAGCATTAGCTTTTACTAACTGAATTAAATCTCCATCTAAATCTGAAATATATCTACTTGCCTCTTTTAAGTATGAATCAGATAAATCAATTCCTGTAATTTTTTCTTTAGGAAATGCTGCTCTTAATTGTTTTAATGTCCTTCCTGATCCTGTAGCCACATCAAGTATTTTAATAGAACTTTTTTTTCTATCACTAAAAATTTCTAGTCCTTCTTTTATTGGCTTAATTATTCTTCTCCTCATTGAGTCAGCACTTCCATTGAAAAGTATCTCTACTTGTAGGTCATAAATGCTAGCCGAAAAATCTGATAAATAACCATCTGTTTGATGATGAAAATTTCTCAAGTAATATTTAGGATAATTATCTTTATCAATTGATTTTGGTAAATCATCAAAATTTTGTTTTCTGCGTCTATCCCATGTATTAGGCATATCGAGCCAAATTTTAGGATATTGAGTTAGGTATCTAATCCATGGTTCGTCAAACAATAATTTTTTTGGGTAAATATTTTTTTCTGCATCATTCCAATCCTCCTCTCTTAATATATCCATTGAACTTTGGATTTGCATTAGAAGATCCTTATCTAAATCAAAATTTTCCAGCTTCGAATCGGGGAGAATAAAATTCAATAATCTTGAACTGATCTGCTTGTGAGCGAAACCTGCAATGCTTTTACTTTGTTGTAGCGTTTTATATGCAATTTTTGAAATAGATTCCCTAGCCATTTTTTAATTTATATACTTATATTCCAACAAAAAAAAATTCAATTTGAGAATATTTTGTGATATTTCTCAAATTGATTAATTTAAACTAATGTGATCTTTCAATTATGCATCGTAATACATGAAGAATTCATGCGGATGAGGCCTTTGTCTTAGTTGTTGGACCTCTTCGTATTTTATATCGATAAAGTTATCAATAAAATCTTCAGTAAATACACCACCAGCTAATAGATAATCCTTATCTGCTTTTAGGGCATTAAGTGAGTCATTTAGAGAAGAAGGTACAGTATCAATTTTTGCAAGTTCATCAGCTGGTAGTTCAAATAAATCTACGTCTACTCCGTCACCAGGATCAATTTGATTTTTAATTCCATCAATACCAGCAAGCATCATTACAGAGAATGCTAAGTAAGGGTTTGCAAGTGCGTCACCTGATCTGAATTCTAATCTTTTTGCTTTAGGGCTTGGACCTGTTAAAGGTATTCTAACTGCAGCTGATCTATTACCCTCAGAATAAACTAGATTTACAGGTGCTTCGAATCCAGGAACTAATCGTTTATAACTATTTGTAGTTGGGTTAGTAAATGCTAGGAATGAAGGAGCATGCTTAAGTATGCCTCCAATGTACCATCTTGCTGTTTGAGATAAATTTGCATATGCTCCTTCACCAAAAAATAGTGGCTGTCCACTCTTCCATAAACTTTGGTGAACATGCATTCCGGTTCCATTATCATTAAAAACAGGCTTAGGCATAAACGTTGCAGTTTTCCCATATTTTTTTGCAACGTTCCTAACAACGTATTTATAAGTCATTACGTTATCAGCAGAATTTATTAAGGAATCGAATTTCATCCCAAGTTCGTGTTGACCGGCACCGGCAACTTCATGGTGATGTTTTTCTGTAGGTATACCTAATTCACCCATTAAAAGTAGCATTTCAGACCTGATATCTTGTGCAGTATCGTTTGGGGAAACTGGGAAATAACCTTCTTTATATTGAATCTTGTATCCTAAATTCCCACCTTCTTCGATTCTTCCTGTGTTCCATGGAGCTTCGATGGTATCTACACTATAAAAGCAAGATCCTTCTTTTGAGTCATATCTAACATCATCAAATAAGAAGAATTCTGGTTCTGGTCCAAAAAATGCTGTGTCGGCTATCCCAGTAGATTCTAAATATTTTAAAGCCTTTTGAGCTAATGATCTTGGGCATCTATCATAAGGTTCACCACTTCTAGGCTCTTGAATAGAGCAAATCATACTTAAAGTTTTATGTTTATAAAAAGGATCTATCCATGCTGTACTTGCATCAGGAACCATTGACATATCGGAGGCATTAATTGCTTTCCAACCTCTTATTGATGAACCATCAAATGCTAGACCTTCTGTAAATGAATCCTCTTCTATCATGTCTGATGTAAGAGTTAAATGTTGCCATTTACCATGGATGTCTGTGAATTTTAAATCGATGAGTTCAATTCCTTCGTCTTTAATTTGACTTAAAACATCTTGTGGAGACTTAGACATAACTTTTGAGATACCTTCTATGAAATTAATAACTTGATGACTCTTATTATGTATCAACCGTAACTTTTTTAAACACTAGATGTCTTCTTTCAGTGTTTCAAGTCATAACTTTAATAATTATTAACTTAATTATTTAAATTGATTTAATTTCTATAAAAAAATATCGCTTAAGCGACGATATTAGTTTAATTTAAAAGTAATTCAATGTAATTCTTTGACAGAAGCAAAACTTATTCCGGCTTTAAATAAAGAGAATTTATCTCATTTTTCAAAGACTTATGTTCCCTCTAGACTTTTATTAGGACCTGGACCTTCAAATGCACATCCAGAAGTCTTGAGCGCTCTTTCTCTAAATCCTATCGGTCATCTAGATGAAGCATATATCTCATTGATGTCTGATGTACAGCAGCTTTTAAGGTATACCTGGCAGTGTAATAATCGTCTTACACTCCCAATGAGTGGCACTGGTAGTGCAGCGATGGAAGCTTCAATAGCTAATTTTATTGAAGAAGGCGAAAAAATTCTTATTGCTAAAAAAGGATATTTTGGAGATAGATTAGTTGATATGGCAACTAGATATAAAGCTGAAGTTTCCGTCATTGAAAAACCCTGGGGTGAGGCTTTCACTTATGAGGAAATTAAGTATGAAATAGAGACTAAAAAACCAGCTATTTTTGCTATTGTCCATGCTGAAACATCAAGTGGTGTTTTACAACCTCTTGATGGTATTGGGGATATATGTAGAAAAAATAACTGCTTGTTTTTAGTTGATGCAGTTACTTCACTTGGCGCTTTAGAATTATTAATAGACGAATGGAAAATTGACCTAGCATATAGTTGTAGTCAAAAGGGATTAAGTTGTCCCCCAGGATTAAGCCCTTTTACAATGAATAAAAGAGCGGAAGAAAAACTAAGTACAAGAAAAACAAAAGTGCCTAACTGGTATTTAGATTTATCTCTATTAAATAAATATTGGGGTTCTGATCGTGTTTACCATCATACTGCTCCTGTAAATATGAATTTCGCTATTCGTGAAGGTTTACGATTAATTGCGAATGAGGGTTTGGAAAATGTTTGGAATAGACATAATACTAATGCAAAGAAACTGTGGAATGGTTTAGAAAGTCTTGGAATGGAATTACATGTATCAGAGGATTATAGATTGCCAACTTTAACCACAGTTAAAATACCTCCAGCAGTTGATGGGGATAGTTTTAGAAATCATCTCCTGAGAAACTTTGGAATTGAAATAGGAAATGGACTTGGAGAATTATCTGGAAAGGTTTGGCGTGTAGGACTAATGGGTTTTAATTCATGTGAGGAGAATGTTGACAGATTATTAAACCTATTTGATACTGAGCTAAAGAAATTTTCTATTTTTGAGTCCTCAACTTTTTAAACCAATTCTGTAAAATTTGACTGCATTCATCTTCTAGGATACCTCCAATTATTTCCATTTTGTGATGAGCACTTTCATGTTTTGAAAGGTCAATCGAACCACCCAATCCACCTCTTTTCTTATCGTAAGCCCCAAAAATAACTTTTCCCATCCGCGCTTGAATAAGAGCAGAGGAACACATAGTACAAGGTTCTAAATTTGTGATAATAGTACATTCATTAAATCTCCAATCATTTTTTAATAGAGATGCCTGCCTAAGTGCCATTATCTCAGCATGACCTAATGGGTCTTTATTTGTGTTCCTACTATTAACCCCTCTCCCAATACATCTTCCTCTCTCATCTAAAATTATTGAACAGATTGGTAGCTCAACTTTTCCAATTTCTTTGGATCTTCTTAATATCGAATTCATCCACAAATTGTACTTTGAATTATTTGTTTTTTTTTGGTGATCTTCAATACTATTTCCATTTTTAAAAATATATCTCATTTAGCAATATTGAGAATAGAATTATTAATAGATATCTTATCTAATGGCTGAAGATCTAATTAATAAAGAGATATATTTCCCCTCATATTTAGGGACTAATGACAAATTGATTACTCTTTTGAACAGGACAAGTATAATTCTTTGTGACTGGTTATCTAAAGCAAATAAAAATGGTCCTCTACCTTTTAATGAGAGTTTCAAATGCATGATGCCTGCGGAAGATGGTAATTCTGAAGAAGATTTGTTTTCTGAGATTGAATCTCTTTTGAATAATTCATTTAATCCCGTTCATCCTGGTTCACTAGCTCACCTTGATCCCCCACCTTTAATTTTCTCTATTTTGGGAGATTTAATTGCTGCTGGTTTAAACAATAATCTTCTCGCTTACGAGTTATCACCAAGTGTAACTTTGCTTGAAGAATCATTATGTAAATGGTTTGCCGAGAAAATTGGGTTTGATGATTTCTCAGGAGGTATAGCTGCTAGCGGAGGTACATTGAGTAATCTGAATGCACTTATAGCGGCTAGAAATAATGCTGGATTAGGTACAAATCCTAATTCTGTATTACTTGTAAGTGAAGATGCTCATTCCTCCTTCATTAAATGTATAAAAGTAATGGGTCTAGATACTTCGAATCTTGTCAGGATTAAAACTGATAATCAAGGTCGAATGAATATAAACGATCTCAGAAAGTCTTTAGATAAATGTTCTATAGAAAATAAAAAAATATTTGCTATTGTTGCCACTCTTGGGACAACTGTAAGAGGAGCCATTGATCCTATTAGAGAAATAAGTGAAATCTGTAAACAAAGAAACATATGGTTACATATTGATGGTTCAATTGGAGGGATTTTTGCTATAACTTCTATTCCAATAGAAGGTCTAAATAGTATTAATAAGGCTAATTCGATAACAATAAATCCACAAAAAATTTTAGGCATTACTAAAACTTCTTCTTTGTTATTGGTTTCAAATATGAGTACTTTAGAAAATACTTTTAATACTGGACTACCATATATATCATCTAAAGAAAATATTATAAATAGAGGAGAAATAGGCATACAAGGTTCTAGACCTGCGGAGATTATTAAACTATGGCTTGGGTTACGTTTTTTAGGTTTGAATGGAATAGAAGATATATTAAAATCATCAATTAAAAGAAAAGATTTTTTTATAAAGAATATTAGTAAAAATAAATTTGATATATATTCAGGTCCTCTTCATATTGTTTCATTCCTACCAAAGGAACTTGAACCAAAAGAGTCTGATGAATGGACTCATACTAAAGTTAATGAACTAATTAATAATAATTTTATGCTTTCTAGACCAAAATTTAAAGGTAAATATTTTTTACGGGTTGTCATGGGAAATTACAATACAAATGAATCTCATATTAAGGAACTTTTAGGACTTTTAGATGCTTAACTGATGAATATGGGTAGACCAAAAATTATTGCATTAGTGACAGGGTTTATATCCATTGCTATTTGTATTGCTTATTTATTCTTAATAACAATCTTTGATTTCAGAACTTATCTAAATGATCAATTATCCAATTTTACATAGTAAAGGGAGGCAAACTTTTATTTGATTCAAAAAATTTTTTCATTTCAATTTTTGAAATAGCTTCTTTTACGAAGTTTTTTAAAATGTCCTCTCTCTTACTAATTCTATAGATCTTATCAACTACTTCTTGAATTCCTCCATCTCCCCAATCTTGTCCATTATTAAAATATTCAATTAAACTTAGCCCTACTATCCTTATTAACCAGCCTGCCGTAATTGATTGTATAGATTTAGATAATATCATTTTAGTCATGCTTGTAGCTAAAACAGGAGAGAGAATGGCGAGACCCCCTTTTAGTATTCCTTGTTTAGCCAATGCGCTCAGCAATGAAGTCGCTAAATCTTTTGCATCCTTTTTTGTAAGCTTTATTTCATATATTTTTGATAATTCCATTATCATTTGAAGGTTTACGGAGGTAGTAGTAAGGAAATCAACAGCTGGTAGTGGATTAACTAGTATTACTCCTCCTGTTATCCACATATATTTATTAATCACTTTATTTGACATTAAATATCTTTGTTCTTGCACGAAATATTTACTTTTAATACCTAGCTTATTTGAGCGAAAAAGAATATTATCTGCCAATAACTCTTCACCGTTATTATCGAGCGTTTCAATTATTTCTCTAAATAAACTTCCTACTTCTGGCACTAAATTTAAGGCATCTGATTTTATAAAGCGAGACTGTTGAGGTACTGCAATTGTTTGAACAACTGAAATTTTATTTTTTCGAGCGGAAGTTATAGAAATTATATTTTCTTTGATGAGGTTATTTTCATCTCTAGACCTCAAATCACATTTATTTAGAACTATTATTATTTTTTTTCTTAATTTTAATAATTCTTTAATTAAATAGTTTTCGTATTTATTTATGTCCTGATCTAACACAAAAAGAACCAAGTCAGAATTTGATGCTTGTATAATTGTTGCTTTTTCTCTTTCTTCTCCTAATTTAGATGGTTCGAATAAACCCGGAGTATCTACTATATTGATGTTTCTTTTTAAGATTGGAATTCGAATTTTATAGCTATTAATTTGCTTTGTCGTACCTATTTTTGCCGAAGTTTGTCCGACAATATTTTTCAATAAAGATCTTGCTATAGATGTTTTTCCTGAGGAACCTGCTCCAAAGAGAGTAACTTTGTAATCTCCTGTTTTTAATTGGGATTCTAGTTTATTTTTTTGGTAATTTAATAATTCAACTTTTACTTTATCATTAATTTTTTTGTTAATTTTCTCGACCCCTTCCAAACTTATTTTGGCAGCACCATATGTATTTTTGAATGAAAGTGTATTTTTTTTATTTTTATAAATAACTTTATAAACAATTTTTTTAAATAATTTTTTATCAATTTTATAAAATATATATACAATTATTATTAAAAACAAAAGGGTATAAATATTTACTATTCTTAAGAATATGGAAAATAAAATATATAGAAATAATATGTATACCAGATACTTTATACGCTTTAATTTCCAGTAATTCATTTTATCGATTATTTTTAAAAATGTTATATAGTAAAAAAATGAAACCAATATTAATAGATATATCAGCAATATTAAATACTGGAAAATTAATAATATTTAAATTAATAAAATCAACCACAAAACCCTTATATATCCTATCTATACCATTACCAATAGTCCCCCCAAGAATAAAGCTATATGAATATAGATCGAATGTGTTTAAAGTGTTTTTCCTAATTATTAAATAAATAAGTAATATTGAAAAAAAAATACTTATTAAAGATAAAAATATTCTACTTCCACTAAATATATTAAATGCCGCCCCATAATTTTTTACAAAGTCTAATTTGAATAAAAGAAAATCTTTATTAATGAATAATTTTTTATTATAAAACATTATATATTTCGTAAATTGATCTATTAGAACAATAAAAATACTTAAGGATAAAAAATATAATTTTGTTTGTATTTTATTTATCATTATTTACTACGTTTTAAACGTTCTATTGGTTTAATAAGTAATAAAAGTGGAAATAGCATTAAAAAATGATATCCAATTTTACCTAATGAGTATTTCCCTAAATTATATAAAAATAAATTAAATTGACTGTAGAAAATAATTTGTATGAAGTTGTAAATTATTCCAGTTAAATGCATTGCACCTATTGCTATGAATCCATTTTTTAAAAAGTTTCCAACATTTATTTTTTTTCTAGTATTTAAATTATCAATTATTTTGATTAATGGATATAAACCTAATAAATAACCAAAATTTGGAGTGAGCAAATAACCTATTGAACCTCCTTGATGAAGGACAGGAAATATAAATAACCCCAAAATTATATATATAGAAAATGCTCTGAAAACAACTTTTTTATGAAATATAATTGTTAATAAAATTATGGTTGGTATTTGCCATGTGATAGGGAACTCAATGTTATCACTAGATCTAAAGATAAAAGGTAATGGAATATAAACAGGTAACATTGAAGTTATCACTAATGATTGAAGACTCACGAGTATCTCAATTAATTTATAAAAATTGAGCATTATTGTAAATTCTATTTATAAACTTCTCAAAGCAACAATTGGATCTAATTTAGAAGCTCTTTTTGCAGGTAAAACGCCAAAGATTAAACCTATTGATCCTGAAATGATCATGGTGGAAAAAGTAGTTGTAATTCCTACTGATGCAGGAAGTGGTGTTATCAGAGATAAAAGAAAAACACCTGATAATCCCGTTGTTGTTCCAATTAATCCTCCAATTGTAGATAAAATCAATGCCTCAATTAAAAATTGAATTAATATATCTGACTGTTTAGCTCCTATTGCTTTTCTAAGTCCAATCTCTTCAGTTCTTTCGCTTACAGAAACCAGCATAATATTCATGATTCCTATTCCTCCAACCACTAAAGATACTGCTCCAATACCAGCCAATAAAAACGTTAGTCCACTTGTTATGTTGGTTACTATATTCAATGCATCTTCTTGTGATCTAACTGCAAAGTCATCATCTCTGATTATTTTATGTCTTTGCCTTAATAAGTTAGTAATCTGAAATTTGGCGGCACTAGTTGCATTTTTATTTATCGCTTCAACACTAATGAAGCTTAAACTTACTCCATATGTAGGGTCCTTCCCAGTAATCCTATTGACCATGGTTGTTAATGGAATATAAGCATTTTTGTCTTGATTACTCCCAAATACAGCACCTTTTGGTTTTAATATTCCGATAATTTCATAAGTATGGTCTTTAATTCTGATTTTTTTTCCAAGTGAAGAAGATTTATCTTTGAAAAATTCGTCTTGCAGATCGGGACCTATTACAACATAACTTCTTGCACTATTAACATCACTTTTTGATAAAAATCTTCCCTTATCTACTTCAAAGCTTCTTACTTCAAGAAATTCAGGAGTAACTCCAGCAATTGAAATATTTAAACTTTTAGAATTTGATTGCACTATTTCGTTAGCAGAGATTTGAGGAGCTACTTTATTAACTGTTGGTACTTGATTGCTTATTGCTACTGCATCTTCTAAAACTAAGTTTTTAGGAAATGAAATACCTCTTCTTCTTGTGTCATTATTACCGGGAACAATGAATAAAACATTGGCACCTAAATTACTTAATTGGTTTTTTGCTAATGTTTGAGCACCTCTACCAAGTCCAACAAGTGTAATAACTGAAGCATTTCCTATAATTATTCCCAGCATTGTTAACGAACTTCTCAATTTGTTCGAAACTAATGTTTTTGTGGCCATACCTAAGGCTTCTTTTATTGAGATATTCCTAGACATATTTATATTTATCTATTGCATCATCATCTTCAATTTGTCCCATATATATAACACCTTCATTAAGTTGGAGTGTAATGAGGTCCCCATTACTGATTTGATGATTATCTATATTATCTAAATTACAAATTGTAGAAATCTTTTTATTATTTTTGTTAAACAAAGTATAAACATCATTAACATTTTGGTTCGTAACAATACCGGCTATATTTTTACTCAGTGGAACATTTTTCATTAATTCCTTCGGAACAAATAATATTTCTCCAGGGCAAATTAAGGATATATCAAGATTATTTTTAATTATCCTTGCTTTACCTGTAACACCGATTTCCCCTATCGAAATTCCTCTTGATACGATCTTTCTTACTAAACCAACTTTTATTAAATCTGTAGAACCACTAATTCCAGTTAATGTACCTGCGGTTTGAACTACTAAATCTCCTTGATTTAGGATACCCATCTCCTGAGCAATTTGCATAGCTAAACTAAAAGTTTTGGCTGTTCTTTCATCATTTTTAACTACTATTGGAGTAACTCCCCAAACAAGTTGCAATCTTCTCGCTACACCCCTCTCTGTAGTAGTTGCCAAGATAGGTGTTGGTGGCCTGAACTTACTTACATTTCGAGCAGTAGAGCCTGATTTTGTTAGAGGTATTATAGCTCCTGCATCAAGTTGTCTAGCTATATTACTTACTGCTGCACTAATAGCATTTGGGATCGTACTGGGTAAGTGGCTTTCAATAGCCTTAAGCGGATAATCCCTTTCAATTCTCCTTGCTATGGTTGCCATCGTCTCAACTGCCTCTACAGGATAATCACCAACTGCAGTTTCGTTTGAGAGCATTACAGCATCTGTCCCATCCAGAATTGCATTTGCAACATCACTAACTTCGGCCCTAGTTGGTCTTGGGTTAGAGGCCATAGAATCAAGCATTTGAGTCGCTGTAATTATTGGGATACCTAATGAATTAGCTTTTCTTATTAATTCCTTTTGTAGAAGGGGAACTTCTTCAGCAGGCATTTCTACACCCAAATCACCTCTTGCAACCATAACCCCATCACATAAGGGTAATACTGTATCGATTTGATCAATTGCTTCAAATTTTTCTATTTTTGCCACCACAGGAGTTGAATGTCCATTTTTATTTATTAAATCTTTTATCTCATTTATATCGGATGGATTTCTTACGAAACTTAGTGCTATCCAATCAACTCCTTCAGATAAACCGAATTTTAAATCCTCTTTATCTTTTTCAGTTAATGCTTTTACTGATAATTGAACATCTGGGAAATTGACCCCTTTATTGTTTGAAAGAACACCTCCTACAGTTACCCTGCACTCCAAATTATTAGCTTTTATATCAACTTTTTCTACAATCATTTCTATTTTTCCATCATCTAAAAGAATTCTTTTTCCTTCACTAACTTCTTGAGAAAGTTTGTCATAGGTTACATTCGCAATAGTATTTGTACATTCGACCTCATTTGATGTCAGTGTAAATTTTTCACCTTTTTTAACTTTTACTGGCCCATCTTTAAAGCGCCCTAATCTTATTTTAGGTCCTTGAAGATCTTGCAATATTCCAATATCTATATCTAACTTTTTTGATACTTCCCTTATGGTTTTTATTCTCTCAGCATGATCTTTATGATCTCCATGCGAGAAATTTAATCTGAATGTTGTTACCCCAGCCTTAATTAGATCTGTAATTATCTCATCAGATTGAGTTGCAGGGCCAATAGTTGCTACTATTTTTGTTCTTCTTTTTAAATCAATATTCGACATATATAGATAATATTGCTAGATATAAATAAATTTAACATATGCAAAGTTAGTTATTTAACTCATGGATTTTAAAACTTATCAGAAAAAAGCTAGAGAAACAGCACAATATCCAGATTTAGGCTCAAATAATATTTATCCAACCCTTGGGTTAGTTGGAGAGGCTGGTGAGGTGGCAGAAAAAGTGAAAAAAGTTATAAGAGATAAGAATGGAATTTTTGATAAAGAATCAAAATTAGGTATTAAAAAAGAGTTAGGAGATGTTTTGTGGTATATATCAAATCTTTGTACAGAATTAAATTTCAGTTTAGAGGATGTTGCATTACAAAACCTTGAAAAATTAAAATTAAGAGTTGCTAAAGGGAAGATAAGAGGTTCAGGAGATGATAGATAAATTCAGCTATAACCTAAGCTGGCATACTGGAGATTTGTAATTAAATTTTGAATAACATTTAAAAGTAAAAAAGCTAATAAAGATGAAATATCAAATCCACCTATTGGAGGGATAATACCTCTAAAAATGTTCAAATATGGATCTGTGATAGAAGTCAATGCAGATAAAATACCGTTACTCCAATCAATACCTGGAAACCATGTAAGTAAAATTCTTATTATCAAAATGAAAGAATAAATTGATAAAGTTTGGCCTAGAACTGCAAAAATCTCAGATAACATCATCATTATGTAATTAAACCTATCCTAACATTTACTTATTATTGCTGCTTATTATTACTGCTTCCTATATTTTGGAGGTATTCATTACTTACAGCAAAAGTTTGAAAAAACTTTTCTGATAATGTTAACCAATATGATCTACCATCTTTTTGCTTCCTTTTGACGATAAACTTTTTTTCTAATAATTCTTTAATATGATCATAAGCTCCGGAACCACGAAGTAGTATAAGATCCGATTGCAGAATCTTTTTTTTGATTGCAATCGTTGCCAGTGTCCTTAATTCGGATGTTTTTAAATCAGATGGAAGTAAATCATCTACGAATTCATTAAGACTAGTTTTTAATTCGAGAGAAAAACTATTATCAACATCATTTAATTCAATAGCTGAGTTTGGATTAGAGTATTTATTTTTTAGATCTTTAATTGCATCATTTATTGAGTTGATATCAGCATTAGTAATTTCTGATAAATCCTTTTTTGTTATTGGTCTGCCTTTCAAATATAGAACTGCTTCAACTTTAGTAACTAGATCTATATCAGATATTGGGGTGGAATTCAGATCAGATTGATTAATTTTTAATTACCTAAATCCCTCTTAATTTACCTTAAATTTAATCTGATGCACCAAGGAATAATTTATATGTATCGTTTTGAGTTTCATCCCAGAATTTATAGCCTAAAATTCTTACAAATTTATTCCACTCTAAAATTTCATTTCTATCGATTAATACACCGATAACAATTTTCCCTACATCAGCACCATAATTTCTATAGTGAAATACACTAATAGACCAATTAGATTTCATATTATTTAAGAAATTTATCAATGCTCCAGGTCTTTCAGGAAACTCAAATCTGTATAGTAACTCTACAAAGTTTTTATTATCGATTTTTTTAAATTTCGTTGGTAATCTCCCACCTACCATATGTCTTAGATGATTTTTAGATAATTCATCATCACTTATGTCAATAAATGGGTACTCCGAATTTCTAAATTCATTTAAGAGATTTTTTTTATCATTTAACCCATAGACTTGAACTCCTACAAATATCTGGGCATTCTCAGAATTTGACATCCTATAGCTAAATTCAGTTAAATTTCTATTATTAAGTAACTTACAAAAATCAATTAAACTACCAGCACGCTCAGGTATTTCAACAGCCATCATTACTTCTTTACACTCTCCAAGTTCCGCTCTTTCTGCTACAAATCTAAGTCTTTCAAAATTCATATTTGCACCACATGCAATTGCAACCATTTTTCTATTAGAAAGCTTCGAAGTTAAAATATCTTTTTTCATTCCCGCAATTGATAATGCTCCTGCTGGTTCTAGTATTGATCTAGTATCCTCAAATACATCTTTTATAGCAGCACATATTTCATCAGTATTAACCCTAATCATCTTATCTATATATTTTCTGGCAATTTCAAAAGTATTTTGGCCAATTTTTTTAACAGCCACTCCATCTGCAAATTGACCGACAGAGGATAATTCAACAATTTTTGATTCTTCCAAGGATTTTGTCATAGCGTCTGCGTCTTCAGGTTCTACGCCAATTATTTTTACTTCAGGCCATATTTTTTTAATGTATGAGGATATTCCTGATATTAATCCACCACCACCAACAGCAATATAAATGGCATACGGTTTGTCCTTTAGTTGCTGTTCAAGTTCAATAGCTATAGTCCCTTGTCCTGCTATTACATCTGGATCATCGAAGGGATGAATAAAGGATAAATTTCTCTCTTGGCTAATCCTTATAGCCTCTTTATATGTTTCATCATAATTATCCCCATGCAAAATAACTTTAGCTTTTAGATTTTTAACTGCATTAACTTTTACTAGAGGTGTTGTAATGGGCATTAATATAGTTGCTTGGCAATTTAGCTTGAGAGCACTAAGGGCAACCCCTTGAGCATGATTGCCAGCACTTGATGTGATTACTCCCTGCGCGAGTTGTGAAGCAGCGAGTTTACTCATTTTGTTATATGCACCTCTTATTTTGAATGAAAATACATCTTGAAGATCTTCTCTTTTTAGGAAAACTTCGTTATTAAGTTTATTACTTAAATTATGCGCTTTCTCTAATGGTGTTTTTTTTGCTACTTCATAGACTTCAGCCTGAAGTATTTTTTCAAAATAATCATTCATATATATATTTTTAGCATTAATTATTAATCTAATAAAACATTACATGATCTATTTCAAAAAAAATACTCATTTTGCACCTCGGCGTTTTAGATTATATAGATACCAATTTTTGTTAAATGCTTTTAAGTGAGTTAAGTCATCCAAATCAACTTCATGGCTTAACAGTTTCACAATTAGAGGAAATTGCTTGTCAAATTAGAGAAAGACATCTTCAGGTAGTATCTACTAGTGGAGGACATCTTGGTCCTGGATTAGGAGTCGTTGAGTTGACATTGGCTTTATATCAAACTCTTGATCTTGATTTTGACAAAGTTGTCTGGGATGTAGGACATCAAGGTTACCCTCATAAATTAATTACAGGACGTTTTAGTCAATTTGATTCTCTAAGGCAACAAAATGGAGTCGCTGGATATTTAAAAAGAAGTGAAAGTAAATTTGATCATTTTGGTGCTGGACATGCAAGTACTTCTATTTCTGCTGCTTTAGGAATGGCAATAGCAAGAGATAGAAAAGGTGAAAATTATAAATGTGTCGCAGTTATTGGTGATGGAGCACTAACTGGAGGAATGGCATTAGAAGCTATCAATCATGCAGGTCACTTACCAAATACCCCTTTAGTTGTAGTATTGAACGATAATGACATGTCTATTTCACCTCCGGTTGGAGCCCTTTCATCTTACTTAAATAAGGTTAGAGTTAGTCCACCATTGCAATTTTTGTCCGATAGTGTTCAAGAAAGTGTAAAAAATATTCCCTTAATTGGTAAGGATATCCCAGAAGAACTCAAAAATATTAAAGGAAGCGTTAGAAGACTATCTGTGCCAAAGGTTGGAGCTGTTTTTGAAGAACTTGGATTTACATATATGGGTCCAATTGATGGTCATGATATTGGTAACTTAGTTAAAACCTTTAACGCTGCACATAAACTTAAAAGACCTGTACTTGTTCATGTTGTCACAACAAAAGGGAAGGGTTATCCATATGCAGAAGCCGATCAGGTTGGATATCATGCACAGTCTGCATTTGATCTTACAACTGGAAAATCTATACCATCCAAGAAACCTAAACCTGTTAGTTATAGTAAGATATTTGGTCAAACCTTATTAAAAATATGTGAGCAAGATAGCAAAGTCGTTGGTATTACAGCTGCAATGGCTACAGGTACTGGTTTAGATATATTGCAAAAAAATATTCCTGATCAATATATCGATGTAGGAATAGCAGAACAACATGCAGTTACTCTTGCTGCAGGAATGTCTTGCGATGGTCTTAAACCTGTTGTAGCTATTTATAGTACTTTTCTTCAACGTGCTTTCGACCAATTAATTCATGATGTAGGGATACAAAATTTACCTGTATCATTCGTACTTGATAGAGCTGGGATAGTCGGGGCTGACGGTCCTACTCACCAAGGTCAGTACGATATCAGTTATATGAGATCTATACCTAATTTTGTGTTGATGGCTCCAAAGGATGAGTCGGAATTGCAGAGAATGTTGATAACTTCAATAAATCATAATGGTCCTACAGCTATAAGAATACCTAGAGGCTCAGGATTAGGAGTGGCTGTAATGGATGAGGGTTGGGAACCTTTGAATATTGGTGAAGCTGAAATACTTGAAGAGGGAGAAGATATTTTAATTATTGCTTATGGTTCAATGGTCGCATCAGCAATCGAAACAGCAAAGATCTTAAAAAATATGAATATTAATGCATGCATTGTTAATGCAAGATTTGTTAAACCTCTCGATAAAAATCTTATTATGCCTTTAGCTAGTAGGATTCAAAAAGTTGTAACCATGGAAGAAGGAACCTTAATAGGTGGATTTGGTTCCGCAATAGTTGAATTATTTAACGATAATGAATTGAACATTCCTGTATACAGAATAGGTATACCCGATGTTTTAGTCGATCATGCATCACCTGATCAGAGTAAAGAAAAACTAGGTCTTATGCCTGATCAGATGGCAGATAAAATTTTTAAGAAATTTAAGTTATTTAATTAAAATTTTAATAAATAAATATTTAGTAAATAAGTATTTATAAAACACCTCGTGAGGCTAACCCTAAGATTGCTCCAATTCCGAAAATATGACCTAGGCAATTAGCACCTACAACTGATGCGTGACTTAAACCGCCAAAAAATTTTGAGTTAGGTATTTCAAAACCTTCATTAGGTTTTCTTATTGTTGCTCTAGCAATTGCATAAGCAAAAACATTACATGCAATCATTACGACGGCACACTTTGGAGACCAAGAAAAAGTCGCTGGATCTGCAGCTGCAAATAATGTAGTAAACATAAAAAATCGTTATTTTCATATATTGTCTAATACTTTTACCTAAAAAACACAAAATTGTAAAAGGTCTTAAGAGTTGTTTACTTCTAAGCTATTTAACAACTTTATAAATCCAAACAAAATAACAAAATCACTTAGAGTTAGGAAGGATTCTGCAAAGCCATGTAGGGAGTCAACCTCTACAAGGGTTTTATCATAGATATTTAGTGTGAATATAGATACCAATATAGTTATGAATACGAATAAAACAGTTAAGGAAAATCCTGTTTTTACAAAAACATTAATAGATTTGATTTTAAATAAGTAAAACAAAAATATTGCATATGGAATTATTGATGCTGCAAACAATAATGTGTTATCAATTGAACTTAATTTTTCTATAAATTTAAAAAATAAATCAATCATAAGTCTCTTTTCCTTTAAAAATTATTATTGCAGCTAAGGCTAATGTTGAATTTCCTATAAATGTAAATATTCCTTGAAGTGATACTAGACCGTAAAGATTTTCTTGGTTGTCATAGATATGCCAGGTGATCGCACACATAGCACCTATTAAGTTTGGGATCATAGCTATGCTTAACCAAAAAAATAAATTATATTTTTTATATTTAGAAATCTTGTTTATGGTGAATATAGCAAAAATCCATTCTATTACTGATGAGATATGTATTAACCAAGTACCAAATGATAATTCGTGCAAAATTTATAATTTTTTCTTTAAAACGTTGAGAACTTCTTTAGCATGATTTAAAGGTAAAACACTTATCCATCTATAAGAAATTATCCCATCTGGAGAAATCAAAAAAGTATTTCTATCTGAGAATGGAGGTATCCAGGAACCATATTTATCACTAATAATTCCGTCAGGATCAGATAATAAAGTGTAGTTTATGGATTTCTCGCTGCAGAAACTTTCATGAGAATCTTGATTATCAGCGCTTATGCCAACAATTTCGGCATTATATTTTGAAAAATCTTTTTTTAATTCCGAAAAACCTTTAGCTTCAAGAGTGCAACCTGCTGTAAAGTCTTTTGGATAAAAATACATAACTAGCCACTGTCCTTCAAAATCACTTAATTCCCATGTTTTTTTTGTTTTTATGTTTTTATTAAAACCTTCTAATTGAAAGTTAGGAGCATAATCACCAACTTCAGGAGCAAAATCAAAAGATAAGGCTGAATTACAATTAAAGAAAAGACTAAATGTTATTAATATACCTACAACTAAATTTTTCATCAAATTTAGAATTTATTTAAATCAACTCCATTTGTTTTGGCAAATTTATCTAATCCTACTTTTTGTACAGATTTTAGTGCTTTGGTACTAATTTTTAAATTTACCCATTTTTTGCCTTCTTCCCACCAAAGTCGCCTTTTTTGGAGATTAACTTGTTGTAATTTTTTTGTACGAATATGTGAGTGACTCACCGCCATCCCATTATTAGCTTTTGCACCTGTCAGTTCGCAAACTCTTGACATATTTTTTGAGTTATATCTGTAAAAATTTTAACACACCACTTAATTCGTTGAATTAAGTAGTTCTGAAATTAATTCGGCATTATTATTTTGTAAATTAATAATCTGTTCTTGATCTAATCCACCAACGGAAAGCTTAGCCATGTCGTAAACATGATTTGCAATTTTTGATGCCAATGGATTTTCAATAGGATCTTTTTCATCAATAATTATTTTGTTGCCTGTAATTTTATTAAGACCAGCAATAAGTGGATGTTCTTTGTTAATTAAGAGCACATGATATTCAGGTAAGCCAGGCATCTTTTGTTCCATGTAAGCTCCCATATCATTAATTCTTCTCATTTGTTCTGGAAGCAAGATCATCGCTGGTGGAGCATCTTTACTTGAAAGTGACTGCACTTTAACTGTTACTTTCTCATTGTTAAGGGCCTTAACTATTGTATCTCTAAGATTATCTGTATTAGATTTGCCATCTTTATCTACAATTTCCTTTGATTCTTTATCTTCTAGTTCATTTATTTCTGAATCAACTCTTTGGAATTGATAATCTTCATTTTTACTTTCCAACCATGGAAGAAATTGTGCGTCAATTAAGGGATCTGATTTAATAACTTCTTTATTATCAGATAAACAGATATTTAATGCACTTGACTGCGCAATCAAATCTGAACAGTAAATTATTTTTTTAGAATCAGTTAAGTTATTTCGATCTTTGTAATTTGCGAGAGTTGTGAAATATTTATCATTGGACTTGATGAGGGATTTATTTTCTATATCTTTAGTTACGTCTTTATCTGAATTTATTATTGTTTCGAAAATTATACTGTTATTGACTAAATCAGCAAATTTTTCATCTTCGATAGCACCAATTTTAATAAAAGCAGAGATTGAATCCCAAATTTCTGCATAAAATTCTGGAGAATTTTTTATCAAATCCTTGAGTTTATTAGCGATTTTTTTTGAGATAAATGATGATATGGACCTTACTTTTCTATCTGTTTGTAATGCACTTCTACTAACATTTAGGGGTATATCTGTAGAGTCGATAACTCCTCTTAATGGTAAAAGGTATTTTGGTACTATCTCTTTAATTGAATCGCTAACGAATACCTGATTGCAAAATAGTTTTATTTCTCCCTTTTCCCAATCAGCTCTACCTGACAACTTTGGAAAATACAATATACCTTGTATGTCATATGGATAATCTGTATTTAGATGAATCCATAAAAGTGGATCTCCCTGGAAAGGATAAAGGTATTTATATAACTCAATATAATCTTCATCTTTTAATTCACTAGGTTGTTTTCTCCAAGGAGGATTTTTTTTATTAATTGTCTCTCCTTCTAATAAGACATCTATTGGCATAAAATCACAATATTTTTTTATTAATGATTTAATCCTTTCAGGCTCGATAAACTCTTTTTCTTCTTCGAGTAAGTGAAGAATAACATCTGTTCCAATTGTCTCTCTTTCTGATTCCTCTAACGTGAAATTTGGCGATCCATCACAAGACCATTTGAAAGCTTTTGCTTCCCCAATTGCCGACTTGGTTAATATATCAACTCTATCTGCCACCATAAAACTTGAGTAAAAACCTAGTCCAAAATGACCTATGAATTCATCATTATCTTTTTTGTATTTTGTTAGGAATTCTTCAGCACTAGAAAATGCAACTTGATTTATGTACTTCTTAATTTCTTCATCATTCATTCCAATTCCATTATCAGAAATTGTTAACGTATTTTTTTCACGGTTAATTGTTATTTTTACTTGAGCCTCCTCAGTATTCTCGCAATCACCAGCCATAGAGGCCATTCTTCTTTTGCTAATTGCGTCAACACCATTACTAACAAGTTCTCTTAAAAATATTTCATGGTCAGAATACACTGCCTTCTTGATAATTGGGAAAATATTTTCGGTATTAATACGAATTTCGCCTTTTTCCATTTAAAAAAACCAAACATATTAAATCTTATTTCGTAAAAACTAGTTAATCAAGTTTAATTAGGAGTATTGTCCGAACAATATGTGAATTTAGTCCGAACAATATGTGAATTTAAAAGTTAAATAAATTTTTAAAAGGTTTTATTTAACCCACAAAATCTCACTACAATTATTTTCTTTCATAATTTGATTGGCTTTAGACAAGTCATCACATGGATTTAAATGTAAGACAGCAATATATCCTTTTTTCTGTTGTACTTTTTGTTCATTCATACCTTTTTCTAACAAATAAGAATCTTTAAACATCAATAAAATCTTTTTTTTATCTTTCTTTTCCTCCTTAATAAAATTTCTTAAAATGTCTACTGAAATTGTAAATCCAATCCCATTAAATATTTTCTCATTAGGACTAAATGATCTTACTAACTCATCATATCTTCCCCCTTTTGCTATGACGCTTCTATTTTTACCATTATCCCCTATTAGTTGAAAAACTATTCCTTCATATAAATTCAAGTGAGGTTGAAAAGTGGGATCAAGTTGTAATTTAACACCATATTTATTAGATATTTTTGATAATGTTTCAAATAAAAAATTTAAGTCATCTAATGTTTTACTAGTACCATATGTAGTTTTTAATTTTTTTAAAATTGCAATTGGCTCTCCTCGTGTGAATAAAAGATCTTTAAGTATATATTTATCATCTTCATCTATTTTTAATTTAGATAAATTATCTTGATCAAAATTAACCAGACTTTTCTTAATTTCTTCAAAATTATTATTCCTATATTTGTTCAGTATCAAGTCCATTATTTTTGTGGTGCTTACTAGTAGAAATAAATTACAACCATCCTTCAAATTAATATTATCGATTGAATCAAACAAAATATTAATAACTTCAATTTCTGGGTATTTTGTATCATATCCAATTAATTCAATTCCGCTATGCAATTTTTCTTGTAACTTAAATGAATTTTTATTATTTTGTTTTTTATCAAAAACCACTCCATTGGTGAATAGTCTTATAGGTCTTTTCTTATTTATTAATCTAGTAGATGACAATTTAACAATTGATGTTGTCATTTCTGGCCTGAGACATAATGAATTATTACTTACTATTCCTACAACCTGATTTTCGTCAATAATGCCACGGCCTTTTATGGTATCTATATTATTTATATATGATGGTGAAACCTCTTCATATCCCCATAGTTTATAAATCCTATTTAAATTATTTATGATGTTTGAGTTATTTTTTACATCGACTAATTTAATTTCCTTTATATCGGTCATTTTAATATTTATCTAATTTTAGGTATAGAGATTTTTTTTAAATGGAGAGACTTTATCTAGTTCATTTTTTAATTCATTCTCAAGGATGGGAGAACAAGCTAAAATTCTTCCAGAACTTAAATTAAATTCGCCTGATGGATAATCAGAAATAATACCACCAGCCTCTTTAACAATAATAGCACCGGCCGCTAGGTCCCATACCTCCAATCCTCTTTCCCAATATCCATCTACCTTACCTGCCGCAACAAATGCTAGATCAACTGCTGCTGCACCTCCTCTTCTAACCCCTCTAGTTTTATGTGTTAAATAACAAAATTCAGCATAATTATTATCCTCTGTCTCAAATCTGTCATAAGAGAATCCAGTTAAAAGTAGACTTTTAGAAAGATTAGAGGGATTCGATACCTTAAGCTGACTATCATTGCAGAATGAGCCTAAACCTATACAGGCTGAATATAGTTCATTTAAATAAGGTACTGATATAGCCCCTAGAATTGGCTTATTTTTATATACAAGACCAATAGAAGTTCCAAAAAAAGGATATCCATGGGTATAGTTTGTCGTGCCGTCTAATGGGTCTATACACCATGTGAAATCCGAGGATTTGTTTAATTTCCCCGATTCCTCTGCATTAATGGAAATGTTTGGTGTCTGATTTAATAAATATTCTTTTATTTTTTTTTCAACTTCCAAATCTACATTCGTTACAAGATCACCCTTCCTACCCTTTGATGTTATTTTTTGTATTTTATTGTAGTTAATTTTTAGAATTTCATTACCAATTTGAGCAGAGTTCTTGGCTATTTCATACAAACTGTATAAGTTTACTTGATTTGCAAGTTTCTCTATTTCACTTAATTCAAACATGATAATTAATCTTCCTCAAATTCCCAAGGTGGAGCAACTCTTGTTTTCCCCCTCCCAAAATATTGTCCAAATTGTAAATCATAAACTTCATCTTCATATGTAGTTTCAACTTCAAGATCTGAAGTTGCTTTAGCGACACAAAGCAATGCATAACCTTGATCTTTTAAGCCTTGAGATACACCCATGGCCTCAGGTTGTTGCAAACTACCAGATATTAATTTAACTGAACAACTGGTACAGCAACCATTTCTACATGAAAATGCAAGTTTAAAACCTTTCTTTTCAAATTCTTTAAGTATGTACTCATCACTATTAACCTGCTCTTGGTAAACCTTGCCGGTTTCCTTATTTTTAATCGTGACTGTGAAAGTCTTTTTCAAATAACTTTCCTCTAAAATGGGATGATCAAGGGTTAAAATAGTTATCTTGGGAGAGGTGGCCGAGCGGTTGAAGGCGCAGCACTGGAAATGCTGTATAAGGGCAACCTTATCGAGGGTTCGAATCCCTCTCTCTCCGTTTTATATTAGTTTATTTTGGTTAATGACATCAACAACTTTTTTTTTTATGAATGTTTTTAAATAGATAGTAATAATTTTAATAAGCTAAAAATAATCTTATTTATTTAAATTAAGTTGAAAATATTTGATTTTTACTATTATATGTAGATATCTAAGATAAAAATTAATTAAATTATTAGAAAATTTTGCTTTAAATTAGCAATCTAAAATCATGGGGCAAATAGTTGGAATTGATTTAGGTACTACTAACTCTGTTGTCGGAGTTATAGAAGCTGGTCGTCCAATTGTTATTGCTAATTCTGAAGGTTCTAGAACTACACCTTCAATAGTTGGTTTTACAAAAGACAAAGAAATTGTTATAGGTGATCAAGCAAGAAGACAACTTGTTTTAAATCCCAGGAATACTTTTTATAACTTAAAGAGATTCATTGGTAGCGACTGGGATGAATTAGATGAGAATAGTATTTCTGTTCCTTATAACGTAAAAGCCAATAATACTGGAAGTGTGAGAGTTCTTAGTCCAAATACAGAAAGAGAATATGCTCCTGAAGAGTTAATCAGTTCATTAATTAGAAAATTAATTAATGATGCTGAAACATATCTTGGAGATACTGTTGACTCTGCAGTTATTACGGTCCCAGCTTATTTTAATGAATCTCAAAGGCAAGCTACAAAGGATTCTGCGATTTTGGCTGGCATCAAAGTAGAAAGAATTTTAAACGAACCTACTGCAGCTGCTTTAGCTTATGGCTTTGAAAAAAGTTCTTCTAATAATGTTTTGGTTTTTGATTTAGGGGGAGGGACATTCGATGTTTCTTTATTAAAAATTTCAAATGGTGTATTTGATGTTAAAGCCACTTGTGGAGATACCCAGCTAGGAGGAAATAATTTTGATTCAAAAATAGTAGATTGGCTTGCTGAAAAATTTCTTATTAAACATGATATTGATCTAAGAAGGGATAGACAAGCTTTGCAGAGATTAACTGAAGCTGCTGAAAAAGCTAAATGTGAATTATCAGGATTGCTTAAAACAAAAATATCTTTACCTTTTATCACCACAAGTAAAGAAGGCCCACTACATATTGAAGAGACTATAGATAGAAAAATATTTGAATCATTATCTCAAGATCTATTAGATAGATTATTAGAGCCTGTGCAAATAGCATTAGATGACTCTGGATGGAATGCAGAAGATATTGATGAGGTAGTTCTTGTCGGTGGCAGTACAAGAATCCCAATGGTTCAACAATTAGTAAAGACTCTTGTTCCAAATGATCCTTGTCAATCTGTTAATCCTGATGAAGTCGTAGCAGTTGGAGCTGCGATACAATCTGGAATTATTAGTGGGGATTTACAAGATTTACTCTTAAATGACGTTACTCCCTTATCTTTAGGTTTAGAGACTATTGGTGGTCTTATGAAGGTACTCATTCCTCGTAATACGCCAATACCAGTTAGACAATCTGATGTTTTTAGTACTTCAGAAGCTAATCAATCATCAGTTGTTGTTCAAGTACGTCAGGGAGAAAGGCCTTTAGCCTCTGAAAATAAATCACTTGGTAAATTTCGACTTTCAGGAATACCTCCAGCTCCAAGAGGTATACCTCAAGTCCAGGTAGCCTTTGATATTGATGCTAATGGTCTTTTAGAAGTAAGTGCAACTGATAGAACAACTGGAAGAAAGCAAACAGTTACAATTTCTGGAGGTTCTAATTTAAATGAACAAGAAATAAATTCGATAATTCAAGAGGCTAAATCAAAAGCTAATGAAGATAGGAAGAAAAGATCTGTAATTGATAGAAAAAATAGTGCTTTAACTCTTATTGCGCAAGCTGAGAGAAGACTTAGGGATGCCTCCTTAGAATTTGGCCCTTATGGAGCTGAAAGACAACAACGATCCGTTGAATTAGCCATTCAAGATGTTGAAGAGTATATAGATGATGATGACCCTCAAGAATTAGAAATTTCAGTAAGTGCTCTACAAGAAGCATTATTCGGCTTAAACAGAAAATTTGCGGCAGAAAAGAAAACTGATAATAATCCCTTACAGAGTATTAAAAATACATTTGGATCATTAAAGGATGAACTCTTTTCAGATGATTATTGGGATGATGATCCTTGGGATAGTCAAATGAATAGAAATTATAGAAATTCGAGGTATGGTAATTCTAGGGACGATGATCCATGGGACAATGACTACTTCCTCTAAAAAAGACTACTTGTCGATTTTGGGTTTATCCCCTGATTTCGATGATAAAGAACTTAAAAAGGCCTTTCGTAGAGAAGCGAGAAAATGGCACCCAGATTTAAATAAAAATGATCTAAATGCAGAAGAAAGATTTAAATTAATCAACGAAGCATACGAAAATTTACGCGATCCTAATTTAAGGAAAAACAGTTCAGATGAAAATATCAAGGATAATTACGAAAATAATAATTTCAAGACAGGATTTCCCGATTTTCAAGATTATCTTGATTCATTATTTGGATATGAATACTCACCAAAGAATTATGCGGAATATGATGATGAACCATATGAGGATGAATCGATAAATCCAGATAATGATGAATTTAATAATTATCAATACCCTACAACTTCTCCAGAGGAGCCGCCTCCAGTTAAACTTCACCAAGATATTGAAACAGTTATTGAATTAACCCCGGATGAGGCTTTAAATGGAGCTTCTATTTTAATTGAGCTTGAAGATGAAACTGTAGTAGAAGTTGATACTCCTCCTTTCGCTGGAGATGGATGGCGATTAAGACTTGAAAATATAGCGAGAGGAGGAAAAGATCATTATCTTCAGTTAAAAGTTCAAACTGAAAGTGGTCTTAGGATTGATGGATTAAGAGTTCTTTATAAATTAGAATTATTCCCTCATGATGCTCTGCTAGGTTGTGCAGTAGAGGTTCCTACTCTTGATGGAAATGTTACACTTCAAGTTCCTCCAAAATCATCTACCGGAAGAATGTTGCGTTTGAAAGGTAGAGGTTTAACTTATGAAGATAAAGTAGGTGATCAATATGTTGAAATATTGGTAGTGATACCTGCAGATATTAATGATGAAGAAATTGCTTTATATACAAGATTACAAGAACTATCACTTTCTGATTCTTAATCAAATATCATATATATAGAAAAAATCGTTGCTTATGAACATATTTGTTCTTTTATATAATTCAGGAACAGATAAGGAAGGAATTCATTCAATCGAACTTAAAGGAAGGACCATAGTTCTTATGTTTGAAGATAAGGATGATGCTACAAGATATTGTGGTTTACTAGAAGCTCAAGATTTTCCTTTGCCATCAGTTGAAATGATTAACATAGAGGAAATAAAAGACTTCTGCATTAAATTAGATTATGAATGCAAATTAGTTGAAAAAAATTTTGTTCCTAAAACTGCAGAAGATAGGTTACTAATTTCACCACCCCAGAAAAACCTAGAAGTTGAAAATTGGGATGAAAACAAAAACATTAATAAAGATAACATTGATATAAATACCATTAAGGAAAACCTTGAAAAGTTACTTTAGCTATTAAAATATCAACTAATTATTAAATAAATAAAAAATGACAACTGCATTATTTGAGACAGAAGTTGGGAACATTAATATTGAATTTTTCTCTGAAGACGCACCTAATACAGTTAAAAACTTCACAAATTTAATTAGTGATGGTTTTTATGATGGTTTAGCATTTCATAGAGTTATTCCTGGATTTATGGCTCAGGGTGGATGTCCAAATACTCGTGATGGAGCATCTGGTATGCCTGGAACTGGAGGTCCTGGATATAATATTAAATGTGAAATTAATTCAAATAAACATCTAAAAGGCTCACTTTCTATGGCTCACGCAGGGAAGGATACAGGTGGTAGTCAGTTTTTTATAGTTTATGAACCACAGCCTCATCTTGACGGAGTTCATACTGTTTTTGGTAAGACAGAAGATATTGATGTAGTACTAAAGCTTACTAATGGTTCAAAAATTATAAAAGCAACATTAAAATAATAATTTAGCTTTCAAAAACAATACTGAATGTCTCCTTATCTAGATTAAACTTTCTTGTAGATGAATATAGGATTTCATTTTTAATAGTAAATTTAGTATTGATTAATTTGATGCTACTTTTTGGGTGTAATGCTTGTTCAATGTTTCTAGATACAATAATTCCAATCTTAGTACTATTTTCATAATTGGATAAAAATTGAATAAATAATTCTATATTATTTATTTCTTCATCAGTAATATTGGAATTGGTTCTATTGTTATCGTGTAAAATTCGCCATACTAATTTTGGTCGATTCCAAAAAGCCAATAACCTTGGAGTACTTTCTAGCTTGATATTAATGTTTTTATCACTACAGAATTTAATAACGTTATTTTTTATTGGAACTAGATCTATAGATTTATATTTTCCGTCAAGAAAAATTGATATAAATGGATCGATATTTCTGGAATTAGAATTATCCTCATCAATCATGTGGCCTAGCTTGGTTTTTTTAACGCTCAAATATTCTGCATTATTATCATTTGGACAAATTACTAATGGAACTCTCTCAATAACTTCTATTCCATAACCCCCTAATCCAGCAATCTTTCTAGGATTGTTGGTAAGTAATTTTAGTTTCTTTATACCTAAATCGGTTAATATCTGTGCTCCAACTCCATAATTTCTGAGATCAGCTGGAAAACCTAATCTTTCATTAGCTTCTACAGTATCTAATCCACCATCCTGTAAGCTATAAGCTTTTAATTTGTTTATTAGACCAATACCCCTACCTTCTTGTCTCAAGTAAACAACAACTCCTTCTTCCTCCTTTTCTATCCTTGATAAGGCAGCCTCTAACTGCGGTCTACAATCACAACGTAGAGATCCAAAAGCATCGCCTGTTAAGCACTCTGAATGCATTCTTACTAGTACAGGCTCGTTTAATTTTGATGTTTTTTGTTTAACTAATGCAACATGCTCTGAACCATCAAGTTCATTAACATATCCATAAGCTTTGAAATTACCAAAAATACTTGGAAGTACAGCATCGGATTTTCTAAATACAAATCTCTCAGTTTGAAACCGATAACTTATTAAATCAGCTATGGATATTAATTTCATTCCCCATTGTTTTGCGTACTCTTTAAGTTGTGGAAGTCTTGACATGGAACCGTCAGGATTTTGTATTTCGCAAATCACTCCAGCGGGGTAAAGACCTGACATTGCAGCAATATCTACTGCCGCTTCAGTATGACCTGCCCTTTTTAATACTCCACCTTTCTTTGCTCTTAATGGAAAAATATGTCCTGGCCTTCTTAAATCATCAGGTTTTGTATTTGGGTTTATAGCAACTTGTATTGTTTTTGCCCTGTCTTCAGCGGAAATTCCGGTAGTAACATTATTTTCAGGTCCAGCATCAATTGATATAGTAAAAGCTGTTTGATTTTCATCTGTATTTCTATCTACCATTAATGGTAAATCTAAAGAATCAAGTTTTTCACCTTGCATTGCTAGGCATATAAGACCACGTCCCTCAGTAGCCATAAAATTAATTTGCTGCGGAGTTGCAAACTGAGCCGCACATATTAAATCTCCTTCATTTTCTCTTCTTTCATCATCAACAACAATTATGCATTCACCATTTCTTATAGCAGCCAACGCATCACTTATAGGATCAAATTCAATTTTAAAAGAATCATTTATATCCAAAATTGTTCCATTATTTGATTTGGGGCTTGTTTCTTTCATTATTCCTATCAATATAGAAAAATAGTGTTTTTGTTACCTTAAATTCAACACTTTATAATCCTATCTCAAAGTCTGCCAATTCAAAGAAATGAATGTTGCAATAGTAGGTGCTACTGGTTACGGCGGTATTCAAGCGGTAAATCTCTTAAAGAAAATTAAAAAATACAAAATTTCATTTTTAGGCGGTAATAAAACATCTGGATCAAAGTGGAATGATAATTTTCCTTTTATTTATCTAGATAATGATCCTTATATAGAGGAAATTTCAGTAGATAATATTTCAAAAAATGCTGATGTTGCTTTGCTTTGCTTACCAAATGGCCTATCTTCAACATTGACAAGGAAATTATTAGATCGAGGACTTAAAGTTATTGATTTATCTGCTGATTACAGATATAAGTCTTTAGATGAATGGAAAAATGTATATTCCAAAGAAGCTTCTATTTATAAAAGGAATGATGATGATTTATGTAAAGAGGCAGTCTACGGTCTTCCTGAAATAAATAAGGAAGCCATTTCAAAAGGGAGATTAATTGCCTGTCCAGGATGCTATCCAACATCTGCTCTTATTCCACTAGTTCCTTATCTTTCGCAAGGAATTATTGAAAACGAAGGAATAGTGATTGATTCTAAAAGCGGAACCTCTGGAGGAGGTCGAGAACCAAACCAAAAGCTACTCTTATCAGAATGTGGTGAAGGCTTATCAGCATATGGATTGATAAATCATAGACATACTTCAGAGATCGAGCAAGTAGCATCCATAATTTCTGGAAATAAAATTGAACTGCTTTTTACACCTCATTTGGTTCCAATTTCAAGGGGTATGTATTCGACTATATATGGCAGATTAAGAGATCCAGGATTAACTTCTGATGATTGCAGAATTCTTTTGGATAATTATTACAGAAATTTCAAAAATATTAAAGTTTTACCTGTAGATACATACCCTTCAACAAAATGGGTTAAAAATACGAATCAAATTTTCCTTTCTGTTAAAGTTGATATTCGAAATGGAAGGATTATTATTTTATCTGCAATTGATAATTTGTTAAAAGGTCAGTCTGGGCAAGCAATTCAAAATTTAAATATTATGAGTGGATTTTCAATTGATGAAGGTCTTGATTTAACTAATAATTTTCCATAAAATTACTTCTTATCATAAAACCAGCTTGAGAGATTGAGTAAGGTAAGATTTTATGTTCAAGCATTTGTATTCTTTTAGAAAGTGATTCAATATCATCATCATGTCTAACTGACAATGCAGCTTGCATTATCAAAGATCCACTATCTACCTCCTCTTCTACAAAATGTACTGAACAACCAGTTATTTTTGAGCCATTTAATAAAGAGTCCTTTATTGCAGAACCACCTTTGTATGAAGGAAGTAATGATGGGTGAATATTTATTATCTTATTCTTAAATTTATTAATAAAAAATGGAGTAACAATTTTCATCCAGCCTGCCATCACAACAAGTTCAACATCGTAATCAATTAAAGTATTTACAATTTCTGATTCAAATGCCTCTTTTTGCAGAAAGTCTTTGCCTCTTATAACTTTGTGAGGTATATTTTTACTTTCAGCTCTTTTTATACAACCGGCTTCATCTTTGTTAGTTATTAGAATTTTTATATCTATATCTAATTCTCCTTTTTCTGAGAGATTAATTAATTCCTGAAAGTTTGTTCCTTTTCCAGAAGCAAGTACACCTATTTTTAATTTTGGTGAAAATCTTCTAAATTCAGACATCTCAGGCGAAATTATGTAATTAAATGATCTATCCAAAGTTTTTTATTTTATCCAATGATAATTTCATATGAAATAAAAAAAACCCTCAAATTTAATTGTTGATATTCAAGAACATATTTATTTGAAGATAAAAATTTAAACAAATTTAAATGATTCAAATCTATGTACTATTCGTATAGATATAATTAAATAATAAATAAAAGAAACAAATATATAAAATGACTGTAGATTTAAAATCTTGGGATAAATTTTGTAATTATCTTTGGTTTGATAAAAATTTGAATATTTGGTTAGATATAAGCAAAATAAATTTCACAAGTAATGAGATAAAAAATTTAGAAGATAAATTTATAGATGTTTTTTCATCAATAAAAGAATTAGAAAATGGTGCAATCTCAAATATTGATGAAAATAGACAAGTTGGACATTATTGGCTTAGAAATCCATCAATTTCTCCATCTTCAAAAATAGGAGAGGAAATTAACGCAGATATTAATGCAATCTCTGAATTTGGAAAAAAAATTTTAAATGGAGAAATTAAGAATAATAATAATCAAAAGTATACTGATGTTCTATGGATCGGAATTGGTGGAAGTGCTTTAGGACCATTACTTATTACAGAGTCACTGCAGAAGTGCTCTAAAGGCTTAAATTTTTCTTACATCGATAATGTTGATCCTTTTTTAATTAGTGAAAATTTAGAAGAATTATCTGAAAAATTATCAACAACATTATTTGTAGTAGTAAGCAAATCAGGTGGTACACCTGAACCAAGAATTGCTATGGAAATTATTAAAAGTCACTGCGAAAACAATTCTCTTGAATGGAATTCAAATGCAATAGCCATAACTATGAAAGATAGTAAGTTATTTAAAAAAGCTACTTCTGAAAATTGGTTAAAAATATTTAATTTGCAGGATTGGGTTGGAGGAAGAACTAGTATTACAAGCTCTGTGGGATTACTTCCATTAGCTCTTATTAATGAAAATATATTTGAATTTATTAGAGGTGCATCTTTAATGGATGAGGCGACACGCATAAGTGATTTTAAAAATAATCCTGCAGCACTATTATCATCCGCATGGTATCTAACTGGGGATGGTATTGGAAAGAGAGATATGGTCGTATTGCCTTATAGAGATAGGTTACAGGTATTTAGTAAATATCTCCAACAATTAGTAATGGAATCATTAGGTAAGAAATTTAATAGGAATGGTGAAGTAGTTAATCAAGGTATTTCCGTTTTTGGTAATAAAGGATCTACAGATCAACATGCTTATGTTCAGCAACTGAGAGATGGAATTGATAATTTCTTTTGTATTTTTATTGAATTATTAGATTCTCCATCTACTAATATTTTTGATGAAAAAGAGAATCCTAAAGAATATCTTTCTGGTTTTTTGCAAGGAACCAGATCAGCACTCTCTAGTGAAAACAGACAAAGTATCACTATCACGTTAGAAAAGTTAAATTGTTCTTCACTAGGTGCCTTAATCGCTTTATTTGAAAGAGCTGTATCCTTTTACGCTGAATTGGTAAATATAAATGCTTATGATCAACCTGGAGTTGAAGCAGGAAAGAAAGCAGCCGCAAATATTATTGAGTATCAACAAAAAGTGAGTAATTTATTAGACGAAGGTGGAGAATATTCTATAAATGACATAATATCATTGTTTGATAATTCAGTTAGTGAACCTATATTTTTCATACTCCGCGAAATGTGTTTCGGAAATGATAATTATTTAGTCAAGGGCGATTGGTCAAATCCAAATTCATTAGTTTTTCAAAAAATAAATTCTTAAACAACAATATTCATAATTTTTCCTTTAACAATAATTATTTTTCTTATTTCCTTATTTTGAGTCCATTTTAATATTAGAGGTCTTTTCAGAGTCAATTCTTTAATTTGATCTTCACTCATATCATTATTAATATTTACTTTGTCTCTAACTTTTCCATTCACTTGTATTACTAGTTTATATGAATCTTCCTTTAGTGCCTCGGCATTAAATGAAGGCCAGTGTTCTAAATGCACAGATTTTTTAAATCCTATAAGATGCCATATCTCTTCCGCAATATGAGGTGCAAATGGAGCCAACAAAATACAAAATGTTTTTAAAGCCTCAATTTTTAAATTATTGTTTACGTCATTAATGGAATTTGATAATGAATTATAAAACTTCATTAATTCTGAAATCGCAGTATTAAATTGGTTATTTAATATGTCATTTGAAATTTCTTTTATAGCGATATTCATTGACTTTATTAGACTTTTTTCTTTATCTGGATAGGAATTAGATTTACTATTTATATCTTTTGCACAATTTATATAAAGCTTCCAAATCCTGCTTAAAAATCTAAATTGTCCTTCAACATCTGTATCTCCCCATTCCAAATCTTTTTCTGGTGGTGCTTTAAATAATATAAACATTCTTGCTGTATCTGCTCCATATTTTTTAATTACTGATTCAGGGTCTATTCCATTATATTTAGACTTTGACATCTTCTCGAAAAGAACTTCGAGTTTAGAATTGTCAATTGGATCTGTAGGATTTGATAAGTCAGTAATATCGGAAGGAGAAACATATTTACCAGTTTTATTGTTTTTATAGGCTGCCGCTTGAACCATTCCTTGCGTTAATAGTTTTTTGAATGGTTCATCAATTTCAAAAAGTTCATTATCCCTCAAGGCTTTAGTGAAAAATCTTGCATATAACAAGTGCAATATTGCATGTTCTACCCCGCCAACATATTGATCTACAGGCATCCACTTATTGATTTCAATCTTTTCAAATGGCTTATTAGAACATTTTGAAGATGGATATCTTAAAAAATACCATGATGAACACATGAAAGTGTCCATAGTATCAGTTTCTTTTCTTGCCTCTATTCCACATTTTGGACATGTAGTATTTATCCAATTATTATTATCACCCAAAGCATTAATCTTATTAGCCGAGATTTCTATATCTTTTGGTAAGGAAACAGGTAATTCCGATTGCTTTAATGGAACAGATCCACATTTTTTGCAATTAACTATGGGTATCGGACATCCCCAATATCTTTGTCTAGAGATTAACCAATCTCTTAGACGATATTGAATCTTATTTTCAGCCCATCCATTATTTACTCCCTCCTCAGAAATTTTTATTTTAGCAATAGTATTTTCTATGCCATTGTATTGATTTGAATTAATAAGATGTCCTTTTTCTAAATAAGCTTCTTCAAGCTCTTTATTTTTTTCACTTTTATCCTTTATTATTACCTGTTTAATATCAATATTATTTTTCTTAGCAAATTCAAAATCTCTTAGATCATGAGCAGGCACGCCCATAACAGCACCCGTACCGTATTCATCGAGAACATAACTTGCCACCCAAATAGGGATAGGTTCAGAATTAACTGGATTTATTGCTGTTAAGTTAGTTTTTATTCCAATTTTTTCAAGTTCATTATTTTTATTTTTTTTCAAATATTGTTTAAGATTTTCTATATCTTGTATTGTTTCTTGATCAGAAATATTTTTTACTAATGAATGATTAACAGAGATTGCTAAATAAGTAACTCCAAATAAAGTATCTGGCCTTGTTGTAAATACAGTAATTTTCTCTTCTGGATTGTTATTGATATTGAAATTAATATTTGTACCAATTGACTTTCCAATCCAATTATCTTGCATTATTTTTACTCTTTCTGGCCAGTTATCTAATTTTTCTAAATCCTTCAATAACTCATCCGCATAATTAGTAATTCTTAAAAACCATTGCTTTAGTAATTTTTTTTCAACTACTGCCCCAGATCTCCATGATTTACCATCTGAATCAACTTGTTCATTCGCTAGGACTGTATTATCTATAGGATCCCAATTAACTTCTGATTCCTTTTGATATACAAGACCTGCCTTGTATAACTCTAAAAATAGATATTGAGTCCATATATAATAATTTTCATCACATGTTGCAAATTCTCTATCCCAATCAACTGATAGTCCCAAAAGCTTTAATTGTGACTTCATATGAGAAATATTTTTTTTAGTCCAGACACTTGGACTAATTCCTCTTTCAATAGCTGCATTCTCTGCAGGCAAACCAAAAGCGTCCCAACCCATTGGATGTAAAACAGATTTGCCCTTAAATCTTTGGAATCGAGCTATTAAGTCTGTAATAACATAATTCCTAACATGTCCCATATGAAGATTACCTGAAGGGTAGGGAAACATTGATAAGGCATAAAATTTATCGCTATTCTCAGTTAATTCATCGGTTTTGTATAAATTGTTTTCTGTCCATATTGACTGCCATTTTTTTTCTATTTCAGATGGATTATATAAATTGGTATCAACCTCATATTGTTTATAGGGAGAAATCACTTAAATTTTATTTGTTAAATTATTATTTTAATATCCATTGTATAAAATAGAAATAGATTGTTAAAAGGAATAATTTATAATTAAAATTTAAAATATATTATACACAAATGAAAAATATAACTTTTGAAAAATATCAAGGTAACGGAAATGATTTCGTTATAATAGATTCTAGAGGAAATGAATTATACAAAAATTACAAGACAAATAAAATATTTAATATAAAAAAAATTTGCAACAGGCAATTTGGTATTGGAGCAGATGGTGTGATTTTTATAGAGGAACCTAATGAAGATAATTATGCAAAAATGATAATTTTTAACTCTGATGGTTCTGAAGCACAAATGTGTGGAAACGGAATTAGGTGTTTAGTTGAGTATCTCCACGTAAATGATTCAATGAATACTAAAAATATAGAATATAAAATTGAGACTAAAGCAGGTTTAAAAATTGCAAAATATATAAATGATGAAATTACAGTAAAAATGGGAGTTCCAATTTTAGAATGTCAAAATATTCCAACAACAATTGAAAAAAAAATAAATTCAATTCCTTCACACGAATTTATTGAGAAAGATTTTAATAATATGGGTTATGCGGTAGGAATGGGAAATCCTCATTTAATATTCTTTGTAAAAGACATAGAGTCAATTGTTCTCTCCAGACTTGGTCCTATATTTGAAAAAAATGAATTATTTCCTGAAAAAACTAATGTGCATTTTTGTCAAATTTTAAATAGAGATAATATCAAAGTAAAAGTATGGGAAAGGGGTGCAGGAGCAACCTTAGCTTGTGGAACAGGTGCCTGTGCTATCCATGTAGCAGCTTATAAATTAGGCCTTTGTAATTCACAAACCATAGTAACCTTACCAGGAGGTAATCTCAAAATTGACTGGTCAAAAGACGATTTTGAAGTAATGATGACCGGTAATGCTAAAAAGGTTTTCTCAGGATCAATGTTAGTAAATTAATGGAAAATAATTTTATTTATTTAGATAATGCATCCACAACTCCATTATCTGAGAATGTTTTAAATATAATTAATTCAACTTACAGGAATTATTGGCATAACCCTTCATCTACATATGAGCTAGGGATAAAATGCTCTACATATCTTGAAAAAATTAGATCTAAAATTGCTTATATATTTGAAGCAGATGCAGAGGATATAATTTTTACATCTGGTTCTTCGGAATCGACAAATATTGTATTTAATAATATTTATGAGAACTTTAAAAATGCTAGGGTTGTTATTTCAAATGTCGAACATCAAGCAACAACTATTTGTGCTAATAAACTAAGAAAACAAAATTGGGATATTTACGAATGGACGGTAAATAATGATGGAATTTTAAATATTTCTAATATCAAAAATATTTTAAACAATGATACTAAGCTTGTATCAATTATTTGGGGACAAAGTGAAATTGGGGCAATACAACCTGTCCAATTTATTGGTACCAAATGTGAAGAATTAAATATAATGTTTCATTTAGATGGAACTCAAATATTAAGTAATGGAATATTCAGTTGGAAAGATCTTAAATGTGATTTTTTAAGTTTATCTGCTCATAAATTTGGAGGTCCAAAAGGGATCGGTCTTCTTTTAACAAAGGAAAAGTCTAGACAAATTTTAAAAAATAATGACATATCACTTACTCAGGAATTTTCAATTAGACAAGGGACACAAGCTTTGCCATTAATCGCTGGAATGTATGAATCATTAAAGAATATTAAAGGAAAAATAAAATTATATGATCATATAACTGAATTTCCTTCTAACAATATTAATAAACTCAAAAATTATTTTTTTCAAAAAATTAAGGATAATAATCATATAAAGATTACCGGTAGCATTAACCATAGACTTCCCAATCATATTTCGTTTCTACTATTAAATAAACTATTTGAGCCTATAAGGGCCTATAAGATTGTTAATTTCATGTCAGAAAATAAAATAGCCATAAGTAGTGGAAGTGCTTGTTCAAGTTCATCTGGGAAACCTAGCTCGACACTTAAAAATATTGGTTTAAAAGATGATGAACTATATTCAAATATTCGTGTTACTTTAGGTTCAATAAACAATAAGTCAGAAATAGATAAATTTTTAGAACTTATTCAAATATGTATTGAAAAATTTTAATGGAAACCAATTACAGACTACCTAAAGATTTAAATGAATCCCTTAAGAATATGGAGGATGCAATTATTCCAAGTTTATTAGATTCAAATAAAAGATTTACTATAGAATTTAATTTTGAAGGATTGAAGTTTAACAGAATTGGAATAACTATTTACAAGATATTGTCTAAAAATAATAATGTATTTATAACATTTGCTGATCAAGGTGCTGTGGCTTTGGCACAAAGAGACTTTCCAGATATCAAAGATAAAATTTTTACTTTTAAATCATTTAATGAATCAAATAATATAAATAATATAGATAGTGCAATGATATCGATACTACCTCAGCCATATGATTTCGATTCATTTGAACCAATGACTGATAATTATCAAGGTACGCATTATTCATTAAATCCAAAATTTGAAGATGCCAATATTGGTATAGGAAGTGTTATTAGAGAGCGACGTAAAAACTTTGTCAAAACATGGAAAAATATTTATTATCTTCAACCTTTAAATAAATCTGCTCTTATGCATATTTATCCAAATAACTGGTTGCTTTTCAAAGAAGAAAATAAAAGATATTTTTTTAAAAAAGAATTTGAAATTAAACCCGACAATGAATCTATTTTTGTGAATTTATAGATTGAATGTGATAAAAAAAATTTATTCATTTTTCTTAATTGTACTTGTATTAGTAACATCTCCTTTCTTAATAAGATATTTACTAGCAAATCAGAAAATAACTATTTTAAATAGTATTTATTTTAATTTCCCGGGAATAATTACTAAAAACAAAATATGTCCTGCTTATGATGCTTTATTGAATCAAACGCTTGATGATTCATTTAGTGTATCAATTATTAATAATAAAGGGGAAATAGTAAGTTCCTACAATGAGGATGTTCCAAGGTTGCCGGCATCTAATCAAAAATTATTCTCATCAGCTTATGTTTTAAGTAAATATAAATTAAATAATAATTTAAAAACTTCTTTATTTAAAAATAAAAACGATTATTATTTACACGGTCAAGGTGATCCAGATCTTAATTATGAACATATAATCGAACTAATTTCAAATGTTAAGGAAAATAAAATTATCAACTTTAATATTGTAGAAATTGATTCAAAATTATATTGGCCTAATGGTTGGACAAATACTGATAAACTTTACGAATATGGATCTCCAATTACATCTCTTGCAATAGAAAGTAATCACAATAAATATGATGATATTTATTCATTAAAAATTTTTATTAAAAATTATTTAAAAAATAAATTTCCAAATTCAAAAATATATATAGATTTTTTTGATTCAAAAAAAACTTTTTATTTAAAAAATATTAAAGAGATAAATAAAATAGATTCAACTCCAATTATTTCACTATTAACTCTAACAAATTCTGAAAGCCATAATTTTACAGCAGAATCTCTCTTTAAAAATGCCTCAAATACATGGAACGATAATGACTATATAAAATTGAAAAGATGGCTTGAAAATAAAGGTCTTCCAACAAATAGAACATACTTTGCAGATGCTAGTGGATTGTCTCGAAAAAATAAAATTACAACAAGGTTAGTTGTATTGTTTTTGGATAAAATGAGATATTTTAACGATTTTAAAGCTTATCAATCTACACTTTCAATTACTGGAGTAAGAGGTACATTAGCTAAAAGATTTGTAAATAGTGAATTGTCCGGAAAGTTTTTTGGCAAAACTGGGACTCTTTCAAATGTCTTCGCATTGTCTGGCTTTTTATATAAAAATGAAAGGCCAATAATTATAAGCATTATCCAAAATTCTAATAAAATTGATAAAGAAAAAGCTTTTAAATTATTACGTGATCTTTATTACTTGAAATCTTGTTAATAAAAATATTATTTAAAATATTCTTTTAAATCCCTCTCAACAGAGGGGGGTACCATGTGATTAATTTCACCACCAAATTTTGCAACTTCTTTTACTAAAGAACTACTGAGAAAACTATAATTTGTATTTGTCGATAAAAATATAGTTTCAATTTCATTATTGAGAGATTTATTTGTATGAGCAATCTGAAGTTCATACTCAAAATCACTCATTGCTCTTAAGCCTCTAAGAATAAGATTAGCTTTTAGATTATTTGCACAATCTACAGTTAGTCCAGAATAAGAAATAACTTCAATATTAGTTAAATGAGAAAGAGAATTTTTAATTTGTATTATTCTTCTTTCAAGATTAAATGTTGGTGTTTTAGAAGTATTTTCTAAAACACCAACTACTAGATTGCCAAATATTTTTTCAGCTCTTTCTATTAAATCAATATGCCCATTTGTTAAAGGATCGAATGTACCAGGATAAAGAATTTTCATGAATTTATTATGTTCGAATAAAAAATTTAGTTAAAATAAGTTTATTAGATATATCAATTATGACATTAAATCTAGAAGCAAAAAAAATCTTATTAAGAAAAATACCTCACGGATTATTTATTTGTGGAGTTAGAGACGAAGATAAAAATGAAGTGAATGGATTTACTGCTAGTTGGGTCACTCAAGGTTCCTTCACTCCCCCATTAGTCGTAATGGCTGTTAGAGCAGAAGGTTCTAGTCATGAAATAATAAAGTCGACCAATAAGTTCTCATTAAATGTCCTCAAAAGTGATCAAAAGGATCTAGCAGCTGTTTTCTTTAAACCCCAAAAAGCATTAGGAGGCAGATTTGAATCTGTTGAATTTAATTTAGGTGAACTAGGATTGCCTATTTTAGTTGATAGTGTTGGTGGAGTTGAATGTAATGTTGTTGGAAGTGTTATTCATGGAGACCATACAGTTTTTGTAGGTGAAGTTCAATCTGCTTATTTGAATAATGATGTTGACTCTCTAAATTTATCTTCAACTGGCTGGAATTATGGAGGTTAATCTTTATATATGAGTAATTCCTCTATAAAAACAATAGATAACAAATATAATTTTAAAATTGAATATAAATTAATTAATAATAAAGAATTACTAAAATCAAGATTATCCGAAATTCCAAAGTCATCTGGTTGCTATCTATTTAAAGATATAGATAATAATTTACTTTATATTGGTAAATCTAAAAAATTACGCAGTAGAGTAAGTAGTTATTTTAATAATTTTTCAGATTTAACTCCAAGATTAAGTTTGATGGTTCGTCAAATAACTGAGATAGAAATTATAGTTACAGACAGCGAATATGAAGCACTAAATTTAGAGTCAAATTTAATAAAAACAAACAAACCATACTTTAATATTCTTTTAAAGGATGATAAGAAATATCCATATCTTTGCATAACTTGGAGTGAAAAATATCCTCGAATATTTATTACAAGAAGAAGAAGAAATAGAAATAATTTAGATAGATATTATGGACCTTATGTAGATGTAGGATTATTAAGGAGGACATTATTTACGATAAAAAAAATATTTCCACTTAGACAAAGGCCAAGGCCAGTCTATAAAGATAGAACTTGTTTGAATTATTCAATAGGAAGATGTCCAGGTGTTTGCCAAGAAGTAATATCATCTGACGATTATAAAAAAATAATGAAACAAGTATCTATGATATTTCAAGGAAGGAATGATGACTTAGAAATATTTTTACAAAAAAAAATGTTGCAATTTTCAAATGATTTAGATTATGAAAATGCAGCAAAAATAAGGGACCAAATTTCAGGTTTAAAATTATTAACTGAATCACAAAAAATATCAATACCTGATTCTTCAATTAATAGAGATATCTTTGGAATAGTTTCAGAAAAAAATGTTGCTAGTATACAAATTTTCCAAATGAGATCAGGTAAACTTATTGGAAGAATTGGCTATAGTCAAAAATTAAATAATGAAGATGAAAATCTTATTTTACAAAAGATATTAGAAGAGCATTATATGAATGTTGAAGCCGTAGAAATACCATCAGAAATTCTTATTCAATATAACCTTCCAAAACAAGCAACCATAGAGGATTGGTTAACGGAGCTAAGAAAAAAGAAAGTAAAAATCTTAATTCCAAAAAGAAATAAAAAACATGAAACTGTAGAAATGGTTTTAAAAAATGCGAAATTGGAATTAGATAGAATATTAAATGGGATACAAGATAATGAATCATCAATTGAGGATCTTGCCCAAATACTTGAATTAAGCGAACAACCTAAAAGAATTGAAGGTTATGATATTAGCCATATACAAGGTAGTGACCCTGTAGCATCACAAGTCGTTTTTATTGATGGGATTCCTTCTAAACAGCATTATAGGAAATATAAAATTAAAGATCCAAACGTTTTTGTAGGACATAGTGATGATTTTGCTTCGATATATGAAGTAATACATAGAAGGTTTAAAAAATGGTCAAGATTTAAAAAAAGCGGAGGGGATTTTTCAATATTAAATGATAAAACTAATAGTAAATTAGACAATGAACTTCTATCAGATTGGCCTGATTTAATAATGATTGATGGAGGAAAAGGACAGTTAAATGCAGCTATTAAAGCATTAAAAGAATTAAATCTTGAAGAAGAAGTAACTATATGTTCATTAGCAAAAAAAAATGAAGAAATATTTATTCCAGGCTTTACTAAGTCTCTTGATACTGATGAAAATCAAAAAGGAGTTCTTTTATTAAGAAGGGTAAGAGATGAAGCACATAGATTTGCATTATCTTTTCATAGAGACAAAAGATCTAAGAGAATGAATAGATCTCAATTGTCCCAAATCAGTGGATTAGGACCATCAAGAATAAGAGAATTGCTTGAACATTTTAAATCAATAGACGCGATAAGAATTGCTAGTAAAGAGGATTTATCAAAAGTTAAAGGACTTGGAAAAAATTCAGTTGATGATATATATGAATATTTTAACGAGTTATAAATATTAATTAATTTTTGAAAAATAGATTTATTGATATTGTTAAATATAACTATATTTAAAATATATATTTATAAATTAATCTAGTAATTTGGCAGCTGAAGCATATCTCTGGTTTAAATCACTTCACATTATGGGTGTAATCGTTTGGTTTGCAGGACTTTTTTATTTAGTAAGGCTTTTTATATACCATGAAGAATCTAATAATATGGATAATGAATTAAAAATTGCCTTTAATAAACAATACACCTTGATGGAAAAAAGGCTGGCGAATATAATCACAACACCTGGGATGATATTAGCTTTAAGTATGGCTATATGCATGGTTATTATTCAACCAAGTTGGTTAAGTGAGAAGTGGTTGCAAATTAAAATTTCTTTTGTTTTAGCGTTAGTAATTTATCATTCATATTGTTATAAAATAATGTATTCATTACAAAATGGCACTTCAACAATTTCAGCAAAAAACCTTAGATTATTAAATGAATTGCCTACTTTATTATTATTTATAATTGTACTTTTAGTTATTTTTAAAAATAATTTTCCAACTAGTGTTGCTACATGGAGCGTAGTTGGACTAATTATTTTCATGTTGGCTTCAATACAATTATATGCAAAGATTAGAAAGAAAAATGAGAATTCATTAAGTAATGAATAGGAAAGACTTAGTAAAATTAACTTCTAATATTAATAAAAATAGTTGTCCTAAAAATATTAATTTTCACTGTCATACAAAATTTAGTGATGGAAGTCTAGAACCATATGAACTTTTAGAACAAGCTTATAAAAATAACTTGAAATTTTTATCAATAACCGATCATCATACGATTAAAGCTCATGAATATATAAAAAAAAATAATATACTCAAAAATTATCCTAAAGATTCTTTTACATTAATTTCGGGAATTGAAATTAATTGTTTGATTCTAGGATGTTTAGTACATGTAATTGGATTGGGAATAGATATAAAAAGTAAATATCTTAATCCATACATCCTTGGAGAGTCACCAATAGGTAATGATTTAAATATTAAATCAGTTATTAAAGCAATAAATTTAGCTGGTGGTTTATCATTTCTTGCACATCCAGCGAGATACAGGATTCCCTTTTATAAATTAATTCCAGAGGCCAAAATACAAGGTATTGATGGAATAGAGGTTTGGTACGATTATGAACTTAATGAAGTATGGAATCCTAGTTTATTTGTATGCTCAGAAATAGATAAATTAGCAGATAAATATTCAATGCTAAAAACATGCGGAACAGATAGTCACGGACTTTCGCTATTAGGTAGATAATTCAGAATTCGTTTTTTTCAATGATTGAATCAGTATTAATAATTATGTTCTTTAAATTTTCAACGACATCTGATGAACAATTATTCCACATTTTTCTATTGACAATTTCAAGAAATCTTTGTGCAATATCTCTTAAAGCCCATGGATTATTCTCTAGAAAGAAATTCTTAAGATCCAAATCACATAACCATGATTTATAAACTTCCTCATAACACCAATCTGAGACTACTTCAGTAGAAGCATCAAAAGCATATAAGTAATCTAGTGTAGCTGAAAATTCAAACGCCCCTTTATAACCATTATCCTTCATTCCATTTATCCATTTAGGGTTAAGTATTCTTGATATAACAACTTTATTAACTTCATCTTGTAATTTTGATATTTTAGACAATCCAAATTTTGATAAATCACCATGATACATTTCAGGTAATTTACCGCTCAATTTTTTTACTGCTGAAGATAATCCGCCCTGAAACTGATAATAATCATCAGAATCTAAAATATCATGTTCCTTATTATCTTGGTTATGAACAACTAACTGCACATTTTTAAGAGCTATTTCTAATGATTTTTTATCCTCTATAGGTTCAAGATTATCATTGTAAATCCACTTACTCCAATTAAGAAAAGATTCTCCAAAATCATCAATATTATCCCAATTTGAATTTGAAATTAGTTCTTGCAGACCAGCTCCATATGAACCTGGCGCTGACCCAAATATACGATTAATTGAATCACCTTCCCTTAATGCCCCAGCAAGAGGGTTAAATTTATCATCCTCATTAAGATTAGAAACAAGATTTATTGCTTTAAAAGTTAATTTAACTAACTGTGGAAATGCATCTCTAAACATTCCCGAAATCCTTAAAGTAACATCAACCCTTGGTCTATCGAGAACAGATAAAGGAATGATTTCTAGATCAATTACTCTTCTTGAAGGCCCATCCCAAATAGGCTGTACTCCTAATAAATATAGTATTTGACAAATATCTTCACCACCATTTCTCATTGTGGATGTTGCCCATACAGATATTGCTATATTTTTTAAATCTTCTCCATTATCTTGTTTGTATAAATCAAGTATTTGTGAAGCGGACTGACAACCAACACTCCATGCTGATTCAGTTGGCAGTCCTCTCGAATCAACTGAAAAGAAATTTTTACCAGTGGGTAAAGTTTCGGTTTTACCTCTCGTAGGGGCTCCAGATGGACCACTTTTTACATATTGTCCATTTAATGAATTAATAAATGATAATTTCTCATTATATGAAGAATTAATGATTGGATATAGAATCTCTTTTTTTAATAATAAAAAATACTTACTATGCTTTTTTTCATTAAAGAAAAAGTCTATTATTTTATGATTTTTATATTTTTCTAGATTTTTTATATAGGTATTCTTTTTGTAAAAAAACAAATATAGTAAATACTTTGCTTGTTGTTCTAAAAAATCATTAGCCATTCTAAAGTTTAAAATGTTTTTGTTGGAGAAAGTCAATAATATTTTTTTATCCTTTTCACTTAACATTTGATCATATTGATTTGTCCATGGATTCAAATCTAGTTTTAAATGTTTTGCTATATATTGAATAACACCAATTCGGTTGGCATTTGGTACTCTAGCAATACATAAGAATAAATTTATTTCATTAATGTCATTCTGCCGATTGCCAAAAATATGCAAACCTGTCCTAATTTGAGATTCTTTAATTTTGCAAAGAAAGGAATCAATTTCTTCTATTTGATTATTTTTATTCTTTAAAGTAATTTCGCTAAAATCTTTTTTAATTAATTCAAAAATGGATTTTTCTATTATTTCAATCCGATTAGAATTTAATAATTTTGCTTCAAAATATTCGTCTAAATAATTTTCTAATATTGAATATTTTCCATATAATTCTGACCTATCCAAAGGAGGGGTTAAATGATCAATAATTGTTGCAGCGATTCTTCTTTTAGCTTGGGATCCTTCTCCAGGATCATTTACGATAAAGGGATATATGTTTGGTATTGCCGGACAAATAATATTTGGAAAACATTTATTGCTTAAACCTACAGATTTACCAGGTAACCATTCAACAGTCCCATGTTTACCAATATGGCACATAGCATTTGCATTAAAAACTTTTTCAATCCAAAAATATTGTGCTAAATATCTATGGGGAGGTGGAAGATCGGGAGAATGAATATCTCTATCGGTGAAAGCGTCATAACCTCGTTGAGGTTGAATTAATAATGTTATTTTTCCAAATCTAATACCATTTATTGAGAAGCCTTTATTATCTAGATCGATCGCATCAGATGGTTTACCCCAACGATTAACAATAATATTTTTGGGATCAAGTTCTAAATAATTCCAATATTTTAAATATTCACTAAGTGGTAAGTAATCTAATGGTTTATTATTTTGAGATTCAATATCATTAGTTCTAGTTTTTATAAGCATTGACATTAATTCCGAAGAATCTTGAGGATAATTACAAGATCCAAGGTCATAACCTTCTTCTTTTAACCAATTAAGAATATTTATTATTGAAGATGGTGTATTTAGACCAACGCCATTACCGATTCTTCCGTTCTTTACTGGATAATTACTTATTACTAAACAAATTCTTTTATCAAAATTATTAAGTTTCTGAAGTTTCACATAATTTGTTGCAAATTTTGAAATCCATTGAATACCTACTTGATCAGCTTTGTAACTAGTTATTTCACTATATAGTGTATTTTTCTTAGAAATAATTTCTTTAAATGCTGAAGGACAGGTAGTAATTCTTCCATCAAATTCGGGAATAATTATTTGCATTAATAAATCCGATGAATTCATTCCAATAGATGAATTTAACCACTTTTTTCTTGATCTATTAGAAGAAAGAAGTTGTAAAATTGGAATTTTAAGAGAAGTAAAAATATTTGTTGAATTTTCAATTAAATCGTTATTTTTGATTTGCGATGAAGAAAATGAAGTTGTGGTAATTATTAGTTTAATATCTTCTTTTTTAAAAATGTCTATTAATTTCTTCTGAATAATATGATCTTTTAGTGTTGAAATAAAAAATGTTTTGGGAGATAGTCCGCATTTTCTTAATTGCAAGTTAAGTTTTTCGTTTAATTCAATTTCATTAGCCAAAAAAAGTGATTTATAGGATATTATTCCTATCTTTTCGCCTTTTTCATTTTTCCAATCATATAAGTAGGGATCTGCATAGAAAGTAATATTTAAAAATTCATCAGGAATTAATTTTTCATCTACAACTAAATAATTTAAACAATTAAGAAACTTTCTATAATTATCCAGTCCCCCAGATCTTAGTAATCTAGAAATATTTAATGCAATATTTTTATCTATACTACTTATTTCACATAAGGAAATTTCCTGATCAATGGTACCTGATAGGATTACTAACTTCCTTTTTTTATTAACTGCTTGCCAATTTAAAAGTTGTTCAATTCCATAGTTCCATGTACCTTTATCTCCAAATATTCTAAGTACGACAACTTTTGCATAATTTATTGTTTTTACTAAATAATTATCTATTTGAGCCGAGGAATTTAAATTAGAAATTTCTAAAGCTCTTATATTATTTTTTAATGAAGCAAATTTTTTTTCTAACAATAAGTTTGATATAAGATTTAAATCAGCCTTGACACTTGTTATAAAAATAAAATCTGCAGCTGGTTGCTCAATTAAATCATCCTTATTCTTTTCATTTCCTGCTATATTTAATATCCTGTGCATTTTTATATATAAATAAGGTTTAGAATACGTAAGTAGGATAAAACAAGTTTACCTTAATTAAATAAATTAAATATGCATGAATTTCTTCCATACGCCTGGTTCGAAGGTAAATGTATTCAATTTAAAGAAGCAAAAATATCAATAGCTACTCATGCACTACATTACGGTACTGCTGCATTTGGAGGAATGCGCGCGATACCTAACCCAACAAACAAAGAAGAATTCCTTTTGTTTAGAACTGATAAACATATAAAAAGATTATCTCAAAGTGCAAAATTACTCTTAACTGAAATTTCTGAAGAATATATTTTTAAAGCCTTAGAAGAAGTTATAAAAAGAAACAAGCCAGAAAAACCTATTTATATAAGACCATTTGTATATACAAGCGATTTAGGTATAGCGCCAAGGTTACACAATATTGAAACAGATTTCTTTATTTATTGTATTGAACTAGGAGATTATCTATCCCCAGATGGTGTTTCTTGTAGAATGAGTAGTTGGACAAGACAAGAAGATAGATCTCTCCCCTTAAGAGGAAAAATAAGTGGAGCATATATTACTAGTTCATTAGCCAAAACAGAAGCTAGTTTATCGGGTTTTGATGAAGCCCTTCTATTAAATTCAAGTGGTAAGGTAAGCGAAGCTAGTGGTATGAATTTATTTATTGTAAGGAATGGAGACTTAATCACTCCTGGTGTTGATCAAGATATCCTTGAGGGGATTACTAGAGCTAGTGTAATTGAATTAGCAAAATCATTTGGAATAAATGTAATTGAGAGGCCTGTTGATAAAACAGAATTATTAATAGCAGATGAGGTTTTTCTAACTGGCACAGCAGCAAAAATTACTCCAGTTAAAAAAATTGAATCAACTGAATTAAATGTTGAAAGACCAATAATGAATAAATTAAAAAGTAAGCTTATAGAAATAACAGAAGGTCGTTCTCAAGACTATGATAATTGGGTAACAAGAATTTCACTGAAATAAATTAATTTTTTACTTAAAAATGGAATCTTTCAGAGCCTATCTAAATAGAGATGAAAAACCATTAATTATTTTTGACGGAGGTACTGGAACATCATTTCAGAACTTAAATCTTACTGCAGATGACTTTGGAGGAAAAGAATTAGAGGGATGTAATGAAAACCTCGTTTTATCATCGCCAGAGGTAGTTGAGAAGGTTCATAATTCATTTTTAGAAGCAGGTAGTCATGTTATAGAAACTAATACATTTGGAGCCTCATCAATAGTTCTTGATGAATATGATATTGCGGATAAGGCTTATGAGATAAATAAAAATGCGGCATTTATAGCAAAAAAAGCTGCTGCCAAATACTCATCAGTTGATAAACCAAGGTTTGTAGCAGGTTCAATTGGGCCAACAACTAAATTACCCACCTTAGGACATATAGATTTTGATGAATTAAAGCAATCATATAAAGAACAAATTTATGGTCTTATAGATGGAGGAGTTGATCTTCTTTTGATTGAAACTTGTCAGGATGTTTTACAAATTAAATCTGCCTTATTAGCATCAAAAGAAATTCTTGAAAGTAAAAATATTGATATACCTTTAATGGTATCTATAACAATGGAAACAACAGGTACTATGCTTGTTGGATCTGATATTGCTTCTGCATTAACAATATTAGAGCCATTTAATATAGATATCCTTGGACTTAATTGTGCAACTGGCCCTGAGCAAATGAAGGAACATATTAAATATTTGTCTGAAAATTCTCCCTTCGCTATAAGCTGTATTCCCAATGCAGGTCTTCCTGAAAATATTAGTGGTGTAGCTCACTATAGATTAAAGCCAATAGAATTAAAGATGCAGTTAATGAATTTTATATATGACTTTAATGTTCAATTAATAGGCGGATGTTGTGGGACAACACCTGAACATATAAAATACCTTTCTTCAATAATCGATGAAATTATTGATAATGAAAGGACTAAAAATAATGGAAAAAAAAATTCAAGCGGTTTTATTCCATCTGCCTCATCAATATATAACTCTGTGCCATATAAACAAGACAATTCAATTTTGATAGTAGGAGAAAGATTAAATGCAAGTGGATCGAAAAAGGTAAGGGAGTTATTAAATAACGACGATTGGGATGGCTTAGTTGCAATTGCCAAGCAACAACAAAAAGAAAACGCTCATGTTCTTGATGTAAATGTCGATTATGTAGGCAGAGACGGAGTGAAAGATATGAAAGAAATTACTTCAAGACTAGTTACAAATATAAATTTACCATTAATGATTGACTCTACAGATGCTGACAAAATGGAAAGTGGATTAAAGTCAGCTGGTGGTAAATGTATTATAAATTCAACCAATTACGAAGATGGCAATGAAAGGTTTGATCAAGTTCTAAATTTAGCCTTAGGGTACGGTTCAGGTCTTGTTGTCGGAACAATTGATGAAGATGGAATGGCAAGGAATTCAGAAAAAAAATATAAGATTGTCAAACGAGCGATTAATAGAACAAGAGAATGTGGTTTGTCAGATTATGAGCTATTTTTTGATCCATTAGCTCTGCCAATATCTACAGGGATAGAGGAAGATAGATTAAACGCTAAAGAAACTATTAGTGCTATATTAAAGATCCGTAAAAATTTCCCAGATATTCATATCATACTTGGGATATCAAACATTAGTTTTGGTCTTTCACCATTATCAAGAATTAATCTAAATTCAATATTTTTAGATGAATGCATTAAAGCAGGATTAGATTCTGCTATCATCGCACCAAATAAAATTTTGCCATTATCAAAAATTTCTGAAGAAACTAAAAAGCTTTGCTTAGATTTGATTTATGATAAAAGAAAATTTGAAGATGATATTTGTATTTATGATCCATTAGTAGAATTAACAAAGGCTTTTCAAGATTTATCTATTGAAGATTACAAAAAAGCATCTTCAGAAAATAAAAATCTAACTCTTGAAGAAAGTCTGAAAAATCATATTATTGATGGAGAAAAAATAGGATTAGAGGATCAATTAAATAAAGCGTTAAAAAAATATAAACCTATTGAAATAATTAATACCTTTTTACTAGATGGGATGAAAGTTGTAGGAGATTTATTTGGCTCAGGTCAAATGCAATTACCATTTGTACTCCAATCCGCTGAAACAATGAAATTTGCTGTTTCAATTTTAGAACAATATATGGAAACTGTAGATGAAAATATATCAAATGGAAAACTCTTAATTGCGACTGTCAAAGGCGATGTACATGATATTGGAAAAAATTTGGTAGATATAATACTTACAAATAATGGTTACGACGTTATAAATCTTGGAATAAAGCAAGATGTTTCAGCAATTATAGATGCTCAAAAGAAGCACAATGCAGATTGCATAGCTATGAGCGGATTACTTGTTAAATCAACTGCATTCATGAAAGATAATTTAGAGGCTTTTAACAATGAAAATATTAGTGTACCAGTAATATTAGGAGGTGCAGCCTTAACCCCAAAATTTGTAAATGAGGACTGCAGCAAAATATATAAAGGGAAAATATTGTACGGGAAAGATGCGTTCACTGATCTTAAATTCATGAATGAATATATGGATAATAAAAAAAAGGGAAATTGGTCAAATACAGATGGATTCATAAACAATGAGGGTATAAATATTAATTTAGCCTCACCAAAATCCAACTCTCAAGCAGTTAAAGAAGCAATATCAATAAATGCCGAGACTTCCAAATTAAATTTAAAAGAAAATTTTATAAGATCTAAATTTATAAATGAAGAAGAACCAATTAAAGCTCCTTTCTTGGGAACGAAAGTCTTGAACGACGTTGATATAGATTTAAATAAATTAATTTTTTATTTAGATACAAAAGCTCTTTTTAGCGGACAATGGCAAATAAAAAAAGGAAAAAACCAAAGCGTAGATGAATACAATAAATATTTGGATTCATATGCTAAACCATTGTTAGATAAATGGTTAGAATCAATTATAGAAAAAAAACTTATTTCACCCAAAGCAGTTTATGGATATTTCAAGTGCGGGAGAAAAGATAATAGTATTTTTTTATTTGATAAGAAATCATTAAATAAAATTTCCCAATTTAATTTTCCAAGACAAAAATCTGGTAATAATCTATGCATAGCTGATTTTTATTGTGATTTGAAAAATGATAAACCGATAGATATATTTCCTATGCAGGCAGTAACAATGGGCGATATTGCTAGTGAATATTCTCAAAAATTATTTAAAGAAGATAAATATAGCGATTATTTGTTATTTCATGGACTTACAGTGCAATTAGCAGAAGCTCTAGCTGAGTATGTCCATGCATTAATTCGTATTGAATGTGGTTTTAGATCTGAAGAACCAGACAAAAATAGAGAAATATTAGCTCAAAAATATAGAGGAGCTAGATATTCTTTTGGTTATCCTGCATGTCCAAAAGTATCTGATTCAAACATACAATTATCATTGTTGGATGCAAAAAGAATAAACTTGACCATGGATAAATCTGAACAACTCCATCCAGAACAAAGTACTACAGCTATCATTTCACTACACTCAAAAGCTAAATATTTCAGCGCTTAAGCTGAATTTTTAGTTGTTTTCTAAATATTCAATAATTTCTTCCTGCAGTTCTTGCATCGTTTCATTATCACCCAGATCAAGTCCCTCACCCGCGGCATCCTGTGTTAACTCAAGATAATATGAAGCACCATCACTAGATAAAAATTCTAATGCGGAAGTTTCATCACTATCTTTAAAAGCTTCATAAAGAGCTTTAAATGCAATGTTTTCAGTAAAGTCCCAATCCATAATGAAAAAAACCTTATTAGAATTATTACCTCCTTACCCCCCATACTCGTCAACCTTTTTTAAAGAAATGTTGGTGTTTTATTATTATTAAAAAATCTATGACCATAAATAACCAAAATCAGTTAAATGTCCTTGGAGAAGAAATTGAGATTTGTAGTTGCGCACCTATGACAGGTTGGTTCAGAGATGGATTTTGCAACTATGATAAAAATGATGGAGGAAATCATTCCATATGTTGTGTAATGGATTATAATTTCCTGAAATATAGTAAATCACAAGGTAATGATTTAATAACTCCCATGCCTATTTATTCCTTCCCAGGACTAAAGGATGGTGATCATTGGTGTATTTGTCTTGATAGGTGGAAGCAAGCATTATTAGACGGTCTTGCACCAAAAGTCATATTAGAATCAACGAATATTGTAGTCTTAGAATCAGTACCTCTGGAAAAATTGAAAGAATATCAATTTAATAAAAAGTAATTACAAATTTATTTTTTTTTTTAAAATGATAATGATAAATTTTTTTAAATGAGTTTAGAAATATATTGGAAAAAAGCACTAGAACAAACTCGATTATCAATTGATGATGAATCATTATATCCTCTCAAAACTGATATTATTACAAGAGATTTATATGAAAAAGACGACTTCATAATTAGGAAACTGGATACTTCAAAATTTAATAAAAAAAAAATTTATGGTCCTAAGCAAAATCCATTTTGTCCTTGGGAAAAGATATTAGAAATTGATAAAGTTGGTGACAATCATCAACTAATATTAAATAAGTACCCTGTACAAAAAGGTCATATTTTACTTATTACAAATGAATGGAAACCTCAAAATGGATGGTTAGATATTAAAGATTGGAAAGCGATCCAACAAGTTAATAAAGATACTAGTGGATTATGGTTTTTCAATAGTTCTCCAATTGCGGGAGCAAGTCAACCTCACAGGCATTTTCAACTTCTGCGTAGATCTAAAGGTGAGATATCATGCCCTAGAGAAAAGTGGTTTTTAGAGATGAACTCATATCATGATCTAGATAGTAAGCTTAAAAAAAATATTATTGTATCCAAATTTAATTTTTTAGAAAATCCATCAAGTCTTTTTGAATTTTACTTAGAATTATGCAACAAATTAGGACTTGGGGACCCTATTAGTGATAAGAAACCGATATTTCCTTACAACATTTTAATAACTAATAAATGGATCGCTATTATAAAAAGAAAAAATGATCATATTCATGGTTTCAGTATTAACGGTTTAGGATTTGCAGGATATCTATTAGTAACTGAAAATTCAAATATTAATTATTTAAAGAAATTTGGCCCTGAAAAACTTTTAGAAAGTTTTGTTTGAATACTAGTTAGGTACTTCAACATCCTTATCCCTGCTTATTTGGCTTTCTAGAACTTCTATAGATGCTGTCACGGAGGCAATTTTTCGTTCAAGTGAATCCTTAATATAATTGAGCATTTCTAATTTCTTATGTTGATAAAAACTTTTTTTTTCTTTAGATGACTTGAAATAACAATTAATCATTTTTGTTTTTATTATAAAAAGATACTTAATTGACTTGTGACATATAAATAAATTGGTTTTAATTTAAAAACAATATTCCGTATGGACTTTCAATTTTTTTTGAATAAAATTAAATAAATTCCATACTAATCAAGAAAATATTATTGAATATTCCTGAAAATTCAAATACGAAAAGAATTTCAATTGATTTACCTGAGGAACTAATTTCCAGATTTGATCAATTACGAAAAGAGTGGGGATTTAGAGCAAGAGGACCTGTAATAGAAAAGATACTAAAAGAACTTCTTCAAGAAGATGATTTACTACCTAAGAACCAACAGCAAGAAATAAACTTTAACGAGAATAAAAATAATGAAAATTTAAATATTGATGAAGATACTGCCTTGGTATTAATTAAATCAGAAGTAAAAAAAGAAGTTAATGAGATATCTTTGAATAAAAGATTTACAAATAACAATCAATATAAAGAAAAAGCCAACTCAAACATAAGCCTTCCCAATTTTGTTGAAAAAAAAGTAAAGAATCTAAGAAGAAGTATTAATAGTGAAAAATTAAAGGAGAATATTAATGATATTCAAATTAATACAATTAAAGAAACTGAATTAATAAAATGTCGAATTGAATTAATTAGTCATTGGAAAACCTTATATGGATCAGTTCCTAATGATCATGTAGTAGAAGCTTCGATGGATTGGTTTGAAAGGGATATATGGCCAAATCTTGATGGGACTGAAAATCTACCCTTTACGTGGAGTGCAGCTAATAAATTAATGTCAGAATTATGCCCATTTTGGATAAAGAAAAATCCATCCCTTGAAATTGTTTTATTAATGATTGGCGTTTTAGAAGACCCTTTTGCTACATCAGATCTGATAAAAAGAATACCAACACTTATGAGAAGATTTGTAAGTAGATTTAAGCGAAATAATAGATCTAATTCATTTGAAACTTTGGACTCAACAATGACAGTACATGGAGCACTTAAATTATTGAATTTATCAACATCCGCAGGATCTGCTCATACGTTCCGTAAAATTAGGGAAGCCTATAAATCAATAGCCTTAGAGACGCATCCAGATGCAGGAGGATCAACAGATCAAATGAGAAAATTAAATGAAGCGTATCAATTGCTAAAAAATCTATATAGAAATTAGTATACTAATTCTCAAATAAGACTATTTATAAGTCTACTTAATAGTCTCATATAAGATAAATGTTAATTCAATATTTCTTATTTCCATCAAATATCTTTATTCAATCTTAAAAAAACATTAATTACGTATAAATGAAAATAAAAAAAATATACTTTAAAAAATTCTTTGTATAGAACTTCTTATGTAAGACTTACTATAAGTCTATAGTATAGTCTCATAATAGACTAATAAGTTTAATTTATTAATTTTGATGAATCCTACACAAACTGTCTATTGCCTAGAAAATTAAAAATTGAATGATAAATCAATAAAAATGTCCTTTCTATGTCCAAATAATGAACAAGGGGTAGAAAGTCTTGTAATTACAAGGGTTTGTACCCTCCTGTACTGCCTTAAAGACAGTACTACCTAGATTGTAGTTTTTCAATGGCAGTTTGCTTATCAATACTAGGGACATCACTTAATCCGTTAGCATCAAACCAAGGGGCGCTAGCCCAATCAAAGCCTTCCCCAAAAGTATTATCTGGAGCAGTTATATACCAATGACATGAAGCATCTGGTATGTCAATAGAACATTTTGACCAATCATCTGACCACTGAGGGACTTGTACCCACAGAACTGAAGATAGAAGTAGAGAGAGCAAGTTGATCATGACTATTATGATACTACATTAATTAGTTTTATAGGATTATTATTTATCTTATATAAGAATTATATATAGACTTATTTATAGTCTCATATGAGATTTGTAATACATTTAATTTCTCAATTTAGTATTAAAACATTTTTCAACGTTAGAAATGATATTTGAATGTATTGAAGAAATATCCGTGTCCAGTAATGTTTTATCTTTATCTCTATAAGATAATCTAAATGTATAACTTATATGATCATCTCCGAATTTAGTATCCTCAAAAACATCAAGTAAATTTACATCCTCTAAGAGATGTTTTCCTGTTTTTCTTATCTGTGATGTTATTTCGCTAATTAAAAATTTCTTACTGAAAACAAAATTTATATCCCTTTCCATTTTTGGAACAATTGGGTATTGCTTATATATTGGAATCCATTTATTTTTTCTTGTACTAGCTTCCAAGAGATTAGAAACATTTATGTTAAATAAATAAACTTTTTTTAATGACTTCTTTTCTAATATTAGTTTGGGATGTATTTCACCAAAATAACCAGCAACTTTCCCTTCAATAACTAATTTCGACGTTCTTCCTGGATGAAGAAAATCAATTGAATCAATAGGTTTATCTTCAATTTTGATGTTCAAAGATGATAAAGCCTCCTTTAACTTTCCTCTGGCCTGGTAATAATTAAGATCGTTATCCTTACCAGAATTTATCCATTTTCCAAATTTTTTATTTCCATAAATCGCACCATTCAGAACTTCTTCTTGAATGAACTCATTTTCCTTTTGAAAAACATTGCCAATTTCAAATATAAAACAACTTGATTGTCCAGCTTTTATATTTCGGTTCACTATCTCCAAATGTTCTTTCCATATATTATTTCTAAGACAGCTTGTTTCTAATAATAAAGGATTAGAAATCTTTATAAGATTTTCATTATCTTCAGGAACAAGAGAGTAGCTTAGTACCTCGTTAAAACCATTTTCTATAAAACCATTTTTTACTTTTCTCAATGCTAACTGTTCTGACGATAATTTTCCAGGCTTAATAGGATTAGGAAGTTTTAAGTCGAATCTGTCATACCCTATTAACCTCGCTATTTCTTCAATCAGATCTATTTCTCTTATTAAATCATGAGACCTATTAGGAATTACTGCTACATCCCAGCCATATTCTTTATTCTTTAAAGTACAACCTATAAGTTTTAATTTATCAACTATTTCATTATCAGATAAATTTCTTTTTTCAAATTGATCGTTAATTATTAATGGACCAAGAATTTTATGTATACGATTTCTCCGTAGTTTAATAAATACATCCTCATTACTTATTAAATTGGAAGTATTAATGATTGGTGAATTAATAGAAAAATATTCTTCTAAAAGATTAATTGCCCGTGTTACTGCAATTATTGTATTTTTTGATGAAATCCCTTTTTCGTACCTGCTACTAGATTCTGTTCTTATGCCAACTGCCTTCGAAGATTTTCTTATAGTAACCGGATTAAAAACAGCGCCTTCAAGGTAAATTGATGTAGTAGTGTTAGTTACAGAGGTCTCTAAACCGCCGATCACCCCAGCAATAGCTACCGGTTTATCACAACATGTAATTACTGAAACATTATCATTTAAGTCATATTCTTTACCATCTAAGCAAATAAGACTTTCGTTATCCTTGCCTTTTCGTACAGAGAAATCTTCTGGAGAAGCTTCCTTACCAATTAAGGTTGACAGTTTATCTTTATCAAACGCATGCAAAGGTTGACCTTGTTCCAAAAGAATATAATTTGTCAAATCAACTAGTAGATTAATAGATTTTATACCTGATTTTTCTATACGTTCTTTAAGCCAATTAGGCGATAATTTCTTTCCATTTACTCCATCAATGCAGCTTATTGTATAAATGCAATTAGAATCTATAGCTTCTGGACAAAGTTTTATTCCCTTAAGTAAATGAATTTTGTAATTATGGTTTAATTCTGGAAAATTTAAGGTGGATTCTAAAAGGGCAGAAATTTCACGGGCTATACCAATAACAGACATTCCATCAGGTCTATTAGCTGTAATGGCTAAATCATATATAAAATCATTTAATTGAAGCAAATCAGACCCTGGAGTACCCAATTCATATTTTAAGGCTAAATTTTCATCAATGATCTCTATCCCTTCGCTAGAGTCCTCTAAACCAAGCTCCTGAAGTGAGCATATCATTCCTTCACTCATGACACCTCTAATATCACTTCTTTTAATAGTTAAATCAACTGCATTTAATTTCGCACCGACAGTAGCAACATAAACATAAATATTTGGTTTAATATTGTGGGCACCACAGATAATTTGTAAGTTCTTTGAATTACCAATATCGACTTGGCAAATTGAAAGTTTTTCAGATCCTTGGTGTTTTAAAACAGATAATACCTTACCTAAAACAACACCATTTACATTTTCTGAACAATCTTCTAATGATTCAACCTCAAATCCACCAATAGACAATTTCTCAGAGAGATCTTCAGGAGTAGAGGTGATTTCTACTAAATTTTTCAACCAATTTTGAGAAACTTTCATATATATTTTTTAATCAATGATGAAAAAAGAAATGAGTATATCTTCAAAAAAGTTTGTTGAAGATGTACAATAGAAAATTATACAATAAAGTACTAATTAAAATGGCCAAAAAAGGGACAAGAGTTGTAGTGACCCTGGAATGTACTGAAGCTAGGACAAGCACAGATCCCAAGAGATCAAATGGTGTATCAAGATATACTACAGAAAAGAATCGAAGAAATACTACTGAAAGATTAGAACTAAAAAAGTTTAATCCTCATTTAAACAGAATGACAATTCACAAAGAAATTAAGTAATCAAATTAAATTAAATCATGCCTAATTCAATTTTTAAAAAACAATTATCACCTATCAAACCAGGAGATCCTATTGACTATAAGGATGTTGAACTACTAAAAAAATTCATAACTGAGAGGGGAAAAATCCTACCAAGAAGGATGACAGGCTTAACCTCTAAGCAACAAAGAGATCTTACGTTAGCTGTAAAGAGAGCCAGAATTGTAGCTCTTTTACCATTCGTAAATCCTGAAGGATAATTTCATATTGAATATAGCTTGGCACTATAATTGATATCTCAAATATTTGAAAGATTTAACTTATTTAAAAACATATATTATTGATTCTGATGATCCACATGAGGTTGATGACGCTATTTCATTAGAAATAAAAGAAGGAAATAAAAAAAATTTATGGATACATATTAGTAATCCATGCAAACACTTTTTGCATGACTCTAATGTTGATTTAAATGCAAGAAAGATAAATAGCAGCTTATATTTAACAGATCAATATGTGCCAATGCTACCTAAAGATATTCTTGAAAAGGCAAATCTAGCTCAAAATAAAGTTTCAGAAACTATAAGTGCAGTGATAGAATTCAATGACGATGGATCAATAAATAAATATGAAATAACTGAAGCAATAATAAAGCCAAAATATCAATTAACATATGAAGACGCAAATGAAATATTAGAAATAGAACCTAAAGAAGAAATAGAATTAATTGAGATTAAAAATTTATTAGAAAAAAGTATTAAATTCAGAAAGAAACAAGGAGCAATAATTTTTGAAAGTCCAAATAGTAAAATTAAATTATATGAAGATAAAATTATACTAACTAAATTAGAGAAAACAATATCACAAATTATAGTTGCAGAATCAATGATATTAATGGGTTATATTACAAGTTTATTTATGGATAAATATAATTTAGCGGCTGCATTTAGGATTCATAAATTTAATTGTAATCCTACTGAAATAATTAATAGATACAATAATAGTGATATAAAGTATATAATTTTAAAACAATATATGGGAAGAAGTTATATAACTACCAAGCCAGGAATCCATGAATCATTAGGCCTCAAAATGTATGTGCAATGTACATCACCATTGAGAAGATATCTTGATTTAATTATACAAAGGCAAGTCTATAATAAAATTAATAATTACGAAGTTCTAAGTAAAGATTCAATCTCTAAGATTATTGACTATTCAAAGAATAGACAATCAGAGAATAATAATATATTTAAAAATGATAAACATAAGTATTTAACATTATTTTTTAGGAATGAAAATAAACCATTTTACAAAATAATATTCGTTAAGTGGATTAATCATAAAAAAAATATTGCATTGGTTTATTTTCCAGATTATTCATTAGAAATACTTATTATTCTTTATGTATCAATAGAAATATATAGTAATAAAACATATAAAGTTAAATATATTATAAATGATAGTAATCTTTTAGAGTTTATTTATTAATAAGATAATAAATATAATTGGTTGTTATTAGTTTAAAAAATTTCTGTTAGTATTAATAAAAAAGCTTTATGACATTTGTCATTACTACACCTTTATACTATGTTAATGATAAACCTCATTTAGGAAGTGTATATACAACAATAATATGCGACTCAATAGCTAGGTATAAAAGGCTTGCAGGAGAAGATGTAATTTTCATCACTGGTGTTGATGAACATGGTTTGAAAATACAAAGAACAGCTAATGAAAAGGGTATTGAACCAAAATCACATTGCGATGAAATCTCAGAAGTCTTTAATAAAAATTGGAAAAATTGGTATATATCCTTTAATAAATTTATAAGAACAAGTTCAAAAAATCATGAACTTATTGTAAATGAATTTTATGAAAGAGTAAAAGCATCAAATGATATCTATATGGGAGTTCAAAAAGGTTGGTATTGTGTGGGTTGTGAAGAATTTAAAGATAATCCAGAAAACTCATCAACATACAAGTGCCCAATACATCAAAAAAATCTAGAATGGAAAAATGAAGAGAATCTCTTTTTTAGGCTTTCAAAATATCAAAAAGAAATTGAGAAAATAATCAACGAACCTTCTTTTATAGAGCCAATAGAAAGAAAGAATGAAATTATAAATTTTGTATCTAGAGGTTTAAAGGATTTTTCAATTTCAAGAACAAATGTCTCATGGGGAATTCCTGTCCCCGGTTACGATAACCATACCTTTTATGTATGGTTTGATGCTTTACTTGGATATGTAAGCGCCATTAGTTCTGATGCGACAGAAAGTTCATTAGAAAAATCAATTAATGGAGGATGGCCAGCTGATGTTCATTTTATTGGTAAAGATATTCTGAGATTCCATGCTGTTTATTGGCCCGCAATGCTCATTTCTGCCAATATGAAAGTTCCTAAAAAAGTTTTTGGGCATGGGTTTCTTACAAGAGAGGGGCACAAAATGGGTAAAAGCTTGGGAAATGTACTTGACCCTGATTTGTTGCTTACAAAATATGGAAATGATCCTGTAAGGTGGTACCTCATTAAAGATATATCACTAGGAAATGATGGAGATTTTCAAGATAAAAGATTTGTTGACATCATTAATAATGACTTAGCTAATACAATTGGTAATTTATTAAACAGAACATCATCTATGTCTAGAAAATGGTTTGATAATAAAGTCCCAAATAATGAAAAAACCTTAAATGAAAATAAATTAGAGAATTATGCCAAAATTACAGTCGAAAACTATATTTATAACTTTGATAACTACAAATTAGATCTAGCAGCTAATGAAGTCCTTAGCTTAGCAATTAATACAAATTTGTATTTGAATGATAATCAGCCATGGCTTTTAATAAAAGATAAAGATAATCTACCTCAAGTTAAACAAATTATTTATAACGTTTTAGAAAGTACCCGAATAATAGGATTGTTATTAATACCTTTATTGCCCGAATTATCTGCAAAAATTAATGAGCAACTTGGTTCTATATACAGAGAAGAAATTTCTTGGAAACATCAATTAAGTTGGGGATTACTAGAAAGTAACTCAAGTCTTCCTAAACCCTCTCCAATCATAAATAAACTGGAATATGAGAAACATTTATAAATTTATAATTTTCCTTCCATTATTTATGCTTGGTTGCACCCCAAATGTAATTGATGAAAATAAAGTAATACAAAAAATAGAAAGTTTAGATATGACTATTTTCTCTAAAAGTGGAGATAAAATATATTCAATTACAAGTTCAAATTCAAGTTATGACAATATTGAATTAAAATTCGAATTAAAAAACCCTATCATTAATATTCTCAATGGGGAAGAAACTAAATATATTATTAGTTCAGAAGAATCTACATTGTCAGACAACAATAAAATCCTGAAAATGAAAGGAAATGTTAAATTAAAAACTCTTAAAAAAGATGGGGATTTTTTATATGCTGATAATTTTATTTGGAATATAGAAAATACTAACTATCTATTAGAGGGTAATATAAAATTCGAAAATCAAAATATTATCTTAAATTCAGGAAAAGCCAAATTGGGTTCAGATAACATAATTGAATTTTTCAATCCAGTAAAATATATAATAAAAGATGAAAATAATGAAAATAAATATGAAATAAATTCAGAAAATGCTTACTATAATTTGACTACCGAATCAGTAAGTTTTAAAACAAAAGATAAAAGAGTAAAATCAATAATTTATTTTTAAATTTTATTTTTTAAAAAAATATTATTAATTTTTTTGGACCAATTATTAATCCATTTTTCATCAGACTTCGTAAAACACTTAGCACTCCAGCCTCCAATCAATATAAAAGCCTTATTATTTATAGGTACAACTAAGATAGATGGAATTTCGGCACAAAAATTAAAAAACTCTTCCCTTCCAGGATAAAATTTAGTGTTTGCTAATGATATTAATTTCATATCTTTTATAGATCTCAGACAAGTTTCCCCAGGTTTAAAATCATTAGTAGAAGTAATTCCCCTTCTCAAAATATTAACGCCATCATTGTGGATTAATATTGCTGCTGCTGCTGTAGAAGTTAATATTGCTTCAGAACCCCATGCAAGTTCATCAATAACTTCATCCGGCATGTTTCTATCGAAGAGAAACTTATTTTCTCCTTTTAAAGCAGCTTTCTCACCACCTAATGGTTCGAATTGTTTAAATAAAAAACCTATCAAAATAATAATTAATGAAGCTATTGCTGCTAACACTTGTGCTCTTTCTAGTTCGGGAGTGATTGTTTCTATTGAAATGAAATTTGCTATCTGAAAAATAAAGAGTATTGCACCGATTAATATTAATGATTTCCCATTGAATCCCATATTTTAAATATGTTATTTCTAATTAAATTATGCAAATATTATATTGTTTAGTACACTTAAAATTACTCAAACATATGGTTTTTAATATATAATTAATCAAAACCTTTTAAAATGAAACTAAACATCAATAAATATATACTTTCTCTTATCTTTACTGGCTTAATTTTTATTATTATCCCCTCGACTACATACGCAAATGAAATTAGTAGTATAAATAAATATTTTGGTATTACTCAACAGAAGACTGTTATAAATTACGAAAAAAGTCAGCCTTCATCTATTGACAATCCTGTAGTGGATCCAAATTTCAACACTATGAGATCAAAAGACACTGATAGTTCAACTGCTACTTATATAGTTATAGGATTGTTAATTGCTGCCACAATAATTCCTTTAGCAACATGGTGGTATTTCTCTAAATAATAGAGAATATATGAATGTCAAGGATTTAAGTGGTAGTCCATATTTATCTAATGTAGTTTTTATAACAGGGGGGACAAAGAGTGGCAAAAGTGAATTCGCAGAACATCTTGCAAAGGAGGTAAAAAAATTATCATATGTTGCCTTATCTGAAAACAATTTGGATGATAAAGAATGGCAAGATAAAGTTAATCTGCATCGAAAAAGAAGGCCAAAAGATTGGAAATTAATAGAAACGACAGATCTATTAAATACATTAAGGAAAGAAGAAGGTCCATTATTAATAGATTCGATTGGCGGATTTGTTATGAAAAGTATTGGAAAGAAACAAAATGAATGGTCAACAAAAATTAATACACTTATAAGTCTCTTAATGAGAAGGAAAAGCATAACAATTATTGTTGGAGAACAAGTAGGTTGGAGTCTAGTCTCTGAATATAAAATTGGTAATACTTATATTGAGAGAATCGGCGAACTTCAAAAGAGAATAACCAAAATATCAAAAGATAATTGGCTGGCAATAAACGGCAGAGCAATCAAAATAGATGAAATAAGTATTGAAATACCTACTTAAAATTGGAAGTTGCACTTTACGAACCTAGAATCCCACAAAATACTGGTAATATTGCCAGATCATGCGCTGCATTTAATATACCTTTAAATCTTATAGAGCCCTTGGGTTTTAAACTAGAAGATAAATATTTAAAAAGAGCAGGATTGGACTATTGGCCTCTAGTTACTGTTAATAAGTATGAGAATTATGAAAAATTCTTGACGTCAAAATCAAGAAAAAGAATAATTTCTTTTAGTAAAAAAAATGGATTATATTTGAACGATTTTAAATTTAAGCAAGATGATATTTTGCTATTTGGGAGAGAAGATTCAGGATTACCAGATTCCATTATTGCTAAAAGCGACTTCTTAATATCAATATTTATGCCAAATTTACAGACTGGAAACAATGATCAAAAAGGTGTTAGGAGTCTAAACCTTTCTGTAGCATGCGGCATTGCTATATATGAGGCCCACAAACAAATAAATTTTCAAAATGGTAATTAAGTACAACCAATGCCTTACAATATTTCCATGTCTCGGTAGCTCAGCTGGTTAGAGCGGCGGATTCATAGCCCGCAGGTCGCGTGTTCAAGTCACGCTCGAGACATTTTAATACTTTTCAATTGAAGAACATAGTTGAATTTTTAATTAAATTAAACTACTAAAGACAATAATGGTTCATTCACTCGGCACAGTTTTAGATCCAAAGAAATCTAAATCAAAATTTCCTGAAGCAAGGGTTATAGTTCTTGATGATAATTTTAATACTTTTCAGCATGTCGCAAATTGTCTTCTAACAATAATCCCAAGCATGAGCAAAAAAAAAGCATGGGATCTAACCATCAAAATTGACAAGACAGGTTTGGCGGAGGTATGGAGAGGCAATCTTGAACAGGCAGAGCTATATCATGAGCAACTCTTCAGCAAAGGATTAACAATGGCTCCAATTGAGAAAACATAAAATAAGTAAGATTGACAGTAAATTTATGGCTTATAAATTAAAAACGTTTAAGGGTTAGAAGGTTTTCAAAGAATAATAAAATAAGGATAAATTTTTTAATATATGATTTATTGACTCCGGAAGAATTCAAGGAGTTTTAAAAAATTAACCATCTCTTATCAAAGCAGGCGGAGAAGTTATATTTGGTAAAGCTAGAGATGAATAGAAATAGTTAATCGCTCAAGGTTGGATGAGAACCAAACTAGTTTAGGAAGAATTTTAGTAACCAATATTATTACTAGGATTAGTTATATAAATTATGAGATTAAGGACGTAGTTAGCGGGTAAATTTAATGGCTTCAAAAGTAACAAAGCCATTCCTTGAGTCACATTAAATTCTTTATTTTTCATAAAAAAAGAAATTCTCATTTTAATTATAAAAAGACTGTCAAATAAAAACTAAAAATACTTAAAAAAAGATATAAAAGCTTTTATTGATAATGGATTTAAAGATATCTTATATCTAAAAATTATTATAAAAAATTATAGATTTAGGGTTACTTGTTATTAAAAAATTCCACGTAATAATTTCATATTCCCTAATATCCTAGTAATTATAAATAACCTATGAAATCTCTCATCTCAAGTAAAAGATCCAGAGCAGTAATTGGTATTGGAATAGTTGCTATTAGTATTGGATTAATATCAAAAAGAGTAATTAGTTATCCAGCTGGAGGTTGTATGAAAGGGACTCAAGAAATAACCATTAATATTTAGCAATTAATCTTCTTACATATTCCTTAATTCTTAAATCCAGTCAACATTGATAACTCTTTTAGTGAAAGTACACCTAAATATAGTTTTCCATTTATTTCCCATGTGGGAAACCCTTTAATTTTTTTATCAATGCATAATTGAGTTTGACTGTTTATGCCATCTCTTGCACATTCAACTACATTAAGTTCTTTATAAGCTTGCTTACCAAATAATTCACTTTGATTAAGGCAATTAGGACACCAATATGCTGAATATTTAATTACACCATTATCTTTAAGGTATTTTGCTAACATGATAGATTCCTTAGTGCTCTCTGAAGTAACTGTAAGTTCTTTCTGATTATTGAAGTGGGAGCTATTAACAACACTTGGTAAAGTAAGCAAAAATAATAGTGGGATTAATAAGCGATTCATTAATTTACTACTTTTCCTCCATATTTTCTAGCTATCTTATCAAGCAAAATTCGTATATCCTTATTTTTAATTTTCTCTATTTGCTGAAGATTTTCAAGAAGATCACTTATTTGATCTTGTGTATCTTCATTTAATTCACTTACTGCCATTTATATTTAGATTTTTTTATATTACAATATTAAATCAAAAGTAAATTTACATACTTATTGTATTTATATTTTTTTATTGCTATTTTTTTAAAGCGGGCTAAGGTTCATATCTCCACGAGGATTTAGTCCGCTAAATTTTTAAAGATTTAATTTATTTGGATCCCTCTTTAAGAAGTAGATTTGAAATATTTAAAAATATTTATTATTGCTTTATTTCTAAATTCTATTAAAAAGTAATCTCATACAAACATTAGAAGTGTTACACTATTTATTCAAAAATATTTTTATTTCGGTTCATAACTCTCTTAAAATACTTAAACTCAATAAATTCATGCATCATTTTAATATTATCAGATAATACTTTTTCATTAAATGCGTAGTCGTCCAAATTACCAGGGGATTTATTACTTTCAGAGGATGTTTCATGATCAAGGGAAAAATTGATTAAATCTCCCTTAGCAATTGAATTTTTTTCAATAGATTTATTTAATACACCTCGAGACCTCAACGCTTCTTCGACCAGTAAGCCTGTGACTTTTGACTGACTAAATTTATTAGCTGAGCACAATTTTTCAATAATTTCATGAACTTCTTCACTTGGCAAAAAACCAATTCTTTTCCTCGGAGAGGGCATGATTTAAAAAAAAATAAGTGTCACACTTGCACATTTTAAGTGTTGCACTATATTTGATTTAAGTCAACTAATTTTGCTATGCATATTTTAATATTTCCTGCCGGATTTATTCTTTGGTATCTAGCTTATGAAGCAAAACCTTTCATTAATGATGAAGTAACACTTCATTGGAAAGAGAATAATACAAATAAAAGAACTAAACTTTTAAATATAATCAACGAAAGCTTTTAAAATTTACTTTCAATAGATTTTGACCATTCCTTGTGCTTATAATCTAGATTTGAGATTAATTGTTTTTGATAAGTAAATTTGAGTTGATTTTCGTTAAGTAATTTTTTTGTGATAATCATCTCTTTAGAGAAAAAATTAGGACTGTTAGATTTATTAATTTTTTTTTGACTTCCATATGAGTAATTCATCTAATTTTTTTTATTAGTCATTAATATATAGTCTTATTGTTTTAATATTCTTTTAATATTTCCTTAGTATCTATTTTTAGCACTATTGTTAAAAATATTAGTTTCTCAAACAAAAAAGGCTATATTTAAACAAAATATATGTTTTATTATGAATCTTAAGGAGAGAGGTATTACTGTTGGAGATTTACTAATCATACTAATAATAATCATCACTTCTACAATATTAATTAAATCATTTAGCAAGGATAAGAAAACAACACTTAATCATAGTAATCAGGAGGAAGTTCTTTATAAGAAATATTATTTTCAAAAATTTATTTGAAAAGCTTATATAAACTATTTATAAAACTCTTAATGAATTAATAAATTTAACTATTACATATCTTTAATGTAAATTTAAATAATTCATAATTATCAAACAATGTATTTAATTATTTTGATGAAATGATTTAGAACTTTCCCATTTCAAATTGTCCTTTAAATCATTGATATTATTTGATATTGAAACTAAATTCACCATTTGAAGAATTTGAGTTTTATTTAGCCTATTAATAGCAATAAGTTTATTAAGCATTTCTAAAACAGATTTATCATTAATATTCATTGTTTGTATGAAAAATTCATTATCATTATTTTAAATATTTTATCTTATGATTTTAAAAATTACTTCTAAAATTTCATTACATGTTTAGTGTTAAATATAAAAATATTTATAAAGTCATTGAATATAAAACTCTTGCTTATACGTAAAAATCTCAAACTCACTTTCTTATAAATTCGTTTATTGTAAAAAGAAAAAATGAAAAAAAACTCTAAGAAAGAATACCTCAATAGAGAAGAAGTTAATGAGATGATTGAATCAGCTTTAAGGAGACACAATAGAAGATCAACAATAATTTCAAGTGTACTTGGCTGGATTCTTATAGGGGGTTATTCCTTTGGACTTTTTCAAGCAGTACAAAATGTCTAATCTTTTCTTTAAAGCAGAACTCGTTAGATGATAAATTAATATAAGTTTAAACATTTAATATGCGGGAATATATTGAGACAAACCTTACAGTAATAAGAAAATATTTAAAAAAACGCAAAAGGTCTACATCAAAATTAAATAATATTTCGATAATGGAAGAATTCAAAGAATGGAACAAAGATCCATTACCTGAATCAGAATCAATATGGACTTTACCTGACTTAACGAGAAATGAAAGACTAAAAAATTTTTGTCGCTCAATTAAAAAGGAAATTAGATGAGTTTTTAACTTCCTAGTTGTATATGATTAACCTTTAAGTAAAAATAACCTGCAAATCCCACCATATTTAATATTAAAACGAAAATCCAAGCTCCAATTGGCTGATTAGAATCAAATTTCTTAATTTTAACTTTATCCTTTAGTCTCTCAATATATTTAGCCATAAATAAAAATATTAAAAAGAATATTCTTTATTATAGAGAGATGAATTTAAGGGAATCTTAAATAAAATAAAATTTCTTTTAATTCGAATTTTTATTATCAAGCCTTTTGATGGGATATTTAATTAACTCCTTTTTGAGATTTTTTAAAAGCTTATTATGATTCAAAATTGTAAATTTCCTAGTAAAGGAATAATGCCATTTCATTGAAATAAAAAAAAACTTGCTAATTCATTATCAATAAAATTATAATACTTACTACGGTCATTCAGACCTTACATAATTTAAATAAGGACAAATTTTTTCATGAGCTTAAGAGTTGGCCAAGAAGCACCAGACTTTAGTGCTACAGCAGTATATGATCAAGAGTTTAAGGAGATTACACTTTCAAGTCTAAAAGGCAAATGGGTTGTTTTATTCTTTTACCCCCTAGACTTTACATTTGTATGTCCCACTGAAATCACCGCATTTAGTGATAGATACCAAGATTTCTCAGCAATTAATACGGAAATACTTGGGGTATCAGTTGATAGCAAACACTGTCATTTGGCTTGGATACAAACCCCAAGAAATGAAGGTGGAATTGGCGATATTAACTACCCGTTAGTTTCTGACTTAAAAAGAGAAATTTGCCAAGCGTATAATGTTCTTAATGATGATGGTGAAGCCGATAGAGGTTTATTTCTTATAAATCCCGAAGGAGTAGTTATGCATACGACTGTTAACAAGGCTCCAGTAGGTAGAAATGTTGATGAAACACTTAGGATTCTTCAAGGTTATCAATACGTTGCAGCAAACCCAGATGAAGTATGTCCAGCAAACTGGACCCCAGGGGAGAAAACAATGTTAGAGGATCCCAAAGGTAGTAAGGAATATTTTTCTGCGCTATAGAGGGATTAGAAACATTTAAGTAAGTATTGAATAGTAAATAATTATAAAAAAATAAAAAATAAACATATTCATAAAGGGGATTAGATCCACTCTCTGAGGTTTCGGGACGATCCAATCACTTAAATTAGTTTTATATGATATTAATGACCACGTAAAAAAAGAAATTTCTATTGCAACTAAGATAAAAAGATTAATTAAATTTAAGTCATTCAAACCAAAATATCTATAAATATGAAACTGATCATCGATACTGATATTATTTATTTGAAGATGCCAAATATAAAGAGAAATCAAAATAAAATTTACCAATATTAATTTTTTTAATAAAAACCTAGATTTCTTAAAAATTAATAAAATAGAAATTAAAATTATGAAAAAACTTAGCTGGATGATATCCGGTGTTGGTACATTAATTCCTTCAAGAACTAAATTAAATATAAGATCAAAATTTATATATATATAATCAACTATAAAGTATGAGAGAAATATTAAATTTATTACTACTAAGAATAATAATCTTTTTCCTTTAATTATATTTTTACTATGAATTTTCTTCTTAATAAAATTATAGTTTGTATAGCTTTTTAAGGAGTTTAAATAGACCAAAGATGGACATATTGTACCGCTCAAATAGTATAGGATTGAATATATGGAAAATTCATTAATATATAATGAATACAAATTAAACCATTGTTTTTGTACAAATGGAAGAATAAGTAATAATGAAAGTGTAAATAATAACTTGGTTGTATTGTTTCTAATTATCAAGAAAATATTAAATTTTTTTTAATTTAAAACAATTAAATCAAACTTTCAACAATTTAGAAGTTGTAAGTTTAAAAACTTTTTTATCTATAGTTTCTTGAGTTAAAAGTATATCAACTAATTTATCAAGTAAAACTCTATTTTTTTTCAGTATTTTAATTGAATTTTTTAATGAAATTTTAGAAATATTTATGATTTCATTATCTATTCTAGAACTTGTATTTTCTGCTATGAGAGGCTTTTTTCTAAATAATCCGTCTCCTAAAAACATTTCATTATTATCAGAATCCATTGAAATTGGACCAATAATTGAAAATCCATATTTCGTAACCATTTCCCTTACGATATTTGTCGCATAAGAAATATCATTTAAGGAATATTGTGTAATTTCACTTTCACCAAAAACTATCGTTTCTGCTGCTCGTCCAGCTAAAGCAATTTCAATTTTTGAAAATAATAATTTTTTTGAAATTAAGCCACTGGAAATTACATCTTCGTCAGGCCTTATTTTTGTATATCCTCCTACAGATCCAGATCTAGGTAAAATCGTAATTTTATCAACTGATTCAATTCCATTTCTCACTGCAGAAACAATAGCTCTGCCTACTTCGTTATAAGCAATAATTTTTTTCATATTTGGAGAAGTTATTAAGGAACTTCTCAGACCAATGGTAATTTTATCGAGAGCATTTTCTATATGAAGATCACTTATTAATTTAGATTCATCTCTTGCACAGTGAATAGCACTCTCGTTCATCAAATTTGCAAGATCTGCTCCCGAAAATCCAACTGTTCTAGAAGCCCAATATCCTAAGTCAACTTCGCTTGAAAGTGGTTTAGAAAGTGAGTGAACTGAGAGAATTTTTTTTCTTCCATCTAAATCTGGAAGCATTACTTCAATTTTTCTATCAAATCTGCCTGGTCTTAATAATGCTGCATCCAAAATATCTGGTCTATTTGTTGCTGCTAAAACAATAATCCCAGAATTATCAGCAAAACCATCCAATTCAGTTAGAAGCTGATTAAGGGTTTGTTCTCTTTCATCATTTCCACCTCCGATTCCAGATCCTCTTTGCCTACCAATAGAATCAATTTCATCAATGAAAATTATACAAGGAGATTTTTCCTTAGCCTTAGAGAATAGATCCCGAACTCGGCTTGCACCAACACCTACAAAAAGTTCTACAAACTCTGATGCAGATATTGAGAGAAAAGGCACACCTGATTCACCAGCAATTGCTTTAGCTAATAATGTTTTACCTGTCCCTGGTGGGCCAATAAGAAGAACCCCCTTAGGAACTTTTGCTCCAAGATTTTCAAATTTCTTTGGTTCTTTCAAAAATGTTATTACCTCTTTTAATTCTTCAGCGGCTTCAGGGACACCAGCTACATCATCAAATCTCGTTTCTACATCATCAATTGTTATAAATTTAGCTTGATTTTTGGTAAAACCAAAAGCTCTTGAAGCCAATTTTGATGTACTCCTCAAGATTAAGACTATAGCTAATATAAAAATCAGGAAAAGACTTATTGAAGCAAATGAATTTGCAGCTGAGGCTTCTTTTCTACTATTGTTTATGGTTAGTTCAACCTTATTTTCGGTAGCTTTTTCAAGGATTAATTGATCGTTGTAAAGAATAGGTATTTTAAATTTATCGCCATTTTTATATAGAACATCAATTTCTCTCTGCCTAGGATAGAAAAATATGGATTCTATTTTCCCCGTCTCTATATCTTCTAAAAGATCCGAATAACTTGATTTAGAATCTGAATATGAGAATTTTGATCTAAACACTAATCTTTACAAGTGATTAATTAAGCATATATGCTTATTTAAAAAATTGACGTATATAAACAAAATATACTCAAAAGTTTTGGAGATAACCAGTTAAAGGTTATATTATTATATGGTAATAAAGAAACAGAATGGCTGTACCAAAGAAGAAAAAATCTAAGAGCAAAAGAAACCAAAGGCATGCTGTCTGGAAAGGTAAAGCAGCAATAGCAGCTCAAAAAGCTATATCTTTAGGTAAATCAGTTTTAACAGGGAAAGCTCAAGGATTTGTTTATCCTATTGAAGAACAAGAAGAAGAATAACTTTTAAGATCCTAATTTAAATGCTTCAAGTATAACGGCATAAATTGCACCAATTCTTAATTTATCAACTATGGTCCATAGATAATAAAATTTTGAACTTGCCAGAGGTTTAATTCTTATTATTATTTCAAATAATAAAATAATTATTGGGACCATAATTAACTCATTTTTACCTTCAGATATAAATTTTGTAATAAAATTTGCAAACAGAAAATAACCTGTCAAAACAGAAATTAGACCAATAGACTTTACCCTCCAAGTATCACTTAGAAAACCAAAAAATAAATTATTTAACTGGTAGGTTATTCTTGAAAAATTAGTTTTCTGCATTACTAAAAGACACTAAAAAATCACTTAAAAAGTTATAGTCAACATAAGATTTTTTTAGTTTAGGGCCTTTAATTACATTTGCCACATTATTCTCATCACCAAGACTGTCTAAGATACAATTTAATTTCATATTTCCCTCAAGAACGATTGGGATGTTAGAAGGGACAAAAATTGTAGGCAAGTTAGCTGCCAATGAAGATTTCAATCCTGGATTGGAGTCTTCAAAAACTATTGAGTTATTTTTATTTATACCACTTAATTGTATTGCTTTTAAATATGGTAATGGATTTGGCTTCTTTAATTCAACGTCATCGCTTGCAATAATGAACTCAAAAGGGTTGAAGTCATTAAAAAGATATTTAAGAAGTAGATTAACTTGAATTCTTGAACTTGAAGTAACAATAAATTGTCTTACTTTTTTTTTATGTAATTCATTTATTAGTCTAAAAACACCGGTTTTGAGACTAACACAATTTTTTTTAATAATTTCTAAATAATGAAGCTGTTTTGTTTGATGAATTTTTAGAATCAAATTTTCTGAGAAATCATCATTATTTAATTTAGCGTAATAAGCAATCCTATTTTTGCCCCCATTTATTTTCAAAAGTTTTATGTATCTATTAGTGTCCCAATTCCAATTAATACCAAGCTCTTTGAAAGCTTTATTAAAAGCAGGTAAATGAGCCTCTAATTCAGTATTTGCGATGGTACCATCTAAATCCCAATAAACACCTTCCAGATACATCACTAAAAGGAATTTTATCTACGGTAAAAAACAAGAGCAATTATCGCTGGTCCTGCTAACGCAACTACAGCCAAAGGAATAAGTGTTGCCATGATTGATGAATATGTTTTGTGATACTATTTTTACAAATAAATGACAATACTGTACTGATACGTTACGAGATTGAATTAAATTATGAAATCATGGACATGTATAGAAAATTGCGGAGCTTGTTGTAAATTCGACTTGAACGAAAGAAACGATTTGGCTGACAAACTTACTAAAGAAGATATAGCTTTGATAAATTCCATGACGGCTAAAGACGGTTGGTGTAAAAACTTGGACAGAGAAAGTAAAAAATGCTTAATTTACGAAAAGAGACCACATTTTTGCAGGGTAAATGAATTTTCAACTGAATTTAAAGAATATTTGAAGTATGGTGATAAATTTTTAATAGATTGCTGCAAACAACATATTTCATCAAATTATGGATACCAAAGTAGAGAAATGAAAACTTTTAAAGTTGCTATTTCAGGAAAATGAATAGTGAATTAGAAAAAAAAGATAACAAAATAGAAAAAAGTTTTTTTTCTATATTTATAACGACTTTTACAACAATCTTTATTGCTGAACTTGGCGATAAAACTCAGATAGCCACATTAATGCTTTCTGCTGAATCTGGCAAACCAACAATTGTTTTTCTTGGAAGTTCTCTAGCATTAATAAGCTCTAGCATAGTAGGAGTTCTTATTGGTAAATGGGTATCAAAAAAGATATCTCCTAGCAAATTTGCTTTTTTTACTGGTGCTTTAATGATGCTGATAAGTATATTTTTAGCTTATGAAACTTTCAAAAATTATTTTTAAATGGTTTTAAGTTTATTACTATCAACATTTCTAACTGTTTTCATAGCTGAATTAGGTGACAAAACTCAACTAGCTACATTAACTATAAGTGGCACTTCTAATAAACCATTAGCAGTTTTTCTAGGATCTTCTTCAGCACTTGTTTTTGCAAGTTTACTAGGAGCTTTAACTGGCGGTTCTATTTCAAGTTTTTTACCGGAAGTAGTTCTAAAGTCAATAGCCTCCATTACATTTTTAATCATTGGTCTAAGGCTTTTTATTAACTCTTTCACCATCGAAAAAGAAGAAAAAGAAGAGAAAGAAAATAATTAGTTTTAAGGTTGGATAATAAGGTGTAATAATGAAGTGTATAACTTTAAATTAATTTATAATTTCATTTAGATCATGTTCACGTCATCTTCAATAATTGATAATCTTAATCAGTCAGAAGGGTTAGAATATAAAAAATTATGCAGATTATTAAAAATAACAAAGAAATCTGACAAGGAAAGATTATGTATTGCTTTAACAGCTCTAGAAAAACTTGAAATAATTAATAAAAATGAAAATGCTGAATATACTTGCATAAAAGATAGTGATCATTTTGTAGCTAAGATAAGATGTACTAGCAAAGGATATTGCTTTGCCGTAAGGGGAAAAGACAAAGAAGATATCTACATTAAAGAAAATCTACTTAACTACGCATGGAATGGAGATAAAGTTTTAGTAAGGATAATAAAAGAGGGTTATAGAAGAAGATCACCTGAAGGTATCGTAGATTGTATTCTTGAACGATCAAATCAAATACTTCTCTCTAAAGTTGAAATAATAAACAATGATGTATATGCAATCCCTATAGATGATAGGATCCTTTCAAAAATTAAGCTTCCTAAGGAGAATAAAAAATATGCTTTCAACCCAGAAAACAAGAATATTGTTAAAGTTGAGATTGATAGATTTCCAATAGGTCAAGAAGAAGGACTAGGGCATGTTATACAAGAATTAGAACTAAACAAAAAAGAAGAATTAGATACAGATTTTGTTTTATCAAAAAGTAATATCGTTAAATCATACAATTTAAATCATATTGAATCTAAAAAAATAGAAAATAGGGAGAGGATAGACCTAACAGCTAAAAACTCTTATTTATTCAAAAGTTGGAATTCTGATAACTCACCGATGCTCCCAATGATTCAAATAGATCAGGGGAAAAATAAAAGCACTAAATTATGGATACATACTAATAATCTTGCTGAAAGAGTAGATCTAAATAGTAAAAAATCCCTAGAAATATTATTTAATAGCTTCGAATCATTACCATTATTAAATGATTGGCAAAACTACCTTAGTGAAGCCATAAGAAATGATTCTGAATTTAAATTTGGCGAAAAGAATGAAGCAATTAGCCTCTGTTTGCATTTAAATGATGATAATGAAATAACAGATTGGTCATTTCATCTTACTTTCGTAAAATGCTCTCTTATTGTTGGAAGTGATCATATTGACGCACTTCTATCTAGAAAAAGTAAAACGAGAATAACCTCTCGGATATTAAAACCCATAAAAGAATATATCGACGATTTAGACAAAATACTTGGAATTGCATATTCTTTCAGACAAAAACATCTCTCGGAGGGTAAGTTAGAAATCCCATCACCACTCAATAAAATAGAATTATTAGAAGAATTTTTTATTCACAATCCGGCTGATTATTCAAAAGGATATTTTGAATCATTAAATATAGAAGATTGCCAAACATACCTTTCACCAATACTATATGAAGCAAATTTAATATGGTTCAAACATTCAAACCAATATGGCATAAAAAGTGCAGGATACATTTCAAAAGGTGCAGACTACATTAATGCAAATGAAATCATCAAATATTCAGATATTATTGATAATATAGAGCTTAATGAAGATGGCAATTTATCATTTAGTCAAGTTATTAAATTATGCGGCGACGATAATAAAAAGAGAATCTTACATAAACTTTTAATTAATGAATTTGAGGAAATTCAAATAAGTTTAGTTACTAAAAATCCTAATAATGATGAATCAGAAACAATATTTATTTCTCCATGGACAATTCCTGGATTTGATTTTACTAATCTTATTAACCAATACTGTATTTTTAACATGATAGTAAATGGTAAAAAATCAAAAAAAAATAATATTAATGAAAGAAATATATCGGAAAGTAATTCTTTAGAATTAGTAAATTGGAATATATTTAATTCATCAATTTCAAAGCATCTTGATATATTGTTTAACAAATTTGTAATCGATAAACTTAATGAATATAAGTACAAAGTTAAACAATATAAGCAAAATATGATAAATTTAAAAAAAGTTAGAAAAGCAGAAAAATTAATTGGAAATATTTATAATGGGATTATATTATCAGTGCAAACTTATGGTTTTTTTGTTGAGATATTAGAATTAAATGTAGAAGGTTTAGTTCACGTCAGCACTCTTAATAATGATTGGTTTGAATATAGATCTAGGCAGAATATATTGATTGGAAGAAAATCCAAGAAATCATATAAAGTTGGAGATGCAATAGAAGTAAAAATCACAAAAGTCGATATACTAAAATATCAAATTGATTTAGAATTAACGTAAAAATTTCTAAAACATATTATGGAAATATTAACCTTAAGAAAAAAATTTAGATGATTTTTTAGAATTATGCTTAAGAAAAAATATTTATTTTTAACTCTTTTTTTAGTAATAATTTTTCAAATTTTATTATATAAAAATAATAATCAAAAGGCCTCATTTAGATACTTTAAATGGACCGTCCAAGAAGTAAGTATAGGTAAGTTAATCAGTATTTCGTTTTTTTCTGGACTATTTATAAGCACTTTATTGAATACAACAATTAATAGTACTAGTTTCAGAAAAAAAACTTTCGAAAATGTGGAAGATGATTTTGTATCTAATAATAATGAGGAAGAAATGGAACCAAACGTTGAGATGCCGCCACAAAGGGATATTAGAGAAACTCAACCAACTATTTCTGTTAATTACAGAGTAGTCAAAAATATGAATGATAATAATTTTAAAAAAGCTCAAAGTTATTCAAATCAGGATATTAAAGATGACTGGGATAGTGCTGATAATGATTGGTAGAAAAAAAAATAAAAAATGTTTTTTTAATTTATAATGGAATAAATAGTTTTTTTTATGGAAGAAAATTTAGACAAAAATAATGAAGTTAATAAAGAAATATCTGACAACACTACTAAATCAAACTCTGAGGAAATAAAAGAACCTAAATCAGAAAAAGTTATCAAGATGGATGCAAATAATGGTGATTCTGCTACTAAAGTTGTTATGAAAAATGAAATTAATACTCCCGAAAAACCTATAACAAAACCAAAAAAAGAACTCCCAGTAGAGAAAAAGCCTTTCCAAGAATTTATTAACATGCACTTAATTCCTTCATTTACTGAGGAAATTAATCAAAGAGGATTAGAAATAAACAATATTAACCTCACTAACACAAATAGACCTATTGCTGGAGATAAATGTTGGGTAATAAATTGTGAAATTAAAGATACATGTAACTTTTGGTTATCCTTCGAGAAGGATGACATTAGTTCATTAAAAAGTATTTCTTTATCAAAACCTAATCAACAACCCAGTATTATTGAATCCTTTCTTATTGACGAAAAAAGAATTACCCTAAAATTAATAATTTCAAGAGTACTTCAAAGATTGAATGGGCAAAAGTTAATAGGAGTTAATTAGAAAAACAATAACACCAAGTTAACTTTTCCCTCGAAAATACAAATCATAGTAAATAATAGTATTAATAAACCGAATAAAAAATGGCTCAATCAACTGTTGAATCAAAAAATAAAAAAAATATTAATAATGGAAAAATACCAGCAAAAGAAACAATTTTGTCCCCAAGATTCTATACAACAGACTTTGAGGCTATGGAAAATATGGATTTATCAATAAACGAGGAGGAATTGGAAGCAATTTGTGAGGAATTTAGGAAAGATTACAATAGACATCATTTTGTAAGAAATAGTGAATTTGAAGGCGCTGCAGAAAAATTAGATCCTGAGACAAGAGAGCTTTTTGTTGATTTTCTCGAGGGAAGTTGTACATCAGAATTTTCAGGTTTTTTACTTTACAAGGAACTCAGTAAGAGAATTAAAGTCAAAAACCCTCTACTTGCTGAATGTTTTGCTCATATGGCCAGAGATGAAGCAAGACATGCAGGTTTTTTAAATAAATCAATGAGTGACTTTGGAGTTAAGTTAGATTTAGGTTTTTTAACAGCCAATAAAGATTACACTTATTTCCCTCCAAGAAGTATTTTTTACGCTACTTATTTATCCGAAAAAATAGGTTATTGGAGATACATAGCAATTTATAGGCATCTCGAAAAGAACCCTGATAGCAAAATTTTTCCATTATTTAATTACTTTGAAAATTGGTGTCAAGATGAAAATAGACATGGGGATTTCTTTGACGCATTAATGAAAGCACAGCCTCGTACTGTTAAATCATTAAGCCAAAAAATTACTATTGGCGGCTCTACTTTTACACACCCATTATTCGACTACTTCCATAGGTTTAGCTATTTCTTGAATAATCTTCCATTAACATCCAAGTTATGGTCAAGATTCTTTCTATTAGCTGTATTTGCAACTATGTATGCAAGGGATTTGGGAATTAAAAAAGATTTCTACAGTTCTTTAGGTTTAGATGCCAGGGATTATGACCAGTTTGTTATTAATAAAACAAATGAAACTGCAGCTAGAGTTTTCCCTGTAGTAATGGACGTTTATGATAAATCTTTTTATGGAAGATTAGATAAAATAGTAGAGAATAATAAGGTTCTTTCTGATATTGCAAACAGTGATGGGAATAAAGTATCTAAAACTTTTAAAAAATTACCTAAATATTTATCAAACGGTTACCAGTTATTAAGACTATACTTAGTAAAACCTCTTGATAGCAAAGATTTCCAACCTTCGATTAGATAATCTTTAATACAGAGAAGATTTATAGACTCATATGCTTTCGTCACAAATCAAATCAAATGAAATCGTTTTTGGTAGTTGCAATAAAGATTTATTAGAAGAAATCATTTTCTACGGAATTGGACTTGGTGCTGATTTTGTAGAAATATTTATAGAGAATACTGACAACTCAAGCGTGTTAGCAGAAGAAGATTTTATTACAAGTGTAAGTCCATCATTTGGAAGGGGTGCTGGCATCAGAATCTTCAAGGGAAAAAAGGATGGATTTGTAAGTACAAATGATTTAACAAAGCATGGCTTGATGAGATCGGTATCTCAGGCAATTGAGATGTTAGACATAACAGACAACAAAAGAGAACTATTTAACGGTTTAAATAAACACAGGGACTATAGTTTATCCAAGAAAAAATGGATTAATGAGGTCCCATCTATTCATGAGATAAGTGAAAAACTACTAGTCAGCACAAAGTCTTTAAAAAAGAATAATAAAATAATAACTAGAAAAGGAAGTTACTCAAGAAATCTTCAAGAAGTAATTATAGCCTCCAGTGACGGAACCTATGTCTCAGATATTAGATTACATCAAACAGTTGGACTCAACGTAATTGCAAGTGATGCCCAATATAGATCTAGTGGAAGTAGAAGATTTGGATCATCAGGAATGCCTAATGAATTCAGATTATGGGATCATGAAAAAGCAGCTAATGATGTGTTTGAAAGTTCAATGAACATGTTGTATGCAGATTATGTTGATGCAGGACAAATGCCTGTTGTATTAGCTAATAAATTTGGTGGCGTTATATTCCATGAAGCCTGCGGTCATTTACTTGAAACTACTCAAATAGAGAGAGGAACAACACCATTTGAGAATAAATTGAATGAAAAAATTGCACATGAATCTGTAACAGCAATAGATGAAGGGATATCAGAAGGATCCTTCGGTTCATTATCAGTAGATGATGAAGGTATGGAACCTGAAAAATCAGTTCTTATAAAAGATGGAATTTTAAAAAAATTCATATCCGATAGGGCAGGTGAATTAAGAACTGGCCATAAAAGAACAGGAAGTGGAAGAAGACAAAATTATTCTTTTGCTGCAGCTTCAAGAATGAGAAATACTTATATAGCTAAGGGTGAGCACTCTAAAGAGGATTTAATCAATAGTATTAGTGAAGGGCTTTACTGCAAATCAATGGGTGGTGGCAGTGTAGGTGCTACAGGCCAATTTAATTTTGCGGTAGAAGAAGGATATCTTATTAAAAATGGAAAATTAACTAGTCCAGTAAAGGGAGCAACATTGATCGGTGAGGCTAAAGAAGTTATGCCAAAAATATCAATGTGCGGAAATGATCTCGAATTGGCTCCTGGATTCTGTGGATCCATTAGTGGAAGTGTTAACGTAACTGTTGGCCAACCTCATATTAAGGTTGATTCAATAACTGTTGGCGGAAGATAAGATATGAATTCAAGAGAAATCACTACTCAAATCTCCAAAACTGCAGATTTCCTAAATCTTAAAAAATGGGATTATGGAGCAAGCTTCTCTAATGATTATTCTGTGCAAGTTGATAAAGGAGAGGCTAAACAACTTAAGGCATCACAAAAACAAATTTTAACTATAAGAGTTTGGAATCAATCTAATCTAGTTGGTATTACTACAACAAGTGATATTAGTGAATCTGGTATTAAAAAGGCTCTTAAGCAAGCAAATATAGCTTCTGATTTCGGCAATAAGAATGAATCTACAGAATTTTCACCACTAGCGAAGGATCCTATTCAAGTTAAGGAAGTTAAAAAAAGAAATCCTGTTGGAATAAAAAAATTACTTACAGTTTTAAGAGAAGCGGAAGAAAAACTATTAGAAAGTCATGAATCCATAAAATCTGTTCCATATAATGGTTTATCTGAGAGTTTCTTTGAGAGAGTTTATGCAAATAGTGAGGGTGCCTTTCGAAGTTATTCCAAAAGTCAAGCAGCACTATATTTATATGCAAGAGCAGAAGAGAAAAATAAGAAGCCTCGTAGTTCAGGTTCCGTAAAACTTGGATATGGAGCTGATGATATAGATATAGAGTCCTGCATTAAAGAGGCTTCAAATAAAACAATTTCTCATTTAAATTATTCATCAATTAAAACTGATAAATATTTAATATGTTTTTCCCCAGAGTCTTTTTTAACTATCATTAACGCCTTTAGCTCAATGTTTAATGCTAGAAGTATCATAGATGGAGTGAGCTTATCTAATAAAAATTCAATCGGAGAAAAGCTATCTACAGAAGCACTTAATATTTATGATGATGGACTTCACGAAAAGAATATTTCTTCAACACCATTTGATGGAGAAGGAACCCCAACCAAAAGACTATGTCTAATTAACAGAGGGAGAATTGAAAATTTTATACATTCTGAATCAACTGCAAGAATATTTAAAACATCTCCCACTGGCCACGCTGGACTAGGATCAAAAGTCTCAGTATCTCCTGATTGGATCGTAGTTGAAAAATCTGATGAAAACTTTGATCTAAAAAAATCACTAGATCACTCTACTTATGAGGGAGAATTTGTTTATATAGAAGAGTTAAATGCAATTCATGCAGGTGTCAGAGCAAGTCAAGGTTCATTTTCTCTTCCATTTGATGGATGGCTCTACAAAAATGGAAAAAAAATCTCAATAGAATCTGCCACTGTAGCAGGGGATATTAAATATCTTTTAAAAAATATAGTAAATATTGAATCAAGCCATGAGGTAACAACAAGTGGGATTTCTCCACATATATGGGTAGATGAATTATCAATAACTGGTGACGCGTGAGAATTATATTCTGGGGAACACCTGAATATTCAATTCCTAGTCTTGACATTTTTATTAAATCTAAGCACGAGGTAATTGCAGTAGTTAGCCAACCGGACAAGAAGAGATCTAGAGGAAATAAATTAATAGCCTCACCTGTAAAAAGCATTGCTAAGCAAGAATCTATAAAAATTTATACTCCAGAAAAAATTAGGGGCAACATAGATTTTACAAATGAACTTAAATCACTCTCTTGTGATTTATTTATTGTTATAGCTTACGGGAAAATTTTACCCAAAGAGATATTGGAAATCCCAAAGTTTGGTTGTTGGAACGCACATGCTTCATTACTTCCAAGATGGCGTGGTGCCGCCCCAATCCAATGGTCCCTAATAAAAGGCGATGAATTTACTGGTGTAGGAATTATGAAAATGAATGAGGGACTAGATACTGGCGACATATTGTTGGAAGAAAAAATTAAAATTAGTAATAACGATAATTTAAATACACTATCTGAAAAACTTAGTATTCTATCGGCAAAATTATTTTTAAATGCTACATCTATAATCGAAGAAAATATAAATAAAAATAATAATTCTCAATTAACAAAACAAAATACCCTTGGAAGAGAAATTACTTATGCAAGAATGATTGAAAAATCAGACTTTAAAGTTGATTGGAGTAATGAGGCAATTAAAATTTCTCACAAAATAAAAGCATTATACCCGCGAGCAAATACAACTTTTAGAGGTAAGAACCTAAAAATACTTAAAATCAAAGTTTTGAGTATTGATTTAATTAAAAATGAAAAATACCTTTTCATGAGCAATAATTCTCGACCAGGCATTATTCTTGCTGTCATAGAAAATGAAGGAATAATAATTTCAACTAAAACTGATCCGATTATTTTATTAGAAGCAAAACTTGAGGGAAAAAACATTTCTAGCAAAAATCAATTAATACAACAGTTAAAGCCATCAGTAGGCGAATATCTCTGAGATTAAGTTTTAGATTCATTTTTAGAGAATCCCCAAATGAAAGCAAAAAGAATCAAAATATAAAAATAATAGTCTGGAAGAATAGATTCTTTTATTAACGTATTTAGTAAAAGTTTAATCCCGACTATTAAAATTGCTACGTAACCGGCTGTTTCTAATCTAGAAAATATATCCAGAAGTTTTAGAAAAATCCCCGATGTAAATCTTAAGGCTAATACTCCAATTACTGCTCCAAATATAATTAATATGTATTGATCACTGATAGCTACTGCAGTAGTAATACTGTCTATAGAAAATGCAAAATCAGTAATTGAAAGAAGTGCTACAACTCTTAGGAACTTAAAGTTATTATTTTTATTATCTGTACCATTTTCAGTGTTTTCTATATCTGAATTTAAAAAAACATTAGAGAAGAATAAGTATATTAAATAAAAACCAGCAAAAACTCTAATAAGAATAAACTTTAGAAGAACATTTGATAAAATGATGAGAATAATTCTAAATAATAAGGATATTGTTATACCAATATTTAAGGCTCTTTTCCTTAATTCTGAACTGTCGAGAGATTTAGTAAGAGAGGCTAGTGCTACAGCATTATCTGCCGATAATAATAATTCTAGAGCAATTAATATTGGTAATAGTGAAAAGATTTCGTACCAACTGTCTACCTGATCTAGCGTGGGTATAAAAGAATTTATTGCGGCTGAATCCATCAAATATTATTCACAATCAGTATAAAATCTAATATAATAGATCGGATATTTGTAATCAAGATTGATAGCTATAAATGAGTTTAAATACTTTAGTTGATTATATTTCGAACTCACAAATTACTTCTGAATTAATAAATAGAATTTCAAAAAATAATGAATTAAATATTATTGGTTCAAGTAGATATGCAAAATCAATAATCTTAGATAGCATCGCAAAAAAAGAGAAAAAAAATATATTATTAATTTGTCCTAATGTAGAAATTGCCTACAAGTGGATTGGTTATTTTGAAAGTATAAATGATAAAGCAGTTTTATATTATCCTCCAACAGAACATCTACCATACGCATCAATTAATAAATCCAAAGAGATTGAATTTAGTCAACTTACTGTTTTATCTAAATTAATAAAAAAAGAGAAAAAGGAAATTAATATTGTTATTTCAACAGAGAGATCACTACAACCTCATCTAATCAATAAAAACTTATTAATTGAAAACAAGTTAGATTTGCAAAAAGGGTTTCAAATCGAGATTCAAGAATTAGCAAATAAACTTACATTGCTGGGTTATACAAAGGAAAATGTGACTTCAAACGAAGGATTCTGGAGCAGAAGAGGAGAAATAATAGATATTTATCCTGTAAATAATGAGTTTCCTATAAGATTAGAATTTTTTGATAATGTGATTGAAAAAATAAGAGAATATGATCCACAATCACAGAAAACATTAGAAAGTATCAACAATATTGAAATAATACAGGCTGGATTTGATTTGCTAATAAAAGATAAGTTAAATAAATTATCTAAGAACAGTGTTTTTAATTCAGAAGATATAAATAAAAATAATCTTGATCGTTATTTAGGAATAATTGAAGAAGAACCTTCAAATATAGTAGATTTTATAAATAGGGAAACAATTCTTGTAATTGATGAATTAGAAGATTGTAAAAAATTTGCAAATAATTGGTATCTAGATTCAGAAAGTATTTTTGATAATTGCTTGCATGAATTAAATGAGAACCTTAAAAATAATGAAATAAATTTAGAGGCGAAACCTAATTTGCATTTAAAGTTTGACGAAATATTAAATTCACTGAGAAATTTTAATTTAATAAAATTTTATGAATTTGAATCAAAGGTCAATACTGAAAATAGGTTTTTGTTAAACGATAAAAGACTAAATTCATACTCTAAAAATATAGGAAAACTATCCAATGATATAAATAAAAATATAAAAAATAATGAAAAAGTATGGATATTATCAGCACAGCCATTGAGAACAAGGACTTTACTTTTTGAGCACGAGTGTAATGCAAATTTCTTAAAAAATCCTAATGATATTGATGAAGTATTTAAGTCAATTAATAACTCAAATCCTTTAATTTTAAAAAATAAGAACAATTATGAAATCGAAGGTTTTTATCTTCCGATATGGAAAGTTGTCCTGATAACAGATAAAGAATTATTTTCACAACAATCTCTTTTTAATAATGTATTCATAAGAAGAAAAAAAAGAAGTGTCAATTCAAATATAAATCTAAATAAGATTAGTCCAGGTGATTTTATAGTTCATAAAAATCATGGGATAGGTAAATTTTTAAAAATAGAAAAAATAAATATAACGGGAGATTCAAGAGATTATTTAGTCATTCAGTATCAAGATGGGAAGATAAGTGTTGCCGCTGATCAACTAGGTAGCATTAACAGATATAGATCAAGCGGAAAAATAAAGCCAAAAATAAATAAATTAGGAGGGACAGAATGGGAAAGAATAAAAGATAAAAATAAGAAACAAATCAAAAAGGTTGCTGTCGATATATTAAAACTTTATGCAAAGAGAGAAAAATTAAAGGGACACATATACCCAGAAGATGGTCCTTGGCAAGATGAATTAGAGGAATCATTTCCTTATCAACCAACCCCAGATCAAATTACTGCTGTAAAAGAAATAAAATCTGATATGGAAAGCGATAAGCCAATGGATAGGTTAGTTTGTGGAGATGTAGGATTTGGTAAAACAGAAGTCGCTGTTCGGGCTATTTTTAAGGCTATAACATCAGGCAAACAGGTAATATTACTAGCACCCACAACAATCCTAGCTCAGCAACATTGGAGAACAATAAATAATAGATTTTCACCTTACCCAATTAAAGTATCATTACTCAATAGATTCAAATCAATTAATGAAAGAAAGGAAATCTATGCCGGTTTGAAAAATAACAAAATTGATTTAGTTGTAGCGACGCACCAAATTTTAGGAAAAGAAATAGAAATTAAAAACTTAGGATTACTTGTTATTGATGAGGAACAAAGATTTGGAGTAAGGCAAAAGGAGAAAATTAAAAAAATCAAAACAAACATAGACGTTTTAACTCTCTCAGCAACTCCAATTCCAAGAACTCTGTATTTGAGCTTATCTGGACTAAGACAAATGAGCTTACTAAATACTCCTCCTCCATCAAGAAGGTCAATAAAAACATATTTATCTGAAATAGATATGGATGTAATAAGAACTGCAATTAATCAAGAACTTGATAGGGGAGGTCAAATTTTTTATGTACTTCCAAGAATTTCTGATATTGATCAAGCTGTAGACAAATTAAAAAAGATGTTTCCCAGCTTAAAATTTATTGTTGCTCATGGGCAAATGAATGAAACCGAGCTTGAAAATGCAATGATTGCTTTTAATAATGGAGAAGTTGATTTAATGATTTGCACAACGATAATTGAAAGTGGATTAGACATCCCTAAAGTAAATACAATTATTATTGAAGATTCTCACAAATTTGGCCTTTCACAACTTTATCAACTTAGAGGAAGAGTTGGTAGGAGCGGTGTACAAGCACATGCATGGTTATTTTATCCAAATATAAATAAAATTAATGACGCTGCAAAACAAAGATTGAAAGCAATAAAAGACTTTTCAGAACTAGGAAGTGGATACCAGCTTGCTATGAAAGATATGGAAATAAGAGGTGTTGGTAGTTTACTAGGAGAAGAACAAAGTGGAAAGGTTAATGCTATTGGATATGATTTATATATAGAAATGCTCCATGAGGCTATTTCAGAAATCAGTGGGCAAGAAATACCTGAAGTTAACGACACTCAAATTGATCTACCAATAAATGCATTTATACCTGCAACATGGATATTAAACAGGGAAGAGAAGCTTGAGGCTTACAAATCTGCAACTGAATGTTCAAATAATTATGAATTAACTGAATTAGCTACAGACTGGGTGAATAGATATGGAAACTTACCCAAACCTGTTGAGTCCCTAATTATGATAATGAGACTAAAATTATTAGCTAAAAAATGTGGTTTTAATAAAATCAAGCTCAATAAGCCAAACATCACGATAGAGACAAAATTAAAAAAACCTACTTTTAAAATTCTTAAAAATTCTTTAGCAAGTAGTGTTCAAAATAAACTTAATTTTAAAGAAGGCGAACAATTGTCAATCATCACGATAAGAGGTCTAGGTGCAACTGAAATTCAAAATCAAATTGATCAATTAATGTTGTGGTTCAAGTCTTTTGAAAGAGAAATAAATAATTTCGATAAAGAACTTATTAAAAGAGAATAAATTATTAAATAATTGTATAAAATCCGCGAATCAGTTTAATTTCGGTTAGGTTTATTTAAATTTATATCTTTTATGGGTGAATATATAGACGTCGGAATCCAAACTTCGATTTTACCCTTATCAATTATTCTTTCATCAATTGTACTTGGCATTTTTGCATTATTTGGAGAGGAAACAGAAAATGATGATGATGATTCTGATTCAGGAAGTGGTGGCCTAATGCAACCTATTTGAAATTATTTATAAATAATATGTTTTGACTTTCTCTTAGAGACTCTCAATAACCTATAAAAAGAACCTATCATTAAAATAAGAACAGTAAACGAAGAGACAAAAATAAAAATCACCAAAAATATTTCATAGAGATATGAGAAGAGATTAGTTAATAATAAAAAAGATTTATTTAACGTCGAAGGAAGATCTTGTAAAAGCAAATTTTTATCAGGAATTAAATAATTAATATAAACTAATAAGACACTCACAATAAACAAAAAGAAAGCTTCAGTAAGTAACCTTCTTTTGGATTTTCTTCTTAAATTTAATTTTTTTTTAAAAATATATTTATCAGATTTAATATTCAAATTTGGGATGTTTAAATCTGCCATAAATCAAAGCTCAAAGAATAAATTTGAATAACTCTGAAAAGAAATTAACCCATAGTATCGTGTTTGTATTTAAGATGCTAATTACTTTTTATTCAGGATTTTTAAGTTCTTTTTTTTCTATATTTTCAGGAGGACTATAAAAATAAATAAAAGAAGAAGAGAAGAGAATTAAAGAGCAAATAGCAATAAACGGTTGAATAAAGAAATTGAAAAAGTTAACTTTTTTATTAAACCCAAATCTTGATTTTTTAGGAATGTTAGTAGTTATACCAGTTTTTTTTATTCTTACTTTTGTTGATTCATTTAATTGATCAAAACAATTTATGGTATCTGAAAGCAATGAATTGCCCATCTTTAAAACCAAAGGCTTTACATTTGGTTTAGAGCTCTTGAGAACAATATTATGTATGTGGAGATTATCGGCTTTTATATCTATTAATTTAGACTCATATATTGGAATTTCGTTTTGGATTAATAGATTTGAATAAATATAAAAAGCATCCATAATAGGCCCTAAATGCTCAATTTTTCCTTCAATAAGTGGTTTATCAACTATGTTTAATTTCCATTGGGAAATTATAGATATTTGATCCTTATTTTCATTATTGGAATAATCTGGCAATCCGATTATTTCGAGACTTGCTGAAGATTGATGAAAAGACAATTTATTTTGCATCATATTAAAAATCGTATAAAAAATTCTTCAGCTTTTGATAACCCTTATTTGAAATGCAAAAAGATAAAATAAGCAAAGACTTTATAATAATCTCATCATTTTCAGCTTGATTTAAAAGCTTTTTCACTCTCATACTATCTGTATTAAATCTCTCTTTGATTAACTCAATAAATCTCTTATTAAAATCATTCCATATAAATGAATTCTCTTCAATATCTTCCTTAGATTTCATTAGCTCTCTGATGTAAGGATATAAATATTTTGACATTTCAACTGTGATTCTAATTAAGGCATCGAATTCGTTAAATTTTATATTGTTAGAAACATAAGATTTTCTCAATGGATTATTGTTCCTTAATTTCCAAATAGTTACTTTATTTGGCAAAACATTATTTAGATTAAGTTTTTTTGATAAAGCGTAAAGGGACTGGATACCATTTAGGTCAATAGTTTCTAGTATTAGTAATAATAAATCAAGTTTCTCTATAGATTTTCTTGATACCTGATTTCCTCTTGTTAAAACTGTAATTGTTCTTTATTAGAATATTTTCTAACTATAACAGAATTATTAATCCATTTTTTGAAATAAAAATGAATATAACTTATCTAGTTCCTCAATAGTTAGCATTCCATAACTCCATAATAATATTGGTAATGGAGTATTATTTTTTAAAGATAATTTTATACCAAGTTCAATAGTAGATTCATCTAAACCTAATACATTAAATAAATAAATTATCATTTCTCTAGATACATAATTATTATTCATAGATTTTATTTAATACTTGAGTAAATGAGAGATTTAGTCATTTGATTTAGGACTAATTTTCTTGTAAAAAGAAATTTATTTAAAAGTAAAAATGAAAATTTCCTAATTGGAAATAAAAAAACGTTTCTATTAGCAAAAATTGATATCAATGAGTCAGTTATAAAAATAGTGAAGATAATATCTAAAATCCTGTTTGAAAAATATTTAAATTTAAATAATATCAATTGCATTTTAGTAATATCAGTATTTTTATTAAAAAGATCATAAATAGTATTAACATCTCTCCAACAAGTATTTAGACCCTGACCACCAACAGGATGAAATGTATGAAATGAATCTCCAACAAAAACTAATTTTTTAAAATTTAAAACTGGTAAATTTAAGGATAATGAAACAGGAAAAATATTAAATTCGCCTATTATTTGGTCCAACTTAAATTCATCCGGCAAGATTGTTGATAAATTATCCATTAAAAAATTCTTGTCAGAATTTAACCTTTCAATAGCTTTTAATGTACTAGAAGTCCAAATTACTTGGTATAAGTTTTTTTCTAAAGGTAATAATGCAAGTGGGCCTTCCTTTCTAAAAATTTCATAAGCACGCTTTTCACAATGTCCTCTAAGAGAAACTTTAAAAGTTAAACAAGACTGACTATAAGATTTTTTAATATCAATAAAATCTAAGAATTTTTTATCAAGTGAGTTTGCCCCTGTTGAAAAGAATTGATAATCAAATAATATTTTTTTACGTAACAATCTCTGTGGTGTCATAAAAAAAATATTTTCATAATTATCAATCTCTTGAAAAAATACGTTCATGAGATCCGAATGTTTAACAACCCAGCCAATATTTTTAGCAGAACTTATATCATCATCTAAGTCAGAAGTTGACAAATTGGCAAAAGCGGAAGTTACGCTATCAGAAATTGAAAGTGTATCAAAGCCAAATAAAAATGGTTCTAATTTCTCCCAAAGCCTGAATTTAGATAATATTTTTCTTGTTGAGTGAGTAATAGCATAAGTTTTATCTTTATCAATTAATCTATCTTTTGTTAATAAATCAGTTAAAAAAATATTGCAATCAAATTTTGAAAGTGCAATTGAAAGTAATAAACCTGTGGGACCCGATCCAATAATTTTAAAATTTAATTTATTTTTCATCAGCTTATATAAGCATCAACTATCTATCCAAATAAATATAGCAAATTTCCTCAAATGCTGGTCTTAATAAGTAAGGGTACTCACCAACCCATAAGTTAATTTCAGGAAGCCAAGCATCGGTAAAATAAAAATCTCTGGAAAAATTACGGTTATCAGATGTTATTAAACATCTAATACTCGAACCCATCCTAATTTGACTATGCTTATTTTCCAAAGGAAAACTCAATTTTCCCAAATAACCATCTTCGTCTTCTAATTCAAGAACTAGCATAGTTCTTTTGTTTTCGATAACTTCTAATCGACCTTGTCTATTTGATTGTTCTCTTGAACTTTCAATCTTTTCTGTTTTATAGATATCTGATATATAGCCATCAAATATAGAAAAAAATTTATATTTTCTTAATTGCAAATTTTTTCTACTTGATTCAAGAATTGGTCCCCAGATGATATACAAAAAGAAACCTACACATAAGAATAACCAGAAATTATTAGTTTGATCTCCAGTCGAACTTATAATTAAGGAGATAAATCCACCAATTGAAGAAACTATTACTCTTTGAAGAATTTTTCTCGGATTCCCCAACGCATACTTAAATTGACTTCCTGTACCGACTGCAGGAATAAGTTTTGAAATTTGACTTGAATTAATTTGAATTAACATTTTAAAAAATCAATTTTTCAAGTCCGTAAACTAAAGTTTCATACTTACCAATTTTTTTAATAGCCTGTAAAACTCCTGGCATATAAGCCTTTCTATCAATGGTGTCATGCTTAATTGTGTAGGTCTCACCTGGAGATCCCATAATTACTAACTGATGAGCAAGTAATCCTGGTAATCGTACAGAATGTATATTAATTCCTGAATCTCTGACCCCACCACGCACACCTTTCAATGACTCAGACTCATTCACTATACTCTGATTAAATTTCTTTGGATATTCTTCAATCATTTCTGCGGTTTTTATACAAGTCCCACTAGGAGAATCAGCTTTTTGATTATGATGCATCTCAATTAATTCAATATTGTCATAGAACCTTGCGGCTACAGATGCTGCCTGCTGGAGAAGAACCATTCCTACTGAAAAATTAGGAATTATTGCACAACCAACAGATGCCTTCTGAGAAAAAACAGACAGGTCTTTTATTTGGGACGGAGAAAGTCCTGTAGTTCCGACCACTGGCGAAATACCGTATGCGATAGCAGATCTAGTATTTTCATATACAGAATCAGGATGAGTAAAATCAACCAGAACTGGGTTGATATTTTCATTTCTATAATTTTGACTAACAGAACATAAAGTTCCTTCAAAATCGTTAGAAACAAAAACATCGCAATTTTTTACATTCAATAAATCTGAAATATTTGAGCCATTGTTCTTTTCATTAATGTCAATTGCTGCAACAAGTTCACAATCTGTAGAATTTAATACTGAATTCACAACTTCGCCACCCATTCTGCCTAAAGCTCCGGATACTAGTACTGGTATAGGTTTTTGAGAATTTTCAATCATTTTTTTAAAAAATTTTTTTTTAAAGGTTGTTACACGCTATTTATATTGCACACAATAACGTCTTTTCATTCGTAGTCTGGTAGAAATAGTCAAAGAAAATCAATGTTTACGCAGGTCCGCTCAGCAAACCGCAGAGTATCTCCTGTTGAGGATAACAAACACAAAGTTGTAATAAAAGCTGTTTATGTTGTCCTTGAGCCACAATACCAAAATTCCTTAACGGAAGCTGCAAAGTCAATAAATAATATGAATGGGCCAATAGGTATAGATCTATGCGGCTATCTTATCGAGGAACTTAGAAATGAAAGTAATTTTGAAGATTTTAAGGAAGACATAGCAAATGCAGATATATTTGTTGCTTCCCTAATTTTCATCGAAGATTTAGCTCAAAAAGTTGTTGATGCGGTATCCCCGTATAAAGACAAGCTAAAAGCCTCAATTATTTTTCCCTCTATGCCAGAGGTAATGAGATTAAATAAGTTAGGTTCTTTCAGCATGTCCCAGCTTGGTCAATCTAAAAGTATTATTGGAGATTTAATAAAAAAGAAAAAAGAATCTGATGGAGCAAGCTTCCAAGATTCAATGTTGAAGTTATTAAACACACTACCTTCAATACTTAAATATCTACCAGTAGAAAAAGCTCAAGATGCTAGGACATTCATTCTGAGTTTCCAGTATTGGTTAGGAGGTACTACTGAGAACTTAAAAAACTTCTTGTTAATGATTTCTGAAAAATATGCAGTTTCAGAGAACATAAAAGACCAAATAGAAGAGTTCAAAATTCAAGACCCTGAAACATTTCCAGATTTAGGAATTTGGCATCCTCTTGCACCTTGCATGTTTGAAAGTCTAAAAGAATATCATAATTGGGAGAATAATAGGAAAGATATTAATCCTAAAGATGACAAAACTCCAACAATAGGTTTAGTGCTTCAAAGAAGTCATATAGTTACAGGGGATGATGCTCATTACGTTGCAGTAATTCAAGAATTGGAATATAGAGGTGCGAGAGTTCTACCTATCTTCTGTGGAGGTCTGGATTTTTCTAAACCAGTTAATGAATTTTATTATGATTCAATAAATAAAGATCAGCCTATAGTAGACGGAGTTGTATCTCTAACTGGATTTGCACTAGTTGGTGGACCAGCAAGACAAGATCATCCTAGAGCTATCGAAGCTCTTAAAAGGCTAAACAGACCATATATGGTTGCACTTCCATTAGTCTTCCAAACCACGCAAGAATGGGAAGATAGTGATCTTGGTTTACACCCAGTTCAAGTAGCACTACAAATTGCAATTCCAGAGCTTGATGGTGCTATTGAACCTATTATTCTCTCAGGTCGTGATGACGCTACAGGCAAAGCTCATACACTACAGGATAGAGTTGATGTAATAGCTGAAAGAGCGATAAAGTGGTCAACTTTAAGGGTAAAGCAAAGAAAGGAAAAAAAATTAGCTATTACAGTTTTTAGTTTTCCACCAGACAAAGGAAATGTTGGTACGGCTGCATATTTGAATGTTTTTGGTTCAATTTATAGAGTACTTCTTGAAATGAAATCGAAAGGATATCAAATAGATGATCTTCCAAGTAATTCAAAAGAATTAATGGAAAAAGTAATTAACAACCCTGAAGCTATGGATGGCTCTCCGGAGTTAAATATTGCCCATAAGATGTCAGTAAAAGAATACGAAGAGTTCACACCATATTCACAAAGACTTGAAGAGAATTGGGGTAAACCTCCTGGAAACCTAAATAGTGACGGACAAAATCTTTTAATTTATGGAAAACATTTTGGAAATGTTTTTATAGGAGTTCAACCTACATTCGGTTATGAAGGTGATCCTATGAGATTACTCTACTCAAGAAGTGCTAGTCCTCATCATGGTTTTGCTGCTTATTACACGTATGTAGAAAAAATCTGGGGGGCTGATGCAGTTCTTCATTTTGGGACTCACGGCTCACTTGAATTTATGCCTGGGAAACAGATGGGCATGAGTGAAACTTGCTATCCGGATTCTCTCATTGGATCATTGCCTAATTTGTATTACTATGCTGCGAATAATCCATCTGAAGCTACAATTGCGAAGAGAAGAGGATATGCTTCAACTATTAGTTATCTGACTCCTCCAGCAGAAAATGCAGGACTTTACAAAGGACTAAAAGAACTAAGTGAACTCGTTGGTTCTTATCAACAATTAAGAGAAAATAGTAGGGGTATTCAAATTGTTAATGCCATAGTTGAGACTTCTAAACAATGTAACCTTGACAAAGATGTAGAGCTCCCTTCAAAAGACATAGAGGAGCTTTCAATAGACGAAAGAGATTTATTTGTTGGTAATGTCTATAAACAGTTGATGGAAATTGAAAGTAGATTATTACCTTGCGGTCTTCATACTATTGGTGAAGCTCCAACAGCAGAAGAAGCAGTTGCTACACTTGTAAATATTGCATCTTTAGATAGAGAACAAGAGGGATTAAGATCTCTTCCTGGATTACTCGCAGAATCCATGGGTCTAACTATTGAACAAATTTATGATGGGAATAATAAAGGTGAACTTAAATTTGTAGAGTTAAATGAAAAAATCATAAAGACAGCAAGAGAGTCGATTTTCGCGATGGTCAACTCTTTAAAAATTGTTGATGGCAGAGTTTATTTAGAAAAATCACTTCTTTCCAAACTTTTCGATTTTCTTAAAGTTTTTGGTCTAAATCTACCTACCCCTTGGCTAAGAGTCTGCATATTAAATGGATTTAATGAAGTTAATCAGAAAGAATTAAATAAATTATTTGATTACTTACTTTTCTGTCTAGAACAGGTATGCGCAGACAAAGAGATGGATAGCCTCATTAAAGCACTAGATGGGAATTATGTTTTACCTGGACCAGGTGGAGATCCCATAAGAAATCCAAGTGTTTTACCCAGTGGTAAAAATATCCATGCACTTGATCCTCAATCAATCCCAACTACAGCAGCAGTAGCTGCAGCAAAGTCTGTTGTTGACAAATTAATTGAAAGACAAAAGGAAGAGCAAGGGAGTTGGCCTGAAACAATAGCTTGTGTTTTATGGGGTACTGATAACATCAAAACTTACGGAGAGTCACTGGCGCAAATCTTATGGTTTGTTGGAGTAAAACCAAAACCAGATTCTGTTGGAAGAATTAACAAACTAGAATTAATTCCTTTAGAAGAATTAGGTAGGCCGAGAATAGATGTAGTGGTTAACTGCTCAGGAGTTTTTAGAGATCTATTTATAAATCAGATGGCATTAATAGATCAGGCGGTCAAATTAGCGGCTGAAGCTGATGAACCATTGGAATCTAATTTTGTAAGGAAACATTCACTAGAACAAGCAGAAAAAGAAGGTACTTCTATCAGAGAAGCTTCAGCCAGAGTATTTTCTAATGCAAGTGGAAGCTACAGTTCAAATGTTAATTTAGCCGTAGAAAACTCAACCTGGGAGGAAGAAAATGAATTACAAGAAATGTATTTATCACGCAAAACATATGCTTTTAATGCTGATAATCCAGGAGAGATGAATCAAAAAAGAGAGGTATTTGAGTCAGTAATGAAAACTGCAGATGTTACATTTCAAAACCTTGATTCCTCAGAGATTTCATTAACAGATGTAAGTCATTATTTTGATTCAGATCCAACAAAATTGATCAAGACACTTAGAGATGATGGAAAAGAACCAAGTAGCTACATAGCAGACACAACCACTTCTAATGCTCAAGTTAGAACATTAGGAGAAACGATCAGATTAGACTCAAGAACAAAACTTTTAAATCCTAAGTGGTACGAAGGTATGCTCAAATCTGGTTACGAAGGAGTTAGAGAACTTTCTAACAGACTTAACTACACTCTTGGTTGGAGTGCGACAAGTGGCCAAGTAGATAATTTTGTATATGAAGAAACTAATGAAACATTTATAAATGACGAAGAGATGAGGAAAAGATTAATGGATCTTAATCCTAATAGTTTCAGAAGAATTGTCGGAACTTTACTAGAAGTTAATGGTAGGGGATATTGGGAAACTTCAGATGAAAATATTGAACAGTTGAAAGAACTTTATCAAGAGGTAGAGGATAAAATTGAAGGGGTTAAAGAATAATAAATTTATTATTCTCTGTAAATCCTATCAGCAACTTTTAGGATTTGATAATTTAGTTTCACGTTGTGAACTCTAACAATATCAATATTAAATTGAGAACAAAGACAGCTTACTGCAAGTGTTCCAATATCTCTTTCTATTGGGTTTTTCTCATTCAATATTTCTCCTATAAATCTTTTCCTTGATGCACCTATCAAAATTGGCAAATTCCATTTTTTAAATACATCTAAGTTTTTTAAGATTTCCAAATTATGAACAATATCCTTTGAAAAACCAATTCCAGGATCAACTATTATATTATTTTCAGAAATATTTTTTTCTAAGGCATTTTTAATTAAATTATCAAGCGAATCCTTAACATCATTCAATACATCTTCGTAATTAGAGAGTTCATTCATATTTTGACTATTTCCACGACTATGAGTTATGACGAATGGACAGTCGAATTTTGATACAACATTCAAAATATTTTTATCTCTTCTGCCTCCCGTGACATCATTTATCCAATCAGCACCATTTAAAAGAGCTTCGTAAGCAACTTCAGAATTAAAAGTATCAATAGAAATTAAAACATCTGGATATTCATTTTTTATTAATTTCAGATATGGGATCAATCTTTTAATTTCTATACGAGGGCCTACTTCTACAGCTCCAGGTCTCGTACTTTGAGCACCAAGATCTACAACATCAACTCCATTGCTCAAAAAATGATTTACTTGATCTAAAACTTTTTTTGAAGAGTTTAATTGCCCACCATCACTAAATGAATCAGGAGTTAAATTAATAACTCCCATAATTGAAGTTTTTTGGCCCCAGCCTTTTGGCCATGGATTTTTCTTATTGATAATTTGCAATTCTCGCAAAACTATTCGGATCTAATGAAGCTCCTCCAACTAATACTCCATCTATATCACTCATTGACATGATTTCGTCAATATTATTAGGTTTAACAGATCCTCCATATTGGATAATTACATCATCAAAACCTATTAATTTCCGAATCAAAGAACATATCTTATTAGCGTCTTCTGCCTCACATGTTTTACCCGTCCCAATAGCCCATATTGGCTCATAAGCAACAATCAAATTTGATGGATCTGTATTTTCTAATCCTTGTTCAACCTGTCTAGTGATAACTCTATCAGCTTCTCCTCTCTCTCTTTGTTCTAATGATTCACCTACACAAACTATTGGAGTAAGTCCACTAGATTGAGCAAAAACTGCTCTTTTATTAATTTGTCCATCACTTTCACTAAAATATTTCCTTGGTTCACTATGACCAACGATTGCATATGAGACACCATGTTCAAGAAGCATTTTTGGTGATATTTCTGCAGTAAATGCTCCTTGATCTTCCCAATGAATATTTTGACTAGAAATATCTAAATAATCAAAATCAGAATGATCAGAAAAGGTTGAAATAGCTGTAAAAGGTGGAGCAATAACAACTTTACGATCATCTTTTATGTTCTTTATTAAAGGAATAAACTCTTTTAAGTAAGACTTTGCCTCAGCACAAGTCATATGCATTTTCCAATTGCCAGCAATAACAGATTTTCTCAAAATACAATCTCCAAGAAAATTATATTAATATATATTGAGTTTAATAAGCCAATTATTCGAAAAATAATTCATTTTTTAGAAATATAACTTTATCTCCCCTATTTAATTTTCTTCCTCTCCTAGTTTCTATTACACCATTTACTTTGACAGAACCAGACTTAATAAAAATTTTTGCTTCTCCACCAGAAGATACCAAATTTTTCCATTTTAAGAATTGATCCAATTTCATTGTATTTATACCCAAAGATATTGATAAAGTAGGATAAATAACTAAACATACAATATCTTGAGACTAATTCCACCAGTCAGGCCATATTCAAATACGTTTATTAAAGGTTTTTTATGCATGCTTATTTACGTGGCTTGTTGGCCTTTATTAGCTTATTTTGCTGGAAACTTAATCCCAGCGATTGGTTCTGGTGACCTTTCAAAAGTTACTAGCATTATAATTAAGTCTTTATTTGTATTTTTAGTTCAGAAAATTGCTCAATTTGGACAGGATGTATTCATAGCAAAACCATCTTTAGAAATAAGTGAAGTAATGAGAGGAAATTTATTTAGCAAAATCCAAAAAATAAAAATGAATTCTGTTGAAAAGATTTCAGCTGGGGATATCACATATAGACTTACAGAAGATGCAGATAGGGTAAGCGAAGTTATTTATAAAACAGCTCAGGATACTATTCCATGCTCTTTACAGTTATTAGCTGTAATAATCTATATGTTTTATTTAGATTGGTCACTAACATTATCAACTTTTGTTTTAGCACCATTGATCATTTTCTCAGTTAATAGTTTTGGAAGAAGAGTTTTAAGAGCATCTGAAAAAAGTCAAGAGTCAACGAGTAATCTAGCAAGTTTAATAGGTGAATCTATAAATGGAATGTCGACTATAAGAGCTTTTGCAGCAGAAAATTGGATTGAGAATAGATTTTATAAAAGATTAAATGCAAATAAAAAAGCAAAATATAAAACATTAAAATTACTTGCATTTCAACATCCAGTTGTAGGATTTGTTGAAGCATTTGGGATATTAGCAATATTAGGTTTAGGAGCTACAAGAATCAATCTAGGCCTTTTATCAAGCGAAGAATTTAGCAGTTTCTTTGCTGCAATATTGATGTTAATTGATCCAATAAGCCATGTAAGTACAAACTTTAATGACTATAAACAGGCAGAAGCATCAATAAAAAGATTAAAAAACATTAATTTAGAACCTATCGAAGATAATAAACAAAACCTAAGAAGTATATCTAATATTGAAGGTGAAATACGTTTCGAGAAAGTTAATTTTGCTTATAAAAAAGATAATGAGGTTCTAAATAATATCAATTTAGAAATTAAAAAAGGTGAAGTTACAGCTTTCGTTGGAGCTTCAGGAGCGGGTAAAAGTACAATGTTAGCTTTGATATTAAAATTTATAACTCCAAATAATGGAAACATTTTTATTGACGACAAAAATCTAAAATCATTAAACACAAAAGATATTAGAAAAAAAATAGCATTAGTTCAACAACAACCTTTTTTGTTTTCAGGAAAAATTATTGATGTTATAAGAATGGGTAGAAGCTTTACCAAAGAAGAAGTTATAGAATCAGCAAGAATAGCCAACGCTCACAACTTTATTCAAAAGCTTCCTGAGAAATATGAAACAAAGATAACTGAAAGAGGATCAAATTTCTCAGGGGGTCAGATCCAAAGGATAGCAATTGCAAGGGCAATACTTGGAAACCCTTCAATTCTTCTTTTAGATGAAGCCACAAGTGCTTTAGATGCCGAATCAGAATCTGAAGTCCAAGAAGGACTTAATAGAGCCACGAAAGATAGAACTGTTATTGTGATTGCTCATAGATTAGCCACTACTCAAGAGGCAAGTAAAATAGTTGTTTTCGACAAGGGCGAAATTATTGAAGTGGGAAAACATATTGATCTAATCAAAAAACCTGGGGTTTATAAAGAATTATGTGAAAAACAATTTATTAAAAAAATATAACTCTATTTTATTTATTAAAAAGAAAAACTCCATGAGCAAAAACACAAATGATTCTGCCAATCCAGTATTAACCTTTGAAGGGAAAAAATATTTAATTAATGAACTTTCTAATGAAATAAAAGAATCTATAAAAATATTACAAATAGCAGAGACACAAGTTCAAATGCATCAAGATACTCTCAAATTACTTTCAATTAGCCGAAACTCAATTGCTAATCAATTAAAAGAACAACTAAAAAACTTAGAATAATATTTTAATAATTATGGATTTCTTGCAGAGAATAAGTATCGATCTTATTACATCGCAAAGCTTGTATTGCCTTAATTGCTGCTTTTGCTCCAGGAATAGTTGTAAAAGTTGGAATATTATATTCAAGAGCAGCGCGTCTTAAATAAGCATCATCATGAAGAGCTTGAGAACCGATTGGAGTATTAATTATTAATTGAACTAGTCTCGAACGAATTAGGTCCTCAATATTTGGTCTGCCTTCATGAACTTTAAGCACTTCTTCAACTTCAATACCTAAATTAGCCAAATATTCAGCTGTACCTTTTGTTGCGATTAATTTAAATCCTAAAATCAAAAGTTCTCTGGCAACTTCCTCAAGATTTTCTTTATCTAAATCATTTGTAGATAAAAATGCTACTCCCTCTGAAGGGACACCATTTCCTGCTGCCAATTCCGACTTGGCATAAGCAATTCCAAAATCCTTAGCTAAACCCATTACTTCTCCAGTAGATCTCATTTCAGGGCCAAGTAATGTATCAGATCCTGGAAATCTTTTGAAAGGTAAAACAGCTTCTTTTACTGCCTGATATTTTGGAGAAAATTCTTGTGTAAAATTAACATCTTCTAATGTAAAACCTTGCATTAATTGGGTAGCTAATTTTGCAACTGGTTTACCTATGGCTTTTGAAACAAATGGGACTGTCCTTGATGCTCTAGGATTTGCTTCTAGAATAAATAATTTATTTTCTTTGTTACTTGTATTTGTCACTGCAAACTGCAAATTAATTAAACCCACAACATTTAATCTTTGTGCAATCAATTTAGTCCAGTTTTTAACATTTTCTATAGTGGATGTTGAGAGAGAAATGGATGGTAAACAACAAGCTGAATCTCCTGAATGAATTCCTGCAGGTTCCACATGTTCCATTAAACCAGCAATTATAACGGAACCTTCTGAATCGCATAAGGCATCAACATCTATCTCAATAGCATTATTCAAATATTGATCAAGAAGAATTGGATGATCAGGAGATACCTTGACAGCTTCAGAGATGTATCTCAATAATTCATTTTCATCTTTAACAATTTCCATTGCTCTTCCTCCTAAAACATAGGAAGGTCTTACAACCAAGGGAAACCCTATATTTTTTGCTACTATTTCTGCCTCACTTTGATTACGTGCAATACCGTTTAAAGGTTGTCTAATACTTAATTCCTCAAGTATTTTTGTAAATTCCTCTCTATCTTCTGCTAAATCAATAGATATTGGAGAAGTACCAAGAATTTTTGATCCAGTTCTTATGCCATCATTAGATTTAAGCCATTCAAATAAAGGTAATGACAATTTTAGTGGGGTTTGACCTCCAAATTGAACAATCAAACCATAAGGATTTTCAGCTTCTATTATGTTTAATACATCCTCCAAAGTTACTGGTTCAAAATATAAAATATCGCTAGTATCATAATCTGTTGATACAGTCTCAGGGTTACTATTAACCATTATTGTTTTATAACCATTTGCGGAGGCTTGATATGATGCATGACAACAACAGTAATCAAATTCTATTCCCTGACCAATTCTGTTAGGTCCTCCTCCAAGAATCATAATTTTTTTTGATTTACCATTATCCAAAATCTCGCTATCAAAAATTTGAGAATTAAGATTAATGTAAGATTCTTCGTAAGTTGAATAATGATAGGGAGTTGAGGATGAGAATTCCGCTGAACAAGTATCAACTGTTTTATAAATTGGGATTATATTAAGTTTTTTTCTATATCTTCTCACCTCAAAAAACTCAGAATTAGTTAATTTTGCTATCTGTTGATCTGAAAAGCCTAATTGTTTAGCATGTAGCATTAAATCCCTATCTAAAGCATAAAGTTCCTTATTTTTTAAAAAATCATTTTCAAAATTGTAGATATTACGTAATTTTTCGATGAACCAAAAATCTATATTAGTAACTTCTTGAATATAAGAGTTAGTTTTCCCAAGCTGCATAGCTTTTTTAATTAGGAGAATTCTCTCAGATGTAGGGTTTCTTAAACTATTTTTAATGCCACTCTCGTTTTTAAATTCTTCAAGTGAATCACATTCCCATCCAAAAACACCTACTTCTAATGACCTTAATGCTTTTTGAAATGATTCTTCAAAAGAACGACCTATTGCCATTGATTCTCCAACGGATTTCATGGCAGTGCTTAAAGTACAAGAAGAGCCTTTAAATTTTTCAAAGGCAAATCTTGGAACCTTAGTAACTACGTAATCAATTGACGGCTCAAAACATGCAGGTGTTTTTTTTGTAATATCATTAACAATCTCATCCAGTGTATAGCCAACAGATAATAAAGCAGCAATCTTAGCTATTGGGAATCCAGTTGCTTTACTTGCCAGAGCAGAGGATCTACTCACGCGAGGATTCATTTCTATAACAATTACTTCTCCATTAGATGGATTTATTGCAAATTGAATATTACTCCCTCCAGTTTCAACTCCTATCTCTCTAATAATTTTCAATGACAAATCCCTCAATCTCTGATACTCCTTATCTGTTAAAGTCTGCGCAGGTGCTACTGTAATTGAATCTCCAGTGTGAACACCCATTGGATCTAAGTTTTCAATACTGCATACTATTACTACATTGTCAGCTGTATCTCTCATTACCTCTAGTTCAAACTCCTTCCATCCAATAAGTGATTTTTCAATCAATATTTGATTACTGGGACTTTCCTCTAAACCTGATTTACACAACTCTACAAATTCTTCAAGGTTAAAAGCAATTCCACCTCCTACACCACCTAATGTAAATGCAGGCCTTATTATCAAAGGATAGGAACTAATTTTTTTAGATACCTCAACAGCTTCATCCAGATTAGATGCAATACCAGATGGACAAACATTTACATTTATTTTTTCCATAGATTCTTTAAACAATTTTCTGTCTTCAGCCTTATTAATAGCTCTCAAATTAGCACCAATTAATTCAATATTATTTTGTTTTAAAAAATTTGACTCTGATAATTTAACCGCAAGATTCAAAGCGGTTTGTCCTCCCATAGTGGGAAGTATCGCATCGGGTTTTTCTCTTAAAATGATCTGAGAAACAATTTCAGGAGTCAATGGTTCAATATATGTTTTACTTGCGATTTCAGGATCAGTCATTATTGATGCTGGATTTGAATTTATCAAGACAATTTCATAACCAGCTTTTCTCAAAACCTTGCAAGCTTGCGTGCCAGAGTAATCAAATTCGCATGCTTGTCCTATAACAATTGGTCCCGAACCTAGAATAAGAATTTTTTTAAGATCACCTCTTTGAGGCATAATTTAAACCTTTATTTATTTCATGCTACTTATAAATCATCAGATGTTAATCAAGTTACTTGAAAAGCAACATTTGTTTCTATAGTATTGAAAGAAAATAATTTTTTATGAGCGAACTTCAGCGACTTAAAAGTTTGTTGCCTCCAGAAAATGAAAGTTGGGTATTTATTGAAGCAGCTGCGGCTATTGACCCACCTTTAATAACACTTGAGGAAATCGGTCGTGACGAAGTAGAAATTCAAATAGATATAGATGAATGGGAGAACTTTGCTATTGACCATAGAAATTTATTATTTTGGCACGAGGTTGGGAAAATTCAAAATGATACAATTCCTAGAGATGGATGGGAAATGGCCGCTCTTGCCATAGGACTTGGTGGAGCGATAGGAGAACTTTGGGTACAAGATGGGTTACTTTTATTACTTGCTCTTGGTTTATCAAGTTTTGCAGGATATAGATTATATTTAAAAAATAATTCCGAAAAAAAACTTCAAGATGCTATTTATGCAGATGAAAGAGCTATAGATCTTGCTTGTAGATTTGGATATAGCATTCCAAATGCTTATAAAAGTCTTGGAGGAGCATTAAAGGAGCTGATAGAAAAGACAAGAAAAAAGAAAAAAAGAAGTTTCTTCGAAAATAGATTAGATGCCTTAAGAAAAAGTGCAGAAAAAGCAAGATCAGAATTATCTCAGCAAGAGGGTTCAGAAAAATCAGTTTCAAGCGAAAATGTTTATGGACAATAAAAGTTTGGTTTTAATAGCGGCTAAAGCATGTGATGAAAAAAAGGCGAGAGATATAAAACTAATAAAAATTGACAAAGTATCATTTATAAGTGAATGGATTTTGATTGCAGAAGGATTATCTGATGTACAGGTTAGATCTATAACAAACTCTGTAGAGGGTGAGCTTAGAGAAAAAGCTAAAATTGAACCAATACGAAAAGAAGGGTTAAACGAAGCGAAATGGGCTTTACTCGATTATGGTGATTTGATTGTAAATATTTTTCAACCAGAAATAAGAAAATATTATGACCTTGAATCATTTTGGAGTAATGGAGATAATCTTATATTTCCATGATTTAATTATATGAATGAATCTAAATGTCCTGTTCCCAGAGAACAACAACCCACAAATGAATTCATAGAATTATCAAAATCTAAAATTTTTTCTTGGCCAAAAACAAAAAAGTCACTAATTCTTATATTAATAAAATTCTGGATGGGGGCTTTTGTTCTATTTCTTGTCATTTCTTCAGGAAGTGTATATTTCAAAACATCTCTTTTAAGGTATATTCTATTAAGTTTTTTTAGCAGCTTATCAATACCTCTTCTAATTACAATAAGGTTATATTTAGGTTGGAACCATATTTTTAAGAGATTAATATCTGAAAAAGTTGAATACGAGGAATCAGGATGGTATGACGGTCAAGTGTGGAAAAAGCCATTAGTTTTAAAAGAAAAAGAATCACTTATTGCCTCAATTGAGGTAAAACCAATTTTAAAAAATTTAATTCAAATTTTTTCTATTATTTCAGTTTTAGCTTTGTCTGGCATTTTGATCTTTCAATATAATAATTTCTAATGAGTTCTAATTTCAAAAACCTCTACAGTACTAATAATCCTCCATTACAAGCAACCTTAATGAGAGGATCAAATATTGAGTCGATCCATAAAATTCATGCTGTTATTACTGATAATAAAGGGAGAGTTTTAATGTGTGCAGGAAATCCAGAATATAAAAGTTTCATAAGATCAGCACTAAAACCATTTCAAGCAATTCCTTTCGTTAGTAGTGGAGCCGCATCAAAAATTAATAATGAAGCAAAATCAATTGCATTAGCATGTGGATCACATAGTGGATCAAAACTTCATTCAAGGGAAGCCTTTAAAATTTTATGGGAATATGATATCGATATAAATAAACTGAAATGTCCGAAATCCAAGACAAGTCCCTTAGAACATAATTGTTCGGGTAAGCATGCTGCTTTTTTAGCTACATGCAAAAAAATGAATTGGCCATTAGATAGTTATTTAAAGGGGGACCATCCACTTCAAATAGAAATATTCAGAATTGTTTCTGAGTTACTTAAAATTCCTTCATCTGAAATAAACGCAGAACGTGATGATTGTGGTGCCCCCACTCTTTATTTAAAACTATTAGAAATGTCGAGGTTATATTCACTTCTAAGCAGTTCCGAAAACGCTGAATTAGAACAAATCAGTAGAGCTATGACAATAAACCCAACAATGATAAGTGACAATAACAAATTTGATACAGAAATAATTAAAGCATCCCATGGGAAAGTTATAGGTAAAGGTGGCGCAGAGGGAATACAGTGTCTTTGCAAGGTAAATGAAGGGATAGGTTTAGCTCTAAAAGTAGAAGACGGTTCAAAAAGAGCAAAGCATGCTGTTAGTCTTCACTTACTAAAACAACTGGAGTGGATATCTGACTTAAGAATTCAAGACATCGAAGAAAAGGTCTTTAATTTTTCTGAAGGAGTGAGACTTGAAGTGAAAGGTAAATTAAAATTCCAAGAATCCTAAAAAAACAAAGAAAATAACCCTTTCAGATGTATGCTATATATATGTCGCGGGGTAGAGCAGTCTGGTAGCTCGTCGGGCTCATAACCCGAAGGTCGGAAGTTCAAATCTCCCCCCCGCCACCATTTAAAAGCAGCTTCACAGCTGCTTTTTTAGTATTTGCTTTAGTTACAGAAAATATAAAATATAGTAGAACCTAAATTCATCAATATCGTACCAAAAAGAGCTTATTAGAATTATTTGATATCCTTTTGAATAGAGAATTTAAAGTCAATTCTAACTATTAGACCAATAAGGATGAAAAATATTCCAATGTATGAATTCAAAGATAGATCCAAAATACTAAATTTACTTACTAAACTTTAACTCACAAATCATTTCTATTAAATATGCCAACAAGGAATTTAAAGAAATCTGAAATTTAGCATTTTTCATCTTCAATAAATAACTTAATAAACTAGAGTTACATTTATCTACATAAAAGAATTACATGCATAATTTGCTACAGCGTGATTTAGGTTCAAGCTTGTTATCAATAACTGTAATTGTAGGGTGGCTAGGACTGTTTTTTGTATTCTTGAGAGTATTAACAATTTCATTAAAAAAAATCCTTGAAGCGATTTTCAAAAAATCATAATTTTTTAATAATTCTGAATTAGTCGCAATAATTCTTTTTTGATAGATAGAATAACCTAAAAATGTCAATTTTAGATAATACAAAAATAGGAAATACTGTTCAAATCAACTTAGAACTATCAAAAGATAGGCTTACCAAAGAAACTATTGACGCAATAAATATTTCATCAGTGGCTAAAATAAGTGATTTTAGAATAACAGACGGGAAAGGTATTGGAGTTATATTGATATTATCTAATGGAAAAGAGCAATGGTTTTTTGAAGATGAAATTGACCTACTTGACGAAAATGGTAATGTAATTAAAAAAAATAATGCCAAAAAAGAAAATACTAATTTTATATTTAATTTTTTAAGAGGATTAAATTATGAAAATAAATATAAAGTAAGCGAGTTACTTAATCCAATTAACTTTTTTCTCTGGCTTGTTGTATCGTTTAAAGATATTTTTTAACTCAATAAAAATCTTCTAAAATAAGTAATTTTATGATTTATTTAAATACAAAATATCAGTAATTTAAAATTGAGATGGTACAAAATATTATCGATGTAAGGAATTTATCTAAGTCATTTGATATTTCTTCAAAAGAACCAGGCTTAAAAGGAACCATTAAACACTTTTTTAAAAGACAAACAAAAAGTTTAAAAGTTATCAAAGATATAAGCTTTGAAATTCAAGAAGGAGAAATAGTTGGTTTTCTAGGTGCTAATGGTGCGGGGAAAACAACAATTTTAAAAATGCTATGTGGCTTAATTTATCCAAGTGAAGGTTCGATTATGGTTTCAGGCTATTTACCTTTCATGAGAAAAGAAAATTTCCTAAAGAATATCACCTTAATAATGGGACAAAAGCAACAGCTTATTTGGGATCTGCCGCCAATAGAATCATTCTATTTGAATGCATCAATATACGACCTAGATAAGTTCGAAGCGAAAAGGAGAATAAAAAAACTATCAGAAATGCTTGAGATTGATAAAGAGCTGTTCATACCGGTTAGAAAACTTTCACTAGGTCAGCGTATGAAGTCAGAATTACTAGCAGCTTTGATACATGAACCAAATATTCTATTTTTAGACGAGCCGACACTTGGATTAGATATTAATGCCCAGAGAAATTTACGAAAATTCCTAAAAAAATATAATAAGGAAACTAATGCAACAATATGCCTAACTAGTCATTACATGAAAGATATTACATCATTATGCAAAAGGGTTATATGTGTTCACGAAGGGACTGTGTCATATGATGGAAAACTTGACCTTTTATTAAAAAAACTATCTCCTGTTAAAGAAATATTAATAGTATGTCGCTCAGAAGAGGATGCAATAAAACTAGAAAATTATGGTTTTAATGTAAAAAATAAAATAAAGAATGAAATCACTATAAAAATTGAAAACAATTCTATTACCTCTTCACTAAAAACCATCCTAAATAATTTTGATATTGAAGACCTTTTTATAAATGAACCACCTATAGATGAAATTATTGGGAGAGTATTAATTAAAAAAGATTATGAAATCTAATTTGATGAACCCTAAGATATTCACCTTATTAAAAGTCCAATATTCAAACATGATGGAATATAGAGTAGAAATTGCATTATGGGCAATTTCAGGGATTATTCCTTTTTTTATGTTAAACATTTGGACAAATAATAATCTTAATGAATCAATAAACATTAGCGATGTAATGCTTTCCAGGTATTTCTTATGTGCTTTTTTTGTAAGACAGTTTTCAGTGGTTTGGGTTGTTTTTAGCTTCGAAGAGGATTCTCTTATGGGGAAAGTATCTCCGTATTTAATACAACCTTTAAATCCATTTTTCAGATATTTTGCACAACATCTTGCAGAACAAATAACAAGATTTCCCTTCGCAATATTAATCTCTTTTTTCTTTTTTATTTTTAATCCAGAAAGTATATGGATTCCAAATTTAGGTATTTTATTCTTATCGATAGTATCAACTTTCTTATCCTTCATAATTCAATTTTTAATTCAGTCAATAGTTGCATGTTTATGTTTCTGGACAGAGAAAGCATCATCAATAGAAAGATTATTATTTATTCCTACTTTATTTCTGTCAGGTCTTTTAGCTCCAGTAGTTTCATTTCCCACATATGTTAAATCTTGGATTTATTTAACTCCTTTTCCATATCTTATTGATTTTCCTGCGAACTTACTATCAGGTAATGAGACAAATATTAGTGGAGGGTTAAGCATGCAAATTTTATGGATTTTTTTACTTTTTCCATTATTCAAGAAAATCTGGTCTGAAGGAACGAAAAAATATACAGCTATGGGATCATGAATTTAAGAAAATATCTTAAAGTTTATAAAAAATTCTTACATACTTCTTTGGCTTCTGAATTGGAGTATAAGACAAACATATTAATTGATTTAATAACTGCAATTTTAAGTTTAATAGGTAGTATTTTTCTATTATCTATTTTCTTTCAAAATAATGGTTATATTGGAGGGTGGAAATTTGAAGAGGCACTAATAATTCAAGGCATTTATACAGTACTTAATGGAATAACAAATACATGGTTTAATCCTAACCTTACAGAAATAGTTAAACATATAAGAGAAGGAACATTAGATTTTGTACTTTTAAAACCTATTGATAGTCAATTTTTTATTTCATTAAAAAAAATAAATCCATCTGGCTTTCTAGAAATAATGCTTGGATTTTGCTTGCTATTCTTCTGTGTAAGAATAAATCAAATAAATTTAAATTTAAGTTTTCTGACCCTATCATTAATTACGATAAGCTGCTCGATTTGTATTTTATATAGCCTATGGTTTTTTATATCTACTACTACTATTTGGTTTGTTAAGACTTGGAATGCAATCGAGGTATTAAGATCATTTCTTTATATTGGAAGATTTCCTCTAAATTCATTTTCATTTTCTTTAAGAATTTTTTTTAGTATTTTCATTCCTATTGCCTTTATAACTACAATTCCTTCTGAAGTTTTTCTAGGAGTTTCTCAATTATGGAAAATATTACTTGAAGTAATTGTTGCTACAGTATTTCTTAAGACTTCAAGAAAGTTTTGGTTATTTGCATTAAAGTTTTATTCATCAGCATCTAGCTAACTATTATTTAATAACCTCCCTGCAAAATTCCCAAATTTGTTTATTATTTTTCAAATTAGAAAGCTTAGATAATTTCTTAAAATAAGATTTGGATTTTTCAACAGATAAAAGTCTACAGTTGTATTCAATTTTATATTTTCTAGATATGATTCCTAATTTGAGTCCAACATCACAAAGTATAAATATTAAAGTGAGAAAAATAATTATACCAAAAAATCGTGAAAATGATTTTGAATAATTTTCATTTTCAGTTTTCAATTCAAGCTTCATTACTTAACTATATGCTGAGGGCACTTGATTGCAGCAATAGCAACAGCAGCAACTTTAAAATTTTCTGATTTTTCAATTACCTTTTTAACCTCTAATGGTCCAAATTTATTACTTGCATCACTGTAAGAAAGAAGTAAAGATTTATAGTTATCATGACCTAGATTTCTATATTCACAGAAATTATCCCCAACATAGTTCAAAAGAGTTAGTAAAGTTAATTCAATCATTAAAACTTTTTACTAGCAAAGTTCTTACGAATGATACTGTGCAGAACATATTTAACAAGTTAAATTGCATAAAACACTTGAAATTATGAAATAAAATTTTTATTCATAATCTTTAAAATTACAAAATGTATTTCATAATTTAGCGATACACCTATAAAAATCAGTCAAGCACTATCTGTAGTGCTGTAAGGATGAAATGAATACACTATAGATAGGGGGTTGCATTTTTTAAGAAATTGGTTTAAAAATAAGGTTCCCCATCACCCGGCCGCACATATGTGAGGCCTTTTTTTTTAAATAAGTTTTTTCCAAAAATAGTTTTTAAAAAACGAGTTATTTATTAATCCCATCGATAATTAGAGAAGATAAGAATAAATTTATCTTTTTACCACAACAAATGTTTTGGGCTTTTTTTCTACAAGTGTATTGATATTTTCTTTAAATTTATAAAAAACTTTTTATGGATTTAATTAATAAGCTAATACCAACCGATATACAAACTATTGTGAAAGTTTTCTTGATTAGAATATTTCCATTTAATTTTGATAAGTGAGCCCCGAAATATCCGCCAGTAAAAGAACCAATTATTAATAGCATTAATATATTTGGAGGAACTGATCCTATTTTCGTCAAAAAAACTGCTCCAAAAAAATTCCAAAAAATCCCAACAGTAAAAAATGTCAAACTTATGGCTCGAAGAAAATCCATTTCAAAAGTTTTTATTAAAAGTATCGTTACAAGCAATCCAGTACCTGAAGAAATAGAACCATTCAAAATCCCTATAAGGAAAATAAAAATTAAAAATCTTATTTTATGCTTTAAATTAAGCTTATTATTCCCAGACGATAAACCTAATTCAGGTTTAAGAAATGAGTAAAAAGCCAATAATATTGAAATTATTCCTAATATTAAGTACAAATACTTTTCTGATACATATTCAACTATAGAAGAACCTAAAATAACTCCAGGCAATCCAAAAATTAAGATTTGCCAAGCAACACTAGAATCATTACCTAAAGATTTGTAATTTCTCAATGAACCTCCTATTCCTAGTGCTACTGTTGCTAATTTATGACTAGCCAAAGCCTGATAATAAGGAACACCAGATAAAATCAAAGCTGGCAATTGTAGTAATCCAGCTCCTCCTCCAGAAATTGCTGAGAAAGTATTAGAAAAGAAGGAAATCAAAAAAATATAAATACTTTTAAATAAAGAAAGATCAAAACTTCCTAATAATATTGTTAATAGATAAGGCATTTACAATAAATTACTGGTATTTAATAAGTAAATATTGTTATTATCATAAAAAACATAAGACTTACGAAGCCTAATCTTATAGTTTTTAATCATAGTTTTAAAAAAACTGTTACCATAATAAATATCAAGAGTTTTATGCATAAACAAGATGCAATTTATCTTGATCAATTTTGTCCCAAGATAAGTAATAAAAATTGGAGAGAGTCTCTCAATAAACTTACTAAGTACAAATGTATTTATTGCGGTAAACCATCTGAATCACTTGACCACCTTCTTCCAATGTCAAAAGGGGGGGAAAGCAGCACAACCAATTGTGTGCCATGTTGCTTGTCATGTAATGGTAAGAAATCAGATTCAGAAGTCCTTAGTTGGTACAGAAAACAAGATTTTTATGATCCTAGAAGGGCTATGGCTATACGAGCGTGGTTTAATGATGATTTAAAATTAGCGTCAGTTCTTTTGAACTACTTAAATTGAATAATAAATTGATTTAGATTCGAAAAGATATTTTTGTTTAGATGAATAGAATCTTCCTATTAATGTAAATAATTTTCATTAAATTATTCTTTTAATTTCTGAATTTATTTTATTGCCCTCGATAAGAGAAATTTTAGAAAAATCATCTTTCCACATTATTGGCGAATCAATAACCTTTCTTTCTGGAGACTTTACCGAAAAAATCAATCCAAATACAAAAAGAATAGTAATCAAAATTATAGTCAATACTAATTTGTCTGAAATATTATTCATTAACGTAATTTATCTTGAAAAATTTTTGTCAGGAGTAGTTTTTTCATAAATTTCTAGAAAATATGATTTAAAGTAATCAACCCCCTCCTTTCCAATTAATCCAAATGACCATCCACAATCATTTACTACTTGAAGAGAAATTTGATTTGCCAAGTCATTTTTCTCAATCCATTTTTTCTGAGGATTGTAAGAGAAAGATATAATGTTTTCAGTTTTTACAATAGCTGATTTCATTGCTTCATCTTTAGAAAACCCATTTTCAATAGCATTGCAATATTTATTAGAGAAATTATTAGAGATCCTATTTTGAAGCAAACTAACACTAGGGTCGGAAGTATCAAAAGTTAAACCTATTGCAGGTTTTAATTGAAAAATTATTAGAAAAAGTAAACTAAAAAAGAATTTCAACAAAAGCTATTAATCAACACTTATAAATAACATAATAGTATTTAAAAATGTCTTTATCAATTAAATCTGATAATTTTTAAAAGCAAATTAAATTTCAATTTATTAAAAATTAGAAGTATTGCGATAAGTTCAGTGATAATAGTCAGAGGTTTATTTGACTACTCATATGTATGAATCATTGATGACATTGCTATTTTTTCCTGATTGGACAAATGGACTTCCTTCAGATTTCTTAATTCTTCATTTTTTTGTAGGAGCTGTTATTTTTCCATTCAACATGATTCATGCTAAAGCCAGAAAAATTGACAGTCAAAACCCACAGGAAGCAGCTAATGGATATAAAAATTCAGATAATGCTACATTTTTTGGTTATGAAGAAATAAATTAGATTTACATAAAATTTCATTAAGGAATTAGTTTATTGATGATAATTTCGCTAAATACAGCTTTTGATCTCAAAATTTTTAGTCCAAGTGAACCTATAGGAATATTGATTATTTTTTTAGGAATGATTTTTACTGGTATGATTTTTTACATTATTTATGCAGTAAGTACTAATAAAGAATCACTAGAAGATAAAAAAATAAGAACTAAAAAGGAGTATTTGCAAAAGGAGAAAATAGGAAAATTATTTCCTAAGAAAAAATAAACTTAATTGTTTTATTTCTATAAAGGTATTTATTTATATTTTTAATGATCAAATCAGTAGGATCAAAAAACATAAGTTTTAACTCTCTTAAATCAAACATTACCTAAATCTTTACTTTAACAACTTAATTGTTTTTACGAGTAGTTTATATTGTTAATTGCTCAGCAATATTATTTTCATATCAAACAAAAAATGTTAAAAATAGAATAATGACTTTAAATCTTGGAGAATTCACCTCAATATTTATTTCTTGCGAGTGGATTAAATAATGGTGAAGGTTTTTGGATTGTTGGAATAAAAAATTGCGATGAAAATATCCTCGAGGATGAAAATATTTTAGATTGCCATAGAAAAGAATTAATAGGTAATGAATCAGCAAAAGACATTCTTTTAGCTATTAATTTAAACGTAAATAATTTATTAAATGAACTAGAAAACAAAAATTATTTAATCGAAAGACCTTCAATGGGAATTTCATTTGATATCCCTTTAGAAATCTTGGAAAATATTTTTGATTTTTGGTTAGACATTTATAAAAATCAAGAAGCTTGGGAAGCTTGTCTAGGACTTCTTAAAGTTAGAAAGAGGATTCCCCTAACAAACCTAATCGAAGGTGAAACTTTAAAGGGTAATTCAAAAAAATGGGCTATGAAAATTGAAACTTTACATACTTATGTTCCATCTTCACTTAGAATTGAAAAATTAAATGATCCCATGTGGGAATAATTTTATTCATAAATATTCAAAATATTTACTTAGTTGATTATTTAAGTAAAAATAGAATAATTAATTATTAAAAATGGATAAAGCCTATTCTTTTAGTATCGATCAAATGAACGGGATTGTAGAGGATACCTACGCTAGGATAATTAAAGAATGTGAACATTTAAAAAAAAATACTAATTGTCCAAATGAACAAGTTGTAGCACTCTTAAGTGTAATTGCTTCAAATTACGCTACTACAAAAGAAAAAAAAGAAAATTAAGATGATAAGTTATTTTACTTGGAACGAATTTGATAATAGCGTAGAACAAATAGCTAATAAATGTAGGTTTAGGGAGTTTTCTGGAATATATGGAGTTCCTCGTGGTGGATTATGTCTCGCTGTAGCACTAAGCCATAAATTAAAAATTAAATTAATTTCAGAACCAGTAAAAAATTCACTTATAGTAGATGATGTTTACGAAACTGGTCTTACATTAACGTCCTTTAAAGATATTGAAGGAGCAATGTTTTTTGTATTGTTTAGTAAGATCAAACCTACATGGTGGAATACAGTATTTGTATCAAAAAAAAGCCAATGGATAGTTTTCCCCTGGGAAAATACTTTAAATTCAAAAAGTGACCGTGAAGAGTACATCCAAAAAAGAGGTTTAAGTTGAAAAAGAAATTATATTTGGCAAACCCATATGGATTTTCAAAACAAAGTAAAACACTCTTACATGAATTTATTGAAATCTTCAATGATTTAAATGTAGAAGTATTTGAACCTTTCGAAAGAACAAAATCCTTAATAAAGCAAGAAAGAGAATGGGCATATGAAGTTGCAAGAAGTAATTTCCATGATTTAAGAGAATGTGATTGTATTTTTGCGATCGTCAATGGAAATCCACCAGATGAAGGAGTAATGATTGAATTGGGTATCGCAATTGCTCTAAAAAAGGAAATCTTTTTATTCAGGGATGATTTTAGAAATTGTTCCGATAGCGATCAATACCCATTAAATTTAATGTTATTTCTTGGACTGCCTAAAGATGATTGGGAAGAATATTATTTTGAATCTTTACAAGATATAAAAAGTAATAAAAAAAGATTTGTTGAGTGGTCAAAGAACTAAGCAAAATAAATCATTAATCCTTGAATAGAAGTTTTTAGTTTTAATTTAACTATTAAGATGCTAATATATTATTTATTTGAAAAATTTTGACACAGGTAACAGTTGGAGAGAATGAGGGAATTGAATCTGCCCTCAGAAGGTTTAAAAGACAAGTATCTAAATCTGGAATTTTTGCAGATTTAAAAAGACTTAGACATCATGAAACTCCTATTGAAAAATACAAAAGAAAGTTGCAACAGAGAAGAAAAGCAAGAAGAAGATGATTTGGTAAATATCATACGGTTTTCACAAATCTTCAATATTAATATTAATTTTTGAAAGAGTTAAAGTTAAAAATATAACTATTTAAGCTTTTTAAGCTTCTTAACAAGATTTATTCCAACTCCTGTTACAGCAAGAAGATCTTTTTCATCAGCGGCAATAACTGCTTTAGTTGTTTTAAATCCTGCCTCATACAAAGCTTTTGCGCTTTTTGCTCCAACGCCAGGCAGTGTAGTTAAAGTTTCAATATTTTTTTTTGAATTAACAGCTTTAGTTTTGGTTTTTGTTTTGGTTTTTGTTTTGGTTTTTGAAGTTTTTGCAGGCTTAGTTGCTTTTTTTTCTTTCTTTAAAGGCGTATCAGCAGGTGCTGCGCTTTTAAATAGAATTGATTTTAGTTTGCTTAGAAATTTAGAAATCATTGTAATATATAAGTAATAGAATTAGCACTTTATTTTAATATTATCTATTTTCGAGAGAAATTAGTAATAAAAAATAGCTAATTTAATAGAAATAATTTACTTACAATTATATAAAGACACAAATTCTATATTAATGCAAGCTTACAAGCCCTTGCAAGGCAATTAATATTAGTAAAGATATTTATAAAAAAGAAATAATGTTCTTTAAAAAATTAAAAGTATTTCTTAATAGTAAAATTAAAGTCTTAAAAAAGGGCAAATCGTAAAAATGAAGCTTATTTTTATAAGTGGCCCCTCTGGAAGCGGTAAAACAACTTTATCAAATAAATTAATAAAAAAAAATAAAAATGGTTTTGTTTTAAGTACTGACAATTACTATAGAACAGGGCTAATTAGTAAAATACTATCAAAATTTGTAGAAGGTTTTTTTGATAGAAGTATTAGTTTTAATTACAAATTATTCAGAAAAGATTTTGATTTTATTTATAAGCATGGGATTTCAATAAATGATCGTTATTATAATTTTCAAAAGAAAACATCTAAAAACATATTAAACAAAACAAATAATATTAGTTTTTTAATTGTTGAAGGCATTTTTGCAAAAGAATTTGCAAAATCCTTAAATAATCAGAATTATTATTTTTTAGAAATAAAAATTGAAAAAAATGAGTGTATGAAAAGAGTTGTTCTAAGAGATTTAAAAGAAAGAGGTAAGAATAAAAAACAAGCTGAAAATGATTTCTTAAAATCTTGGGACATTTATTACGAAAACATCAAACCAAGTAGCATGAAAAATAATACAAATAAA
>QCBL01000004.1 GCA_003281625.1 Prochlorococcus sp. AG-347-I04
TAGCACTATGGCATACATATATGTTCCCAAGATTCTTTAATGAAGATAAAGGTTTAAATTCAGTTATCAATCAAGAGTTGAATATCTCAACTAAACCCATTTTAGGCAGCCTTGTCAAAAGTAACAATTTCATAAGTAGGAATAAGTATTCAATGAAAAATCTAGTTGTGGCAGATTTTTCATCAAGCAATAATTTCAGATTAAATAAACTCTATACAACGGTAATGATTGGCGTAACATTTGCAAGTTTTATATTTCTCACTTACGGATTAAGTAGTTCTATTACATCGATTAGTTAAATGGATTCTATATATGTAATTGTTTTCTTAATTTGCTTCCTTTATTTTATTTTCGACTCTTTAAAAAATACAGGTCTCAAATAAATTGCTAATGCTTTTCACCCTTCAATAAAATTTTTCTCCTTATATAAAAGAAAACTAATGTAGTTATTATCATCACAGGGGGATGAAAAGAGATTGAATTAAGATATTCATAATAACTAAAGTTTTCCAATTACTTAAAAACAAACTTTAAAAACTATATCCTTTTTTTGAATATCAAATTGATATAAATAAACTAATCTAATGTATAAAATGTTTATTTAATTAATGAATTTATTCAAAGTTTTAATAAATAAAAATTTTAAATAGAATGATCATCTAATCCTTCTATTAAAAGAACTCAAAGTAAGTAAAAACCCATAAGTAAATAATTCTCTATCTGGGTATATAATTTTTAAATCTATTATTTACAATAATCAAATGATTAGTTCTGTTGATTTAAAAGATTTGCCTATTCAGGATTTGGTTATCTCAGGGTTAATAATATTTATTATGTCGACAATTATTGCCAATATTTATGATCCATTATTAGGAATAATTTATGCATTTGGGAATATACTGGCTCTTACATTTTTGAGTTGGTTATACAAAGATACTTGGAATGATCCAAGTAAATAAATCTAATATTAAAGATAAATAAAAACTACTTCTGTATTTTTAATTTTGAAGAATACTTTAAATTAACAATGTATGTTGCAAGAAGAGATAGTATCAAAAAAAATAGTAAGCTTTCCAAGGTAGATTGGGGCATAACCATAAGTAGTACCAAAATGATATATCTTCAGAGAAACGAATTCTGAAAAAAAATCAACCCTTTCATTATTTTTTATTTTCAAACTTGTAAATTTAATTTGTCTTATAAAATCTCTAAGATTTAGATTGACTTTAATTTAAAAAATATTTTTCTGCCCTTCTAAAGGCTTTTATTGCACCTTTGTAATCACGACTTTTTAAGTTTTCCTTACTTTTTTGTTCCAACATTTTTACTATTTTATTTCTCTTTATTTCATCAATTTTCAGCTTATGATCGAATATAAGATCAAATTTTGAGGAATACAATCTAGATAATTCTTCTCTATATTTTTCAATAATTTTTTCATCACAAGATTTGGATTTCAATATTGCATTAGCCTCCATTTTGTCATCTATTGCCCCTTTAAAATCTCCTAATTTAAATTTCTTTTCACTTGATCTCGTTAGCTTAATAATATTTCCCAATATCAAATCATTAGAATCTTTCATTTATTTATCTGACCCTATCTTTATTAATGCTATCAAAATAAAGAAAAAATAACTTATTTTTTAATACTCAATTAATTAAATAATTAACCAATAACAAGTTCTTTTTCAAGTAATAAATCGAAAACCTCCAGACTTTTCGTTTGCCCAAATTTTGGGCGCTTGTGTAAATCTAATATTTCAGCAAGACACATAATCCAATAAGTATCTTTTTTTAAAGATAGACCTTCACAGATATGGGTGGGGGCCGATTCAAGACAGCCAAATTCTGATGATATATTAATGTTCATGATTTGAGTTTCAAGTTCTAGACTTAAAAGTTCTATTTCTTGCTCAGAAAGGGATGTCCCAAAAGAATATGATTCAATTAAAAGTTGATAATTCATAAAAGATTTATTTTTTCAAGAAATCCATCGCCTTTTTTTACTAGCATAAATATGCTCTGAAGCTTCAACAATAGATTTTGTTTCAGGATTCATAAAAATATCTTATTGAACATTTTTTGGTCCTTGAAAATTTACAGTTGCATTTTAGGGATAATATAATTAATAAAATATAAAATGTTTTACTGCGAAACCTTTTTTAGTAAATATTAAATTTTGACTCCTATTTAATAGCAAACTTATCGGCAAAAGCCATCTCCAATAGAATCTATATAAAATATATAAAGGTATTTAATTTTAAGAAATTAGAAAGCCTTCAAGAATAGATAACAAATTTGATGTCAACCAAATCTGATTCATTAAAAGGAAAGCTTACAGAAAATTTTTCTGAATTTTCTCAACTATCTGACTATTCTTTTATAGATTCTCTTAAAGCAGATCCTCAATCAACAAAAGATGGGAATGATCATAAACCGCGTTCAGTATATTCGGGTCATTACGTACCAGTTGTTCCAACTGCTATTCCAGAACCAGAATATATTTCACATAGCAACAAACTTTTTAAGGAACTAAGGCTAAGTTCAGAACTTACTAAAGACAAAAATTTTTGTCGTTTTTTCTCAGGTGATATTTCTGTTGCTAATTATCCAATGAGTCCTGTTGGTTGGGCAACAGGTTATGCATTATCAATTTACGGTACTGAATATACCCAGCAATGTCCCTTTGGCACTGGCAATGGTTATGGCGATGGCAGAGCAATTTCTGTTTTTGAAGGTTTATTCAATGGGAAGAGAATGGAAATGCAACTTAAAGGCGGAGGTCCAACTCCCTACTGTCGTGGAGCAGATGGTAGAGCTGTCTTAAGGTCTAGCGTAAGAGAATTTCTTGCACAGGAATTAATGGATGCCTTTGGAATCCCTACCTCAAGATCTTTAACACTTTATGTCTCACGTTCAGAAATAGTTAGAAGACCGTGGTATTCCAAAGGGTCAAGGTATTTTGAACCTGACATCATGATTGATAATCTAGCGGCAATTACTACAAGAGTCGCTCCATCTTTTTTACGTATAGGCCAGATTGAACTTTTTGCAAGACGAGTTAGAGATAATGCGCATGATGAGGCCCTCAATGAACTAAAGATGATAGTTAAACATCTTATTGATAGAAATTATAAAGATGAAATTGAATATGAGATTTCAATTGAAAGTAAGATAATAAAACTGGCATCTTTATACAGATCAAGACTTATATCACTTATAGCCAACTGGATGCGAGTTGGTTATTGCCAGGGTAATTTCAATAGTGATAATTGTGCTGCTGGAGGTTATACCTTGGATTATGGCCCCTTTGGATTCTGTGAATTATTTGATCCAAGATTTCAACCATGGACAGGTGGAGGTGAGCATTTCTCATTTTTCAACCAACCTTCTGCTGCGGCAATCAACTTTAAAACATTCTGTTCCTCTCTTAGTCCGTTACTTTCCGGAAACAAACAAGATCAAGAAAAGTTAGATCAAATCGAAAAGGATTTTTCAAAATTGATGAACAAAGAGTTGAAGAAAATGTGGGCAAACAAGCTTGGTTTAGAACGTTACAACGAAACTCTAATAAATGAATTTTTTAATCTCATGGTCATTTCAAAAGCAGACTATACAATTTTGTTCCGTAAACTCTCTGAAATACCTGATAACTTAGATTCTTTAAAAGATAGTTTCTATTTTCCAATTGATGATGAGCTCAATAATAGGTGGGAAGTGTGGCTTAAAAACTGGCAATCAATCTTGAAGAAAGAGGGAAATATTAAAGCGAAATCTACCTCAATGAAATCCCTTAATCCAGTTTATACTTGGCGCGAATGGATGGTCGTTCCCGCATATGAAGAAGCTGAAAAAGGTAATTACAAAAAAATAAAAGAGTTACAGGATGTCTTTAGCAATCCATATATAGAGCAACCCTCAGAAATAGATCAAAAATATAATCTACTAAAGCCAAGCCAGTATTTTAACTATGGGGGAGTATCTCACTACAGCTGTTCTTCATAAAAGTTTAATCCTCATAGTGATAGAAAACTTTGAGAAAAATCTTATTTATTTATGGCCGTTGGCATTCCAACTACTGATACAACTCCCACATGAAGTATGACCGGCTTCTTTCCAACATTTTTCATATAGTGTGGGGCCCCATTATTACTCTCTATAAATGCATCACCCGCTTTAAAGAAATTAATTTCTTCACCCCTCACATACTTTAATCTTCCTCTGGTGACATGAATCAACATTGGAGAAGGATGAGTATGAATTGGAGTTTTCAAGCCAACTGGAATTTTTACTTTTAAGAGTCTTAATTCAGGCTTACCCTCGAGATAATTAAAATTTTTACCACTTAGTCCTTTTGAACTTTGAATAATAGGTATAACTTCAATCTTTTCTTCAGCAAGAGAAGCTTGTGGTAAAGCTAAAGTCCCAATAAAAAGGAAGCAAAATGGTATAAATTTTTTTAATTTCATTAGATATTTGAGTTTTACTAATAATAGGTAGGGTAGTTTTGCAAAAATAACAAACTAATTTATTTTTTGTATAACTTTTCTAATTGCTTAATTTCCTCTCTTAAATCCTTACCTCTATTATTTAATTTATTATTCTTAATAACTATTGGGATAATCCACCAGGCTTGAAGACCTAAAAATATAAATACTAGGATCAATAATTCAAAAGTACCAGGCTGCATTTGATAAATAACCCTTCTTTATTAATAACATTATTCTAAAAGTTATTAAACATTCATGAGATATTAAACATTCATGAGATATTCAATATTTTAGGCTGCCTCTAATTCAATGTTAAGTTCAATTCCCTTTGTAATTATTGCTTCTTTAAATTCAATAAGTTTGGAAATTATTCTTTTCTTCTCAGGATCAGTTTTATGGATATCATCTACAACTTCCTGAATCGCAAGTGTTACTTTTTGTAGTTTGATTTCTAAATCTTCCCTGTAATTCATAAGCTTAAAGATATTATCTTATTTATTAAAATACAAAATAATTATTAGTAAATAAGTACTTAACCTTAAAAGGATTGACAGCAAAACAAGGAGGATATAATTTATAGTACAAATGTATCAATAGTCAACCAGCCAATTAAAGGTAATGTATGGAGCCTAAGTACTCATTTGGTTGTAGCACAAGCAAACCCAACGGATGCCTACTAAATCCCGAAGGCAGCAGAATTATCTTTTTCGAAGAATGCAAAAATTCTTCTAAACCTAATTTAAAAATTCATACCCATCTTTTCTACACAAATCACCTTGGAGAACCTGGAGGGTACAAATCCTCTGAGAAACTCAACATTGATTCAGCCTGGGAAAAGTGGCACGAACTGCACCAAAAAGGATGGACAGATGTATCTCATAATTACGGATAAGTGATCCGGCCAAGAAAAAGCCTTTATTTCTATAAGCTTAAGAGTTTCCTAAAATATGGAATTCGGTGTCAAAAATAAATAATCAATATTTATTGACATTTGTATATGAGGAAACATTAAATTGTCTAAAATCTCATAATAATAAAAGAATAAAAATTTATATGCAATATTATTTAAATGATAAAAAATTAAATAAGATTGAAAAGCAAAAGGCGGAGAAAGATGGTCTGAAAATTTTTGAAGAGTTAGATGATTACGCTCTTAAAGGGTGGGAAGAGATGGATGAAGTAGATTTGCAAATGCGCTTAAAGTGGTATGGCCTTTTTTGGAGACCAAAAACTCCTGGAAGATTTATGATGAGGCTTAGAGTTCCCAATGGAATTCTGAACTCTTATCAGTTGAGAGTAATCGCGTCAATAGTCGCTAGATATGGAGAAGACGGTTCTGCTGATATAACAACTAGGCAAAATATTCAATTAAGGGGGGTTTTGATAAATGATCTACCAGATATTATTAAAAGACTCAGAGAGGTTGATATTACCTCCGTTCAGTCTGGAATGGATAATCCAAGGAATGTTACTGGCAATCCACTAGCGGGAATTGATCCTGAAGAAATTATAGATACAAGAAAATATACTTCTGAATTAGAAAATTACTTAACAAATTCTGGTAATGGCAACCCCGAATTCTCGAATTTACCAAGAAAGTGGAATACTGCAGTTGCAGGAGCAAAAGATAATTTTCTTCTACATAATGATCTTATCTTTCATCCTGTTTTTAAAAATGGAATACTAGGCTTTGGTGTCTGGGTAGGAGGAATTTTATCCGCCACTTTGAACGCTTATGCTATACCTCTAGATGTCTGGGTAGAAGAAAAAGATATATGCAAAATAACTGGGATTATTTGTTCCCTTTGGCGAGATAATGGAGATAGATTTCTAAGAAATAAAGGAAGATTTAGATATTATTTGAACTCTATAGGTATCGAAAAATTTAGAAAAATTGTAGAAGAAAAATTTGGAACTTTATCGAACGATCCAGGCTCAATTTTCAACGAAAAACAAAGAAGTTTATTTGGAATTAATAAACAAAAACAGAATAATCTTTACTTTGCTGGATTACATATTCCGGTAGGAAGATTATGCGTAGAAGATATACAAGAAATTGCAAGATTAAGTGAAAAATATGGACAGAGTGAAGTAAGACTAACCGAAGATCAAAATCTAATTATTGTTGGCCTGAAAGGTAATATTTTAGAAGAATTTGGTAATGAAGAAATTATTAATAAATTCAAATTAAATCCATCCCATTTTTCAGCGAGTACTGTTTCATGTACAGGAAGTAGTTATTGTAGCTTTGCTCTTGCAAATACCAAAGATATAGCAAGGAATATTTCTGAAAAATTAGATCGAGAACTTGAATTATCAGAGGAGATTAAAATCCATTGGACAGGATGTCCAAATAATTGTGGACAAGCTCATATGGGTGGTATTGGAATGACTGGTACAAAGGTAAAAAAAGAGGGAGGTGGAACTGAGGATGGATATAATGTCAGTATTGGAGGAAGGCAAGATCACCTGCAAACTTTAGGTGAAACCGAATTTAAAAAAGTTAGTAAACATGAAATTTATAATTTAATCAAAGAAATTTTAATCAATAAGTTTAATGCAAAGTTAAAAACCTAAAATATATTAATGAGCAAAAGTGAATCTGAAATATTAGAAGTTTTAAATGGATTAGGTTCAAAAAAATTAGATCTTGATATTCTATTTTCCTACTATTCATTGGAATTATCTTTTGAGATTCGTAAAGTTATAGCGGAAAAAATAGGAATGCAAGAAAGGAAAGGATATTTTTTACTTGAAAAGATGATAAAAAAATTTGGCCTTAAAGTTGAATTTATTGAGGCCCTTAAATTAACAAATGAAAAAAATGCAAAAGATCTTTTATTAAAAAATCTTTATCAAAATAATAATTTAAATATTCATATAATTAATGCTTTAGAGCCCTGGGGAGGAGAAATTGAACTTAAATTAATCAGAGAAATATTCGATATTTGCGAAATAGACTTTTGGATTGCAGGTCTTAATATTCTTCATTTCAAAGCTCATCAATTAACTGATGAAATATTATTATCTTTTATTGATCAAATAAAAATTTACGATGATTTCAAAATCAACTACAAAATAATCTCTATCTTAAAAAGAAGAGAAAGCGAAATAGTTTGTAAATTGCTTTATAAATATTCTTTAAATAAAGAATTAGAAATCGCTAAATATGCAATTTTTTCTTTAGGGAGCATTTGGAATGATAACAGTTTCGAACAATTATCAAAATTAGAAAATGAGATAAAAGATTCTTCTCTACTTAAATGCATAAAAAATCAAAAATTGATCTCAAATCAATTTCTAATAAATAGATAAACTAGAGAATTATTTTTTTAACTTATCAATGAGATTTATTAAATTACAAGGTTTTGTATTTTGATTAAGTTGATAAGAAATTATATCTTGCCAACCTGTCATCACAGCATCCTTCGATCCAGGCAAAACAAATAAAAACTTACCATTTGCAGACCCTGCAATACACCTACTTTGTAAAGTACTAGTTCCTATCTTTTTAAATGATAAAAATCTAAAAGTCTCCCCAAAACCATCAATCTCTTTATCTAATAAAGGTCTAATAGCTTCAGGAGTAACGTCCCTAGCGGTAATTCCTGTACCACCTGTTGTAATAATCACATCAATATTTGGATCTGAGATCCAATCGCTTGTATATTTTCTGATTAAATAAATATCATCTTTGCAAATTATCTTATCAACGATATTGTGTCCTGATCTCTCAGCCTCGTGAAGGAGATAATTTCCACTATCATCATTTTTTGTGTTACGAGTATCAGAAACAGTAAGCAAAGCTATAGAAACCACTTAAAATTAAACCATTAGTTACTAGATCACTATAGATGGAAAGTGAAAAATCTAACAAAATTAAGGTGGTTTTATTATCTAGTATCGCTGAAGATCTAGGATGGAGTGAAAAGTTCCTTACAATTGAAGGGTCTCAAATGAAGGTTTTTTCTATATGGAATTTAATTAATACTAATTTACCGCAAGATAATATTATCGTTTCTATTAATCAAGAAATTACAGATATGGATGCGATGATTAATCCTGATGATGAGGTGGCATTTATGCCAATGTTTACCGGTGGATAATTTAAGAATAAAATTTAAAATCCTGGAAGAGACTTTTAATCCTTATAAAGAATTTGAACTTTGGGAAAAGGTAAATAAAAATTCAGCAAACTCATTTTTTATTGGGAGAGTAAGGCCCTTTGATCAATTTGGAAATGATTTAAAGAAACTAGAAATTGTTCATTATAAAGGAATGACGGAAAATTATATTAAAAGATATTTAATGAAAATTTCTGAAAAACAGGATAATTTATGTATTTTCCTCTTGCACAGGATAGGTTTCATATACCCTAACGAGCCTATTATTTTAATAGCAGTAAGTGCTAATCATAGAGGCATTGCAAATAAATATCTCCAAGAAATACTTGAATTTACAAAATACAAAGTTCCTTTTTGGAAAAAAGAATGGACTTTCAAAGGATCCTCATGGGTAAAAAAGAATACTGACTTAGACTTTGAATTATAAAAAATTATTTTTTAAAAGTTGTGCCCATAATAAATTTCCTTTTTGACAAAAATCAATTTCAGAAGGTATTTCTATTAATAAATCTGAATTAGATATTGAACTAATCTTTGATGAGGATTGTTCTTCAGAAATATCAGCAATTAATTCACCTTCTTCATTAACGATAAGTTTTCCTCTAAGCAATTCAGGTCTCCCTTTGCTTCTTTTCAAATCAGAATTCAGCTTAACCTTAATCCTAAGAGGGAATTCAATATTAGTAATTCCTTCAAGTTTCTGAAGTGCGGGCCAAACAAGTTGGATAAAAGTAATAGCTGCTGAAACGGGATTCCCAGGTAATCCAAAATAAGGAATTTTTTTGTTTATCAATCCAAAAGCAAAGGGTTTTCCTGGCTTTAAAAATAGTTTCCAAAATTTAATCTCTCCTATCTCGTTAATAATATCTTTTAAAAAATCTTTTTTACCCACTGATATCCCACCAACTGAAATAACCACATCATTAGATTCAGAAATATTTCTAAGAGAATTTTTAATATTTTGATAATTATCTTTTTCTATATGAATTTCATTAATTTCAAATCCAAGATTTTTTGCAATTGATTTTATCAAAATACTATTACTTTCCCATATTTCTCCTTTCTTTCTTGCAGTTCCTGATTTGATAAGTTCATCTCCAGTAATTAGTAAACCTAATTTAGAAATTTTGCTAACTTTTATAGTTTTTATCCCACAACTTGCTAATTTACTTAAAATCCCAGGTGTAATCTTTACCCCCTTCTTGATTAATATTTCACCTTTAAATACTTGATCATTTTTTTCTCTAATCCAAGAGTTATTAGATGATGTTTCTTTTTTAACAATATACTCATTTCCGTTTAAAAATTCTAAAGAAACTTGTTCTTGAGGTATCACAAAAAAACAATTATCTGGCACAAATGCACCTGTGCTAATAGTTACAGCTTCACCTTTTTTAAGAAGATCATTAAATGGCTTTCCGGGAAAAGACTCTCCTACAATTTTCCATTTATTCCCTTTAGTTGATTCTCCTAACGCATATCCATCCATAACCGATGATCTATAACCTGGCATATCTTCCTCAGATAAGATTTCCTCCATAGAAACTTTTCCAAGTGCTTCGTCTAAATTGATCTCTTCCTTATGTAAAATTTCATTATTCACTATTAAAGTATCCATCTCTTCCAAGATTTTTTTAATAGCATCGTTTAAATAAAGACCCTGATAATTGATATCAATTCCCATTATTGTGAGTACTTAACTTCTTTTTAATATTCCTTTTTTACCACCTTTTTTTTCTAAAAGGCGAATATTATCAATAGTCATAAAAGGATCTAAAGCTTTGAGCATGTCATATAGAGTGAGAAGGCCAATTGAAACTGATGTAAGAGCCTCCATCTCAACACCTGTTTTAGAATGAGATTTGCAAAAAGCAATAATTTTAATTGCTTTCATTGATTCACAAATTTCAAAATTAATTGTGATTTTATTCAATGATAAATTATGACAGAGCGGAATAAGTTCTGAGGTTTTTTTTGCACCATTTATTGCAGAAAATCTAGCCGCTGCAAAAATATCACCTTTTTTAATTTTTTGATTTTTTATTTTTTCTAATATTTCTTTGTTTAAATTAATATATCCTTCTGCTAAAGCCTCTCTTTTAGTTTCTACTTTATCTGAAATATCAACTATGTTCATTTCTCCCCTTTCATTAATATGAGTTAAAGATTTATCCATTTTCATTTAGCAATTTATTCAATAATACAAAAAATAAAATTTTTAATAAAGCTAATATCAATTTTTTATACTTAGCATTAATTTATAAATAAAATATCAATTTAATTTTGGTTAACAGTCAATCAAATCATTATTTTAATTTCGAGGATGATTTTATTAAAGACTTAAGATGCATTCCTTTATGTGTAAGAAGGAAACTTGATTTAATTGGAATAAAATTAAAACTTACTCATTGGCAAGATTTTAATTTAATTGATAAAAATAAGATAGTAGATTGGCCAGATTCAAAAAACGATCTCATTGATTTAAAAACTTTTTTAAAAGAAATTACATCTAATTCAAAATATGGAGAAGCAAAAGAAATAGAAATTTCAATTAATCAACCTTGGCAAAATAAAAGTAAAGTTCCTGACCAAGTTTTAAAATCGGCACTTGCAAGGGGAATTAATATTTCAGTTGAAAAATGGAGAAATTTAAACGAATTAGATAGATTTGCTTTTTGCAAATTAGTTAGACCAAGTCATGAACACAACAATTTGGATAGAGCATTTGATGAGATTCTGAAATAAGATTATTGCCTAGTTAGGAACAATTATTACTGAACATGCTTTTAATTCCGGTTGTTTTGATATCGGGCATGACTTTTCATGCATCAAAGAATTTACTTCACACATATTTTTTTGACTAAAACCCCAATGCATTGGTAAAAAAACTGTACCAACTTTAATTTTGTCAGTAATCTGAACTTTTGCTTGAACTTCCCCTCTTTTGGATTTAATTTTTACTATTTCATCATTTTTGATTTTTAAAGATAAAGCATCTTTAGAGTTAATTTCCAATAATGGTTCTGGATTCTTTTTTGTAAGTTTTTGAACTTTAGAAGTTCTTGTCATTGTATGCCATTGACTTAGATATCTTCCAATTGTCAAAATTAGTGGGTACTCATCTGAAGGGGGTTCAGCCAACCCTATAGGATCATCAATACAAAAATTTGCTTTGCCAGTCTCAGTTGGGAAAGAACCATCTTCATATAATCTTTTTGAAGATGTACTAGGTAAGCTGCCTTTAGGATAAGGCCATTGTTGAGGACCATGATTTTTTAATAATTGATATGATAATCCGCTCATATCGCATAATCTTTTTGTAGTAGTTTTTAAAAATTCATCATAAACTTCCGATGAAGATTCATATTCAAATTGTTTGAAATAGCCTATCTTCTGTCCTAATTCAGCAAATATTTGCCAATCTGGTTTTGAATTTTTATTCGATTCTCTGAAAGATGGGCAAAGGGTTACTCTTCTTTCTGAATTTGTCATAACACCATCTTTTTCGCTCCATTGAGCTGCGGGCAATACTAGATGAGCATATTTAATTGATTCACTTTGTTCATAAGATTCGTTGAGGATAATTAAAGGACATTTTAAAAGTGCTTTTTTTACAAAGTTTAAATTAGGCATGCTAACCAAAGGGTTCGTAGCTGCAATCCACCAAATTTTCACAGATCCTTTTTTTATAGCTTCTATTTGTTCAAATGCAGATAGACCCTGTTTTGCAGATATCTTTCCCTCAGAGAACCCCCATATTTTTTCAATTTCATTCCTATCTATTTTATTTTTTACAAACCTATATCCTGGAAGAAGGTGCGATAGTCCTCCTGCTTCTCTCCCACCCATAGCGTTTGGTTGGCCAGTTAAGGAAAAAGGACCAGAACCTTCTTTGCCTATTTGGCCGGTCATTAAATGAAGATTTATTAGCCCATTTACTGCTGCTGTACCCTCTTGCCTTTGATTTAAACCCATTGACCAAAGACTTAGAACATTTTTGCTTTCTCCCCATAATTTTGCAATATTAATAATTGTTTTCTCGGATATATTGCAAATTTCACTTATTTTTTTTAAATCCCATTTTTGTATATGTTTTACAAAATCAAAATAGCTTTCGGTCGACTTATCAATGAAATTTTGATCAGTTAATTGATTCTTATAAAGATAATTCGCAATCCCAATAAATAAAAATAGATCTGTTCCAGAAGAAATTTGTAAGTAAAAATCTGCTATGGATGAAGTTTCAGTTTCTCTTGGATCAATTACTATTACTTTTAAATTATCATTTACATTTCTTTTACGTTTTTTAATTCGATCAAAAAGAACGGGATGACATTCTGCAGTATTTGTCCCTATTAATAAAATTAAAGAGCAATGATCAATATCTTCATAACAACATGGTGGGCCATCAGAGCCAAAACTTCTGTTATAACCAGCCACTGCTGAGCTCATACATAGTCTTGAATTAGCATCAAAATTATTTGTGCCTATTGCTCCCTTGAGAAGCTTTTGGGCTACGTAATAATCTTCAGTATGAAATTGACCTGAACCATACATAGCGATTGAATCAGGTCCGTAATTTTTTATAGATCTCAAAATGTTCTCTTTCAGAATTTCGTAGGATTCATCCCAGGAAATTTCTTTAAATTCTTCATTTAAATTTTCCCTATAAAGAGGTTCTCTTAATCTCCCGTCTTTTAAAGTCTCACATACTGTTGCTCCTTTTACGCACAATTTACCTTGAGTTGAAGGACTATCCCTATCTCCACTTACTAACCATTTATCATCAGAAACCGAACTTTTAGGCTTCATTTTTAAACCACAGCCAACACCGCAATATGGGCATTGACTTTTAGTAAAATTCATAAAATTTCTTTTATAAATATCTAAATATTTATTCGTTAAACATAATTTTCAGCTTTTTCGCCTTCATAAGCATCCGCGAATGATCCTTGAGGTTCCTTTAAAAAGAAATAACAGAAGAATCCAACTATTAATCCTGCTATACCTAAAACTTGGAAGAAGGCACTATTTGAAGCAGCAATTATTTCTGGAGAAGGATCTTTACCTCCACCCATCCATAAAGGTAAAAGGCTATAAATATTTAAATAAGTTACCGCACCAACATTTCCATAAGCCCCAACCAATCCAGCTATTTGTCCTGTTACTCTTTTTTTAACTAAGGGTACTAAAGCAAAAGTTGAACCTTCACCAGATTGTACAAAAAATGAACAAAGCATCGTTAAAAATACAGCCATAAGAATTCCTGCTGATCCTGTAAAAGTTCCAGGTTTTATTAAAGACATTAATAGATATCCAAAACCTAATCCCATAGTTAGGAATCCCATTGTATTTTTTCTATTGCCTGTTCTGTCAGATATCAATCCTCCGGCAGGTCTAGCTATTAAATTCACAAATGCATAACATGATGCAAGAATTCCGGCTACAGCTTTAGGTAAATCAAATGTAAATTCAAAGAAACTAGGAAGCATTGAAACTACTGCCAATTCTGATCCAAAATTTACGATATAAGTTAATTCCAAGATTGCTACTTGTTTGAATTCATATCTATCTTCTTTAGGGTAAATTTTAGTTCCATTTAATAATTCAATATTAGTTCTTATAATTCCCCAAGTTTGGAAAATAAACCAAGCTAAAACTGCGATTAAAGCTATTGGATAAGTAGATGAAGTAAGGAAACCTACTTTTTGAAGTCTCCAACATAGGACTGAAAGAATTGCTGCGAATGGGACATTCATTCCAATTAAACCCCAGAAATCTCTTATACTCGTTACTTCTAAACCAGCTGTTTTTGCAGGCCTTTGATAAGGTTTTCCTGGAGGAGTATCAGTCACACTAAAGAAATAAATAATTCCATAGACGAAAGAAATAATTCCTGTAAGAGCAATAGCTCCCCTCCAATTAAGTACAGCTCCAGTAGGCAACTCAAACCCTCCTGAAAAAGACAAGAATCCAGCTACGGCAACAAGAGAAAGAGCAGAAAAAGCAGATCCAAAATTTCCCCATCCTCCATATATTCCCTCAGCCAAACCAATTTCTTTGGGAGGGAACCACTCAGAGACCATTCTTATTCCGATAACAAAACCTGCTCCTACTATTGATAAAAGCAATCTCGCAATAACAAGTTGATTGAAGTCTTGAGCACTAGCAAATAATAAACATGGCACGACAGAAAATATCAAAATTGTTGAGTAAGTTTTTCTTGGACCAAATTTATCCAATAACATTCCAATCAAAACTCTTGCAGGGATAGTCAAAGCAACATTACATATTGCTACTGTTCTAATTTGAGCAACAGATAAACCTAAATCGGCTTTAACAGTAGTTGCAAGAGGTGCGAGGTTAAACCAAACAACAAAAGTAAGGAAAAAGGCAAACCAGGTGAGGTGAAGAGTTCTATATCTGCCATTTAAAGACCAAACGTCACTTAACATGAAAATTTTTCGAGATTATTTTTTAAGCAATTTATATTTCTGTATATGCATTCATTTGTATTATTTAATACGAAATCTAGTTTTTAAGAAATGCAACATTTTTAAAAGGCTAGAATTAATAGCCAGCACTAGTAAAATCAAAATTGAGGAAAATTAGTAATCTGATTATTGGTATTATCCGATACACGAAGTACTCGTGGAAAAATATTGCCTAAGTTATGGAAATAAAACTTAAAAAATTTAAAGCATTCATTTTGGCCGGCGGCAAGAGTTCAAGGATGGGATCTGATAAAGCACTAATTAAACATCATGAAGGAGGAAATTGGCTGACTCACAAAATAAAAATATTAAATAACCTTAATTTAGAGACTTATGTAATAACAAACTATGCTTCTCATTTTAAGGAAGTTGATAAAAGGATTAATGTTGAGTTTATTTTAGATGCCCAACCCTTTGATGGACCATTAACTTGTATAGAACAAATTTTTTCATCTTTTAAAAAAACTACTAAAAATATCCTAATTGTCCCAGTCGATATGCCTAATTTGAATACAAAATTAATTTATTCACTTTTTAAATCATGGGAAGAAAATCAAAATTTTGCGTTAATATCCCACGATGGAATTTTTGCACAACCATTATTTGGAATTTATCCCATCAATGAAGAAAACCATTTTAAATTAAAAAAAAAGTTATCCTCTAGGAAAAAAAATTTTCTAGGATGGGTTGATCAAATTCCCCATGAATATTTCTATGCAAAAAATGGAGATTTAATTAATATAAATTCCAAGAGAGATTTCTTAAATATGAATAATGGGATTTAAGCAATTGGAGGATAATAGAAAAAGAAAGTTAAAAGTTTTAAGGTTATCTCTTAAACAAAATTGCAATTTTTCGTGTATTTACTGTAAGCCTGAGAACTATAGTTTGGATGTTCTAAATATTGAACAATTTAAAAAGTTAATTTTTGTCAGTTGTCGATTAGGGGTAAATTCTTTAAGAATCACTGGAGGAGAACCTTTATTGAGTTCTCAATTAGATGAACTTCTTTATGAAATTAAATCGCAAAGATTAGAAGAATCAAATCCAGTAGCTAATATACAGGATATTTCTCTAACCACAAATGGATATTTGCTCTCTAAGAAAAAAGCTAATGAGCTTTTTAAAAATGGTTTAGACCGCATAACAGTAAGTTTAGATGCGATTAATCCTGATATTTTTTCAAACATGATTGGAGAGGACAATAAAATTATTGGCAAAGAAAAATTATTTACTGTCCTTGAAGGAATAGATCATGCAATTAATGCTGGATTTAATCCAAAGGCGGGGAAATTAAAAATAAATGCAGTTATAAAAAAAGAGATTAATGATAATCAAATTTTTGAATTAGTTGATTTTGCCAAAAAAAGGTCTATAGAAATTCGTTTCATTGAGTATATGGACGTAGGGATATCTAATAATTGGAAGCCATCAGATGTTTTTTTCTCTGAAAGAATTATTAGGCTATTAAAGAAGAAACATCGATTAACAGACTACGGAAGAAAGGAGGGGAAAACTGCTAATAGATGGTACATGAGTGATTCAAATAGTTTTGTTAGTACAATCTCTTCAATAAGTAATCCTTTTTGTTCAGACTGTAATAGATTGAGGATAACTAGCGATGGTTATGCTTATACATGTCTTTTTTCTAATGAAGGTATAAATCTAAACCCATGGTTGACTCTACCAATTAATCTCCATGAATTGGAAAATAAAATTAAGAGCATTTGGGAAGCTAGAGAAGATAACTATAGTGAAGATCGATTTAAAGTATTAGAGAAAACAACTAACAAAAATCAAAAAATTCATCCATCAATGTCATATCTTGGGGGATAAAAAATTATTTAGTATAAATAACAACATCATATATTTTTAATTCGAGGGAGATTAAATTCAAATTTATATTCTTGGATGCGTTTAGCAATCTTACTTGGTTTTATTTTTGGAGTAACTCACGGAACTGTTGTTTCCGAAAGTTATTCTGCAAACAATTATGAAAATAATCAATTATTTTTTACTCAAAAAAATTCAAATATATTTTCTTCACTTTAGAATTTAATTTCTTTTTTTTTAATAAGTTTTTGTATTGCCATTAACATCTTGTAAATTAAATTATACTTATAGTTAAAGTGTAGCGTAGACTACATAAACGTTCATCTCGTTCTACGAGCCGCATTAAGATTGAAGCCAAGGAACGGGGACTTCAGTCAAAAATGAAATTTAGTCACATAACTATTATGTCTAATAACGTATCTACCTCAGTAAGTAGTAACAATATTACTGCTGTATTTGCAGGTTTTCTTGGAGCATTTATTGTTGGTTCTCTTGGAGTCCAACTTGTAAGAACCCAAAAGCCTTCTTTCCAATCTCAACCATTAAAAGTTCAACCAGTTATCGCTCATCAATCAACTTTATGGACAGCTTTAGGAGAACAAGATACTCCTATTGCTAGAAATAAAGTTTCTAATGTAAAAACAACAGGAGTTGTCCCTGTAATAGGTTCTGAAGCAACTCTTTGGGCTCCTCTAGGTTTAGGTAATTAGTAAATTAGGTCTTTTAATAAACCGAAGGGGGTTTTAACCCCCTTTTTTTATTAATTCCATTAAAAAGATGATTGAAAATTTTTAATCCAATTCATGGATAATTATAAATTAAATCAGGGTTTGAAAACAATGTAATCGTAGATACCAACAGCTTTTTTATTAATTGATTATAAATTAAAAACGGGAGTTAACCTATTTCAATTTGTTGACTCTGAGGTTTTAACCGTTGAATCCTTATCTACTTCAAGTTGTGACTCGCTAGTTTCAAGATTCAAAAACGGTATTTACACATATTAAATTATGGAAAAAAAAATCTCAAAGAAATACGCCGATTTTATAGTCCAGGCTAATAATTCAACTTTCAGAAAAGAAGCTTTGTCATTGATTAAACAAGCGACAAAATTAAAAACCAAACTTGATCAATACGAAATGATATAGTCTCTTAAAATCTACAGGATATTCAAGATGAGGTAGAAACTAGTTCCTTTTTTTTATCCTGCTAAAAAAAATACTAAGAGATTATTTAAATTCTCTGCTTTAATAAAAGATCGTGGAATTAACTGAGCTAATTAAGGATTACGTTGCTACAGAATTATTATCAAGTATTGAAATTGATTTTCTTGAAGGAGAATTATGGGAAACCACTCAACATATTGCAGAAATAAATACATTTATCAAAGCCCCAAAAAATATATGCAAGAAATTGGGACTAGATGAAAAATCTTGCTGGCAATTATGTTGTGCAGCCGTTCTTGACTCCTCAAGACCATTAAAAAATGGACAAAATAGAGTAGATGATTTTAAAAAATTAATTAATCGATATGAAATTAGCTACATATAAACTAAGGAATCAATGATACGTTTACTTATTGCATCAATTCTTTTTTTTACTCCACTAGGAGGTTTTGCTGATGAAAAGCAAAGAGAAATTGAAAATGAAGCTATAAATCTTGTTATTAAAAAATATGGAAAAGGCTTAGAAAATAGATTAAAAGGTACGGGAGTAACTCCCAGTTATCGAAGTTGGTATGAAAATGATTGTTTTGTAAGTATTGCAGCAGGTATATACCAAGAAGACACTTGGTCGGCAATGAAGTGGTTTAGCGTTAATGTCTGTTCTGAATCAGCTGAAATAATGGAAAGTGAATGAAGGAAATAAAACGCCTATTAGTTTTGCAGCACTTAGAAATAGAGGGGCCTGGTCTTTTTGAACAATTTGCTAAAGAAAGAGATTTAAAAATAGAAATTATTCGTTTAGATAATAACAATGCTCTGCCGCAAACAAAAAAAGGTGACTTAATTTTAATTATGGGTGGACCAATGGGTGTTAAAGATATTGGAAGCGAAAAATATCCATGGCTTAAGTTAGAGAGAGATTTTATAAAAAAAGAATTAGAAAATGAGAGCCCTATAGTCGGTGTTTGCTTAGGTGCTCAGTTGCTTGCGAGTGCTGCTGGAGGAGATGTAGAAATTCTTAAATATGGATCACCTCCAAAAGCATTACCAGAAATTGGATGGTCTCAAATTTTTATAGACAAATCGAATAAAGACTTTAAAGCACTGTTTGAAGACCCTTTTCATGTACTACATTGGCATGGAGATAGGATTTTATTACCTAATAAAGCAGTACTCATTGCTAGTAGCGCGCGTTGTAAGGAACAGTTTTTTAGGATTGGTAATTTTGCTTACGGATTACAATTCCATGTAGAGACGACGGGGGGAATGATAAATAACTGGATTAAAGAAGATAAAGAGTTTGTCCTTAAAGGATTAGGCTTAAATGGTCAGGAAATTTTAAAAAAAGAGAATAAAAAGTATATTGATAAAACTTTTTCAAAAAGAAAGCATCTAATAAGTAAATTATTTGAAGTATTAGATAATTAAAAAGGGCATAATCCAGTAAAAAAGGGCTTGATAAAGCCCTGAAAAAATTTAAAAGGGATTTTTATTAGAAAATACCTGGAAGAATTTGACCAGTAAAATAGTAGGCTCCTACAAGAGCAAACATTCCAAGCATTGCTGCTTTACCATTAAGCTTTTCAGCTTTTTCGGTCATGATTTTTTTTGCGAATTCCATAAAAAAGTGAAATAAATTATATCTAAAAAATAATTATTCAAATTTCAGAATGATGTAGTTTTTTCTACCAAATTGATATCTTTCTAAGGATTTAAAAATAAATACTTAAACAACAAATTGAACTCTCAATAGTTTTCGAGCCAATCTGTAAAGCGTAGCAAGCCTAAAAAACAACTATTTAAATATATACGTCACGAATCTGTCACAGTTATGTAGTAAATATCTTGAAAATAACTTAATTTCAGCTTAATACTTTACATTTGTTAATAGTAGTGTTACATTATTTAACAATTACACAATTTTAATGGCTAATTCAAACGTTACTACTGAATCAGGTGGCAGACAAAATATGTTTCCTACTGAGACACGTCCTTACATAGATGAGTCTGTTTCTTACGACAGCTACCCACAAAATGCAGAAAAAGTTAACGGTCGTTGGGCAATGATAGGCCTTGTTGCGTTAGTAGGTGCTTACGTTTCAACCGGACAAATTATTCCTGGCATTTTTTAATGAGTCCACTTTCATGTTTCTTAGCAGTCATTGTATTCTTTACAGCCATCCTCGTTGCTTATTTAACCAAGCAATTTCAAAACGAAAATTTAAACTATTCATCTTCTAATCAAATGAAAAACACAAACACAAAGGTCAAAACAATCGAAAAAGAAAAAGTTGTTGCTGAAACTCTTAACGGCAGATTCGCAATGCTTGGATTAATTGCTGCTGTTGGAGCATACTTAACAACAGGTCAAATAATTCCTGGTTTCGTTTAAAACCTATTTTTTAACATCTCTACAAATCAGAAAAATGGAAAATTCAAAAACAACTTATTGGCAAAACGCCGAGAGAACTAATGGAAGAATGGCAATGATGGGCTTATTTGCATTAGTTGTAAATTATGGCTTATTCGGATGGATAATCCCAGGAATTTTTTAAATGAATTTAGGCTTACTTTTTCTTAAGGTAAATACTTTAGGAGTTATAACTCTCTCTGAACTTGATTGGATAACTAACCATCAATCTGAATTTTCAAGGTTAGATATGGCTTTAGTTATTAAAATCGGCCGTCTTATGGATTCTGGAATAGTAGAAATTGATAATAGATTGCCTGTTTAATTTTAAAAAATGATCGTCATGAGTGTTTGTCAATAGGGATACTGACAAACACTTTTTTATGAGAAAAAACATTTGTAAAAAAAAGAGATTGTTTCTTAGCTAAAAACAATCTCTAAATTACCTAATTCTTACATGAAAATTTCAAGTAAGCTTTCAGATCTTAACTGATTTGTTTTTATAGTAAATCCGTAAAAATGCTTTTGTAATTTATCTTTTTAAACCACCTCTTTTTATCCAAAGAAACCATGTAACCCAAATAGGAGGGAGGAATCTTATTAAAAAAGAAATTTTATACATATAAAATGGGGCATTTTCATTTTGAAATAAATTCATTAAAAAGGAAGATATAGTTACCCAAAGTAAAATTATTAATAAATTTGCTCCCAACAAGGCGAACTTATTTTGTTTGAATATTTTTGGCATAAGTTTATTTTTTTATATTCTTAATTTTAAATAAACTTGGGAAGTAAATTATACATTTTCAAAAAAACTTTAAATTTAAAATCCATATCCAAATAAAAAAAATACTAAATTTTAATCCCTCTCCAAATAATATTCCGAAAGTCATAGGAGGCGAAAATATTAAAAAAAGAATAGAGAATAAACTAAATAGAGCAAATGATCCTCTTAAAAAATAATTCTTTCTTTTTGTTCTTCTTAGATTTTTTAAGGTATTCCACTCCCATTGAATAAGCCTGTAGAACTTTTCTGATAATAAAAATAAATACTTCATTAATATTATTAATTTCTATCGGCTTTTCTTATTTATAAAATTAATTTCACCTGTTAGCAATAAACTTTATCCCCTTCTTCAGAAAGATAGTAAATTTTATTTTCTGAACTTACGAAGAAAGTTAATCCCTTATATTGTGATCTTTTAAATTTATCTAATCTAAGTTTGTGTAAATCCCAATTATCAGTACTTATGTCAGGATTAAATTCTTGTTCTTTTAAGAAAGGTACATAAGTTGGACTAATTGTTGTTTTTTGGGCTAACCCTCTATTTCGTTTTGAATAAAAAAGTAATAAAAATAAAAGTACAAAAAAAAGAATTAATAATATATTTGTCATTGTAAATTTTTCTAATTTGAAAAAACTTTATTTGGATAATCAAGAACTTTTCACAATAAATTTCTTAATAAGTAAAAAATCCTATTTTTATATTCTTGTATTTTTGAATACTTATCAAGGGGTTACCTAAATCAGACTATAGAATGAGTTGCATTTTCAACATGACTCAAAATTCCATGAATACTCCTTATGCAAAAAGAGTAGCTGAAAAATTTAGAGAGGCTCAAAACTATTTAAAAACTAATGGTTTTAGTAGATCAACTCAACATTTACTGGAAGATATTGAAAATTCTATTGAAAAATAATGCCAATACCTCCTCACTTATCACAACTACAATATGGCTATGATGATGGTTTTACAACCATTGTTTTTGGGTTAATAGGAAGTTGCTTAGGATGTATCTTAATTTTATTAATTTCATTTTTTGAATCTAAATTCAAAAAGCAAAATAGTAAGCCTTAAGATACTTACTAAACGTTAAATAAGAACTCCATTACATCACCTTCGTTAACAATATATTCCTTACCTTCACTTCTTAAAAGACCTTTAGTTTTTGCATTGGCAATTGAACCTGAATCAATTAAATTTTGATACGAAATAGTCTGAGCTCTTATAAATCCTTTTTCAAAATCAGTATGAATTACTCCTGCTGCCTGTGGCGCAGTCATACCATTTTTTATTGTCCAAGCTTTTGTCTCCTTTTCACCGGTAGTGAAATAAGTTTTTAATCCCAATAATTTATATGTTGATCTAATTAATGAACTTAATCCCCCTTCTTCTACTCCTAAGCCAATAAGGTAGTCTTTTTTATCTTCTGGTTCTAAATCTATTAATTCAGATTCGACTTGCGCTGATATTTTTATACATTCTGTATTTTCATTGCTTGCAAAACTCTGAACTCTTGATGAAAAATCATTACCTTCAGCTAAATCATTTTCATTCAAATTAGTTGCGTAAATAATTGGTTTAGCAGTAAGGAAGCCTAATTGCTTAATTATTAAATTTTCTTCTTCATTCAAAGATATTGATCTAACTGAAAGGCCTTTCTCTAGCTCTTCTTCAATTTTTTCTAGTAAGGTATCTTCTTTAGCTGCCTCTTTACTAGTTCTAACCTGTTTTTTAATTCTTTCTCTTCTTTTTTGGAGTTGAGATAAATCAGCTAAATTCAATTCCAGATTAATTATCTCAATATCATCCAGGGGATCTACCTTTCCAGAAACATGAATTACATCACTATCTTCAAAGCACCTTACAACATGAACTATTGCATCAACCTCCCTAATATTTGATAAAAATTTATTTCCCAAACCTTCGCCTTTACTAGCTCCTTTTACTAGTCCTGCGATATCTACAAATTCAATTTTTGTTGGGATAATATTTTGGCTAGAACTTAAATTACCTAACTCTTGCAACCTTTGATCTGGGACTGAAACTATGCCTTTATTAGGTTCTATAGTACAAAAGGGGAAATTAGCCGCTTGGGCCTTAGCATTTTCTACAAGTGCATTAAATAGAGTTGATTTTCCAACATTTGGTAATCCAATAATACCTGCTTTTAACATTTGAAAAAACTTATGGAAAAATTATTCAGAAAACATCTTCTAGTAATATAGTATTTACTTAACCAATCTTGGATAAGTTAATTATAATCGTCTTGATTATTTATTTAGTTCCTAAATATTCTCTACTTCTGCTTTAAAAAGAAATGTTTGATTTAATAAAAAAAAATATAAATCTAAGAAGTGGAATTATATTGCTTTCTTTAGCTATATTTTTCGTTTTTATAACCAATTCCTTCAAGAAAAATAAGTCAAAAGATATTTCTGATTTTGTAGTTCAAGTTGAAAAAGGAATCCTCTCAGATTCAATTAATACTAGTGGTGAAGTAAAAGCAATTAGGACAAGCAATATTGGGCCTCGAAAGCAAGGCGTAATAAAAGAGATCAAAGTAGATGAGGGCGATCTTGTAAAAAAAGATCAGGTTTTAGCTTCTCTTGATGATGAAGATTTTATCTATAAAATTGAAGAACTTGAATTAAATGTAGAAAAACAAAAATCTGAATTTTTAAGAAGGGAATATTTATATCAAGAAGGCGCAGTAAGTAAAGAAGACTATGAAAGTTATAAAAATAACTACAACATTAGTAGCGCAAAACTTAATGATGCAAAAGCTGAGAAAAGTTTCTATTTAATTAAAGCTCCTTATGGAGGAAAGATAACTGCAAAATATGCTGAGATAGGATCTTATGTCACCCCAAGTGCAAACTTAAGTTCAGACCCTAAAACCAAAAACTTTATTTTTGAACTATCAGAGGGCCTAGAAATTGTTGCTAAAGTTCCTGAGAGTGACATTGGCAGAATAAAAATAGGTCAAGAAGCCTCAGTAAGAATTGAGGCTTATCCCTCAAAAAAATATAGTGCCATAGTTAAAAAAATAGCTACAAGAGCTGTAAAAGATAATAATGTAACCTCATTCGAAGTAACTTTAAATTTTAAAGATATTTCTGAAGAAATTAAAATTGGAATGACTGCAGATCTTGAATTTAGAGTCGAAGGTAATGAAGAAAAAATCTTAGTACCGACAGTTTCTATTGTCACTGAAAAAGGTGAAAAAGGAATTTTGAAAGTTGATAAAAACAATTCTCCCAAATTTGAAAAAATCGAAATTGGTATTAGTAGTGGAAATAAAACTTCAGTAATTGATGGATTAGAACCTGGAGAGCAAATCTTTATTGATATTCCACCTTGGGCTAAGAAGAGAAAATGAGTTTAAAATCAGAAAACTCTAAAAAACCAATTTTACTTTTAGTCGATGGCCACTCACTTGCTTTTAGAAGCTTCTATGCATTTAGCAAAGGGATTGATGGAGGTTTAACTACCAAAGAGGGATTTCCAACAAGTGTCACTTATGGATTTCTAAAAAGCCTTCTGGATAATTGTAAAAATATTAGTCCTGAGGGTGTTTGTATTACGTTTGATACCGAAAAACCTACTTTCAGACATGAATTAGATCCAAATTATAAGGCCAATAGAGACGTTGCACCAGATGTTTTTTTTCAGGATATTGAACAACTAGAAATCATTTTAGAAGAAAGCCTTAATTTACCAATTTTTAAATCTCCAGGATACGAAGCAGATGATCTCCTAGGCACAATTGCAAATGATGCTTCTTCTAAAGGATGGTGCGTGAATATTCTTTCTGGAGATAGGGACTTATTTCAATTAGTAGATGATCAAAAAGATATTTATGTACTTTATATGGGTGGTGGTCCATATGCGAAAAGTGGAAATCCAACTCTTATGAATGAAAATGGAGTAAAAGAAAAATTAGGTGTTGCGCCAGAAAGAGTAGTTGATCTCAAAGCCCTAACTGGTGATAGTTCTGATAATATTCCAGGCATTAAAGGAGTAGGGCCAAAAACTGCAATTAATCTACTAAAAGAGAACGATACGCTTGATGGAATCTATCAGGCTTTGGACAAGATTCAGCAGAGCAACGATATGAAACATAAAGGATTCATCAAAGGTTCAGTTATAGAAAAGCTCAGAAAAGATAAACATAATGCTTTTCTTTCCAGGGATTTAGCAAAAATAAATACTGAGGTGCCTATAATTTTAAGTAACGGTTATGAATTAAAAAATATAAATCAAGAACTACTTTCAGAGTCACTCAAAAAACTAGAACTATCAACACTACTAAGACAAATTGATATTTTCAATTCAACTTTCAGCAAAGGTGGTTTTGACAAAAATAATGTAGCTAAAGAGGAGGAGAAGGCGCCAAAAGTCGCAGGCAATAATGAATTAGAAAATAGTGAAAATAAAATCCCTAAAATCAACGTAACTGTTGTAAATGATTTCGAATTACTTGATAAATTAATTCAAAGATTAGACACTACTAATCAAATAGTTTCTTTAGATACAGAGACCAATAATTTGAATCCAATCGATGCTGAACTTGTTGGGATAGGGTTATGTCTTGGAGAAGAAAATGATGATTTATTTTATATACCTCTTGGTCATCAAACAAAAAAGGAGACCCCCAATCAATTATCAATTGAAGATGTTTTCTCAAAGCTAAGAAATTGGATAGAAGATCCAAAAAAAGAAAAGGCACTCCAAAATTCTAAATTTGATAGGCAAATATTTTTTAATCATGGACTTGATCTTAAAGGCGTAACCTTTGACACCTTGTTAGCAGACTACCTTCTTAATAATCAGGAGAAGCATGGGTTAAGTGAAATTAGTTTTAGATTATTTGGATTTAAGCCTCCTTCATTTAAGGAGACAGTCGGAAAAAATAAAGACTTTTCATTTGTCGATATTGATGAAGCTAGTATTTACTGCGGTTATGATGTTTTCCTAACTTTTAAGATTGTCAAAATTTTTAAGGAAAGTTTTTCAAAGGAAAAAGATGAATTAATCAAATTGTTCGAAGAAATCGAGCTACCTTTAGAGCCTGTATTGTCCCAAATGGAAATGAATGGCATAACCATCGACATCCCTTATTTGGATAAACTCTCAAAAGAATTAAAAAGTACCTTAGAAGATATTGAAAGTAAAGTTTATGAGTTAGCAGAGGAGAGTTTCAATCTATCTTCACCAAAACAACTTGGTGAGATCTTGTTTGAAAAATTAAATTTGGATAAGAAAAAATCACGGAAAACAAAAACAGGATGGAGTACAGATGCAGTAGTTCTTGAAAGATTAGTCGACGAACATGAAATAATCCAACATTTAATAAAACATAGAACTCTCAGCAAATTACTTAGTACTTATATTGATGCACTTCCAAATCTTATTAACGAAAAGACAGGAAGAGTTCATACAAACTTTAATCAAGCTGCTACAGCGACTGGGAGACTAAGTAGTAGCAATCCTAATCTTCAAAATATCCCGGTTAGAACTGAATTTAGTAGGAGAATCAGAAAAGCATTCTTGCCTGAAAAAAGTTGGAAACTTTTATCAGCTGATTATTCTCAGATCGAATTAAGAATACTCGCTCACTTAGCGGATGAAGAAATACTAATAAATGCGTTTCATAAAAATGATGACATTCATTCTTTGACGGCAAGATTAATTTTCGAGAAAGAAGAAATATCATCCGACGAAAGGAGAGTTGGCAAAACAATAAATTTTGGAGTTATCTATGGTATGGGTATAAAAAAGTTTGCTCGTTCAACTGGAGTAAGTACTCCAGAGGCAAAAGAATTCCTAATAAAGTACAAAGAAAGATATTCAAAAATTTTCAAATTTCTTGAACTCCAAGAAAGGCTTGCCTTATCAAAAGGTTATGTAAAAACAATTTTTGGTAGAAAGAGGGAATTTAAATTTGATAAAAATGGACTTGGAAGATTAATAGGGAAAGATCCTTACGAAATTGACCTGCAATCTGCAAGAAGGGCTGGCATGGAAGCACAGTCATTAAGAGCCGCAGCTAATGCACCAATTCAGGGTTCAAGTGCAGACATTATTAAAATTGCAATGGTTCAACTAAATAAGAAATTCATAGAAAAGAATGTTCCTGCAAAAATGCTTTTGCAAGTGCATGATGAATTATTGTTTGAAGTTGAACCGGATTCTTTGGAAATTACGACGAAATTAGTAAAAAAGACTATGGAAGATTGTGTAAAATTAAATGTGCCTCTTTTAGTTGATATTGGTATTGGAGACAATTGGATGGAGACAAAATAAACCTTATGAAATACTTAATTTAAGATGATCAAACTTTTTAATACTTTAAGCAAAAGAGTTGAGGTTTTTAAGCCTATTGATGATGTAGTAAAAATTTATTGTTGTGGAGTAACTGTATATGATTTATGTCATCTTGGTCATGCCAGAAGTTATATAGCTTGGGATGTATTGAGAAGATTTTTAATTTACAGTGATTTCAAAGTAAAGTATGTTCAAAATTTTACAGATATTGATGACAAGATCTTAAAAAGAGCTAAAGAAGAAAGCAGTTCAATGGAGGAAGTATCTGAAAAAAATATTATTGAATTTCATAAAGATATGGATTCTTTAGGAATAATGCGTCCGGATAGTATGCCAAGAGCAACGAATCATATATGCAATATCTGCTCCTTTATAGCGATCCTTGAGGACAAAGGTTATGCATACTCTAGGGATGGAGATGTTTATTATTCTGTTTTTAAAAATAAAAATTATGGAAAGCTAAGTAATCAAAATATACAAGAACAAAATATCAACCAGCAAGGAAGAATGGCTAATGATGAAAATAGTAAAAAACTTAATCCGCAAGATTTTGCACTATGGAAAAAAGCCAAAGATGATGAACCATTTTTTGATTCGCCATGGGGTAAAGGAAGGCCAGGATGGCATATTGAATGTTCGGCGATGGTTAAAGATGAATTAGGAGATACTATTGATATCCATTTAGGTGGTTCTGATTTGATTTTTCCACATCATGAGAATGAAATCGCCCAATCAGAAGCAGCCAATGGCAAAAAGCTAGCTAACTATTGGTTACACAATGGGATGGTCAATGTAAATGGGCAAAAGATGAGTAAATCCCTTAAAAATTTTAAAACTATCAGAGAGCTAATTAAGTCAGGGATAAGCCCTATGACTTTGCGATATTTTGTTATGACAGTGAATTATAGAAAACCACTTGATTTTACTGAAGAAGCCTTAAGGAGTGCTTCAGAAGCTTGGAAAAACATAAATGTAGCCCTTTCTTTTATGGAACTTACAAAAGGTGCTTTTAGATCTATGGATAAAAATGAATATATCGAAGAAGAATATAAAGAGAAAATAAGCTTTGAATTATCTCAAAAAAAGCTTAAATTTTCTGAGGCTCTCGGAAATGACCTTAATACAGCAGGTGCTATTGCAATTATTTACGATTTAGCAAAACCATTAAAAAACTTTTTAAACCAATTTCAAAGGGTCGAAGGTTTTAAAATAGACCTAAATCAAAAATTCTTTCTACTTGAAAATTTTAAAGCTCTCGCAAACTTGACTGAGGTACTTGGTCTTAAAAAAGAATTTTTAGTAAAAGAAAGTAAAATAACAGAAGAAGAAATATCATCTCTTATTAATGAAAGATTGAAAGCAAAAATGGAAAAGAATTATGCGAAAGCCGATGAAATAAGGAATTTGTTAAACGAAAAAGGTATTGAACTTATTGATCAATCAAAGGAAATAACAACATGGATAAGGGTCTAAATTTTAAGAAAAAAACCAATTTGAAATTTTTGTTTTTTAAATACACCTTTAAATGGGAAGATATTAGAAATATCAGAGAAAATTGAAATACATTACTGTGCTCGGTTCTACTGGTTCAATAGGGACTCAAACTCTCGAAATAGCTAGTGAGCAGCCTGATAAGTTTAAAGCCGTAGCTCTTTCTGCAGGAAGAAATATTAATTTATTAACTGAACAAGTTAAAACACATAAACCAGAGGTAGTTGCAATTGAGGATGAAAGTCTTGTAGAAGATTTAAAAGATAATATTAATAACTTAGATTTGGATGATGCTCCCTTGGTTTTAGGTGGAAAGCAGGGGATTAACGCAGTTGCAGCATGGGATAAGGCAGATACTGTGGTAACAGGGATAGTAGGCTGTGCAGGCTTAATTCCAACAATGTCAGCAATTAATGCGGGGAAAAATATTGCACTTGCTAACAAAGAAACTTTAATTGCGGCAGGACCAATTGTTATTCCTGCATTAAAGAAAAATAATAGTAGACTTTTACCTGCTGATTCAGAACACTCTGCTATCTTTCAATGTTTACAAGGATTGCCCAATTATGAAAATGCAGATTTTTCAACAGGAGAGATGCCTAAAGGTTTAAAAGCCATACATTTAACAGCTTCAGGTGGTGCTTTCAGAGATTGGGCCGTTGAGGATTTAAAACACGTCACAGTGGAAGATGCAACTTCACATCCTAATTGGGATATGGGAAAAAAAATAACTGTAGATTCTGCAACTCTTATGAATAAAGGATTAGAAGTTATAGAAGCTCATTATTTATTTGGGACCTCTTACGAAAATATCGAAATAGTTATCCACCCTCAAAGTATTGTTCATTCAATGATTGAGATGGAAGATTCTTCAGTATTAGCTCAATTAGGTTGGCCAGATATGAAGCTACCTATTTTATATGCAATGAGTTGGCCTGAAAGATTTAAAACAAATTGGAAAAGATTAAACCTTAGTGAAATTGGGAAATTAACTTTTAAAGAGCCAGATGAGTTTAAATATCCATGTATGGGACTTGCCTATGCTGCAGGAAAATCTTCTGGAACTATGCCTGCAGTCTTAAATGCTGCTAATGAAATGGCTGTTGAACAATTCCTAAAAGAAAAAATTTCTTTTCAAGAAATTCCAACATTTATAAGTAAAGCTTGTGAATCACATAAGGAGAATTTGAATTTGAGTCCAGAATTAGAAGATATTCTTGAAGTAGACAATTGGGCTAGACTTTTTGTTAAGCAAGAAATTAAAAAAGGGAAAAAATACGTAAGTATTGGACAAAAGTGAATATTAAAAAGCATCTTCTACTGTGCGCAACACCTTCAAAACAGAAATGCTTTAAAGGAAATGAAGGACAAAAAACATGGGAATGTCTGAAAAAGACTTTAAAAAAATTTGAGAATGATCCCTCTACAAAAAACGTTCACATATTAAGATCAAAAGCTGACTGTTTAAGGGTATGTAAGAACGGCCCAATTCTTCTTGTTTGGCCTGATGGTATTTGGTATGAGAAAGTTTCTCCAGAAAAAATTTCTGAAATTTTTACCTCACATATTATTAACGGTAAGCCAATAGAAAAATGGATTTTCAAAAAAACACCCTTTTTAAATAGTCCTACATACTCATAAACCAGTTCTTTACGGCTTCGTCTGACCAGCAGCCATTAATCGAATGAAAACCATTATGGCCTCCTTTTTCAGTTATAAAAATAGTAAATTTATCAATAAATTTTCCTCTTAAATTCAAAGTTGCATTATATGGAACCCAAGGATCATCCTTGGCATGAATAAAAAGCATTTGAGGTAATTTTTTTATTGAGTTTTGGATTCTAAATATTGGAGAAGCTTTAACATAATAATCTTCTAAAGAATTAAATCCCCAACTTGGAGCTGTAAATTTCTGATCAAATTCCCTTATACTTTTTAAACTTCTAATTTTTTTTCTTAATTTCTCATTATTAAGAATTTTGCCTTCATCATTAAATCCGTCCCATAACTGATTTTTTAAGCGGTGAAGTAACCATTTTTGGTAGATATAATTTCTAGATTTTTCAATACAGAGACTGCATGATAATAAATCTAAAGGGCTACTCACACAGGCTAGGCCATCTAAAAGTTTTTCTCCTTTGTTTTCATCGTAATCTAAGCAGGCATTTAAAAGAATTGTTCCGCCTAAAGATAATCCAACTCCGTAAATTGGAATATTTTTCATCTTAATGAGATCTTTAAACTCTAAATTAATTAATTTTTTAAAATGATTAATTACTGGAATAACATCACTGGAGCATCTAGCACAATAATTTCCCTTAGCTAAATATCTCGCAGATCCAGATCCTCTTAGATTTAATTTAAGAACTCCAAAACCATTATTTGCTAATTTCCTAGAAATTCTTCTTAAACCAAACCTTTTAGTTGAGCCTCCTAAACCATGTGCAACGATTACAAAACCTCTAAGTGAGTTTAAGTTTTCAGGTAATTCTAAAAACCCTAGAAGATAATCACATTCAAATTTTTTAGAAAGAATTTTATTAATCGGAAAGAATATTTTTTTGTTTTTTTTTGATTTATCAAAATCAATAACAAAAGAATCTCTCAAAGTTTGTAAGTCGCCACCTATCCAAGGTAAGACTTCTCTAAATGGCTCATTTTTTAAGTAATCTGAAAAACAAGAAGATATACTATTATTTCTCTCCAACTCCAAGATCCTTTAATTCTCCAATTAAATCATTCAGTACCTTTTTCGCATCACCAAAGACCATTGAGGTATTTGGCAGATCAAATAAATCATTTTTTATTCCAGAGTAACCTGCGCTCATACCACGTTTAATTACAAATACCGTTCTTGCTTCCTGTACATCAAGAACTGGCATGCCATATAAAGGAGAAGAGCTATCATTTTTAGCTTGAGGATTAACCACATCATTTGCTCCTAAAACTAAAACAACATCCGTTGCTGGAAAATCAGGATTTACAACGTCCATCTCTTTAAGTTGTTCGTAAGGAACATCTGCTTCTGCTAAAAGTACATTCATATGTCCAGGCATCCTCCCTGCTACAGGATGAATTGCGTAAACAACTTCAATACCATTTTGCTCTAGTTTTTTTGTCACCTCCCTCAAAGTATGTTGAGCTTGAGCTACTGCTAGGCCATAACCAGGAACAATAATTACCTTGTTGGCTGCCTCTAAAGTCAATGCACATTCTTCAACACTACAAGAAGTTATATTTGTATATTCTCCTGAACCAGATAAGGCTGTACTTTGTGCCGATAAAGATCCTCCAAAAAGAACTGAGACCAATGATCTATTCATACCCTTGCACATTACTTGAGTAAGTATTAGTCCTGCCGCTCCTACCATTGCGCCTGCTACTATCAAAAGCTGACTATCTACAACGAAACCTGCTGCTGCTGCTGCAATCCCTGAATAGCTATTTAATAAAGATATAACGACTGGCATATCAGCTCCACCAATTGGCAAAGTAACTCCAATACCTAATAAAGACGAAACTATAACTAAAAGCCAAATAGAACTTGTATTGCCATTTATCAAATCAAAAAAGGCTATAAAGGAGGCAACTGCAAAAACAATATTTACAAAATGTCTAACTTTGCTCTGAGTCCATCCTGGAGTTGACAACCAACCTTGTAACTTTGCCATCGCCACAATTGAACCTGTGAAAGTTATGGCCCCAACAAATATAGAAACAGATATTGAAACTTCGTTAATCAGTGACTTAAAAAAATCAAAATTTTCTTGGCCACTAGATATAGGAAAAATAGCTACTCCTAAGGCCACCAAAAGTGAAGACATTCCTCCACAGCCATTGAACAATGCCACTGTTTCTGGCATGGAGGTCATAGGTACTTTTTTTGCAAGAATTGCTCCGAATAGACTACCTATTATTGATCCAATTATTATCCAAATCCAAGACTGAATAGCAATTCCAGAAGTGCCTAAATAATAAGAAAGTAATCCTACTACTGATAGCGACATTGCAAATGCAGCTAATCTATTTGCATCCCTTGCTGATTTTACTTTTGACAATCCTTTTATTCCCAAAGCCAGTAAAAGTACTGCTAGAAGGTCAACAACGAATTTAATGATTACAGGTAGATTCATGTTAAAAATTACTTTTTATTTGATGGTTTACGACTAAACATTGCGAGCATTCGATCAGTTACAAAGAAACCTCCTACAACGTTGAAAAGAGCAAATCCAAGAGAAACTGAACCAATGATTAAAAGTGGTACGTTACCTTCTGCTTTTACAATTAAAGTCAAGGCTGCAAGCATTGTTATTCCTGAAATTGCATTTGCACCACTCATGAGAGGTGTGTGAAGAGTAGGAGGAACTTTTCCAATTAACTCGAGACCTAATAAACTACCAAGTAAAAGAACCCAAAGAAGACTTATAAAAGACATAATTTTAAAACCTCAATTTTCAAAAACTTTATTTTGAAGAACAACTCCTTCATCGCTTAACAAACATCCAGAAATGAGTTCATCCTCTTTATCTAATTTAATTACACCATCTTTTATAAATGGTGTAATCAAAGATGTTAAGTTCTTAGCATAAAGTGAACTTGCATCATAAGGAACTGAAGAAGGTAATTCGCCCGCTCCTATCAGTTTTACCCCATCTTTGATGATAGTTTCATTTGATTTTGATCCTTCACAGTTCCCTCCCTGCGAAACTGCTAAATCAATAACTACAGCGCCAGGTCTCATTTTTTCAATCATGGGAGAGTCTATTAAAACAGGGGCCTTTTTACCTAGAACTTGTGCAGTACATATCGCGACATCAGCTTCAGATAAATATTTAGTTAAAGTTGCCTTCTGTTTTGATAGGAATTCGGGTGTTACAGCTTTTGCATAACCTCCTGCCTCTCCTGGCTTTTCCTCAACTTCAGGAAGTTCTATAAATCTTGCTCCGAGGGACTCCACTTGTTCTTTAACAGCAGGTCTAATATCAGATACAAATACTATTGCTCCAAGTCTTTTTGCTGTCGCAACTGCCTGTAATCCTGCAACGCCACCACCAAGAACAACTACTTTAGCGGGTTGGACTGTCCCTGCTGCAGTCATAAGCATTGGGAAATATCTATCTAACTCACTTGCAGCCAAAAGAACTGCTTTATATCCAGCAATATTGGCCTGTGAAGAGAGAACATCAGATGATTGAGCTCTACTAATCCTAGGGAGCAACTCTAGTGATAAAGCTGAAATCTTATTACTATTTATGATCCTAAGAAGCTCCTTGTTACCATATGGGTTAAGAAGACCAAGAAGAACAGCTCCTTTCTTTAACTTAATTAAATTATCCTCTGATGGAGTTTGAACACAAAATATTAAGTCGGCTTCTCCCCAAATTTGTTGATCTAAGTTATGTATTATTGTTGCGCCCGATTCTTCATATGATAAGTCATTAAATCCTGATAATTTTCCTGCTGAACTTTCAATGTAAACGTCACATCCAAGGCTTTTTAATTTTTTTACTGCTTCTGGCGTAGCTGAAACTCTCCTTTCACCAGAGCTTGTTTCGGCAGGAATAAGTATCTTTGTCAATTTATTTTTTTTTTAACATACTAAATATAAATTGAAGAAAGTCAAAAATCTTGGATTTTTGTTAAAAATATATTTTCTTTTCTATAAAAAATAGCTAACTAGAATATATGAGTTCTAATTAATCCTAATGAGTATAAAAGCAATCGAATGTCCTGATGGAGTATGCCACAGTCATCATGGTGGTCATGCTGTTCCTAGGCAAGCTATGCAGAAAAACCTAGAAAAGCATGGTAAAGACTGGTGCGAGAAATTAGCAGAGAGGATTTATGAAATGTCAGTTGATACTTATTCACAGACAGTCATGCCCAGTCTCCACTCGGCAGGTTGGCAAAGAAGACATCTAGATTGGGAATTTAAGCTAACAGAAAATGATTCTGAACCTGATGAAGCTCTTGTTGAAGGAATTATTAATGCCACAGAAAGCTTTCTTAGGAGTAGTGAGGTGCATCGATTATTTATTCAGGAATTAGTCCAGGGCACATTTGAGGAAGCAAATGACAAAAAAATAATTTCTAAAGCAATAAAATCTATCATTGAAGAAGAAATTGTTTGTTCACTAAGAGAAAAGAAAGAAGCTCTTTTAAAAAAAATATCGGCAAAATTAATATCAGAAGAAAACGTCAGCGAGGAACTTGCAATAAATTCAGCTCATGAGGGTTTTGAGGAAGTTGAAAGGCTACTTGCAAATCATAGCGAGGCCGTTTAACCCTTTTCCTTAATGTTTTCTTTATATTTTCCAAAAAAATTGGCTCAAATATAAACTAAAGATTAAAATATTGTTTGGAAGTACAAAGTTGTAACTTATTAGACAATACATTTGTTACCTAATGTGTTTAGGTATATACAACTAAAAACTTTCAATGGAAAATTTCATTAGAAAAAGGATCGACATAGCAACCTGTTGGGCTACCAACAGAATCTCTGCTATGGACACTTTAGAAAGATATGAAGACAGTTATGCAATCGCAGAGGAATTTAGGGAGTGGATATTACATATTGGAGAAAAGAACGAAAATTTAAAAGATTCTGTTCTAAATTTTCCAAAGGAATTAAATAAGTTATTAGACCAAAAAGTCAACGATTAAAAAAAAATATCGAGTATAATCCGCCCTACAAAATTCGGGTTTGTTTATTATCATAAAGAGTGATATTTGCAAATAAATGGAAAATAAAGAAAAAAGTCCTTACGTTGAAAATGTTGTAATTATTGGTTCAGGTCCTGCAGGTTATACGGCTGCAATTTATGCAGCAAGGGCAAATTTACAACCATTGCTAGTAACAGGATTTAATTCTGGTGGGATTCCTGGAGGGCAATTAATGACTACAACCTTTGTTGAAAATTATCCAGGTTTTCCAGATGGAGTGCTAGGTCCTGAATTGATGGATTTAATGAAGGCTCAAGCAGAAAGATGGGGCACTAATTTACATGAAAGTGACGTTGTTTCAATAAATACTGATTCACATCCCTTTGAATTAAAAACTTTAGAAGGTAGTTTAAAAGCTAACTCAATTATTATTGCAACTGGGGCAAGTGCAAATAGATTAGGCGTGTTAAATGAAGATAAATTCTGGAGTAAAGGAATAAGTGCTTGTGCAATTTGTGATGGAGCAACCCCACAATTTAGAGATGAAGAATTAGCTGTTATAGGAGGAGGTGACTCTGCATGTGAAGAGGCAGCATACCTCACAAAGTATGGCAGCAAAGTGCATTTAATTGTTAGATCAGAAAAATTAAGGGCTAGCGCAGCAATGATTGATAGAGTAAAAGCTAATCCAAAGATAGAAATCCATTGGAACACAAAAGTTGATAAAGCTGATGGCTCTGAATGGCTTGAGAAAATAGAAACTATTCACTCTCAAGAAGGTAAAGGGGAAATCAATATAAAGGGTCTTTTTTACGCAATAGGTCATACTCCAAATACGAAGTTTTTAGGCAACAAAATTGAATTAGATAATAAAGGATATATTGCTTGCAAATCAGGGAGACCGGAAACATCTATCGAAGGCATTTTTGCGGCAGGTGATGTTGTTGATTCTGAGTGGAGACAAGGAGTTACTGCTGCAGGAACTGGATGCATGGCAGCATTAGCTGCCGAAAGGTGGCTAGCTGAGAAAAACTTAGCAAAAACTATTGTCAGAGAAACACCCGAACCAGAAAAAAAACTTAATTCATCAGGTTTTAATGAAGAGGAAGTTAATGAAGATACTTTCGATTTAAATTCTGAATGGCAAAAAGGTAGTTATGCATTAAGAAAACTTTATCACGAGAGTAAAAAACCTATCTTAGTAATTTTTAGTTCCCCAAGTTGCGGCCCATGTCATGTTTTGAAACCTCAGTTAAAAAGAGTAATCAAAGAACTTGATGGTGCAGTACTCGGCGTTGAAATAGATATTGATAAAGATCAAGCTATTGCAGAACAAGCTGGTATAAATGGCACACCAACAGTTCAACTTTTTAAAGAAAAATTATTAAAAAAACAATGGCAAGGTGTAAAACAAAGAAGTGAGTTTAAAGAAGCGATAAAAAATATCATCTAAATTAACTTTTACTTATTATTCCTCTTTGGATTGTTTTTATTAGTTGTAGGTTTAGCACCCCCTGCATTTCTTTCTCTATAGGTTATCCTCCCTCTAGAAAGATCATAAGGACTTATCTCAACTAACACTTTGTCTCCAGCTAATAATTTAATTCTAAATTTAGTCAATTTACCTGCAGCTCTACATAAACATTGATGTCCTTCGGGTTGTTCTAAGGTAACCAAATAAAATCCATTACCTTGCTCTTTTTCAATTACACCTGAAGTTTCAATCATTAATTAATTTTTTATTAAATTCATTTTATCAGAAAAAGATTGGCCAAAATTGATTTAACAAAAATTACATACGTAGAAATATGAAATTCAAATTGAAAATTTAATTTCATTTATAATTTGAAGTTGACCATAGTAAAAATTTGCTTTCGCAATTTTTTCTGAATCTTCTAATTGATCAAAGAAAACAAAGCCTAGGCTTTCCCATAATGAAGATCCGCAAACATTATTCAATTCATTTTTTGCTTCTTTTGCAAAGTTATCAAGTTTTCGTTCAAGATTTTTAGACTTGGATGCAGACATAGAACTTAATTAATATATATAGTACAAATATACTATATAAGTCATGGATTGCAATATTAAAAAGGTAATCTCTTTTTTTCTTCAATATTTAGATCTGCTTCCATTTCCCTTAATCTTTTAAGTATCTGTTGGTAGTACTCCTTTATATAGCTCTCTAATGATGTCATCTCTTCTTTTTTAAGTTCCAATATTTCGTAAGTTTTGCTCATGTCAGCATCTAATGATTCTCCACTACTTGTTACTTCAGCAAAAGCCAATCTTTCTGCAACACTTAAAGAGTCTTGGAAAAAAGAAACTACTTTTTGAGTTACATTAATCAGAAAGGGAGAAACTCTAAAAATTTTAGCTTTCTTTTCGCTAAATTTTTCACATAGGGATATGACTTCGTTTGAGTCCCATGCTTTGGGACCAACTAATGGTAATGATGTTCTATGAGTCTTTGGATTATTAACTGCTGCGACAATAACTTTGGCCATGTCTTGAGTGTTCATGTATGCGATTTTTGTTGGAGTTCCACTCATCCATACTGCTTGACTGTCTAAAATTGGAATAGCAAATTGACCTATAACTCCCTGCATAAAAGCTGCACATTTGAAGATTGTATAATCAAGATTAGATTTCTCAAGAAGTTTTTCAGTACAATATTTAATATCCATTAACGGAACATTTCTAAATTTTTCCGTTAAAAGGATTGAAAAAAATATGACTCTTTTAACATCTAAAGATTCACAAGCATTGAACAAGTTTACCTTTCCATCCCAATCAATTTCATAAATACTTTTAGGATCATCTGGTTTATTAGTAGCAGCATCAATAACAACTTCAATATCTTGTAATGCATATTCAATATCAGAAGAATTCAATAAGTTACCTTTTGTCAATTCACAACCCCACTCTTGTAGAAAGGAAGCCTTTCTTGGGTTTCTTACAAAGCATCTAACTTCATGACCAACTTCAATAGCTTGCTTAGCTATTTGCCTCCCGAGTGTACCTGTCGCACCTACTAAAAGAATCTTCATATTTTAAGATTTACTTAACCTGTAGACAATAACTTAATTTGTGATGTGTTCGTGAGAATCAATCCCCTTGAAACTTTAATAATAATGCACCACCAACCAATCCTATCGGTACTAGTATCCAAAAAACTGCCGCAATACTAAAAATTTCTTTAGCCATAGTAAAATTCTATCATTACTATAAATTTACATTCAATATACATTTATTTGTTAAAAAAGTAGATAATGCAAATATCTTGAAAATTTTAGTATATGAACAATAATCTTGAAGAGAAAAATATTAATTTTCCTAATTATTGGATTTGGAACGGTATTAAAGTTTGTTGGAGTGTTTCAGGAGAAGACAATGAAATTCCAATTATCTTTCTCCATGGATTTGGCGCAAGTAGAAAACATTGGAGAAACAATTTAGAGTATTTCGCGAAAAGGAATTGCGCCTCATACTCTTTAGATTTAATAGGATTTGGTGATTCAGATCAACCTGGGATAAGACAAATCGGAAAATTAAATAATGAGATTTGGTGCAATCAAGTGAAAGACTTTATCACACAGGTTATAAGACCAAAGAATTCTGGGAAAGTAATTCTTATTGGCAATTCCTTGGGATCACTAGTGGCTTTAACATGTGCTGTTTCATTAGAGGATCAGATTGCGACAGTTATTGCATCGCCGCTGCCAGATCAAATTCAAGAAAATAAAAAGTCTGTAACAAAAAAATCATCATTTAAAAAATTTCAAGATAAATTCATAAGAATATTTTTTATGTTTTTCCCTTTGGAGATTATTTTATTTCTAATAACCAAATTAGGGGTTATAAAACTGGGACTAAATTCTGCCTATTTCAAAAAAGATAATATTGATCGCGAACTTATAGATTTGGTGACAAAACCTGTTTTAAGGAGAACTTCAGCTAGATCATTAAGAGCGATGTGTATCGGAATGTCAACCAGAGATGAAAAATTTCAGGCTTCTTACCTTTTGAGAAAACTTAGCATCTCAAAAAAAGTTCCTTTTTTATTGATTTGGGGAGAAAAAGATAATTTCATACCTTTGTTTGTTGGTAAAAAGATTGCAAATTTCCATAGATGGGTAAAATTAAAAATAGTATCTAATTCAGGGCATTGTATCCATGATGAAGATCCTTCAGTATTCAATAGAATCTCTTACGAATGGATTAGAGATTTAAAAACCTTTTAAAATATGAAACATACATTATCAGTTCTTGTAGAAGACGAATCTGGAGCCTTGAGTAGAATCTCAGGTCTCTTTGCTAGAAGGGGATTCAACATAGATAGCCTCGCAGTAGGGCCTGCAGAATCTAAAGGAATTTCAAGATTAACAATGGTAGTGGAGGGTGATGATGAAACTCTTCAACAAATGACTAAGCAACTCAATAAGTTATTTAATGTACTAGGAGTTGTAGATTTTACTAATCTTGCTGCTGTTGAAAGGGAATTGATGTTACTAAAAGTTTCATCGAAAGAAGATACAAGGAGTAATATTCTTGATATAGTGCAAATTTTCCGTGCAAAAGTTGTTGATGTATCAGATATGGCCTTAACTCTCGAGGTAGTGGGAGACCCTGGGAAGTTAGTTGCCCTTGAGAAATTACTTGAGCCATACGGCATCCTTGAAATAGCAAGAACTGGTAAGGTGGCTCTTAAACGCTCTTCAGGAGTTAATACAGAAATGTTAAAAATAAACAAATATTCTCTAGAAATTTAATTAGATATCTGGACTGTCTTAATGTAATCTTCTTTATTTAATTTTTTAAGTACACCTAATCCTTTAATGATCTTTCCAAAAACCGAATATCTTCCATCGAGTTCTGGGATCTTATTTGTTACAAAAAAAAATTGAGTCGATGAAGACTTATTCTTACCGTTTTTAACCATAGCGATTGAACCACTTTCAAAAGTATTAACTAAATTTTTAGTTTCATTAGGATTTTTTATTTGATAGTTATATCTTGGTTTAATTTCTTCTTTAAATTTTATTTCTAAAGGTATTGATCGACTAGTCTTATTAAAGTGTTGTTTTCGTTCAATATAAAATTCATTTTCTGGATTAACACCACCATGTATAAAACTTATTTGTGTAAAGTTTATTATTTTATAAAATTTTTGATTTACGTAAATGTTATTTTCTATGTTTTCCAGAAAGTTTGATACTGTTACAGGGTTATCTTTACCAAATAATTTAACCTCAAAATCACCTTTTGTAGTTTTAAAAGACACTACCTTATTACTCTGAATACAAGTAAATTTAAGTTTTTGGCAGTAATAATTTGAATCAAACCTACTTTTATAACTACAAGCTTGTACCAAAAACAAAATCTGTATAAAAGATAATATTTTTAAAAAATATTTTTTTTTTATTTTAAGCCCTCCAAATTAACATCCAAAAACTTAGCCAAACGAGCCCCTTCTTCTTCAACTTGAAGCAGTGGTTTAAGTTCACCAGCTCCGCTTAAAGGGAGAGGTTTTTTTCTACCTTTTAAGACTAAAGCAATTCTCCTCCGTGGATTAAATCCCTCACTTATATCCAACTTAACCGACTTAATTTCATCGAAATTTAATTTAACTTCAATATTTTTAAATAATCCTTTTCTTTTTATTTCTACAGATTTTGATGATTTATCGAAATAATTACTTCCTGAACCAAAGTTTATGTAAACCAAATACCACAAGTAAAAATTTAATAAATTGGCTATTATTCCATACGCTCCCATTATTATTCCTTGAGGGACAAACAATAAAGTTGAAGGATTTCCTAAAGGTAATAAATCTCTTCCTGTGTAGCTAGATATAGAAGCCAAAAGAAAACCAACACCTCCTATCGTCAACATTCCTCCAATAATATAATTTGAAATTTTTCTTGATCCACCAATTTTTTGTTCGATTTTATCGAAAGACGTGAGGTCTGAATTCATTTTTATCTTTTTTTGGAGCCTAATCTAGATAATTTAACAAACTAAGGGAGTATTCTTACCTATTTTTTAATAAAAAAGTCAGGAAAGCTTTACAAGGCATTTCAGATATACAAATATTTCCCCACATTACTCTCAATCTTTGTTACAGTCACTGCGTATCCCGAAGCTAAAAAACGATTTCTCATGACGATCGCAGTTGGTAGCGCCCCACAAAGAGGATGGTTTGATGTCCTCGATGATTGGTTGAAGCGCGACCGCTTTGTATTTATTGGTTGGTCCGGACTACTTCTACTTCCTTGTGCATACCTTGCTATAGGTGGTTGGTTCGTCGGAACAACATTTGTTACCTCTTGGTACACACATGGAGTTGCAAGCTCATACCTTGAAGGTTGTAACTTTTTAACAGCAGCTGTAAGTACCCCTGGTGATGCCATGGGACACAGTCTTCTTTTTTTATGGGGTCCTGAAGCCCAAGGTAGTTTCGTAAGATGGCTACAACTTGGTGGTCTTTGGAACTTCGTTGCATTACATGGAGTATTTGGCCTAATAGGTTTTATGCTTCGTCAGTTTGAAATTGCTGGCCTTGTTGGAATTAGACCATACAACGCATTAGCCTTCTCAGCTGTAATTGCAGTTTTCACAAGTATTTTCCTTATTTATCCTTTAGGACAGCACAGTTGGTTCTTCGCACCTTCATTCGGTGTAGCAGCAATCTTCCGTTATATTCTGTTCATTCAAGGTTTTCACAATATCACTTTAAATCCATTCCACATGATGGGAGTTGCTGGAATTCTTGGTGGTGCACTACTTTGCGCTATACATGGAGCTACAGTACAAAATACTTTGTATGAAGATACAAGTATTTACACAGATGGTAAAGTTCAAAGTTCAACTTTTAGAGCTTTTGATCCAACTCAAGAAGAAGAAACTTACTCAATGATTACAGCTAATAGATTCTGGAGTCAAATCTTCGGTATTGCTTTCTCAAACAAGCGTTTCTTACATTTCTTGATGCTATTTGTACCTGTTATGGGTATGTGGACATCTTCAATCGGTATTGTTGGCTTAGCACTAAACCTAAGAGCTTATGATTTCGTAAGCCAAGAAATCCGTGCAGCAGAAGATCCAGAATTTGAAACTTTCTATACAAAAAATATACTTTTGAACGAAGGTATGAGAGCATGGATGTCTTCTGTGGATCAACCACACGAAAACTTTGTATTCCCTGAGGAGGTTCTACCACGTGGAAACGCCCTTTAATAGTTTACTTAGAGCCCCTAACCAGAGTATTGAAGAAACTGGTTACGCTTGGTACGTAGGTAACGCCAGATTAATTAATTTATCTGGCCGTTTACTCGGAGCTCATATTGCACACACTGGTCTCATCGTTTTTTGGGCCGGTGCAATGATGTTATTCGAAGTAAGTCATTTCACATTTGATAAACCAATGTGGGAACAAGGCTTAATTTGTATGCCTCACGTTGCAATGTTTGGATTTGGAATAGGTCCTGGTGGAGAAGTTACTGATGTATACCCATTCTTTGTGGCTGGTGTTATGCATTTAATTTCCTCTGCAGTTTTAGGATTTGGTGGTATCTACCATTCTTTAGCAGGTCCTGAAAAACTTGAGCAAGATTTTCCTTTCTTTTCAACAGATTGGAGAGATAAGAATCAAATGACTAATATCCTCGGTTATCACCTTATAGTTTTAGGCGTTGGTGCATTATTTTTCGTTTTTGATTGGATGTTCATTGGAGGGGCTTATGACACATGGGCACCTGGTGGTGGAGAAGTTAGGTTAGTTAGTCCTACCTTAGATCCAAGAGTTATACTTGGTTACCTATTTAGGTCTCCTTGGGGTGGCGCTGGTTCAATAATCGGTGTTAACTCTATAGAAGATATAGTTGGTGGTCACGTATATGTTGGAATTACCGCAATAATCGGTGGTCTTTTCCATATCTTTACTAAACCATTTGGATGGGCAAGAAGAGCATTCATCTGGAATGGTGAAGGACTATTAAGTTATGCTCTTGGTGGAATTTGTGTAGCAAGTTTTATTGCTTCAACATTCATCTGGTTTAACAACACTGCTTACCCTTCAGAGTTTTATGGCCCAACAAATGCTGAAGCTTCACAGGCTCAAAGCTTTACTTTCCTTGTGAGAGACCAAAGAATTGGAGCTAACGTAGGTTCAACAATGGGACCAACAGGTCTAGGTAAGTATCTCATGAGATCTCCTACTGGTGAAATTATATTTGGTGGTGAAACAATGAGATTTTGGGATTTCAGAGGTCCATGGTTAGAGCCTTTAAGAGGACCTAACGGATTGAGCCTTGAGAAAATTCAAAATGATATTCAGCCTTGGCAGGTAAGAAGAGCTGCTGAATATATGACTCATGCTCCTAACGCTTCTATCAACTCTGTTGGTGGAATCATTACAGAGCCAAATGCTGTTAACTTCGTTAATTTAAGACAATGGTTAGCTGCAGCCCAATTCTTCCTTGGATGGTTTACATTTATCGGTCACCTTTGGCATGCTGGACGTGCTAGAGCTGCCGCTGCTGGTTTCGAGAAAGGAATCGACAGAAAGAGTGAACCAGCTCTAGAAATGCCAGATCTAGATTAATTTCTATTTCATCTAAAAAGCCCTATCTTTAGATAGGGTTTTTTTTGCTCAATTTTATTATCTGTATAAATTTTCTCTGAGCCATGGCAAACTTAAACCCATTACATTACTAAAACAACCCTCTATTTTTTCAATATATTTACCACCTATACCTTCCAAGGCAAATCCTCCTGCGCAATATAAAGGTTCATTTGTATCTACATAACTCTTGATTTCCCAATCCTCCAAATTAGAAAAATAAACTCTTGAACTTACTGTTTTTTTTATTATTTCAGTGATTTTAAAAATATTGGAGGTTATATCAAAATTCCCAATTATTAGAGTATGACCAGTATGTAAAAATCCAAATTCTCCAGACATTTTTTTCCATCTAATAAATGCCTCTTCTTTATTAGATGGTTTTCCATAAGCTTCTCCTTTAAATTCAAAAATTGAATCGCACCCAAGTATTTCCACAGATCCATAATTAAATTCTTCGGGCAAAGATAAGTTTTGAATATTTTCAGATAAACTATTAGCCTTTTGAAAAGATAATTCCAAAGCTAAATTAAATATATTCTTTTCTTGAATAGTAGTTTCATCAAATTTGCTTGCTATTTGGATAAATTCGATTTGACAATTTTCTAGTAATTTCTTTCTAGATTGAGAAGCAGAGGCTAGAATTAACACAAATTTTTTACCAAATTATAATTCAATTTAATAATTAATAAATTTTAAAATTAATATAAATTACTAATGGAGTTAGAAACAAAATTACACGAAATAAGGAAACCAATAATGGTCCTAGGTACTTCCAGTGGTGCAGGAAAATCATTAACGGTTACTGCTATTTGCAGGATTCTTAAAAATTTAGGAGATGAACCAATACCTTTTAAAGGACAAAATATGAGTAACAACGCTTGGGTTGATTGGGAAGGTGGAGAGATGGCATATTCACAAGCACTTCAAGCTTTTGCTTGTGGTATTAATCCCTCTACAGAGATGAATCCCATCTTATTGAAACCACAAGGAAACTCAGTAAGTGAGGTGATTCACCTTGGCAAAAGCATAGGCACCACAACCGCACAAAATTACTATAAAGATTGGTTTATTCCAGGGTGGGAAGTAATTAAAAAAAGTCTAAATTCTATTTATAAAAAAAACCCAAATTGCCGTTTAATTATTGAAGGTGCTGGAAGTCCAGTAGAAATGAATTTAATTCACAGAGACCTTACTAATTTAAGAATTGCAAAATATTTAAATGCAAATTGCATATTAGTCACTGATATTGAAAGGGGAGGAGTATTTGCACAAATAATTGGTACTCTTGAATTAATGAAGCCTGAAGAGAGGAAACTTATTAAGGGAATTATTATTAATAGATTCAGAGGAGACCTTTCATTATTTGAAAATGGGAAAAAATGGATAGAGAATAAAACTCAAATCCCTGTTATTGGAATTATTCCTTGGTTAAATGATTCATTTCCTCCAGAGGATTCTTTAGATTTAATAGAAAAAAAATCACTCTTTAAAAATCCTGAAATCAAAGTTGGAATTATAAAATTACCATCTATTAGTAACTTCTCGGATTTTGATCCCTTAGAAAATGAAGAAACAATATTAATTGAATGGATTAGAAAATCACAAAACCTAAGTAAGTATGACTTCATTATTCTGCCGGGCAGTAAACAAACGATTAAAGATCAAATTTTTCTTAAAAATTCTGGCTTATCTCAGGATATAAGGGACTATTCAAATAACGAGGGAAATATTATTGGAATATGTGGAGGTTTACAAATGTTAGGGACTAAACTTGAAGATCCTTATTTTAATGAGGGTTCTAAAGATTTTTCTGAACAAACTATTAAAGGTATTGGATTACTGCCATTAAAAACGACCTTCTTTAACAAAAAAATAACACGTCAAATCAACTCTAAATCTATATGGCCATGCCAATCAGAAATTAATGGATTTGAAATCCATAATGGTCGAACTGTATTAGATGAAATCCAAAGTTCATTAAAGATTAATCCTCTTTTTGAAGACTCAAATCTTGGTTGGTACAAAGAAAATAATAGAGGCGGAACTATCGCAGGAACATACATTCATGGGATCTTTGAAAATGACAGTTGGAGAGCTCAATATATTAATTTAATAAGGAAGAGTAAAAATCTACCAATATTAAATAAAAAATCAATATCTTATAAAGAGAAGAGACAATCCATCATTGACAATCTTGCAAGTGAATTCCACAAACATTTAAATCTCAAATCATTTTTAAGTTGAAAGAAACAAAAAAAATAAAAGTAATATGGCCAAACAATAAAGAAACATTTGTTTCAGATGGTGATGACTGGTTTTCTTCTGCTGAAAAAGCAGGTTTAGAAATCCCTGCTGGCTGCCTCACAGGTAGTTGCGGTGCTTGTGAGATAGATGTAAATGGTGATACGAAAAGGGCTTGTATAAGTGTTATTAAAAGTAATAAAAAAAGTCTTTTAAAAGTTTCTTTAACTACAGATCCCTTTTGGGAAAGCTAAATCTTAATACTTCAAAGTAAAATATTTAACAATAAGTAAAGTAAATAATAATTAATCAAATCAGAGTTAATAAAGTTGTTATTACTTTGAAAGATGTAAATTTCAGACTACTATTATATTAAACTGAGATAGTCAAAAATAAATTTCATCCTTTTTTTTATGAATTTTATAAAAAAAAACAATATCTTTAACTATAAAGCTAGCTCTCTAGAAAAGTTTTATTTTTCTATTCTCATTTTTTTTATAATATTAAGTTTTTTTATAACTATTCCTACGGATACTACCAACCTTGGAATCTCATCTACAAATTTGGCTATTGGAGATAGACCCTTTTATATAAATAACACTCTTAAAGGTTATGGATATTCAAACTATAGTGGGAATATTCTTTATCCAACTGTCCTAAAAATAATTACATCAATAAGCAATCTATTTGGCGCAGATGAATATTCAAAATTATGGAATACTATAACTATTTTCATAACATCCCTCTTATCTTTAATAACTTTAAGATTATTGAGAGCATCATCATATTTAATTTTTAATGAAAAGGTTTCAAAAATTTCCTGTTGTATATATATCTTGAATCCATATACTTATTTCTACTCTTTATCAGGAGGAATAACAAATTATATTGTTGTAGGGGTTTCATTTACAATGTACTTAATTTGTTATTTATATAAAAGAGGGAGTTTAATCACTAACAAAGATAGTCTAATATCAAATATTTTTATAAACATATCATGTATATATTTATCATTACTTAGGCCTAGTGGCGGAATCTTTGGAACTGTTTTTTTAATAATAATTTTATCCAAATATATTAGGATTTATATTGAAAAGAGAAGCTTTAATATAATTAGATTTGCTAATATTCTTATTACTGTTTTTGGACTTATAGTCGTTACATATAATTTTAAAACAGTACTTAATTATTCATTTGCTAATGTAAATATTTTTTTAAATGAGAAAGGTTATTACTTTGGATATTCAAGAGAATTATTAAGATCAAAGCTAAAAATCGATAATATAAATATTCTAGAAAACTTAAAAATGGCATTATATTATCTTTCATGGAAAATAACTGACTTTGTTTCAGGCATATCAGATATAAGAGATAGTCATGATGCACAGAACATAAATAATCTTCTTCCATTTATACTTAGAACCTCAACAGGTATATTTTTTCTTTTCCCAATAAATTTATTTAGTTTCTTAGGAATATTATTAAATATTAGATTAATTATTAAAACAGAACTATGGATCGTATTAATTTCCTCTTTCATAGCTATCTCTCCAAGTTTATTAGGAGTTGCCATGAGCAGATATTTGATAATGTTTTTCCCACCCTTTATATTGTTTGCCGCAAAAATCATTAATGATACATTACAAGGAGCAGATATTTCATAAGAAGAATGACAAAAATAGGGGTCGTCATACCATGCTTCATGGGCGGAGATATCACATTAAAATTGATTTCAGATGTACTGAATTATGCTGACATTGTTGTTTTAGTAGATGATAAATGTCCATTACACACAGGAAAGAAAGTAAAAGAAAGTAATATAAATTCTAAAGTCCACATTATCTTCAATGAAAGAAATATGGGTGTTGGAGGTTCTACAAAAAGGGGGTTTGAATGGCTTCTTAAAAAAGATTGTCAAATAATCATAAAAATGGATGCAGACTATCAAATGAATCCATCTGACATTCCCAAAATGTGTAATCCAATCTTAAAAAATGAGTGTGACTCAACAAAAGGAAATAGATTTACAAACTTTGAGAAATTAATTAAGATGCCAAAAATTAGACTAATTGGGAATGTATTTCTTAGTTACCTAACCAAATTTTCAACAGGATATTGGGAAATTTTTGATCCCACAAATGGTTTTATTGCTTTTAATGCAGAAACTTTAAGAGAAATTAATTTTTCTAAAACAGATAATAGATTCTTCTTTGAAACGGAAATTTTATTTCGATGTGCTCTTCAAAATATAGTCATAAAAAATGTCTCTATTGATGCTAATTATTTTAGTAATTATTCATCTTTAAATCCTCTCAAAGAAATTTATCCATTCCTAATAAAAAATATTAAATTAATAGTTAAGAGAATTATTTATCAATACTATATTTTAGACTTTAATGTTGGTTCAATAGAGTTATTTTTATCACTTATTTTCGGTATTTTTGCATTTATTATCGGAATATATCTCTTTATAGTAAGCAATATCACAAATGTTTTGGCCTCTGCAGGAACAGTAAGTATTTTTATAATTCTCAGTATAATTGGAATACAATTTTTTCTTTCTTTTATATATTATGACTGCAGTACAAAAGTTTTCTTAAGAAAAAAATAAAGTTATCCTACTTTCTAAAAATGAGAAACCGTTGAGAAAAAAAAGAAAATATTACAATAATAGGAATAGCTAGTCCTGCGCCAAAATTACTGGAAATAGAAAAATAGTTAGAAAAATAAACGATTAAAAATAGATTAATATACCATATTGAAAGCGATAAAATTAGATACTTTAAAAGTCTAAATTTTGATCCTATTTTTACTTTAAATACATATTTTGAATATAAAAAATAACCTATAATAAAATTTAAAGATTGGCTAATTAAAGTTGCTAACCAAATTTTAAAAATAAATAGAGATACTTGCAAAACTAAATTTGTAATAAGAAAATTAAGAGTCCCAAATAATAAAAAGTCTCTACCCTGCTTTATAAAAATATTATATTTTTTAAAATATTTTTTAAGCATTTAAATTTAAAATGAGTTCCACAAATCTATATAGATCAAATTAAATTTCATTTAAATAATTTAATATAAACTGTGCCGTTTTAAAAGCACAAGTCCAAGCAGGTGAGATTGAATTTAAAATGTGAATAGTGGAATCTTTAAATTCAATAATCAAATCATTCTCAAGATTTTGTTTTTTTAAATCATATAGTTGAGCTCTAATTCCGGGAGAATACCAATCAAAATCAATATCTTTTAAATTAAAATTTGTGATTTCTTGGGCTGATTTAACAATATTCTCCTTGAATAAATATCTAAACTCTCTTAGGGCAAGATCTCTAAATCTAAAATTATTATTTATAAAAAGAGAGGATTGAAGAAATAAGATATCAGGAGTAAGTTTAATATCTAAGTTGTCAAATATTTTATAATTTTCTGGTGAAAATGCAGGGATTGCTGTTGGACCTAGCTTCAAATAATTATCAGAAGTTAGTGTTGTATGAACTCCTAAAAATGGCTGATTTATATCTGGGACAGGATATATGTGAGTTTTAAAAACATCATTTTTATTTTTGCTTTTTAAATAAAGGCCCTTAAATGGGAGAATCTTATAACTAGTTTTAATACCAAAAAGCTTTGATATAGGCAAAGCATAACCCCCTGAAGCATTTACTAAAAAATCAAATTTAATTTCATCGCCATTATCTAGAATTACAGATTTATTTTTTGTGCCTACCACTTTTCTTCCTAAACAAATTTTGACACCGTATTCACAAATTTCATTTACTAAACAATTTAAAACCTCCTTAGGGGAAGCACTCCAAGTATTAGGCGACCATAGAAACAAATTATTTGTTTTAGCTTTAGGCTCATAATTTTTAATAAGTTTTGACTCTAATACCCTTACTTTACAATTGTTTTTAACGGCCCTCTTACCAAGAATTTCTATTATTTTATCCTCTTTATCATTCTTTGAAACTACTACTTTCCCAGAGGCTTTATATGAAAGTGAATTATTTAGTACATATTCTCTCATTAAACTATTGCCTTCCGAGCAGAATTTTGCTTTAGTACTATCTGGCGAATAATAAAAACCTGCATGAATGACACCACTATTTCTACTAGTAGAGTGAAATCCAGGATATATTTCTTTATCTATAATAGTTACATTATCAAATGTATCTTTTTTTTTTGCCTCCCTCGCGATACATAGTCCTACTATTCCAGATCCAATAATAACTAAATTTGGCATATTTAATTCATTATGTAGTGAGTTTTTTTTTTAATAAATCTCAATTTTTTATATTATCTCAATATTATTCAAAAATGGATAAGAAGTTAGGTTTTAATTTAATTTCAAATTTATTTTTATGATAATGAATACAAATATTTTGAAGTTTTCTATTGAAAATAGAATTTTAATTTCTAATCAAGAAATAAATTTTTTAAAGAAAAAAAATTTAAATTTACTGTATAAATAAGTCTCTTAAAATGCATAAAATAATTAAATGTATAATCAAAATAGGCCAGATTAAACTGATCCGAGTAATAATATAATTGTAAAAGCTAAACTTATATGAACTTTTTTGTAACTGGTGCAACAGGCTTTTTAGGGCAATATATGTTAAGAGAGCTTTTAAAATTTGGCCATAATATTAAGGCAAATTATAGAGGGAATAAGGATATTAAAAAAAAAAATGATGGAATAAATTGGATTAAAAGAGATATCCTGGAAATAGATCAAAAGGATCTCAAAGAAACTGATATATTGATAAACTTAGCCTCCGCGGGAGTTAGCCCCAAAAAAACCACTTTAGAAGAAGCTATCAACATTAATATATTAAGTGCTTCAAGATTACTCAAAATAGGAAATATTGCAGGTATTAAAAGATTTGTTTATGCAGGCACATGTCATGAATATGGACACACTGCAAATAGTTTCGAAAAAATCCCCCCAAATGCTGCATTAAATCCCCTTAGTTTTTATGGATCAACGAAGGCCTCTGGATTTCACCTCATAAATCATCTCTCAATTGAATTAAAGTTGGAACTAGTATATGCACGTATTTTTTCAGCATATGGTCCGGGTCAAAATAAATATAACTTTTGGCCCATGCTAAGAGAAGCAGCTTTATCTGGAAATGATTTTAAGATGAGTTCTGGTAAACAAGTTAGGGATTTTATACCAGCACAATTAGTAGCAAAACATTTATTGAACGCAAGCCAAAGGGATGACATCATAAAAGGTCAGCCTTTTTTAATAAATATTGGGACAGGAAATCCTATCAGCTTAGGAGATTTTGCAAAAAAAGAATGGAAGAGACTTGGAGCCAAGGGAAAATTAATGATTGGTGCATTATCTGATAAAAAAAATGAACCCATGAATTTTTGTCCTGATATCTCTAACTTAAACTATAAGAAGATTTTATAATGAAAGTATTAATTACTGGTGGATGTGGTTTCTTAGGAAGTAATCTAGCTAAATCTTACCTTGAAGATGAAGCAGAAATTTATATAGTAGATTCTTTATTTAGAGATGGATCTGAAAAAAATTTAAATTGGTTAAAATCGCTAGATACTAAAAATAAAATAAAGTTTTTTAGGATTGATATCTCAGATAAAGATTTAGTCAATAAAGTATTCAAACAATATGCTCCATTTGATTTTACTTGTCATGTCGCAGGTCAAGTTGCGATGACAACATCTTTAAAAGATCCATGGAATGATTTGCGGACAAATGTAATCGGTACTTTCAATATATTAGAAGCGATTAGGAAATATTCTCCAAATTGCCTGCTTGCATTTAGCAGTACAAACAAGGTCTATGGTGATCTTGAGTGGCTAAGTTACATTGAAACTGAAAAGAGATACAAACTAAAAGACTACCCAATAGGTCTTGACGAAAATATTCCTTTAGATTTTTCCACACCATACGGATGTTCAAAAGGTTCTGCAGATCAATATGTACGAGATTGGGCAAGAGTATATGGTCTTAAAACAGTTGTATTTAGACATTCATCAATATATGGTGGAAGACAATTTGCTTCTTTTGATCAAGGTTGGATAGGTTGGTTTTGCAAAAAAGGACTAGAGCAAAAAATGCAAATAGAAGCGAAAGATCCAATAATACCTTTTACAATTTCTGGAAATGGGAAACAAGTTCGTGATGTTCTTCATGCTGATGATCTAATTAATCTTTATAAAAAAGCTTTTTTGAATAAAGATATCCTTAATGGAGAAATTTTTAATATTGGAGGGGGTCAAACTAACTCATTAAGTCTTATAGAATTGTTTGAATTAATTTCAAAAATTCTTGATTTAGATGATCTTAAATTTAAAAAACTTCCAAGGAGAGTGAGTGATCAGGATTGTTTTATTGCTTCTATAGAAAAAGTGAAAAATTATCTAAATTGGGCTCCAAGAATAAATGCAGAAATAGGTATTAAAAAGATGATTGATTGGACAACGCAATTATGAAAAAATAAAAAAAATAAATATTAATATCTTAAAAATTGTTTAAAAAAATCTCTTTATATTGTTTATTGTATAGTAAAACAATTTAGATATTATCTTGAAAAAAAATATTGCTATCTGCATACCTTGTTACAATGAAATTGATAATATTGAGGAGCTTTACTTAAGAATTTGTAGTGCTATAAAACCATGTCGAGATTATAATTTTTCTATCATATTTGCTGATAACTCATCAACGGATGGAACAAAAGAATTTATTGAAAAAATAAGCAATCATGATGATCGAATAGGTTACATAAATAATCTCTCTAATTTCGGATTTGTTAGATCATCTGCAAATGTATTGATTGCTCCTGATGCTGATGCAAATATTTTTTTACTGGCTGATTTACAAGATCCGCCTGAGTTAATACCCAAATTAATAAAGAAGTGGGAGGAAGGAGAAGATCACGTAATCTTTGCAACGAGGAAATCAAGTAAAGAAAGTAAAATTCTTTTTATTTTTAAAAAAATATATTATTCATTACTTTCAAAGCTATCAGATTATAAAATGGTCAGAGATACAACTGGTTTTGGAATATACGATAAGATTGTAATTTTAAATTTAAGAAAGGTTGTAGATTCCTATCCATTTATCAAAGGCCTTGTATGTGCAATTGGTTTTAAATGGTCCACAATTCCTTATGTAAGTTCTGAAAGGAGAAAAGGGAAAAGTAAGGCGTCATTATCTCTGCTTGTAGATTTTGGAGTATTAGGAATAGTCACTCTTTCAAGAAAGCCTATGCGAATAATTAATATTCTAGGATTCTCATTAGGTTCTTTTTCTCTTATTCTTTCAATGATTGTAGTTTTAACTAAACTATTATTATGGAATAGTTTTGCTTTTGGTTTAGCTATGTTGTCAACTTCTATGCTATTTCTGAGTGGTATTATCTTGTTTTCAATAGGTGTAATAGGTGAATATATAGGTTTTATAAATCAAAGATCTCTGCGTTTACCTTTGGTCGTTGAGGGAAAAAGAATAAATGTCCCTAAAAATGATTAAAGGTGAGATAGAGAATATAAAAATATTTATTTATACTAGTATTATCCTTAAAACAAAAACTGGTGAATAGGTAAGACTCTCTCCAAAATAATTCCAAAAGGAGAGAGAAAAGAAAATATTATGATGGGATTCACGTTTATTCTTTTAAAATCACTACTTCTTTGATTTGAAAGACGAATCAAAAATAAAATACTTAATATACAACTTAAACATGTAAATCTTATATATTCCGTAACCAGAGGGAAAGCTAAAAGAGGAGCTAAAAGAGATAAATAAATAATGATTTCAGAAAAAAAATCTACTTTTAATTTTAAATAGTTTTTAATAATAAAAAGTAAGCCACAAAGATAAGAAAAGGGTATTAGAAAAAGATGAATTTTTGGAAAAAATTCTAACTTTAAACCGTTAAGGTGATCTAAAACATATTCTGTCTTATTGGGGAAAATTTCATAAAAACCGCTCCAGTATGGGTGATTAGATTCATACGCTAAGGGAATCTTAGACTTAGCTATTTCTTCATAGGCAATTTTGCCAATATTTTCTGATCCAAATATATGAGTAGATAGATAAACAGTCAAAGGTAAAATTATTAAGAATAAAAAATGCCTTTTAAAAATTAATGAACCGAATAGGCTTGTAATTTTCAGACTTTTATCTAAAAGAATTTGAACGAGTAGAAAGGGTAGGAAAAAGATATACAAATCATGAACTAAAACTCCAGTTGCTGATATAAATGAGATTATGAAAATGTTCCTTATAAACAAACTACTTATTATGAGTAAGAAAATGCAAACAATATCACTGGAGCCGGTCGCATAAGAAATGTGAAAAAAGAATGAAGGGGAAAAGTAAATCAAACAAAGTTGTCCAAAATTAAATCTATCCAGACGATTAAAAATATATCTCGACAAAATCAGATAAATTAAAGTAAGTAAAAAAAAGTGAATGAAAATTGAATTTATATATTCGTTATTAAATAATTGGTTTAACTTTGTTATGTTAAGAAAAGTTCCCCATAACGATCTTCTTGCATATCCAATTTCCTGATAACCAATATAGTTATGCCAAATTCTACCCATTGATTTCAACCCGATAGGTACAAAAATCCATCTGTTCAAGATAACTATCGAATATAAATAAGAAATTGAAGTTATAAAAAATAATATCCCAGAATTCAATTCTTTAAACAAGAAAAACTTATTAAATTTTTCAAAAAGGCTCAACTTCATTGAAGAAATATATTTGTGAATTAAATAATTCAACAATATATCATATTTAGTAATTTCGATTTAAATTAATGTCCTATTAAGTGAAGTTTATTAATTTCAAATAAATAATTTTGGAAAATTAAAATCAATTAACCAAATAAATAGATTTTTCATAGAATAAGATAAAAAAAAATGCCTTATAATAAAGAAGATGAAAAGTATTAATGAGTTGAAAAGTGAGATTTTAAGACTAACGGGAGAATACTCCAGATTAGTGCATTCAGAGAATAGACCAGGATATGATAAAAAAAGAAGAATGTGGAAGGAAAAAGAAACCATACCTTATGCTGCGCGAGTTTTTCAAGAAGAAGAGGTTCAAGTCGCGGTTTCCTCTATCTTAGATTTTTGGTTAACACTTGGGCCAGAGGGTAAAAAGATGGAAACAGAATTAGCGGCATTTCTCGGAGTTAAAAATAGTCTTCTAGTTAACTCAGGTTCTTCAGCAAATTTAATCGCAATATCTACACTAACATCACATAATATTGAAAAAGATAGAAGAATTCTCCACGGAGACGAAGTAATAACTGTTGCTGCCGGTTTTCCTACAACCGTTGCTCCAATAATACAAATAGGTGCAATTCCTGTTTTTATTGATGCAAATCCAAAAACTGGTAATGCATTTTGTGATCAACTTGAGGAAGCTTACTCAAAGGGTAAAACTAAAGCTGTCATGATGGCTCATGGGTTAGGAAATCCTTTTGACATAAAGCAAACATTACTCTTTTGCAAAAAATATAATCTATGGCTAATCGAAGACAATTGTGATGCTCTGGGGAGTAGTTATTCAATGCCGAGAAAACTTGCAGAAAGTTTGGGAATTAATGAAAATAGTCCTGGATTAGATGAAGGACCTGAAAGAATTGCTAGGTGGACAGGGACTTGGGGTGACATAAGTACGCAAAGTTTTTATCCACCACACCACATAACTATGGGGGAAGGTGGAGCTGTAAATATTATTAAGAATAAAAGATTAAAAGTTATTGCAGAAAGTTATAGGGATTGGGGTAGAGATTGTTGGTGTCCTGCAGGAGTAGATAATTCTTGTAAAAAGAGATTTAACTGGAGTTTAGGTGAACTACCTCATGGTTACGACCATAAATACACTTATAGTCATCTTGGATTTAACTTGAAGCCATCAGATCCTCAAGCAGCTATTGGGAGAGTTCAATTAAAAAGACTCCCTGAATTTATTCAAGCAAGAAAAAGAAATTGGGAGCTTCTTAGAATAGGACTTGATTCACTCTCAGACATACTAGAGTTTTCCTTACCTACCCATTCTGAAAGCTGGGATTCAAAAAGTGGTTTCCGATGGGATAAATCTTCTTGTAGAAGTACATGTTCTTGGTTTGGGTTTAAAATCTTAGTTAAAGATAATGCACCTTTCTCCAGAACAGATTTAGCAAGAGAGCTAGATCGAAATAAGATAGGAAATAGAATGTTATTTGGCGGCAACTTAACAAGACAACCAGCTTTTGTAAATTTAATGAAAGATAATCCTCACGCAGTAAGAGTAGTAGGGTCCTTATCAGGCTCAGATACAATAATGAATAAAGTTTTATTTATTGGAACTTATCCAGGCCTAAATGAAGATATGATAAAGTCTGAAATTGAAATAATTAAAAATTTTGCTAATTTTTCTAAGTCAATAAAATCATAACTTTAAAAAAGTTAAATTTATAATCGATCATTCAACTCACAATTTAATTTAATAATTTTAGTTGTCGATTAACTTAAATGAAACATAATATTTAAGTCTTTAAAACATATAGGAAAATCGATAAAAATAAAGAGATTGAATAAAAAAGACCCCTATAAAGAGGTCTTTCATGGAATTACCAAATGTAGTGTTTCCTTGTTTCCACTCTTTTGGTAAACCACTCCTTCACACAGACTAAATCTATTTCATATTTTTCTTTTCCGTGGAAGTGGAAAATGGAATATTACTAAACTGTCACATGTGTCAGTTACCTCTTCCATGAAATTTTTCATCTAAGTTATCTCATTTAGAGAAGAGGGAGTTTACTTATCAGAATGAGTTCCCTGTAAAAATTTTTAAGGGAAATGCACAAATATGTAAAGTATCAATTATTTTATCTTTTCCCAAAATAGATACAGTTTTGAAAATAGGTTTCTAGTATCTCTACCATCGCCGTACTTGTTGAGATCAACCTCCATCCCGCAGAATTACGATTTTTCATAATTGCAGCAATTTCATTTTCTTGTTTTTGAGTATTTGTATTCCCACTTCGTAATAAATATCAAGATCATTTTCTACTCTTGCCATTTTTAATATCCTTCTTTATTAAATTTAATATTACTTAATCTTATATCGATACTAAGATACCTTCGATAAGGTAATTGGAAATAAATTTTATATGGTGTAACTTCACCATCATTGCGATTGGATTATTGCTAATGAGAATTGGAATAGTAGTTACTTTCGATATCAAAATTAATTTAATTAAAAATAAAAAATGAAAGAAAAAATTTGGCAAAAACCAACTAAAGATATTTTTTTGAAAAAAAATAATAATTATTCTTATTTAGATTAAAAATAAAAAACATCCAGTAACAAATCCGCTTATGTGACCCAATAAGCTTATTCCTGGGAAGAAAGAGAAAATTAATCCTAAAAAGCATATTGTCCTTGACATTTTTTGAACTTCAAAATTAGACTTTAAACCAATTTTTTTACCTAAAAAAAAACTCTTTCCGTAAAAAGAAGTTAATAGTATGAATCCAAATAAAGCATAAATTATTCCACTAAATCCTAAAGCAGCATAATTAGGATAGAAATCAAAAAAATACGATAGCATCTTTTCGTAAACCCAGATAATAAAAAAATTTAAAAAAGAACAAATTAAAATAAATCTCAGATAAAAAAACTTGCTTTCAATTCCAAGTCTCATCAAAAAATATCTAGTGATGATTATTCCGCCAAGATTACTTAATAAATGATTTAAATCTGCATGGATTAAAACTGATGTGATAATCCTATAGGGTTGATCACTAATTAATCTTGGTACAAAGTAAAAATATTCTTTATCAATAACTCCAACTAAATCACTAAGAATATAAACTGAAATTAAAAGAGATGCGCTTAGGATATATTGCCAATCATATTTAGATATCGAATTATTATTAGCCATGTTTATTTGATAATTATACTAAATGAATATCTCCTTACATAGAACGAAAGAACCTAGAAGAGTCTTTTAAATATTAAATTTATATTCCCTTTAGTAAAATTTGCAATGAGAACTTGTTGGATGGTCTTTACATTCTTTTTCCCAATAGTCGTGTCTTGGATCTATTGGTAATTGATAATTAAAATCATGCATTCTCCAGATATCTGAAGTTGCATTTCTTAGGGCAGTAAATGGAGTGGTGAGTCTAATAAACATAAAAACTCCTATATCTATATTCCTTAATTATCCTCCTATTCAATTGAAATTAATAGAGTATTAATACTCGAGTATTAGTGCCTTGTGGTTGCCACGAATATCTATTCCTATTCAAAAAGAGTATAAATAATTCAGTATTCAAAAGCACTTCATCGACTATATGGACAGCGAGGTATATAAGACTCAAAGAGAGCAAATAAATACCCTCTTATTTATTTTTAGGACTTCCAGAAACTATAAATTAACGGAGAGGGTGGGATTCGAACCCACGAATAGTTTCCTATTAAACGATTTCGAGTCGTTCGCTTTCGACCACTCAGCCACCTCTCCGTCTGTTTATTAGTATGCACACAATAAAGAAAAAAATTATGAACTATATAATTATCTTAATTTTAATTCCAACCTGCCTCTTTCATCAATTTAATAGCTAAAGAATTTTTTTCTCCAAGCTCCTCTACAGTTACTCTATCAGGCGTAAACTCTCCAAAGTTCTTTACTATTTCATTCTGATTAACTTCCTTCAAAGGATGTTCAAAAGTAGGAGCAGCTAAACCTTTACTTCCTGCGGGAGATGCTAAGAATTCAAGCAACTGAATAGCTTCATTTTTATTTGTTGCATATTTTGCAACACCACCAGCACTAATATTTACGTGTGCAGGATTAGGAGTAAGGACCTTTGTTTTTTTTGCGTACAAAGCATCTCTCCTTCCATTAACACCTGCTAACATTCTTGCGACGTAATAATGATTAACAATTCCTACTCCACATTTTTTCTTAGAAACTGCTCTAATTATTGCAATATCACCTGGGAAAAATGGTTGGGAAACGTTTGAAATCATTCCTGATAACCAAGCTTTAGTTTCTGATTGACCTTTGTTAATTATTTGATTGGCAACTAAAGATTGATTATATGGACTTTTTCTATTTCTTAAACATACTTTCCCTTTTAGAGAAGGATCAGCTAAATCAGTGTAATCATTAATCTTGCTAACATCTATCACTTTTGGATTCGCTATCATAACCCTTACTCTTCTGGTTAAGGCGTACCATTCCTTATTTGGATCTTTCAATCCAATTGGAACATCATTTTCTAAATTAGAAGATTCTATTGATTGAAGTAATCCAGCTTTGGCTGCATTAGTAATTCTTGCAGCATCAACTAATAAAATTAAATCTGCCTGAGAATTCCTACCCTCTCTCTTCAATCTCTCAATTAAAGATATACCTGCAGCTTCAATAAGCCTTACTTTAATCCCTGTTTCTTCTGCAAATTTTTTATAAACGCTCCTATCAGTGTTGTAATGTCTCCCTGAATAAACTTTGACTTCTTTTTCTGTGGAATTAGAGGGTAAATTAAAATTAAGTAAAAATGTGCATGTTAGTGCTGTATAAAGTAGTTTTTTAAAATTTTGCACTTTTTCAAATTAGTATCTATGGTTACTTTATACCCATCAAAAGAGTTCAAACTCTAAAAGCGATCTTAGATACATATAAATGTATCATTTTTTATATGCCGTATGAATTATTTAACTCATCAGTTATTAAATGCTGAAGAAATAAATTTTATAGAAAAAGAATTAGAACAAGAAAATAAAGGTTGGGAAGATGGTAAAAATACTGCAGGTAGCCAAGCTTCCAAAGTTAAAAATAATTTACAACTAAAGAGAAATTCTGATACCTCGAAAAAATTATCATTGCTAGTTAAAAAAAAGATTTCAAACGATGATTTAATTAAAAGTTTTACTTTACCGAAACATCTTCATGGAATCATGTTCACTAAAGCTGCCAAAGGAATGAGCTATGGACGTCATATCGATAATGCATATATGTCAACTGGTAGAGCTGACTTATCATTTACAATTTTTATTACAGAAAAAAATAAATACGAAGGTGGTGAACTATTGATTGAGAATTTGACCTCAGAGAGTAAATTTAAACTAAATAGTGGAGAAATCATAATTTACCCAAGCACATATTTACACTCAGTTGAAGAAGTTCTAAATGGAGAAAGAATAGTATGCGTTGGATGGATAGAAAGTTACATAAAAAGTATAGAAGAGCGAGAATATCTATTTGATTTAGACGCAGGAGCAAAAAGTTTACTGGCCAAGCATGGCAGATCTGAAGAGCTTGATCTTATTTTTAAATCCTACTCAAATCTCTTAAGAGTTATGGGAGATTAAATAAGAAACATTTTATACATCAAAAATGATGTAATCCTGAAAATGATTACAATATAACTAATAAATTTTTTCTAATGCCAAAAAGAAGTTCCATTTCAATCTTTATCGCTGCAACAAGCGCACTTACTATTTCAGCAGCAAATACCAATTCAGTTAAATCAGGTGAAAATGACTTAGGCGGATTGAAAGAATGGAACACTGATATGGCTTTAGATGCTGATTTTAAACTCGATTCTCGAGCTCAAGAATTGGCTGATGAGGCAGCAAAATCAAGTGTTTGTGTACCCATCGGTGAAGGAGAAAATTGTTGGTGAATAAATAATTCTAAAAGTCCAAAAAAAACACCTTAAAAGGTGTTTTTTTTTTCGACTAAATTTAATGATTAAAACTTAAATTTAGAATTTAAATGTTGTAGTTACAGCAGCACCAAAAATGTCATCAGCTGTTGAGTTTTCAACATCTGTACCGCCAAAAATAGCAGGTCTTACTTCCATTGAATCATTAGGCTTGAAAGCATAATAAGCTTCCCATACAAATGGATCAACTTCTGTAGAAGAACAAGTGCCATTACATTCAGTAACTTTAAGTGGTTGAGTGAAAGCTAAGCCTATTCTGTCATCAGGCTGGAACATATCCTTCCAAGTTAAACCAACCATGTAACTAGTAGCTTCTTTAGCAGCTCCAGAAGCTGCCTGATCTGCCAATTTAATATCGTATCCTACAGATATCTCAGGTACAGCAGTTCCTGATTCTTCTGGGATCCAATAAGTTCTGAGAGCATAACCAGTAGTATCACCTGTAGAGCCTTTCATCGCAGCTCCTAGAGCTGTTGCATTATATGATTGTGATGACCAGTTTTGAGCATCAGACCTTGTTGCAGATACGTGCCATCTATCAGTAGTATATGCAATTTGAGTATCCCATTTGCTAGTGCTAGCTTTACTCAATAAACCATTGCTAGAATCACCATCTTTATCAACAATATTAGAAGCGATAGCGAATCCACCATCAGTTTCGTATTTAAATCCGAAACCTACATCAGTACTTGCTCCAAAGTTACTATTTCCACCAAGCTTAAACGATTTAAGTGCACCTGGTTTGTAAATAGATGGAGTGACATACATGTAATAGTTTTCAATCCTTGGGCCTGCAAAAACTGTAAGGCTGTCACCAATAGGGAATGTATACCAAAGCTTGTCGACGTTTAGTGCATCGCTTGTATCTTTAGTATCTATATGATAAGTCTCTTTGTACTTCCATTGTGGGCCATTCTCACCAGCTTTTAAGCGAACATAAAGATTATCATCACCGGTGAAACTTGTATTCAAGTTCATGGTGTATGTATAACCTGTTTGAACGTATTCTATACCATCCCCTAAGCTGGAATCATTAAGTTTGTGCGCTCCATCGACACCACCAATCCAGAAAATTGCTTTACCATCCATAGAAGTGGTTGATGAAAAAGCACCAGCTTCAAAATTATTTTGTTGCGCTTCCAGGCCATCAACACGACCTTTAAGTATTGCAAGATCTTCACTAACTTCGTTAATGAATGTATTTTTGTCAAGTCTTGAAGATTGTTTTTTAGTGCTACGAACGTAGCTGTCCATTTCTTCTAAGTTGACAACATCGGAAGCTTGAGCAGCAATTGGAGCTAATAAGCTCAAAGACGCCCCTGCAACCAACATTTGTTGGAAGAGTTTCATTTTACCTCACACGAAAAAAACCCAAAAAAGAATGGGTAGTTATACTGTATCGACAGTAACCAAAAAAGAAAGAGCAATAAGTTTCAAGATGGAGTATCATTTTATACGACCATTCTTTTACAGAAATTTCTAATTTATTTTTTTAATAATGGATAGTCTAAAGATTCTCTTTCCTCTGCCCAAGATGAGGCAACATCTCTTGCTAATTTTCTAATCCTTTCAATATATTGTGCCCGATCTGTAACGGAAATCACTCCTCTTGCATCTAGCAAATTAAATGAATGACTGCACTTAAGAACAAAGTCAAGCGCAGGGTAAGTCAATTTCTTTTCTGTTAAAGAAATTGCCTCGGCTTGATAAATTTCAAATAATTTTCTTAGATTATCAGAATTAGATTCAGTATAGTTATAAAAGCATTGACTCTTTTCAAATTGAAGCCAAATATCACTATATTTCAAATTTTTGTTCCAATTTAGGTTCCAAATACTATCTTTATCCTGCAAAAACATAGCAATCCTTTCCAATCCATAAGTAATTTCAATAGGGATTGGATTACAATCCAAACCTCCACACTGTTGAAAATAAGTAAATTGAGTAACTTCCATGCCATCTAACCATACTTCCCAACCCACTCCCCAAGCTCCAAGTGTTGGTGACTCCCAATTATCTTCTACAAATCTAATGTCATGATCCCTAGGATTAATACCAAGAGACTCTAAAGAGGATATATATTTTTCTTGTATCCCCTCTGGTGAAGGCTTAATTATTACTTGATATTGAAAGTAATGTTGCGCCCTATTTGGATTATCGCCAAAACGTCCATCTGTAGGTCTTCTACATGGCTCTGCATATGCAACCATCCAAGGTTCTGGTCCAATAGACCTTAAAAAAGTATGCGGACTCATGGTTCCAGCACCCTTTTCGGTATCGTATGGCTGCATAATCAAACAACCTTCTTCTGACCAAAAATTATTTAAATTTTGAACTATATCCTGAAAAAACATTAAATTAAAATTGTTGGAAAATTTAGATCAATGCAAGTAGTCATAATAACAAAGGTTCAAAGTAAAAAAATATTTTTAAATCCAATTTCTTCAAAATATCATTCAAAAAAAGTGTCATTAAATAAGATCATTGAAAATAAAATAAATGCGGAATTAATTATGAAAAAAATCTAATGGCAAGGGTCCAAAAGTATTAGATTCTTTAGCATCTTCATCTTCTTCATATTGACATGTTATTAAAATTCCTTCTCCAAGACCATTTTCAGATCTGACAAAAACATTTCCAGTTTTTTGATTAGCTTTTAAAAAAACACCTCCTTCAGCATTAAGGGAACCTAGGTTACCAAAATTAATTAAGGCATATTTCTTGGAAATTGACTGTAATGCTTCAATAGCTCTTTTATCACTAGGTGCCATTATGCCTATTGTTATCCAATCGGTATTAAAAATATTTGCTTCTAGTTCCTCCAAAAGTTTTTTTTCTTGACTATTACTTAATTGAGGAGCAGTTCTAAGGTTATTTAAATCGACTAATTTATTTATTTCCATTTGCTTTATAAAAAAATTCTTAACCAAATGTTCTTCCATTCCAAGCCCATAATGAAGCTGGCACATCCTCAAAAGAAATATAAATCCTTTCTGTTGGGATCCCCATTTTCTCATATACAAAATCTGATATTGCCTTTGCCATTTCTGAAGGATTTAGAGAACCTATTGATTTGATTTCTAAAAAGCAGGAAGGTGTCTTATCATTAAAATACATATGGCAATTATCATCTATCTTAGTCATAACAAATTTTCTTGATTTGTTAGTTAAAGATGAAATTAGGATTGAAATTTCTTCGAGCAATTTATCTTTATCATTTACTTTTGCTGAAGTGGAAACATTAATATAAGGCATATCTAAGCAGCAACATTATCTTTTTTAGAATCATTTTTTAAAAAAACAGTTTTATTTGTTAAATTTCTTTTTGATGAAAGATATGCCATATCATATGAACTTATTCCATTTTTATAGGGATTGAAAAGAAAATTTTTAGACCTGTTTTTTTTGCCCCTTTTCCACTCAATCATTATCATTTAATTATTAATTATTAATTTAACTTTTTTTGAATAGATGTCTAGTTATTTTGAGAATTTTTAATTTATCAAATGAAAATAAATTTCGCATACACATTTAGAATTTCTTTCTACTAGATTTGGGATGTATATTCTAAATTAGTTGTTTTGGATGTTTTAAATAATTATCAAAGGGAAAAACTTGATGAGAGCAATGATGAAGAATTCTATTTTGAGCCAAAATTTGTTTATCATCTAGATGCTAACTTCAGGCAAAATCTAACAGATTTATATGAAAGAGAAATTGATAATTATTCAATTGTCCTTGATTTAATGTCTAGTTGGGATAGTTACTTACCTAAGGGGAAAAAATATAAAAAAGTTATTGGACATGGTTTAAACAAACAAGAACTTGAAAGAAACAAAATTTTTGATTCTTATTGGGTACAAAATTTTAATTTAATTCAACAAATTCCTCTTGATAAAGAAAGCATCGATTATTGCTTGATGGTGGCCGCATGGCAATATTTACAATATCCAGAGAATTTAACCAAAGAGATTGCAAGGATCTTGAGTAGTCAGGGCAAAATTATTATTGCTTTTTCAAACAGAGCATTTTGGCATAAAGCTCCAAAAATATGGACTTCATCTAATGAAGAAGAGAGGGTAAAATATGTAAGAAAAGTATTAATCTCAAATGGATTTAACGAGCCAAAAATAATCAAAAAGTTTACTGAACCAACACTAACTTTCTTTAATTTTTTGAATAAAGATCCATTTTATTGTTTAATCGCTACTAAAGAATAATTTTCCTATATTATTCCACAAAAACAACAGATCTAAATAATAATTATCATCTATATTTAATAGCCATACTTTTAAATTTTTACTATTATTGGATAGTTAAAATCATTTTTATGGGCTCTAAAAGAGAAAAATATCCTGAAAAATGTCCTTGGGATCTTGGCCCCAATCAACATTTAGCCAAAGAAGAGAATTGGACTTTAAGATTAGGAGAAGCTAATGTATGTTTTAGCAAAAATAAATTAGATAATAATTATTTTCATGTAATTAGTAATGAAAATGAAGAACAAATCTTAGCTTTTAGAGCAAGACTCTTATATCAAAAACTACTTGATAAAGGTTTTAGACTAGTTGAATAAAGAATTAATTTAATAAACACAGCTCATCGAAAATAAATTTTTGAGTCTCTTCTTCTTGTTTTTGGTTTAAATATTTTATGGTCCTCGAACTTAATAACCAATAGTCCTCTTTAACTAAATTGATAAATTTATCCTCGTATTCCAATTTTTGAGAATTTACCTCAAGTGTCTCTGGATCAATTTGTTGACTACTATATTTTTTACTAAGAAAACCTATACCTGTATCTAAGAAATCTTCAACATAAATCTCAATTATAGTGCCATGAATTTTTCTATAGACCATATTAATACAGTTATTTTTAACTCTATATTTATCACCTTTATTTTTACCTGAAACACTCATTTCAATCCCACCTTCAGAATTTTTGAGAAAATTAAAATTATTTTCTGAATGCACAGATTCAAATTCTCTTTTTACCCTATGTATACACACTTCAAATAACTGAGAGGCAATACTTTTAACAATATTCTCATCCTCTATTTTTTGAATATTTGGTTTAAAGTCTTTACCTAATACAAAGCTGCCTTTATGAATGTTATTGTTACCCAAAAAAATACATCTACCTTGGTAACCTTTAAAATTATTATTCCAGGTATACCTACTTTCATAAGCTTTTCTGAAAATTTCCTTACAGTTAATTTCTTCTAGATTGTCCATTAAATTTTTGAATTTGTGAAATAATTCTACAAAAAAAAACCTCCCTAATAGAGAGAGGTTTTTTTTATAAGACAAAACTAGTTTTGAGTAATTTTTGTGTTTTCAATATTGTCAAAAGCTTGACCAATTTTCTTAAAGTCAAATCCCATTGCTCTTAGTGCGTGCCAAAGATGACCTTGTAGGAAAAAGAACCCTAAATAGAAATGAGTATTAGCAAGCCAAGCTCTTGAACTATATGAACCTGAACCTAAATCAACCGTATCAGTAAAATAAGGTGCGAATTCAAATTGGAGCTTTAGGGGCTCTCCATATAGATCAACTGGATATATCGTTGTGTTTGAAGCACACCAAAATGCAGCTACAAAAGCCATATAGGAAACACCAACTACGGAGTATGACAAAATTGCCTCAGCACCAAGTAACCCTTTTCCTTTAAATTCTGTATATTCTCCAAATTGTTTAGTACAAATATGGAAGACTCCACCAATGATGGTTAGGAATGCTACAAAAGCATGACCTCCCATAATGTCTTCAAGACTATCTATTTTTAAAAAGTCAAATTGATGATTCCATATAGCAGCAATATCCAAATTATAAATAACTTGTCTTGTAGATCCTATTGCTGGGTCATAAATTCCATGGATCCGAGCCCATTCCACGAACATAATTGCTCCTAGGCCAAGAAAAATTAGATGATGTCCAAGAATAAAAGTTAATTTATCAGGATCGTCCCATTCAAAATCAAAACTTTTTGGTTTACTACCCTCTGGATAATCACCAAGATCACCAGCAAATTTGTTGGAATGTAATAATCCCCCAGCACCCAATACTGCTGAGAAAATTAAATGTAATGTGCAAATTACAACAATTCCATATGGCTCTGTAATAACTCCATTTTCAATTCCACCTATTCCAATACCTGCAAGGTGAGGAAGAACAATTGCTTTTTGGACACCCATTGGAATGCTGGCGTCGTAACGAGCTAGTTCAAACAATCCAAAAGCTCCAGCCCAAAACATCATTAATCCTGCATGAGCAGCATGGGCAGCAATGAATTTACCTGAACGACCTACAACACCAGAATTTCCTGCGTACCAGTCATAGCTGACATCAGATTTTCCGTAAGTTTGTAACACTTGATTTAAATAAACAGCAAATTGAGCATATTGCTATTCAGTTTTGTTTTTACATGTTCTTTACAGATTTAATTACTTATGTAAAAAAAACATATTACAAGAGAACAAATGTTACAAATTGGAGTAGTAATATCTTTGAAAGCTTATGCCAATGTGGGAATTTCACCCTTTAGCTGAGAAGCCCAAGTTTCAAGACGAGAATCAGTTAAGTCAGACTCACTATCCTCATCAAGAGGTAATCCACAAAAGCTTTCTCCAATAACACTTTTAGACTCCTCAAAAGTATAAGTAGATTTATCTACATAACCGACCATTTCGGCGCCAGCTTTAGTGAAGTAGCTATGAAGTTCTTCCATGGCATCACAATAGTTTTCTGTGTAGGTAGAAGAATCTCCTAAACCAAAAATTGCTACCTTTTTACCTGATAAACTTAGTTCACCAATATCCTCCAAGATTGAATCCCATGCAGTTCCCGATCTTTCTTCATCGGCACCGGTATTCCAAGTAGGAATTCCACAGATAATTCCATCAAGGCCTTCAAATTCTGAAAGATCATCCACATCAGATACATCTTTAGGTGCCTCTGCTGAAGAGATAAAGTTATGAAGACGATCAGCTACGTCTTCAGTTTTTCCAGTTGTAGTTGCGTAATAAATTCCTACAGTCATAACTTAAAATGTTTACCTTAAAATAATAAAATCTAAAAACATTAAATTAATTTCTTAAAAAACCTTTTCAAGTAAAATTTTATACTAATTGAAGTAAGAAATTTTTTTGAGAATAATTTTCAAAACATTTAAAACATCGTGGCCGACAAATTTCAAAATGATATCAATCATCTCGTTAAAGAATTTAACCTTACTGGTCAGAAAAAGTTCAAATTAATAGTATTATTTGGTTTATTGGGAGATTTTGATAGCTTTGAATACGCAATAAATTTAAAAAATTTTATAGATAATCACAAAGATAAAAATTTAGATATATTTGCCATTGCTATTGGCAACGAAAATGGGAAACATAAATTTTGTAAATTTACTGGCTTTCACGAAGAAAGTTTAATAGTTGTTTCTGATAATCAAATCCACAATAATCTAAAAGTCTCAAGAGGATTAGACATTGGTTTAGGAGGTTGGATCAATATGCTTTTGATGCTATCGGGGATAAATTCTTTTAAAACAATTAGAGAAGTTATTAGAGGTTACACTGGCGACAAAAAAGCAAAGCAAATCTATTCAGAATTTGACAAAATTGATATTTTAAAATTTCTAAAATTTTCAGGTAATTCTTTTAAAAAGGTTTTCGGGGAAGGTTATTTGAGACCATTTGAATTGGCAACATTTAGATTAAATAATATGAATGAAATAATCCAAAATTGGAGTGATTATATTCTTGATGAAGAATACCTTCCTCAAAGAGGAGCTTCCTTTTTATTAAATGATCAAAATCAAGTTGTTTATAAATTTTTTTCAAATGATGTTCTTGGATATTCATCAAACATGAGAGATCCTGTAGGATTTTTATCTGATTTAATTAAATAATTTCTAAAACTTTTATGAATGTAGATATATTCGGATATTTTGCAGCGATTCTAACAACAGCAGCATTTCTTCCTCAATTGATAAAAACTTTAAAAACAAAAAAGGCAGATGATGTTTCTTTGACAACACTAATTATGTTTATTATCGGTGTTTTGTCTTGGATTATTTACGGTTATAAAATTTCTTCTACACCAATATTGATAGCAAATTTAATTACTCTGATCTTAAATTTATTGATATTAATCTCTAAAGTATATTTTTCAAAAAACCAATATGAGTAAATTTTTTTTTAAAATTTTTTATATTTATATTTATTACTTTAATCTTTATAAATAAAACAAAAAATTTACTTAACTTGAAAACTTCAAAATGCTGGGTTTGGTTTAAAGGAAGCCTTAACAGTGGTGGATATTGGAAAGAGGGTTTTTCATGTACTTTTGATGAGAACCCTGGAGTCTTAATAGAAAGTCCTGCTTACGTAACTTGTAGGGTTCCTTCATGGAGAGTTTTGACTAAAGAACCAGAAAATTTATATAAATCCCCTCTAATCCCTGATAAGGCAATCTGGAAAATTATTTAAATTCTCAATAAATAATAAAAATTTTTGACTGCACTACGGCAAGTTAAAATTGCTTTAATGAATATTTAATTAATACCATCTACTCTCTTTTCATAAATATAATTCCTTTTTTAATTTTTGGTTTTCTTCTTGGGAAAAAGAATCCAAAGATTTCAAAATATGTTGCAAGACCTTTAGTAAGATTCGGTATTCCATTAAGTATAATGGGCCTCCTTTTAAAGGAAGGTATAGACATAAACCTAATTAAAAGTGCATTTTTAGCATTCTCATTAATTGGATTTTTAATAGCTTTAGTAAATAAAATCCCAATATTTAAAAAGAAGCTTCCAAATCGCACATTGCAATTAGCAGGCTTAATAGGCAACACATCTTTTCTTGGTATACCTATTGCGATAGCTCTTCTACCATCAACAACTATAAATTTCACTATTGGATTTGATTTAGGAACAACACTTTTCGCTTGGATATTTGGACCTTTTTTTCTTCAAGAAAAATCTAACCGCAATAACATCCCAAACATCCAAGAATTATTAAATGTATTGATAAATAGCCCTGCATCGCGAGGGATTATTGGTGTACTTCTTGCATATTTTTTTCAAATAGAAGGAATTTTAGGTAATTATCTTTGGATTCCTGCAAGAATAGTAATCGCTTTGGCAATAATAATTGTGGGCACAAGACTTGGCATAATCACAAATCAAAATGAGAGGATTTTAGATCTAAATGAAGAAATTAAATTTTCAATTTTATTAAAGTTATTTATTCTTCCCTTTGTTGTTTTTTTAGTATGCAAACTCTTAAATTTTAACTTCTATCAATCATCTGCAGTAATTCTTCAGGCAGCCACCCCAACGGCAATATCCACAATATTAATGGCAGAGGCTTATGGTGTGAAACAAATAATAGCTTCAAAAATTCTTTTTACTACAACCTTAATTTCAATAATCACAATCCCTCTATTAAAAATGTTTATGAATTTATTTATTCAAACAACTTAAATTTTTAAACTTTTATACATGAATAAAGAAAATTGTAAAGATTATATCCTGATAACTAAATAATGTCTTAAGATTTAGTGTATGAAGTCAGCAAACCCTGAAAATGAATATATCCCTCTAGATCTAAGGATTTCTGTAAGGAGGGACACTCTAAGGCTTATCTCAGAGATGGCTCAAGATATGGGAATAAGCATTAATGAAGTTTTCAGTTTTTTAGCAGAAGATTCTGTCGTCGATCTCGAATTAATGGAAGATTTAAATAAAATTGATATCCCAAGCAAGTGCAGCATTGAAGATTTAAAAAATGCTCTTCTTAAAAAAAGACTTTGTTAAAATTTTTCAACTTTTCTATTTTTCCAGTCAGATTTATAACCACTTTCAACTAAAAATCTCGAATACTTATTTAAATCACTTTTTTGAATTCGCCATAAATTATAAATCCCGAATTTGCCCAATTTTTGATGTTTAATTTTTGACCATTGCACTCGGCGGGTAGAGTATTCATCTATCACGACCAATAGAGATTTATATTCATAATCAGGTTTATCCTCATAATTCTTTCTCCTATCAAAATTTAGCCTTTCTGACAGATTAATTAATCCCTCCTCGGTGCTTGGTTCATAAAAAACTATTTGTTTCGAATAATAATGTAATGAAGGTTTTCTTATCCCGATCATTGCTAAAGTTTCCTTCCCTTCGCGAATATCTAAAATTAATTTTGAGATATTCCTTAAAGGTAATTGCCTTGAAGTATCTACTAATTTTCTTATTGGCGACATCAAATAAGATTGTCCGAATAAAAGTAAAATTTGAAGATAAAGAAGGATATTTCTTGATTTTAAAGAAAATAAGATTATTGCAAGAAGGGTAAATGAAGAGAAAAACAATTTTGCTTTGAAAATAATCCCAGAGCTTACAAGTTCTGATGCAAGATTAGGCATTTCGGGATCATTAATTGAACTCAACCAAATATTTGAGAAAAAGAATGCAATTGAGAGGCCAAACAAAATTAAAATATTAAAAATCCAACAATATAAATAACTTTTATTTACATTTTTTAGGCTTATAAAGCTATTACTTGTTAATAATGCCGCCGCCGGAATTCCTGGCAACCAATAGCTAGGTAGTTTCGTTGCAGAGAGGCTAAAGAAGATTAAAACTGACGTTAACCAACATAAAGAATATGTATAAAGAGTTTCAGTGACATTGCAACTTTCTTTTGAACTTTTAAAGAAATCGTTAAAGGTTTTAAATATACCATGATACAAAAAAGGAGTGAATGGTAATGAAGCCAATATCATTATGTAAATAAAAAACCAGAATGGTTCTGAATGATTATTTACAACTGAGGTATATCTTTGAAAATTATGGTAACCAAAAAAACTATCCCAAAAAGGCTTTCCCTCCTTAAGAAGTTCTAATATGTACCATGGAACACTTATAAGTGTTGTTATTAAAAAACCTTTCTTAGGGTTTATCTTGCTGAGCAAAGTTTTCCAATTCTTCTGAAAAAACAAGAAAGACGTAATAGTCAATAATGCCAAAACAAATGCAACAGGTCCTTTAACTAAAATTGCAAAACCTAAAAATACCCAAGCTGAAATGCATTTATCATTATTTTCACCTGCCATTCTTCTCCAAAACAAAAGCAGGCTTATTCCTAAGGTTCCAGTTAAAAGGGCATCACTCACAGCAGTTCTACTCCAAATAATTATTAATGGAGAAAGAGCAAAGCCTAATGATGCAACTATTGGAGTAAGGAATTGCCTATCACTCTTCTGTGGCCAACAAAACAACGTATCTCCAATCATCAGCATTAAAAATAATGAAGCCAAAGCTGAAGGGAGTCTTGCTGAGAGAGTGCCGAAACTATCCCAAATCTCGTTTTTCGGCAATGAGTAAAAAAAACCCATTAGCCAATATATCAGTGGAGGCTTATCAAAACGGAATATTCCATTAACTTTTGGAGTTAACCAATCACCAGATTCACTCATTGCCCGCGCTGCAGCAGCAAATAAAGGGGGAGTTTCATCCACCAATCCTGTAGTACCTAAACCTAAGATAAATATAATGATTCCACAAACTAAAATTATCAATAAGGTTATAAGCCTTTTTTTTGAGTCAAGAAGAATCATTTAATATTATTTATATCCATCCATTACCTTATTAAGCCAGTTCACAACCTTGTTAGCAAATATATCTGCGGAGGCATTTTTTTCTACCCATTCTCTACATTTCTGACGCTTTATTTTTTCAATAATCTTTGCATAAAAAAGCATATTTTTTTTATCATCAGGAACAGCCAGATAACCTGTTTGGCCATGCTGAATAATTTCACTAGGTCCTCCCCTTTTATAAGCTACTACAGGCACCCCACAGGCTAAAGCTTCAACAATAACGTTCCCATATGCCTCATTCCATTTCGGAGTATTTAGCAACCCTCTGCATTTGCCAAGTTCTTTTTGTAATTCGTCGGTTGATAAAAACCCCATCCAATCTATAGAGCCTTGAGGGAATGATTTTTCTATCTTTGAGGCATACATCTCATCTTCTATTAATCCCCAAACTTTTAAGTTTTCGCCAAGTTTATTTGCCACATAAACTGCGTCCTCCAAACCTTTCTCCGGAGCAACTCTTCCAACCCATGCCAAGGGTCCCTTAACTGAATCTTGAAAAATATAATTATTTAAATTAAACCCATTCCCAATAATTGTTGGTTTTTTTATGAATGGATAATCGCCAGCTTGCATTTTCGAATGAAAAGCAAAATTATTTGGATATTTAGCATATACCTTAGAGATTAAATTACTAATTACTGAACTTTCAGAACCCATACTAATAATATGTGCAATGGGTATCTTTAAATTTAAAGTCATCCAGATTGGCAACCAATCATAGGACATGTTCAACAATACATCTGCATGTTTAGCGATATCTATTCCTTTTTCAAGCATTCCTGCTAAAAGAGAATTTTCTGGGATACTTACTGGAGAATTATAATTTTGATGCTGCCAACTAATTTGATCTTCACCTTCCACAAAATGTAATTTTGCCTTTACATTAATTTCGTGTAACTTAGAATTTTTTGGAGCTACAACATCAACAGTATGACCTAAAGAAGTTAAACCTGAAACTAAAGAATTTAAAGTTAATTCAACTCCACCACCTTTGCCACTTCCCAAGAACCCTATTGGAGTACTGATCAAAACTATTCGCATTATTGGACTTTTTGCAGAAAGGCATTAATTAAATAGTAGTATCAGAAAATTTATTTTCCCATAAACTTTTTCTCTGGCTAACAAAAAATACCGAGATAAGAACAAACACCACTCCTATCCACTGCACAATAGTTAGTCTTTCATCTAACCAAACACCTCCACTTAGAAGAGCAAATACAGGAGTTAAGAATGCAAGAGTACTAAATCCAGTTATTTCTTTATTATTAGCAAAGTAAAAAAATAATCCATACGCTATCGCTCCTCCAAAAATACTTGCAAATGACATAAGGCCCCAATCAAATATTGACCAATCTGGAATAATTGTGAAATTTGATTTTAAGCAGTGCTTAATAATTAAGGGCAAACTCCCTAAAACCATATGCCAACCTGTAACTGCAACTGGATCACTTTTAGTACAAGTGAATCTAATTAAAATTGTTCCTAATGCCATAGCTAGTGACGCTGCAAGCATCCAAAGTTCTCCAAAGTTAAAAGTAACATTATTTATAGACTTATCAGCCATCAACCACCAATTCCCTAAAAATTCTTGTGGAACTCCTAAAAATACTATTCCTCCTAAGCCAAAAAGTAATCCCAGCCATCCTATTGGATTAATTAAATTCCCAAAAATTGCTCTCGCTAAAATAGCTACCAAAAGTGGTTGAGAATCAATTAAGACAGAACCTAAACCTGCTCCAGTTTTTTCAATCCCATAAGTTAAAAACAATTGAAAAAAAGTGGCATCGACAATTGTAAAAACAAAGAACCACTTCAAATCGCACTTGTAAATTTTTAAATCTCTTTTAAACAAATATGTTGTTATTAGAACAAGAATCCCGGCAGGAAGTAATCTTAAAGAAGCCACTAATTCAGGCCCAGCACTAGATACTAAGGGAGTCATGGCCGCCATTGAAGTACCCCAAAGTGCAAAAGGGAGTATCATTAAAAACCAATTTAGGATTGAATTCATTAGGTCTGCTGATAGTCTTTTTAAAGTAGTTTTATGAATTTACCTTAAAAGAATGATTTGGCCTTTTAGACGAAAGTCAAAAAAAAGAATGGCTCGTATAGTAATTGATGAGCCTATTACAAGTTCAACAAGAGTTTCTATCCTTAAAGCTCTTAAACAAATTGAGGATAGAGAATTTCCTGCTTTAATCGTGAGAATTGATTCGCCAGGAGGTACTGTTGGGGATAGCCAAGAAATATACTCTGCTATTAAAAGACTAAAAGATAAAGGATGTAAAGTCATTGCTAGTTTTGGGAACATCTCAGCATCAGGTGGTGTTTACATTGGTGTTGCATCTGACAAAATAGTTGCTAATCCAGGCACAATTACAGGATCTATTGGTGTGATTATAAGAGGAAATAATTTATCTGAATTATTAGATAAAATCGGCATTAAATTTGAAACTGTTAAAAGCGGTATATTTAAAGATATACTCTCTCCAGATAAACCTCTAAGTGAGGAAGGTAGAGCTTTACTTCAAGGACTGATAGATGAAAGTTATAAACAATTTACTGAGGCTGTTGCTGCAGGAAGAAATTTACCTGTTGAAGAAGTAAAAAAATTTGCTGATGGAAGAATTTTTACTGGAACACAAGCCCTCGAACTTGGTCTTGTTGATAAGATTGGAGATGAATTTGTTGCTAGGGAGCTAGCTGCAGAAATGGTTAATATCGATCCTAAAATTCAGCCATTAACATTTGGAAAGAAGAAGAAAAAAATACTTGGACTAATTCCTGGAAGTAGAATGATTGAGAAAATTATTAATAATATCTTTTTTGAGTTTGACTCATCTAATAAAGTACTTTGGTTATACAAGCCTTAAATCGATATGCATGAAAAAATGAAAGATGATTATAAAGTTACATTTATTCGTGGTGCAACAACAGCATCTGGGAATTCTGTTAGGGAAATAGAAGTTGCCGTAGTAGAATTAATTGATGAATTAATTTCACGAAACAATCTAATTAAGACGAATATACTATCAATTACATTCACAGCGACAAAAGATTTAAATGCATGTTTCCCCGCTTCAATTGCAAGGAAATTTAATGGACTTGATTCAGTTGCCTTTTTAGACTGCCAACAAATGGACGTATCCAATGATGTTGATTTTTGTATAAGAATAATGGCTCAAGTTTTATTGCCACCAAATTATGCAATAAAGCACCCTTATTTAAAAGGAGCTGCAAAATTAAGGGCAGATAGATGTTAACCTTAGTGAAATTATTTTTCTGCTTTAAATTTTAAATAGCACGAATTCAACCTTAAATTCCATTCCCTTAATGTTAAAAATCACAAAGAAACATATTTTTAGTCTTAAAATTTTAAGATTTTTTATTATTCCTACAATTTTAGTTTTAACTCCTTTTTTTAATAACCTCCAAGATGCTAAATCGGGGTTGGAATTTCAGTGGGATCAAGACGATAGTTATAAAAGATTAAAGTGGTTTCAAAAAGAAAATAAAAGGAAATTTAGGAATACAATTTATTTTTTCTTGAGGCGATCTGATAGAAGAACTGATCTTTTAAAAATTAATCTAGCAATTCCTAAAACTTTTAAATCCACTTTAAAAAATGAAAACATTAGTTTTTGCAAAGTAAGAATAGGCGGTTTTGAAAATAGAACTAAGTGTTTAGAAGATATTCCAGCTGATATAGAAATTAATACTGATGAATCAGGTTTACGATCATTAGATATTTACCCCTACAGCCCAATTCCAAATAACAAAGATAATTATGCAGTTGTCATGAAAATTTTTAATCCCAAAAAATCAGGTTTATATCAATTTCACTCATATGGTCAATCCAAAGGAAAATCATTTTCAAATTATTTAGGAAGCTGGACTATAGTGATCGATTAAATGATAAATTAAATAAGGATAATAAAACAAATGACTAAAAGAACTTTTGGCGGAACTTCAAGAAAAAGAAAACGTGTATCTGGTTTTAGAGTGAGAATGCGTTCTCATACAGGTAGAAGAGTAATAAAAAGCAGAAGACAAAAAGGTAGAGAAAGAATTGCTGTATAAGTTCAAATTTAAATGGGCTTACCTAAGGATATGCGTTTAAAAGGTCATAGGACTTTTAATTACATTCATAAAAATTCCACAACATATCACGGGAAATTAATGACATTTAAAGTTGCAAAATCCAATCCAGATATTCTCTTAACCCATAAATTCATAAATCCCTCAAACAAATTTAGGGTTGCAATTGCTATTAGTAAAAAAGTTTCAAAAAAAGCTGTAGAAAGAAATAAATTAAGAAGAATGCTGCAAGAGTGGTTATTAACAAACATTCAAAAAATTAATAACCACAAACCTTATTGGTTACTTGTTAACCTTAAATTTGGAGATTTCTGCAATGATAAAAGTATACTTTTGGAGGAATTTCAAAAATTAATGTTCAAATCTCGTCTAATCAAATGATTAACATGAATGAAGAAACCTTTTATGAAGGTGGTCCTGCTAAAAGTGATTTAATGATAAATCTATTAGCGGGGATAACTATACTTGGTTTGCCATTTACCTTTGCCGCAATAGTTAGAGCATTGTGGTTGAGATATAAAATTACAAACAAAAGAATTACTATAGATGGCGGTTGGTTTGGTAAAAATAAAACTCAAGTCTCATTAAGTAACATTGAAGAAATCAGATCTATTCCAAGAGGATTCGGTTCGTATGGAGATATGGTTCTTATTCTTAACGATGGATCAAAGGTTGAAATGAAATCATTACCTTTATTCAGGGAAAAGCAAAAATTTATTGAAGAAAATATATATAAAAGATCACAAATCCCAAATCTCAACGAAGTAAAAGGATTTGCGACTAAATCCCAAATAAATTAATTACAAAAATCTTATTTTCCTGTAAAATAAAATGTCTATCCAAATTACACTCTCTTTAATATCGTGATAGGGTTCATTTCTGAAAAACTACTTATCCCGATTCTAGATTTTTTCTACGGTTTAGTTCCTAGTTATGGATTAGCGATTGTTGCCTTGACAGTCGTAATCAGAATTGCACTTTTCCCTTTAAGCGCTGGTTCCATTAGAAGCGCAAGGCGGATGAAGATTGCCCAACCAGTGATGCAAAAAAGGCAAGCAGAAATAAAATCTAAGTTTTCAGGTGATCCAAAGAAACAGCAAGAAGAGCTTGGAAAATTAATGAATGAGTTTGGAAGTCCTCTCGCAGGTTGCCTTCCCTTAATTGTACAAATGCCTGTTCTATTCGCATTGTTTGCAACCCTAAGAGGCTCTCCATTCGCTGATGTCCCCTACAACATAAATCTCAAGGTCGTACCACAGGATCAAGTAGCAGCCATTGATCCAAAACCTTACAAATCCCCACGACACTCTATATTTATTACAGAAAAATCACATTTTCCTGTTATCGCAACGATTCCCAGTGGAACAAAATTGGGAACAGAAGAATCCATAAAAGTTAATCTACAAACAACAAATGGCAATAGCTATTCGGATGTTTTATCTAAATACGATAACGGATCTAAATTCCTCCCCACTTGGAAGGTCTCTAAAGGATCCGAAAATCTTAAAGTTTCCCAAGACGGTACAGTAACAGCAATTAAACCGGGCGATGCAACAATCGAGGCCAAAATCCCTGGTTTGGCTGCTAAAAGTGGATTTTTATTCATTAAAGCTCTTGGACAAGTTGGTTTCTATGTAGATGGAGCAATTAATTGGGATATTGCCGCATTAGTTGGTGCCTTTGGATTAACTTTACTTCTCTCGCAAGTTTTATCAAGTCAGGGCATGCCTGCGAATCCACAGCAATCAACAGCAAATAAAATTACACCAGTCATGATAACTGGAATGTTTCTGTTTTTCCCACTGCCAGCTGGAGTCTTACTCTACATGGTTGTCGCTAATATTTTTCAGGCATTTCAAACTTTTCTGCTTAATAAAGAAGCTCTTCCTGAGAATTTACAGAAAATTTTGGATCAACAATTATTAACAAAAAATGAAGTAATAACAACTTCTGCTTCAACTATCTCAGATAAAAGATTACCTTTCGAACCTAACAGTAAAAAATAGTCTTAATCTTAAGTAATGAATTCTTGGTGTAGAAATTTAGAATTACTCATAAAATCAAGGACCTCATTAATTTGGATTAGGACTAAAGAAGAGGAAAGATTAGAAAAATTAGTTAATTTTTCTTGTGAAAGGCTAAATATAAAAAGGTTCGTTTCCTGGGATTGTGTTAGCGGTTTAAAAGGATTAATAAATGAAGAAGGTAAATTTTCTAACAATCCGTTAGGTGTACTCAATTGGCTTAAAGAACTAAATTCTGAAGTTTCAACAGTTTTATTAGTTAAAGATTTTCATAAATTTTATGATGATCCATCTATCAATAGAACTATTAAAGAACTATCCTCAACGCTTAAAAAAACTAATCATAATTTAATTATTAGTTCTCATTTATTTCCATCATCAGAAGAACTAGATGAATTAATGGCCATTGTAAATTTACCTTTACCTGATCAAAGAGAATTAAAAAATCTAATAAAAAAAATTGCTATCAATACTAATTCAAATCTTGAAGAACAAGACTTAAACGAACTTTCTATAGCTTCAAGTGGACTTACCGAAATAAAAGTAAAGCAGGTCACAGCAAAGGCTCTTGCTCAAAGAGGGAAAATAAGTAAAGAAGATATTAAAGATATTCTTGAAGAGAAAAAACAAGTGATCGCAAGAAGTGAAATTTTAGAATTTTTCGAAGCTAAATCAAGTCAAGATGATATTGGTGGTTTAAATGTTTTAAAAGTTTGGCTTAATCAAAGATATAGGGCTTTTTCTAAAGAAGCTAGAGACTATGGGCTACCTATTCCTAAGGGAGTCTTACTTGTTGGAGCGCAAGGGACAGGTAAATCGCTTACAGCAAAATCAATTTCTAAGAGTTGGTCAATGCCGCTGCTTAGATTAGATGTTGGAAGACTATTTTCTAGCCTTGTTGGTTCAAGCGAGGCCAGAACAAGAGAAACAATATTAAGAGCTGAAGCCATGTCTCCTTGTATCCTTTGGATTGATGAAATTGATAAGGGCTTTGGTGGCGATGCCAGAAGTGATGGAGGGACAAGTCAGAGGGTTTTAGCAAGTTTGCTTACTTGGATGTCTGAAAAAGAATCCGCCGTATTTGTCATTGCTACCGCTAATGCTATAGATAAGCTTCCCGCTGAATTATTAAGGAAAGGTAGGTTTGATGAGATATTTTTTCTTGATTTACCAAATGCCCAAGAAAGATTAAGTATTCTGGATTTGCACTTAAAAAAAAGAAGACCAAATTATAGTTTTCCCCTCTCTACTGTCATAGACAGAACTGATGGATTCTCAGGCGCAGAACTTGAACAAGCAGTAATAGAAGGAATGCATATTTCATTCTCTGAAAATAGAGAACTTATGGAGAAAGATTTAATAAAGGCAGTTTCTGAATTAGTCCCCTTATCCAGAACAGCTAAAGAGCAAATTAATTTATTAAAAGAATGGTCATCTACAGGACGAGCTCGATCTGCATCATAACTAAGAAATTTTGTTTAAAAATTCCGTAAGTTAGGAATCATTAATTTAGTTAATTTTTAGTCAAAAATCCCTAATAATGAATTTAAATTAACTATTTTAATTAAGGTATAAAAAAAAATAGTGTTAGACCAAAAATTAATAAGAGAAAATCCAACTTCTATTGAAGAAAGTTTATCCCTTAGAGGTAAAGTTTTTAATATTTCCCATATACAAGAATTAACTCTTCAAAAAAAAGAAATAGATATAGAAATATCTAGTTTCCAATCTGAGAGCAAAAAGTTAAGCAAATTGATTGGTCAAGAAATAAGCAAATCTAAAAACAATGATTCTCCAGAACTAAATAATTTAAAGAAAAAAGGAAATGAATACAGAACCAAAATTTCTGAATTTGAAGAAAAAAAAAGAACATTAGATAAAACAATACATAATGAAATTTGTAATTTGCCTAATTTGCCCAGCAAAGATGCTCCTATTGGTAAAGATGAAAGTCATAATGTCCAAGTAAAAACTTGGGGAGATCCTCTAGTGACAGAGAATCTTAAATCTCATTGGGAAATAGGCGAAAGTCTTAATCTTTTTGACTCTATAAAATCAACTAAAATATCAAAAAGTCGTTTTATTACACTTATTGGTAATGGGGCCAGATTAGAGAGGGCATTAATAAATTTTATGCTCGATATGCATACTCAAAATGGTTATTTAGAATTAATGCCTCCAGCCTTAGTGAATTCAGAAAGTCTTACAGGATCTGGCCAATTGCCTAAATTTTCAAATGAAAGTTTTAAGTGTTCCAATGACGACCTTTGGCTTTCTCCTACGGCTGAAGTTCCACTAACTGCTTTTCATAGAAATGAGATAATTGATCCCAAGCATCTGCCCATTAAATATGTTGCATATAGCCCATGTTTTAGGAGAGAGGCTGGAAGTTATGGAAGGGATACTAAAGGTTTAATAAGACTTCATCAATTTAATAAAGTTGAGCTGTATTGGTTTTGTGATCCAAGTAAATCTATAGAAGCTCATAAAAAGATCACTTTAGATGCAGAAAGCATTTTAAAAAAACTCAATCTACCTTATAGATTAGTTGATATTTGTACTGGAGACTTAGGTTTTTCTTCTAGCAGAACTTTTGATCTCGAAGTTTGGCTACCAAGTAGTAAATGTTATAGGGAAATTTCAAGTTGCAGCAACTGTTCAGACTTCCAAGCCCGCAGATCATCAATTAGAACAAAAATTGATAAAAAAAATATATATCTGCATACCTTAAATGGTAGTGGACTTGCGATTGGAAGAACCATGGCTGCTATTCTTGAAAATGGCCAACAAACAGATGGGAGCGTAAAAATTCCTGATGCTCTAGTTCCATATTTTGGATCAAATTTTTTAAAAACTGCTTAATATAAATAAATGAACGTTTTAACCTCAATAACAGTTCTGGGATTTCTGATATTTTTTCATGAGATGGGACATTTTCTTGCAGCAATTTTGCAAGGAATCTATGTTGACGGATTTTCAATTGGTTTTGGACCATCAATAATTCAGAAAAGATATAAAGATATAACCTATTCACTTAGAGCCTTTCCCTTAGGAGGGTTTGTTTCCTTCCCTGATGAAGAAATAAATAATATTGACCCTAAAGATCCAAATCTTTTAAAAAATAGGCCCGTTATACAAAGAGTAATTGTTATATCTGCTGGGGTATTTGCTAACTTGATTCTTGCCTATACTATCTTAATAGTAAATGTCACTACAGTTGGGATTCCATTTGATCCAGAGCCTGGTATTTTAGTTTTGGCAACTCAGCCTGAGAAGGCTGCTTCTCTTGCTGGATTACAAGCAGGGGATAAAATATTAAAAATTGAAAGCAGTCCTTTGGGAGTTGGTGATCAAGCAGTTTCTTCTTTAGTAAAAGAGATCCAGCATTCATCAGAAAACCCAATATCGATAACAATTGAAAGAGATGGAGTTCTTAAAGATTTAACATTGGTACCAGAAAATATAGATGGCAAGGGAACAATAGGAGCTCAATTACAACCTAATATAAGAAAAGAAACAAAAAAAACAAAAAACATATTTGATCTTTTTAAATACACTAATAATGAGTTTTCATCACTTTTGGTAAAAACAATTCAAGGTTATAAAGGGTTAATTACAAATTTCTCCTCAACAGCTCAACAATTAAGTGGGCCAGTAAAAATCGTCGAAATCGGGGCACAACTATCTCAACAAGGAGGAACAGGGATATTATTATTTGCCGCACTAATTTCTATAAATTTAGCAGTTCTCAATTCTTTACCCTTACCACTACTAGATGGGGGGCAACTTGTTTTTACTTTGATTGAAGGATTCAGAGGTAAACCTGTTCCAGTAAAGATACAAATGGCTGTAACGCAATCAAGTTTTTTCCTCTTAGTTGGATTAAGCGTACTTCTTATTATTAGAGATACAAGTCAGCTTTTAATCGTACAAAGATTATTAAACCAATAAATATATTCCAAAAATCGATAGGTAAGCTGTTAATATAAAGGATAGTTAAAAAATTATTATTAGATGGCTAAAAAGTCCATGATTGCTAGAGAGGTAAAACGCAAAAAGCTTGTGAACAAATATGCTGCAAAAAGGAAATCATTATTAGAGGAATTTAAGGCTGCTAAAGATCCCATGGAAAGACTAGAAATACATAGAAAGATTCAAGGCCTACCAAGAAACTCAGCTCCTAACCGGGTTAGAAATAGATGTTGGGCAACTGGCAAACCAAGAGGAGTTTATAGAGATTTTGGTTTATGCAGAAATCAATTAAGGCAAAGAGCTCATAATGGTGAACTTCCTGGAGTTGTAAAATCTAGTTGGTAAAAAATTAAATTTATTGATATTAATCATTAGGTTTTACAAAATGCAGATAAAATAAATGACATTTCAAGAATAAAACTTATTTTCCTTCTCTATTTTTATAAAATTTACAGCTTATTTAAATAATTTACTCAATATGTCCCTATAAAATGTAAGAATGAATTATGTATAGATTATAATTTAAAAAGTGGAAGGACAAAATAAGTCGATCACGTTTGACGGACGAGAGATACGACTAACTACAGGACTATATGCTCCTCAAGCAAATGGATCAGTATTGATTGAGTGTGGTGACACCTCTTTACTAGTTACGGCTACAAAAACAATAAAGAAAGAAGTTGCTGACTTTTTACCTCTAATATGCGATTACGAGGAAAAATTATATGCTGCAGGAAGAATCCCAGGTGGCTTCATGAGAAGAGAGGGCCGTCCCCCAGAAAGAGCGACTTTAATCTCAAGATTGATTGACAGACCAATGAGGCCTCTTTTCCCTTCATGGATGAGAGACGAAATTCAAATAGTTGCTTCATGCCTCTCTCTCGATGAGAGGGTGCCCGCTGATGTACTCGCAGTCACAGGATCTTCAATAGCTACTCTGCTAGGTGAAATACCCTTTTATGGGCCAATGGCCGCTGTCAGAGTTGGGCTAATAGGAGATGATTTCATTCTAAATCCAAGCTACAGAGAAATAGAAAAAGGTGATCTAGACATTGTCGTGGCAGGAACTCCTGATGGAATTGTAATGATCGAGGCAGGGGCTAATCAATTATCTGAGCAAGACACTATTGAAGCAATTGATTTTGGATACGAAGCTGTTACTGAACTTATTAAATCACAAGAGGATTTACTAAAAGATTTAGGAATAAAACAGGTTAAGCCATCGGACCCTGATGAAGATAAAACATTACCCTCTTATTTAGAAAAAAATTGTACAAAAGGGATTGAGTTGGTTTTAAAGAAATATGACCAGTCAAAAGAGGAGAGAGATCTTGAACTCGAAAAAATAAAGGTTGAGACTCAGGTCAAAATTGAATCTTTGAAAGATGATAACGAGTTGAAAGTTCTTCTTTCAGAGAATGACAAGTTATTAAGTTCAGACTTTAAAAAGCTTACAAAGAAATTAATGAGGTCTCAAATTATTAATGATGGCAAAAGAGTTGATGGTAGAGATCTAGACGAAGTTAGAAAAATAACAGCTTCCGCAGGAATTCTTCCTAAAAGAGTTCATGGTTCTGCATTATTTCAAAGAGGTTTAACTCAGGTTTTATCTACAACTACTTTGGGTACGCCGAGTGATGCTCAGGAAATGGATGATCTTAATCCAAGTACTGAGAAAACTTATTTACATCACTATAACTTTCCTCCTTATTCAGTAGGAGAAACAAGACCAATGCGAACTCCTGGGAGAAGAGAAATCGGCCATGGAGCATTAGCTGAAAGGGCACTAATTCCTGTACTTCCTGGCAAAGAGACATTCCCATACGTTTTAAGAGTTGTTAGCGAAGTTTTAAGTTCTAATGGGTCCACTTCGATGGCGTCTGTTTGTGGAAGCACTCTCTCATTATTAGATGCAGGAGTTCCCTTAAAAACTCCTGTTGGTGGTACCGCAATGGGTTTAATAAAAGAAGGCGATGAAGTTCGAATACTTACAGATATTCAGGGTATTGAGGATTTTCTTGGAGATATGGATTTTAAAGTTGCTGGTACTGATAAGGGTATAACTGCTTTACAAATGGATATGAAAATTACAGGTTTGCCTATCGCTATTATCTCTGATGCAATTAAAAAAGCTCGTCCTGCAAGATTACATATTTTAGAAAAGATGCAAGAAGCTATAGATAAGCCTCAAGAAAGTCTTTCCCCTCACGCTCCTCGACTTTTAAGCTTTAGGATTGATCCTGAGCTTATAGGAACAGTTATTGGTCCTGGAGGTAGAACTATCAAAGGAATTACTGAAAGAACTAATACAAAAATAGATATAGAAGATGGGGGAATTGTTACAATAGCTTCTCACGATGGAGCTGCTGCTGAAGAAGCTCAGAAAATCATAGAGGGATTAACTCGAAAAGTTCATGAAGGTGAAATTTTCTCAGGAATTGTCACCAGAATCATCCCTATAGGTGCTTTTGTCGAAATCCTCCCAGGGAAAGAAGGCATGGTCCACATATCTCAATTGTCAGAGGCTAGAGTTGAGAGAGTTGAAGATGTTGTAAGGCAAGGTGATGAAGTAACAGTAAGAGTTCGTGAAATCGATAGCAGAGGAAGGATTAATCTTACTTTGAGAGGAGTTTCACAAAATGGTGGAATGTCTTACCCAGAACCCACTCCAACTCCAGTAGCACCTCTTAATTAAAACTAAATAGGATATAAATCGTATTTCTTAATTATATCTTTTATCTCTAGACAGATGTTTTTATGAGTGAGGCTATTATTTGATGCGACTATAATCCCTCCTTGTTCAAAATTGGATTTACCATACGAAAGTTCTTCATTATCTAAATTAGTTATTGCTCCACCAGCAGCTTTTAAAATAGCCTCAGGTGCAGCAAAATCCCAATCTTTTGGTGTAGTTTTTTTTGGAAGGCTTAAAGATATATATAAATCACTATCTCCTCTTACAATAGATGCGATCTTACATCCAATGCTGCCCATTATTAATACATCTTTAACATGAATTTGTTGGATCAGATTTTCTAAAATTTCATTTCTATGATTTTTACTAGTTACCAAAACCATCTCATGTAGACACTTATTTGTAGATAGATCAAATTTATTAAATGAACCATCTCTTTTCTCACACCAAGAATTTTTCCCATCTGTAATGTAGAGTTCTTCTTTTTCAGGGATTAATACAACTCCAAGATAAGTTTTTTGCTTATAATTTAGTGCTAAGTGCATAGCATAATTACCTGTACCTTGTATAAAATCCTTAGTTCCATCAAGAGGGTCAATCACCCAAATCCATTCGGCGTTAGTATTACAATCATTAGAATTTAATTTAACATTTTCTTCACTCAATATTTCCCAATCAATGTTCTTATAATTTTCATTTATTCTTTTGATTATTACCTCATTTACTTTTAAATCAGCTTTAGTTACAGGATCATCATTATTATCATTTTTTAAAATATTGCTTTTACCATTTGAATCTTTTATTATTTTGGAATAATAAATAAGGATATCAGCAACTTCCCAACTTAAAATTCTCAAATCCTCAAGAAGATTATTAATTTCTACACCATCTGGTAACATAATCATTAAATGAATATAAAATCTATATCCTCTCATAGAAATCAAGAACCTGAGAGTAGTGTTTTATATATTGTAGGAACGCCTATCGGTAATTTATATGATATTTCAATAAGAGCTTTAAATATTCTTCAGAATGTTTCCCTAATTGCATGCGAAGATACTAGGCAAACAAAAAAAATCTTGAGCAAATTTAAATTTACAAATAATCTAATAAGCTTTAATAAACATAACTCTTTTAAAAAAATTCCAAGCATAATAAAGGATCTTTCATCAGGAAAATCTATAGCGTTAGTAAGTGATGCAGGGATGCCAAGTATTTGTGACCCTGGAGAAGATCTAATAAAAGATGCCAGGTCTAAAGGAATAACTATTATTTGTATCCCAGGACCATGTGCTGCCTTAACTGCGCTTGTATCTAGTGGTCTCCCATCATCTAGGTTTTTGTTTGAAGGATTTCTTCCTAAAAAAAAATCCGAGAGAGAAAAAATTCTTTTAGAAATTAGTAAAAATGATAAGACAACAGTTATTTTTGAATCTCCGCATCGTCTTATAAATTCATTAAAAGAGTTAAAAGAATTTTGTGGAGGAGAGAGAGAGATTGAAGTATCTCGCGAATTAACAAAAATTCATGAAGAGCATATTGGCAATAATATTAATGAGGTTTTGTCTTTTTTTGAGGGGAAGGAAATAATGGGAGAAATTACAATTGTTATTAAAGGTGAAAATAATACTAATAAAATTTCTGAATGTGACAATTTAGAAATAAGTAGGGAACTTAATGAATTGATTAATGCAGGATTAAGCTTATCAGCAGCTTCTAAATACTTAGCGAAAAAGAAAAATCTAACAAAGAGATTTATTTATAATTTGTATTAAAGTTAAAGTAATTAAATTCAAATAATGTTATTACTATTTAGAAAAATATTGTTTTCGATCGCATTTAATTTTTCTTTATTTTTAATCTTAATGATTGCGATACAAAATAGTTCTCAAAAAAATAAAGTTAATTTATTAATAGCTGAAACAGTTAGTTTGCCAACAAGTTTTATAATTGGAGTTAGCTTTATATGTGGATCTGTTACTTCGAGTCTTTTATCATTTGATTATAAAGAAAGAAATTGAAACATTTATAAAGCTATTAATTTTCCAGAATTAACTATCCTTGAAATTCCTCTTATAAGTAAAATAGGTGCGACAATTTTGAATACTTCAGTGTTTGGGACTTTAATTACTTTTTGTTCTTTACTACAGAAGCTTTTTGCAATCTTTAAATCATCGTAAATTTCAATTGTTTTTCTATTTAATTCCTCCTCAGAAAGGAAATGCCAATTAGGATAATTTTTTAAAAATTTAGTTTCTAATTCAAGTTTTATATCCACTATCATGTAAACAATCTTGGGGAATTTAATCTCAGATATTGGTATTGATGAGAAATCCTTCTGAGGAACATTTTCTATATCAGTATTTAAAGGAGTTATTTCAACGAAAGGAGTTGCAGATGAAAAATCTTCTTCCCTATTTGCAATAAAATTTTCCTCGTTATCAAATTTTTCATTACTGGAATTTTTATTTAGGTTATCATCGCTCTCTAATGATCTAATTGTAGTCTGATTTCCAAAATATTTATTCTTTGACTTGGCTCTATTAATTAATTCTTGAAATTTTATTTCACCAAGATTTTTTTTTAAATTTCTACAAATTGTCAAATTAGTACATTTAAATTTAGAAGACAACTCTTCTGTAGTTTTTCCAGAAGTAAAAAGTTTTATAATTTCTTCTTTTTGTTTTTCTGAAAGCCTTTTTGCCAAAATAAACCTTTTTTTGTTCCCCTTATTAAATATATTAGAAAATCTTAAATTTATCTAACTTTCTTTAGGATCATAAATATCTTGAAAATATTTATTATTTATTGTTTGCGCTGTATTCTCAGATATAATGACTAGGTGCTTCCTTAGCTCAGCTGGATAGAGCAACTGCCTTCTAAGCAGTGGGCCGCAGGTTCGAATCCTGCAGGAAGCGTAGGGCTCTACCACTTCGATTATTTACTAAAATTTTATATCATCTTTTTGGACTACGTATTCTTCCATTTTTTAAAATTTAAAGAAAAATCAAAAGTATCTATTGGTCAATTACTTTTTTATGTCGGACTATTCTTACTACCTTCTGCATTTTCGATCTCAGCAATACTCTTAATAATTTCCTCTATCCTTGGTTTTTTTATCCAACGCGAAAATTATTTTAATGATAAATGGAACATACCTTTTTTTCTAGCGACTTTACTTCTAATTTTAAGCAGCATTTATAACTCTCTTAATAGTAATGATTTTTTTAATTATGAAGGATTAATAAATATCAATTCTCATATAGGCTTGTTTAATTGGATTCCTTTTACATTATCTTTCTATGGATTTCAGGCTTACCTTAAATCCAAAAAAGCCAGAAAGAATAGTTCTCTTTTACTTTTAGCTGGAACAGTACCAGTTTTTATTTCTATTATTGGTCAAACATTTTTAGATTGGCACGGGCCCATACAAGCATTAAATGGACTTATAGTTTGGTATCAAAGACCTTTAAATGGGATTACTGAAGTCACTGGATTATTTAATAATCCTAATTATCTTGGATCTTGGCTTATTATTATTTGGCCATACTCATTAGCTGCTTTTATACATAAAGATAAGGATTTATTAAATATATTAGTTACGACCTCTTTTATTATTCTTATTGCTGCATCAATTATCTTAT
>QCBL01000005.1 GCA_003281625.1 Prochlorococcus sp. AG-347-I04
TTTGGATACCAACTCCAGTTAATTCGCCAGAAGTATCAATTCTCATTTGATTAAATTCCTTAGGTTCTAAAAATCTTGTATAAGAATCATCTAAATTAGAAAGCATATCTCTAATCGCATCATATGCTTCATTGCTGTCTGAATATGTTTTTGATAAAACTTCTTTTCTTAGATTAATCCAATTGGACTTTTGAAATTTGCCGTTTGAATCAAGAAAATCTCTATATACAATTTGCCAAACATGATCAATTACTTCTTTATAACTATTATTTAAAACTGTTGCCTCTGCAAAATTATTTAAAAATAACCCAGAAAAGGATGTCGCAAACAGAAATATATATTTTTTTTTAAGCAATTTTCTTATCTTCAAATAATTCGATATTCTTTATTATAAAAAGAATTTATTTATAATTCAAAAATTTGACAAATCCTTAAGGATCAATCCACTTCCCATCATCCTTAATAAGTTGGATTAAAGCATTAACACCCTCATCTTCAGGTACTCTTTTTATCTCTTCTTTTCTTCTATATAAGGCAATAGTTCCTTTACCTTTTCCAACATAACCATAATCAGCATCTGCCATTTCTCCTGGCCCATTAACAATACATCCCATTATTGCTATATCTAGACCCGTCAAATGTGAGGTAGCGTTCCTAACTTTATCTACAACTTCTTCTAGATTGAAAAGTGTTCTACCACAACTGGGGCAACTGATATATTCAACCATTGTTTTTCTTAATCCTAAAGATTGCAAAATTGAATAGCACACTGGTATTTCCTTTTCTGGAGCTTCTGTTAAGGAAACCCTGATGGTATCTCCTAATCCCTCTGCTAAGAGTGTTCCAATTCCAGCAGTACTTTTAATCCTTCCATAATCACCATCACCAGCTTCGGTCACTCCTAAATGTAAGGGATAGTTATATCCTTCTGAGTCAAGCCTATCTGCAATCATTCTGTAAGCTGCCATCATGACCGGAGCTCTAGAAGCTTTCATAGAAATAATTATGTTATGAAAATCAAGCTCATCACAAATTTTGACGAACTCCATCGCAGACTCTGTCATTCCTAATGGCGTATCTCCATAAGTAAAAAGCATCCTCTCAGATAGAGACCCATGATTAACTCCAATCCTTAGAGCTTTGTTTTCAGCCTTTAAAACTTCAACTAAAGGGGTGAATCTTTTAAGTATTGTTTGCTTAATAGTTTCAAATTCCTCATCTGTATATTCAGTTCTTGTAGGGTCTGATTTTTCAAAAACAAACAATCCAGGATTAATTCTTACTTTATCAACATGTTTTGCAACTTCCATTGCAATTTTCATACCATTATGGTGAACATCAGCCACCAAGGGGGTATTGATATTATTTTCCAGTAATTTTGCCTTTATATCTCCTACTGCTTTGGCATGTGCTAAGGAAGGGACAGTTAACCTTACTATTTCACAACCCACATCATGAAGTCTTTTGATAGCTAAGTAAGCATTTTCGATATCCATAGTATCTTCATTTATCATCGATTGAACTCTTACTGGATAATCACTTCCAATAGCTATATCACCCACCATTACTGTTCTAGTTATCCTTCTCTCAATATGAGTTGAATATCTTTTGGAGAGACTATTAACCTCTTTAGATTGAGTTAATGACATTAAAATTCTTGATATTCAAAAAGGATTTCACTAAATTATACGGCATATAGTTTACCACTTACATTCTCTAGGTCTTTCAAAGTTAGATGGTAAGGTTTATTGATTTCTTTTGAAGGAAATCTCAACAAATAAGATGGATGAAAAATTACCATAATTTCTCTCCCATCTTTTTTAATCCATTGACCTCTTAAATTACTTATAGGATCTTTAACTTCTAAAATAGCCCTCATAGCAGTAGAACCAGTAAGTAATATAAATTTTGGATCGACTAACTTTATTTGCTGTAATAACCAAGGTTTATGAATATTAATTTCTCCAGCAGTGGGTTTTCTATTATTTGGTGGACGACATTTAATTACATTACAAAAATAAACATCCCTCTTATAATCAATTCCAGCTTGTATTAATAATTCGTTTAATAACTTACCAGATTTACCTACATAAGGTTTTCCTTCTAAATCTTCCTGGGCTCCAGGTGCCTCACCAATTACTAACAAATCTGCAAATACACTTCCTCTCCCAATTACTAACCTTTTCACCGAAAATAAAACTTTAAATATTTTTATCTTAAGAACTCAAAACATGAAAATAAAATAGATTAAGAAAATGAACTAAATTAAACCATAGTGTGATAGTTTTATTTATTCTTAATTTATGCATTTGTCATTATTAAAAGTCATATTTGAAAAGTCATAAGTCAATGATTCAAGTTAATTTATCTGATCGGGCACTCTCAATTGAGCCTTCTCTTACATTGCAGATAAGTGCTAAAGCAAATCAATTATCTGCAGAAGGAGTAGATATTTGCAATTTAAGTGCAGGTGAACCTGATTTTGATGCCCCAAAAGAAGTTATAGAGGCTACAAGTAAAGCTATATTTGATGGATTTACAAAGTACGGGCCCGCAGCGGGGAATTTAGATCTCCGAAAAGCAATTGCAAATAAACTTCAAATTCAAAACGATTTAAATTATGAATTTGAAAATGTAATGGTCACAAATGGTGCTAAGCAAGCAATATATAATCTTTTCCAAGTATTGTTAAATACTGGAGACGAAGTTATTATTCCTTCTCCATATTGGTTAAGTTATCCCCAGATGGTTAGATTGGCGGGTGGGGAGCCAATTTTTACAAATTCTTCTGCAGAAGATGGATTCAAAATAAATATAGAAGATTTGAAGTCTAAAATCTCTTCAAAAACTAAATTTATAATTATCAATTCTCCTAATAACCCTACTGGAAGAGTTATGTCAAAGGAAGAATTATTACAAATTGCCGATTTAGCTAGAGAAAATCCAAATATCAATATTCTTTCTGATGAGATTTACGAACTAATCCTTAAAAAAGAATTTAAACACTACAGTTTATCTTCATTAGCAAATGACTTAAAAGATAGAATTTTTATAATAAATGGGTTTGCGAAAGGATGGTCTATGACTGGCTGGAGGATAGGTTATTTAGTAGGTCCCAAAGATGTAATCAAAGCATCCTCAGCATTACAAAGTCAAAGTACAAGTAATGTTTGCTCTTTTGTTCAAAAAGGTGCTTTAGAGGCTTTAAAAATTAATAATGAGTTTTTCTCAATGATAAATAGCCATTATGATCAAAGAAGAAGACTTCTCTATGAGGGCCTTAATAATATAAATGGGATTTATATTGAAGAACCTAACGGAGCATTTTACGCATTTCCAAAATTACCCAACTCCTCAATTAATTCTGTTGATTTCTGCAATAAAGTTCTTCAAGATTTCGGATTAGTTGTTGTACCTGGAAAAGCTTTTGGAGCTGATCAATGTATAAGAATATCTTGTGCAGCTTCAGAAGTTAAAATAAAAGATGGACTACAGAGGCTTGAAAAAGCAATCTCTGAATACTATTGAATTAACTAAGTTATGTTGAATTTAAAGAATTTCCTATTAAGTTCATCTCTATTATTTTCTGTTTTTTCATCACCTGTATTTTCAAATCCCAAAGTTTTAAAAGTTGGAGCAATACCTGATCAAAACCAAGATGTTTTGGACAAAAGATTTAATTTATTTTCAAAAGAATTATCCAAACAACTTGATGTAGAAGTTAAATACATTCCTGTTATTAATTATGTTGCAGCAGTAACTGGATTTAGAACTAAAGATTTAGATTTAGTTTGGTTTGGAGGTTTATCAGGAGTTCAAGCAAGATTACAAACACCTAATTCAATTGTCATAGCTCAAAGAGATATCGATAAGGAATTTAAAAGTGTTTTTATAGTAAACAAATATTTAGAACTTAACTCAATTTCAAACATTAAAGGACTTAAAAAACTAAAGAATTTAAGATTTACTTTTGGCTCTGAAAACTCAACTTCTGGAAGATTAATGCCAGAATATTTTTTAAATCAAGCTGGGGTAGAAATTAAACATTTTAAAGGAAAAAAAGCAGGTTTTAGTGGGAGTCATGATGCCACTATAGCTTTAGTTAATAGTGGGGCATTTGATGCTGGAGCTTTAAATAAACAGGTTTGGGAAAACAATCTTAAAAATAATCCCAAAAGAACAAGTAATTTAGAATTATTCTGGATCACACCAGAATATGTTGACTATCATTGGGTAGCTCAAGGTGATCTTGAAAAAAGATTCGGGGAAGGGTTTACAAAAGAACTTAAATCAGTAATTCTAAATTTAGATATAAAGCAAAAATCACATAAACAGATATTAGATATGTTCAATGCAAAAAGATTTATAAAGGCAGAATCAAAACAATATAAAAATATAGAGGAAATCGGGAGGAAATTAAATAAAATTAGATGAATAATACTGTCTTAGAATTAGAAAATATATCTTATAAATACAAAAATGATCTGATCCTAAATAAAATAAATTTAAAAATAAATTCTGGGGAAAAAATTGCACTTTTAGGTAAAAGCGGTTCAGGAAAAACTACACTTATATCAGTACTTAATGGCACTATAAAGCCAACTCAAGGTGAGGTTAAATTATTCAATGAAAGTTTCGAGGAATTAAATAGAAAGCAGAAAAGTAAAATAACAACTATATGGCAAGATTTAAGATTAATAGAAGATCTCTCTGCAGAACAAAATGTTAATTGTGGACTACTAGCGGAAAACAATTTTTATTTCGCTTTTAAAAATTTACTAAATATAAGTTCTTTTAAGAAGGCGCATAAATATATGAAATTATGTAGACTTCATAACTCTATTTACGACAAAAAAATCAGAAAACTATCTGGGGGGCAAAAACAAAGGGTGGCTATAGCTAGATCATTAATTCAAGAATCAGATATATTACTTGCAGATGAGCCTTTTAATAATCTAGATCCCAAATTGATAACAACAATTAAAAACCTTCTGCTAGAAAATGTAGATAAAAATAAAACAAAAAAATCGCCAAAGACGGCATTAGTTGCATTACATAGATTAGATTTGCTGAACGATTTCGATAAAGTTATTGGAATAAGGGATGGTAAAATTTTTTTCAATATCAAAAGAAATAAATTAAAGAAGATTCATTTAGAGAAAATATATTAATTAGTTGAACAAATTAAAATTAAACTATACCTCATTATCTTTTCTTCCAATTTTGGTATGCATACCTCTAGGGTATCAATTAATAAACAATATTCATTTTGGAGGATTTAAATTATTCCAAGAATTCTTAATTTCTGCATTTAATCCCAAGGTCGATAATGAAATTATTATTACTGTAATTAAGCGATTAAATGAAACTATTTTAATTGGTTTTTTTAGTTGGTTAGTAAGTATTATTTTTGGAGCAATTTTTGGAATAATCTCCTCAAATATTTTTTATAAAATCTTTAATATTCCAAATTTTTTCTACCGCATAATAAGATTTTTTCTAACAATTATTAGATCTATACACGAAGTGCTTTGGGGAATACTATTAATGCAAATATATGGAATAAATTTTTCGATAGGAATAATAGCTATATGTATACCTTATATTGCTGTAAATTCAAAAGTTTTTGCTGAACAATTAGAAACTGTTGACTACAAAAATTTTGAATCTATAAATCAAATAAATGCACCTAAATTTTCTTCTTTACTAACTTTAATATGGAATCCAATAATAAATACATTTAAAAACTTTGGTTTATATCGATTAGAGTGCTCAATAAGAAGTACGGTGATTCTAGGACTTTTTGGGATTGGAGGAATAGGTACCAGTATTTTTTTATCTTTCCAAACTTTGAATTTTAGAGAGTTATGGACTTATTTATGGTCCTTAGCAATTTTGATAATTCTTTCTGGATTAATATTCAAAAAAATAAAATTTAACACTACAAATAAAATCCTATCTATTTTTTTTATTTCAGTTTTTTTCATAACAATCTTATTTTCTTTTTCATATTTTCTTTATTTTATTTTTAACAATAATTTTGAAAATTTTAATTCCGCTAGTTCTCTATTTAAATCAAGCTCAGATTTAGGATTATTTGAATTCTTAAAACTTATATTAGAAACAATAATTTTAAGTCTTTTATCAACAGGAATCGCAATTAGTTTACCTCCATTAGTAATAGGAATTTTTTACAACAATACTTCTAAAATTTTTATAAAAATTTTTGCATTTTTATTACGTTTAATACCTACCCCTATAATACTTTTAACTCTATTAACTTTTAATAATCCTTCTGTATCTTTAGCATCTTTAACATTAGGTCTCCACAACGCTGGTATTACTAGCAAATTACTTTTTACAAATCTAGATAGCCAAGACAAGAGAAATTATATTGCAATGAAATCTCTAGGAATCTCAAAAAAGACTAGTTGGCTATTAGGTTTATTTTCTCAACAAGCAAAAAGTTACTTAGCATATTGCGCTTATAGATCTGACATTATTATTAGAGAAACTGCAATTGTTGGGGTTACTGGAAGTGTTGGTCTAGGTTGGCAATTGCAAGAATCGCTAAGTTCCTTCGCATGGCAAGAAGTTACATTAGTTTTGATAGCTTATAGCTCCATCGCAATAGTTGGCGAATTAATAAATGGTAAAATCAAAAATAGTTTAACTTGATTTGTAAGAATAATTTGTTAAATCAAGTAATTATTTTTTTCCGGTTATAGTGATTAGTTTACCAAAACAGCTAGTTGTAATTGGAGATAGCTCAGTTTATGGATGGGGAGATAATGAGGGTGGTGGATGGTGTGAGAGGCTTAGAAAAGATTGGTGCAATAACCAAAATGGGCCAGTTATTTATCAACTTGGCGTTAGGGGAGATGGGATAGAAAAAGTTTCATCAAGATGGGAAAAAGAATGGTCATCTAGAGGAGAAACCAGAAGAAATAAACCTAAAGCAATAATACTAAATGTAGGTCTTAACGACACAGCAGCAATTGGTCAGAAAAATGGAAGACATCAATTAGATATAGATGGATTTGAATATGGATTAGAGAGGCTAATTGATGAAATGAACTCTCAAACAAATGTATTTGTTATTGGTCTTACACCAGTTGACGAAAGCAAAATGCCGTTCGCAGGATGTCTATGGTACTCAAATGATTTTTGTAATTCTTATGAAAGGAGAATGGAGGAAGTATGCCTCAATCAGAATGTCCCATTTCTTCCTACTTTTAGAGAAATGTACTCTGATAAAAGGAGTAAAAATTGGATTACGCATGATGGAATTCATCTAAATTCCGAAGGTCATTTCTGGCTTTTCCAAAGACTTAAAAGCTGGGAGATTCTCACAAAATGGAAGGAATCTTAGGTCTTTCCAAATATTATTAATTTAAAAATATGCATATAAAATAAGAGCAAAGATAGCAAAAACAGAAGCAATACTTGTCTGAATAGCATTTACCAACTCATTACTTAATTTATATTTGTTTTGAAATTTAGCACCAATAATACTTTCGGAAAGTGTTGCCAAGAATCCAGAAACTACAACAACTATAAAATGATATTTTGTAGAAATAATTGATAGAAGAAGCATTATAAAAGCCATAAATATTGATCCCAAAACACTAGCTAATGTTCCTTCTATACTTATTCCTCCCTCAGTTCCCCTATCCACCTTTTTAAGTGAAGTAATTAAGTATGTGTCTTTACCGAATCTTTTCCCAATTTCGCTACCAAAAGTATCCGCCAACTTTGCAGCAAAACTTGCAGCAAAACCTACTTTAAACATCACTACATTGGCAGCATTAAATTTGGTCATAATGGCAAGAAATAATCCTGTAGCTGCTGAGCCCCAGACATTCTCAGGACCTCTTTTCCCGCCTCTTTTTTCAGCAATTCCTTGTGCTTTTTTAAATTTAAAACCTATTTTGGTAACGAGGGATCCAAATAATAAATAAATTACAACTGAAATCCATCCCTGCCAAGACAAACATCCCCACAAAATTGTGCCTAAGATGCCTGCACTTACCCAACCACTTTTCGTCATCAAAGGAATCCTACAAAATATATAAATCAAAATAAAATTAATGCAAAAACCTATAAAAAATTGATTTCTAATTAAATCCATATTTATCTAATTCTTTAATTTCAAATCAATTCTCCACTGATTTAGGATTGATGATGCGTTAATACTAGCCGTCGAAGTTCTTAAGATAGTGTCGGAAAGTTTCACAAAGGTAATATTATTTTTATTAAAAAAATCAATTTCTTTATAGGACCAACCCCCTTCAGGGCCAATTACATTCCAAAATATACCTCCTTTTTTATTTGCAAATTCTTGTTGTTTTCTTAACCATTTATTTAAGTCATATGGTGTTTCTTCTCTCGTTATAGAAATTGAAACTCTTTCTTGATTATCTCTACTTTTTAGCCATTTAATAATATCCATACCATTTAAAATAGATGGTTTCCATAATCTCTCACTTTGCTCAACTGCTTCTTTGATAATTGAATTCCATCTCAAAAGCTTTCTTGAAAAATTTAAATTTTTGTTTACCTGTCTTTCTGAAAATAATGGCTGTATATAATCGATTCCTATTTCAGTACACATTTTTAAAATATCCTCAAAACCACTTTTTGGTATAACAACAGCTATTCCTAATAAGTAAATTTCTTGTTCTTGAAATAAGTAAGGTTTTTTTAATTTAATTATTTCTAAACAATCATTTTGAACTTTTATAGCTTTCCATAATGAACCCTCTCCATTAGTTATAAATATTTCTTTACCATTTTTTATCCTCATTACTTTATTTAAATAATGAGCCTCTTCTTTAGAAAGTTCTAAATTATTGTTCTTAATATTTTCAATTCTTTCATGGGAAATAATTAATCTTGTTAGGTCTTCCATCTAAAACACTTAATCTTTGAAAACCAAATCTTCATGTTCTTCAATTGCCCAATCATTATTTTCACCCCCAATAATTAACTCTTCAATTTTTACATAATTATTTGATATCTCATTTAAAGAATTAATTAATATATCTATTGAAATGGAGTCTGAAGTTCCAAAATCGACCCAACATCTTCCCCAAATATTTTGATATTCCATAATTCCTAAATTATGCATTAAGGCTGGAAGAGATGCATTTTTTTGATCGTTATCGTAGGACATCCAACTTAGATCGGAACCCTCTTCATGAGTTTGCAAATTTTCAGAATTAAATCCACCTAACCTTCCTAAAACGTACCAACTATCAAAAACACCATCTAAATAATTTTTTTCGTCTTGAGTAGGCGATTCCGAAAACCTGATCCATATCCAACAATTAAAAGGATCAACTTCCCTAAAAATAATATTCATATTGACTAATAACTTTTTAGATCTACAGCTATTATAAGTAAGTTATTACTAGATTAAAATTTATACCTATAACTTAATTAATAATGCTTGACTTAAAAGAAATATCTTATCAACCCCAAACTGGTGAAAGAAAAATAATAGACAATTTAAATTTAAAAGTTCATGAAAATGAAATTATTTTAATTTGCGGCAATAGTGGTTCTGGGAAAACAACACTACTAGAAATAATAAGCGGATTAACAAATCCGCAAAAGGGAAAAATTACTTGGAAGAATAAAATTTTGTCTTCTAGGCAAAGAAGATGGTTTTGTGGAGTAGTATTCCAATTTCCTGAAAGATACTTTATAGGTACAACCATTGGTAAAGAATTAAAAATAGGCCATAAATCTTTAAGAGAAAAAAATATAGAAATAGTTTTAAATAAAGTTGGTTTGAAAAAAATTAATCTGACTCAACCACCAGAACAGCTAAGTGGCGGACAACAAAGGCGGTTAGCTGTAGCAGTTCAACTACTTAGAAACCCCTCAATTCTTTTACTTGATGAACCAACTGCTGGATTAGACTATTTAATGAGAAATGATGTGAAGAATTTAATTCTTGATTTAAAAAATAAAAATACAATTATTATTGTTACTCATGAACCTGCATTATTTGAGGGAATTCCTTCTAGGATATTATCCTTGGAAAAAGGGAAAATCAAAAGTTTTATGAAAGAAAATCATGCAGGATAGGATAGTTCGGGCTACTGCAGCCAATGGAGGAATAAGATTAGTTGCGGTCTTAACAACAGAATCTTCTTTAGAAGCAAAAAAAAGACACGGCCTTTCTTACTTAACCACCTGTATCTTAGGCAGAGCATTTAGTGCTTCACTGCTTTTAGCAAGCTCAATGAAAATAATGCATGGAAGAGTCACTTTAAGAGTTAGATCTGACGGACCTTTAAAGGGATTACTAGTTGATGCAGGTAGAGACGGGAAAGTTAGGGGTTATGTAGGGAATCCTAATTTAGAATTGGACCTAGTCAAAATAGATAATAATAAATATTCTTTTGATTTTACAAAAGCATTAGGTACAGGATATTTAAATGTAATTAGAGATAGTGGATTTGGAGAACCCTTTACAAGCACTGTTGAATTAGTAAATGGGAATATTGCTGAAGACTTAGCTTCATATTTATATCATTCAGAGCAAACTCCCTCTGCTGTATTTATTGGAGAAAAAATTCAAAATAAAAGTGTTATTTGTAGTGGTGGCTTATTAGCTCAAGTATTACCTAAAAAAGATACTGACCCTCTGCTAGTCTCACTACTTGAAGAAAGATGCAAAGAAATTAATTCTTTCAGCGAAGATCTATTTAAGTCAAAAGATAATCTTCTTGAGTTAATTAGAAATATATTTCCCGATATTGACGATAAATCAATCTCTGAAAAAGCTCGTTCTCAAGAAGTGAGTTTTAAATGCAAGTGTTCCAAACAAAGAAGTTTAAATGCGATGAAAATGCTTGATAAGAGCGAGTTAGAGGACATCCTCAAGAAAGATGGCAAAGCAGAGTTGGTTTGTGAATTTTGTAAAAATAAATATCTTATAAACTATGAAGAAATTAAATCTATGATAGAAAATCAATCATAAAAAAATTACGCCTAACCATAAAATAACCATGGCAGGAATACTTTGAATTTTTTGTATTGATAAAGAGTTGTTGGATACTTCCTGAATGAAAGAATTATTTTCCAGCAATCCCCCAAATATTAATCCTATCGAGAGAAAGGTAACACTCCAACCCAGAGAACCTATAAATCTTTTCCCTGATTTAATTTGAGTATAGGTAAGTATTAATGTTGAGATAGAGAGTAAAAGTCTATTATTAGAGTCTGGACTGATAAATAACAAAATTAAAAATAATAGCCCAACAGATATTTTTATTGAAAGATTATCAAATGAGGGGGTAGTTATTTTTGGCAAACTATACTGACTTGAATTGTTAGAGTTATTATTTAAATTTTTTATCTTAGAAAGAAGTGGGAAGTTATTATTGGTAAATTGATTGATTTGTTTTTCTTTTTTTGAGGCACTCACAGCTTCATAGCTTACATTTCCTGATTGCCTGGCTTTCAAACTACCCATGAGTAATTGATCAAAGGAAGATTCTATTTTCGCTTTTAAAATTAAGTCTTCACCAGCCTCTTTAACTTTAATATCTCTAGCCTTCTGAATATCCTCAAAAGCAGCACCTTCTTTTACACCTAATATTTCATAAGGTGATTTTTCGTTATTATTTTTATTACTGTTTGAATCCAAAATTTTTTACCAATACTAACAGATTAACTAATTTTATAATCCATTAAGACTTTATAAAACAATTGGTTCGACTCCACTAACAACGGGTGCAACTTTGTTTAAATTTAATTGATTATTGTCTTCAACAAACTGATTTAAATTCCACTCATTTTTGAAAAGAATAACTGGCCTATTCCAACAATCTTTAACTATTTTACAGTTGAATATTCTGCCTAGTTTTTCAATAGCTGGCCATCCATCAGAAATCCATCTAGCCAATTGATATGGCATTGCTTCAAGATTTGCATCTACACCATATTCACTTTTTAATCTGTGAGTAACTACCTCCAGCTGCAATTGACCAACGGCTGCGAGTATAGGGTCTCTTTTACTCTCATCAAAATCATAAAGAATCTGAACAGCTCCTTCTTCTCGAAGTTCATTAACACCCTTTCTAAAGTTTTTAAATGCTGAGGGATTTGGATTTCTTAGCCAGCTGAATATTTCAGGACTAAAGGATGGTATGCCCTCATATTCTAGATGAGCACCCGTATAAAGAGTATCTCCAATAGAAAACATCCCTGGATTATTTAAACCAATAACATCTCCAGGATAGGCATCATCAACTACTTCTCTATCTTGCCCAAATATTTTTTGTGGTCTTGATAATCTAATTGTTTTCCCAGTTCTGGAATGTTTAACTGACATATCCTTTTCAAATTTGCCACTACAAACTCTTATAAAAGCAACCCTATCTCTGTGCTTTGGATCCATATTTGCCTGAAGCTTAAAAACAAACCCACTAAATTCATCGCTTGCAGGTTCAATATCCCCTTTATTACTATTTCTTGAAGTTGGTTTTTGTGCCATTTTTAAAAAACTATCTAAAAATGGCCTTACGCCAAAATTAGTCATGGCAGATCCAAAGAAAACTGGAGTTAAAGAGCCATTAAAAACTTTTTCTTTTTCAAATTTAGATCCTGCCTCATCAAGAACCTCCAATTCTTCTAGTGAGTTTTCAAGTAAATCTCTCTCTACATATTTTGATAGCTCTTTATCTTCAAGACTTAATCTTTTCTCATTCGATTGTTTCCCTCTCACTGCTTTATCAAATAAAATCACCTCTCTCGAAAATCTATCAATAACCCCTCTAAATTCCTCGCCACTCCCAATTGGCCAGTTTATAGGTAGGGTATTTAATCCAAGTTCTGATTCAATTTCATCAAGTAAAGAAAATGGCTCTCTTCCTGGTCTATCCATTTTATTTATGAAAGTAAATATCGGTATTTTTCGCATCTTGCAAACTTCAAACAATTTTCTAGTTTGAGGTTCTAGTCCTTTAGCAGCATCTTCCAACATAACTGCATTATCAGCAGCAGCTAATGTTCTGTAAGTATCTTCGGAGAAATCTTGGTGTCCTGGTGTATCTAATAGATTAATTACAGATCTTTCATATTCAAATTGCAATACAGTTGATGTAATAGAAATACCTCTTTGTTTCTCAAGTTCCATCCAGTCTGAGGTAGCTTTTCTCTGATTACCCCTAGCTTTTACTGCTCCTGCCTGTTGAATGGCACCTCCATACAAAAGAAGCTTCTCGGTAAGAGTCGTTTTCCCAGCATCTGGATGCGAAATAATAGCAAAATTTCTTCTTTTATTTACCGCATCCAGTATTTCTTTATTATTTAGAATTTTAGTACCTAAGCTCATTTATATAATATAAGGGCCTTTCACTTAGTACTTAAACATTACCATAGACTATTAAATAATTTTCACCTTCCTCAAACACATCTAAAGAGGATAGATCATTCTCTGAGATGAAATTTTTTAACTCTTTAAAAGTATAAGAAGCTCTTAAAGAGGCATAATAATCTTTAGTTAAAATCTCATTATATTTGATTGAACATTGTGCTTTGAGTTCTAAAGCAGACTTTTCATCTAATGGCCTTTTTAAGTCCTTGTGAAAATTTACAGTAATACTACTAGATAAAATTCTTATTGTGTTGAAGAAATCTTCAAGATTGGTAATGTGATGAATCAAACTGTTGCTTACAAGTAAACTAATTCTTTTTTTAAATAAAAAATTATTTGATTTAATGTCTTTGATATCAGAACAAATGTAGCGTAAATTTTTTAATTTTTTTTGATTATTAGAAATACTTTTATTATATTCTGCTCTCAAAATCATCTCTTTAGAACCATCTATTCCTACGACTGCAGTATTAGGCCATTTTATTGCTAACTTCTCAGAAATATTTCCTGGGCCACATCCTAAATCAACTATTAAATCTTTTTCACCTAAAGAAATATTTTTTTTCAAAAGATATTGATTTATTTGATTAATTAGATTAACTTCCCCTTCTGAAAAATCAGCTTCGTCATAAGAAATGACCTGCTCTTTTTCTTCCATTAATTCAGGTTCGGGGACTCTTTCCATATCCTTTCTTGAAACAAAGATTTCATATTAAACATAATTCTACACAAACCGTTAAATAGTGGTAAGAATAGTTGCAGACGCCACAGGTAGAGTTATTCTTCCAGTACGGGTTACTTACATACGTTTTTTTTTTATCGTGACTGTTGCACCAAATAAAGCTTCTTCAGAGAGCAATTCCAATAATCTTAAAAAAGATGATTTTCCAAAGACTGCGCCAGCTGCTTACCCAGTTTTTTTCAGATCTTATAGTAGAAAAACTTCATCTGGCAAAAGGGAAAACTGGAGCGAAGTAGGCGAAAGGAATTTATCGGGATTAAAAGAATTAGGAAAACTTTCTGAAGAAGAATTAATCCTAATGAGAGAGATGCAAAGTAACCAAAAAGCTCAACCTTCAGGAAGATGGTTATGGATAGGCGGAACCCCTTGGATTAATAAGAACCAAAATTTCTCAGGAGCATACAACTGTACCTCAACAAACTTAATTGATTGGGAAGCCTTCGCATTAATGATGGACTTAGCAATGATGGGATGTGGAACAGGTGCAATAATTGAGCCTCATTTTATAAATAATCTACCTACGGTAATTAACAAAATAAACATTAAATCAGTCAGTGAAGTTGGAATAACTCCTAAAGATCAAAGAGAAGAAAAGTCATCATTAGAAATTAAAGGAAAAGATCTTCATATCAAAGTTGGAGATAGCAGAAGAGGATGGGTAGATAGCTATAAATATCTTCTTGAGGCATCAAGTAACGAGAGTCTTGAAAGAGAAATTGATATTTATATTGATTTGGAAGATATTAGGCCTGCGGGAGAATCATTAAAAGGTTTTGGTGGTATGGCAAATCCAATCAAATTGAAAGATCTTTACTCTAGAGTCGCATCACTTCTTGGAAAGGCAATTGGTAGGAAATTAAGTACAGTAGAGTGTTGTTTATTAATTGATGAAGCTGCAGTAACCATAGTTGCTGGGAATATAAGAAGAAGTGCTGGAATGAGACAATTTGCTTCAGATGATAAGGAAGCCGCATCAGCAAAAGAAAATTTATGGAGTCAAGATGAGAATGGTAATTGGAGAATAGATCCTGAAAAAGATGCCCTCAGAATGGCCAATCATACTAGGGTTTACCATACAAAACCCACTTACCAAACTGTTTTGGATGCAGTAACAAAACAATTCCATTCAGGTGAGGGAGCCATTCAATTTGCACCAGAAGCAATCGCAAGGTCAAATGCAGATATTCTCAAAGATGATGAATTGAGAAAGGAATTTATTGAAATCTACTCAGAACAAGGCAAGGATGAAGCGAGAAATTGGATAAATAGTAGTTATGGTCCTTTTTCAGAAGAAGAGTTAGACCACAGGATGAGCCGATATGGACTTAACCCTTGTGGAGAGATCTTGGGAAATGATTTCCATTGCAATTTGGCTGAAGTTCATTTAAATCAGATTGATCCAGGAAATTTTGAAGAGCAAAAAAAAGCTTTTAAAGCAGCCGCTCTTTCTGTAGCATGCTTACTTAATCATGAGTTTGAAGTTGAGCGTTACAGAAAAAGTAGGGAATATGATCCTATCGTAGGAGTAAGTTTCACTGGATTATTTGATTTTTGTGTCCATGCCTTCGGGACGCCATGGTTGAAATGGTGGGAAGCAGGAAGGCCAAATAGCGAAGAAGGGAAGGCCTTCAAAGAAAAGGAAGCTAAATTCTTAGATTCTTGGAGAAAAATAGTAAAGGAAACTGTTTGGGAATATTGTGATAAGCATAATCTAAGGAGACCAAATAGATGCACAACAGTTCAGCCAGCTGGAACTAAAAGTCTTCTTACTGGAGCAGCTCCAGGTTGGCATCCTCCAAAGGCTCAAAGATTCATAAGAAGAATAACTTTCAGAAAAAATGACCCAATCGCTTTAGCTTGCATGGATTATGGTTACTCAGTTGTTCCATCTCAATCTGATAAAGATGAAAATGGTTGCTTGCTCGATAATCCATTTGATCCGAGATGTACAGAATGGTTAGTTGAAATCCCTACAGAAGTTAGTTGGGCAAATATAGACGGCGCAGACCAAATAGACATCAATAATTTCTCAGCATTAGCTCAATTTGATTTTTACATGCAAGTGCAGAAATTTTACACAGAGCATAATACCTCTGCAACCGTAGAATTTAGAGAAAATGAAATCGAGGATTTAGCTAAGGCTATTCATAATGCAATAGAAAATAATGAGGGATATATTTCAGCAGCATTGCTTGCTAGATTTAGTGCTAACGCTACTTTCCCGAGATTACCCTTTGAACCAATAAGTAAAGAGGAATATATATCATTGCAGAATAAAGTAATAGAGAGGAAAGTCAATAACGATTTCTTTGACGCTCTTAATAAATATGATGTTGGAGAACTATCTGAAGCAGGACCAGCAGGGTGTGATTCAGATAAGTGCCTACTTCCTCTGGCTAAACCAAAAGATTAAATTTTGAATTATTTGTAAATAAAAAATATAAATTAGTTTTTAAAAATTTAATTTATGGCTACCTCTTAAATAGGGACATAAATTATTTATGACATTAAGCTTAAATATTGGAAACTTTTTTAATGATTCCTCTAGTCACGCATTAGTGGATGAGCTAAGAAAAAGAACATCAGAAGAGGATATCTTAGATTTTGAGGAAAAATTCAACTCCAAAAACGAAAAAAATCTACACATTTATATATGTAGATTTCTAAAAAATAGATCAATATCAAGAGTGCTAGCCTCTAGATGGTTAATAACCATAATTGAAAACAAACAATCAAAAATTGATGCTTGGCAAAAATTAAATAATTAGGTCAGCCCTGATAGTTTCCATAGAGCAATTCCAAAAATTGAGAATCCCATTATAAAAGTAAAAGCCAAAGCATTTACCAATTGAACCTTATCATTCATTCTATTTGCGAATGGTAATAATTGAGCAAATAATGGAGTCTCTTCAACTATTGCAGATTTTTTTACTGTAGGTTTTTTGCTTCTAGAAAACATAAAACAAATTTTATAATCTTAAGAATTTTACATTTAAAAGTTCATTAAATAAAAAATACTTCTCAAAAACGAACAAAATGTAACCTGCAAGAAACTACATAAAGAAAAACACAAATTTGTTTAGTAGGAGCATATTTTATTATGGAAGTATTAAGTTTATTTATTAAAGACCTAGACAAATTATTTTCTTAAATGTTACTATTAAATTGTAGCAACCGCTACCAAAACGTTCAACTTGCGTAAAGCAAGCCGCAAATCGACTTAAGCCATGGAACGGGGACTTAAGCGAAACAGAAGCTTAAAAATGACTCTAATTTACAGAGGGCAAAAATACGTCCAGAACAAAGAAGCAGCTAAAAAGCAGCACAATGAACTAACTTATAGAGGAAAAGCTTACACAAGCTAGTTCATTTATCCAATTAAAAAAGCCACTAGAAGTGGCTTTTTTTTGTCCATACTTAATCTAAAAAAATCACTTAATACTTCTAAGAAGTATTAAACTACTATGATTTAATTGCATTTATATATTCGATAACTATGGCAGACCAGAAACCTTTATTTAAAGCACCTTATGACATAAAAGATGTAAGTGCTCTTTTCGCCATAGTTGCCTTCGTTTTAATAATCGCTGCCATAGTTGGGAATAACTTATTTGGTTTATTTCAACAAAATGTCAACTTTGGGTGATTTATTTATTTATTTATTTAAAAGCAGACTAGATTTTTTTATGGACTAAATTTGCGAACTAAATACGACTAATAATGTACTTTTATAACGATTTAACTCATCATTATTAATAATAATTACTATCTCAAACTAGTTTCTTGAAATAATTTTTAAATCTTTGAATTTATAGACTGTGACTAATTTCTTATGTTATAGTTTGTAGGTTCAATAAAACTGAAGAACCCGTTGGAGGGGTGGTCGAGTGGTTTAAGGCTCTAGTCTTGAAAACTAGCGTGTCTGCAAGGGCACCGTGGGTTCGAATCCCACCCCCTCCGTACCAAGACATATTCTCAGAGGCTCTCATAACTTCTCATATGTTCTCAAAATTATTTTAAAGCTCCAAATAGAAGATATATCAAGAATTAAACTTAACTTAGCCTTCTCATACTTTTTCATTCGTTCTCATATTTTTTCATCATTTTGGTAGGGGAAATGGTAGGGGAAATCAAAGTCGAACTCAGAAATTGTTCTCATCCCTTCTCATAGCTTCTCATTTGGGATAAAAGCTGATCCCACCCCCTCCGTATTTAGAAAACCTGCATAGAGTGTCATATTCCACCATAAGCAGGCAAAATTATTTTAATCGTTGATATAAAGCCACATTTGAAAGATTTAAGAAACTTAGCCTTGTCATAGTCCTCCATAAACGATCAGTTAGAGGCAATTTATTTACTGGGGGATTTACTGTGGGATTTGTTAAAAATTACTGGGGGATTGAATTCGATTTATAAGTCGAATTAAAATTGGATAAATAAATCTTCTTTTTATATTATTTATGTTGAGAAAAAAAGAAAAACAAACTTTAACAAGACTCTTCCTATTAGGAGTTGGTGCTCCAATTGGGCTTGATCGCTTTTATGAAGGAGATGTAACTGGTGGATTCTTAGCAATTTTGGGTTTTCTTGTAGCTTTGATAACAGTAGTAGGTTTGTTGGTTTGGATCTTCCCTTTTATTTCCAAAACTTTTCGTTTGCTAAGAGAATTTGAAAATGCAGAAGATTAAATGAAACTCTTACTACTTGTAATTAATTAATGAATAAAACAAACACTTGGTTAATTACAGTATTTGCTGTAGTTCTTATTTGTATTTCCCTTATTGCATATCTAAATTCACAAAAGCAACCATCCTTGCTTCGTCCAAAACCTAGCGGTGAGAATTTGGACTATAAAGCATTCTTACTCCGTCCAAAACCTAGTATTGAGGATTTGGAATATAAAGCATTAGATAAGTTAAGGGGAAATGCTGAATTTGCTGCTAATAGAGATTATGCGGACTATGAAAAATTTGGAAGTATAATTTTTTGCAATACTTCATTCAATAGTCGAATTGAATCAGCAAACTATTCGAAACAAATGGAATTATATATTTCTGGGAAAGAAGCAGATTTATCAGGATGGGATACTGCTATAAAAAATTATGAAAACGAAAGATCAAAATGTAGAGACTTTAATCCTTAAATGAAATGCTCACTACAACTCATAAATAAGGACAAAAATTTAGTGGGGGATTTAGTTGATCTAATTCAAAAAATATCGCCATAGGCAGTCATAGAATATCATTAGGGCTGAATGAAAATCACACCCCCTCCGTTTTTATAAAAACCAACTTAAGTTAAAAAGAATAAAATAAACGCCTTTTTTGGTATGTTTTTGTTAGGATAATTTTATTTGATTTATGGGTAAAGGATTCGCCACAGATAATTTGATTTCCAAAAAATCGAAGAAAAAAAATATTTCAAATGAACCTCAAGGAAGATTAATATCTTGGTCACCTTGGCCACCAGCTAATTTTCAGACAAGATATCCTGCTTTCCCTTTTGTTCTTACAATATTGATTATAGTAATCGGGCAATGGTATCTATCTCTACTGAGATAAATTGAACATGGTTTTTGTTTTTAAATTCCAGATGAATCGGGTTTGAGAATTTATTTTGTTTTTTTCAATTTTATTATTTGCCCACTTTCAGGCAGCAATCATCCCAATATTATTAGGAATTAGATCTATCAGAAAATTCAAACATATTTGCAAGAACGAACTGATACCCTACGGTTTTATTTTTTTAGGATTGGCATCGATTTCTGAAATGATAGACCATACCCAAACATCTTGGATTTATGTAGATCATTCCTCTTTATTTAATTGGTTATTTTATTCTTTCCTATCTTTAGGTCTAACATGTTTATCGATATCAGTTACAAAAAATAAATTTATTCGAAAAACTAATTTTTGTATTTCTTTATGTTCAATAATCTCATATTTTTTATTTGGTAAATCTATTGCTCTTCTTTTTCAAGTAATAATAAGTATCCTTCTAATTATTAATTGGCAAAGAGTTTTTAAAGATTGGCTTTTTATCCTTTACCCAATATTTGGTATTTTTTTTACGACTTTCTTTGGAACAAAGCTCTCAATTAGTGGTGATCAATTTTGGCATGTTTTAATAGGGCCATCTGGAACAATTAGCGTTCTAACCTTTTATTTAGTATTAAAGAGATCGGGCAAAAAATTTACTTAAGATTCTTATGAAAATATTTATATTTACAAGCTTTATAGTGTGCTTAGTCACAATAATCTCTCCAGTAAGAATCCTTGCTGATACGGTACTTGATGTGTACATGAATGATTTTTATTCTAAATCGAATGAAGCTAGTCAGATTCTTAAAGAAATCGAAAATAGTCTAAAAGAGGGATCAAGAAAAAAAGTATGCGCCAGGCAAAGAGAAGCAGCAAGATTAGGCCTATTAGCTAATAAATCATTAATTAAAGCCTTTGAAATAGAGGGAGCCAATCCACCAATGCAAGCAATAAAGGCAAGTCAACAAAGATGGGAATCTATTCTGAATGAGTGCTGAAGAAAGTCTGGAAAACTATAAATCTTTTTAAATTTGCATCCTTACAGATTTGCTAATCAAGGGAATTTCAGGTTCAACTCCATAAATACATTGAGAAATCGAATAAATAAAAATACATAGTGTAAATATAAAAATTATTGAGCCTAATTCAACTATGGGAAATATTCTCAAGAGATATGAAATTATTATTAAAGCAATATCAATTAATAAAGCTTGGCATGCGTTATATCTAACGAAATAGGGAATATTTGGATTTCTTACTAATCCAGCAAACAAAATTATAAATAATAAAAAACTACCAAAAGGCAAGGATTTTTCAATTATTGCTATCGGAAAAGTTAGTAATAATAGTATTTTTAAAAATGAATATTTATAAAACAAATAATATCCAAAAGGTATTGATGCCCTCAATGGCAAAGTATACAAAAATACTGATGAGAGTCTTTGGAATATCTGATTCAATATATTATTGAAATTTCATATTTATATTTTAACCTAATTTTTTGAACTTAATAAAAAGATTTTTTCTCGAAAAAATCAACTTTGGCAGATGGTTATTTAATATTAGATAATTGATACAGGTTCATAATTCAAAATGCGTATCCTACATACAATGTTGAGGGTTGGAGATTTAGATAAATCCATTGATTTCTACGTCAATAGATTAGGAATGAATTTATTGCGAAAAAAGGATTACCCTCATGGAAAATTCACTTTGGCATTTGTTGGTTATGGCTCAGAAAAAGAAAACTCAGTAATTGAATTAACTTATAACTGGGACAAAAAGTCTGAAGACTATGAGATTGGAGATAAATATGGTCATATAGCTATTGGAGTAAAAGATATTCGTCTAATTTGCAAAGGATTAGAAAAAAATGGTTGTAAAATAACAACCAAACCTAAAAAAATGAAAAACAGTACTACTGTCTTGGCTTTTGTGGAGGATCCTGATGGTTATAAAATTGAACTTATTGAAAGAGATTAAAAGCTCAGAAGTCTTTAATTAAATAAACAAATAACTAAAATTTAAAAAGATTGAATTATCAAATATAAATATATCGTTTTCAATTAGGAAAAAAACTCAAAGTTCACATTAGATGGATTCTGCAGTTTCAATTATTGTAAAAGATTATTTCTAAGACGAGGAATTATTAAAAATAAAATTAAAACTTTAAACATTCTATAATAAATCTATATAGAATCAGTAGACAATCCATATAGATTTATATATCATAGAATTATCTTATAAAGCTTATGCTTAGTAATTGGTCAAAAATAAGAGATGAATGGCTTGATAGAACCGCAGTTGCGAAAGATGATGCTAAATGGGCATTAGAAGCTTTAATTAATTCTGAAGAAGAGTTGTTTGAAATAGAACAAAAAATAAAGAATAAAGAGGACGCTATAAGCCAAGTAAAATTTTTGAAGAAAAAGGTTAAAGAAACTATTTCCTCTAAAGAAATTAGTCTCGATGATATTGCATTAAATACTTCAAATTCAAACAAGGTACAGATCTCAGTACCATCAAATCTTACTTATCTTTTGAAAGTTTGGGCTGCAGCAGAAGGAAGAGATCTATCAAGTGTTGCTTTTCAATGTTTAGAAACTGGTATAAGGGAAATGAAAAGCAAAGGTTCAATACCTTCAATAGCAGTAAATAGATATGACTCGGCCTGTCAAAAGAGGATTGCACTAGCAGAAGTAAACAATCTATTGGAGAAATACGAATTAGCTCAGGATGAAATCAAATAATTATGGATAACAGAAAAATCATTAAAGGATACAAAACATTAATATCATCAAGATTTAGTGTAGATACTTTTGTAGACAAATCTAAAGATGGAATAATTTATACTCTATATTCTGATGCATTTAATTCACTTAAAGTTGGTTTTGCTGAAAATGATGAGGTACTAGAAAAAAAACTATCAAGTGAAGCATCGATATTATTGGATATGAAAAAAGGCAAAAAGAAAGATCTATTTTTATTAATAACGACTCTAAATGAACTTGGCATTAAATATTCAGACAATTTTTATTTCAAATACTCAGGTTCTTTAATGAAACATTTATCTACTTTAGGTTGGCCTGTTGGAAGATCACTTTATAAACAAAGAAAGATTAAAAAAGAACTCATATGTGCATAAATTTAAATGTAATCGCACTCTAAAGTTTCTCTGGTTTCTCTATTTGTAATTGGATTAGTTCCAGTAGCACTTTCACAAAATTTCCTAATAATATCTTTTGGCAAAAAAACATTCGTAAAGTCTGCGCCTTGTATTTTTACATTTTCAAACTGGGTACTATAAGCAAAAGAATCCTCCAAGTTAGTATTTGATAAATCTGTTCCATCTAAAACAGCCGAGTCTAAAGTTACTTCTCTTAAGTTGGAATTACTTAAATTAGTATCTTTCAATTTTGCTCCATAAAGAGTCGCATTTTGGAGCTCACAACCTGACAAATTTGCATCTTGTAAATCAGTCAAATAGAAAGTTGCTCCTTTTAAATCAGATCCAGAAAAATCAGCCCCTACCAAAGATTGTTTACCATAATCCAACGCAGCGAAGCTTCTAGAGGGGAGGGTTAAAACAACTATTAAAAAAGTTAAAATTATAAATCTCATTTGTTTGAGTAGTATTTCAATAAATTCTAACTTCTTAAGCTGAAATCTAAAAATTAATTATTTACTGAATGCTATATTTATTGAAATAGCAAATCACGAAATAGGTTTTGGATATAAGTCCCTATGATGCAATTGTTGTTGGTTCTGGAGCTACAGGAGGAATAGCAGCACTTACATTGGCAGAACAAGGGATCAAAGTTTTAGTAATAGAAGCAGGCCCTAAAGTTAAAAGGGATGAAGCTAGTAATCATGAGCCAAAAAGTACATTAAAAAGATTATCAGGAGTTTTAACAAAAAAACATGCCAATCAGTGTCAACATCCTGGTTATTGGAAAAATAATCCTGACTTATATTCAAATGAATTGAAGCATCCTTATGACTTCCCAAAAAAAAAGCCATTTCTTTGGACACAAGGTAAACAATTTGGGGGGAGATCATTAACTTGGGGAGGCATAACATTAAGATTTTCCTCAGAAGACTTTCATCCGGCTAAAAAAGACGGATTCGGGCCAAACTGGCCTATCTCATACGAAGAAATTTCCCCGCACTACGATTTTATTGAAAATTTCTGCGGAATTTATGGACGAAAAGATGATATTAACGAGGTCCCAAACGGTAAATATATTGGTGAAATTCCTCTTACAGAAAACGAAAATGTTTTTGGCAGCAAAGTTAAATCAAAATTAAACTATCCATTTATCCAATCAAGAGGATTTGACCGTAATTCTTCTGTAAAAGAAAAAAATTGGCCCAATTCCTCTAGCGTAGGAAGCTCTTTAAAAAAAGCATTAGATACTGGAAATGTACAAATAATCTCTAATTACCTAGTGGAGTCTTTTGAGATCAACAAGATAACAGAGCTTGCCTCAAAACTAACGATTGTAAACCTAGAAAATGGACACAAAGAAGTATTGGAATGTGATTTAATTCTTCTTTGCGCATCAACAATTTCAACACTGAGAATACTACTGAACTCAGAATACAAATCAAATTCCTCAGGGTTTAAAGATAATTCTGGGAAATTAGGTAAATACCTAATGGATCACATATCTATCTGTAGATTTTTTTCAGTCCCAAAAGAAAAAAACTCAGATAAATCACTAGATAATCCTCCCGATCTTTCTGGAGCAGGCAGCTTCTTTATTCCTTTTGGTTCAAATTTACCAGAAATTGACGACATAAATTTTAATAGAGGTTATGGAATCTGGGGGGCAATTGATAGATTAGGGATACCTAAATTTTTACAAAAAGACGCAAACAAATCCATTGGTTTTCTTATCGCCCATGGTGAAGTCCTTCCTAGAGAGAAAAACTCAGTTTCTCTCTCAAGAAAAACAGATGAATGGGGTATCCCAATTCCCTACATTGAATTCGACTGGAGCGAGAATGAGTTAAATATGGCAAAACATATGGAAAAAACAATACAAAAATCAGTCAAAGCTGCAAATGGGAAAATAAAAAATATTGAGGAACTAATCAATATTCCATTAGGAAGTTTATTTACAAAAAATTTGATAGCACTTTCAGATAGTCCTCCTCCTCCTGGATACTATATTCATGAGGTAGGGGGAGCACCAATGGGGTTAAATGAAGAAAATAGCGTAGTTGATAAATTTAACAGATTGTGGACATGTAAGAATGTACTGGTACTGGATGGAGCATGTTGGCCCACATCATCTTGGCAAAGCCCCACACTTACAATGATGGCCTTGAGTAGAAGAGCCTGTTTAAATATTAAAAAGACTTAGAGGGTGTAAATAATTGATTTAAATAAATTTCTGAGACAGAATTATCTGTACAACCGTTTTGAATGAGAAAAGTAGCTAATGCTGAATTTATAAGCTTATATTGATCCCAAGTCGGGTTACTTAATACGAAATCTTTCATGGTGTTATATAGAGTTTCTGAAAGCTCTGTTTCCAATGAGACTTTATTTGAAGAGCACTCTACGAGTTTCTTATCAGTTAGATTTGTTTGATTGATTTGATCCATAAATTTATTTTCTACATCAACAATAATGGTATTTTTCTCTAAAAATATCAAGAAATATCTTCTGGTAAACTTTTCAAATTATCAAATAAGACTCATGTTATAAGTCGATTTTTAAAAAACTTCTTCTTCAAATAAGGAAATTGAATAGAACTTAAAAAAAAGTCAACAATAATGTGGAAGTCCTGTTTTTTTTGAAAAATACTGCCATTTCTAATCCAGTGTGGATTTGGACGTGGAAAACAACCTGCAAATTGTGGAAAATCTTGCTCAAAATACTTTCACGATTTCATATAAAGAATACTTATATATACTGAGTCTATTAAGACTAACTCGAGAAAGAGACAGGTGATTCATTGATTTCAACGGATTTTCTTAAGATTTAGCCTTTATTAGGCAAGCGAAGCGTGACAGGTCCTAAAGGGTGTTTTGAATTTGGATAAATACTGTGATGATGGTGCTGGTGATTATGTTCATGTTGATGAGCCTCTACATGTTCATGTTCTAAGTAATCACCTCCTCCTGTGTCAGATTTTTCATGATTATGAGTTGGTATTTGATTTTGTATTTCACAAGCACCATTACATTCAGGATCACATAAATCACAGCTGATACCCAAGCCCTCTACATGGTCATGATGACTTTCTTGGACCATTCCAACTTCTTTTTCAAAGCCAAATAAGTTTGATCTATATTTACAAGTTGAGCAATTCATAAAATTATTACCTCCGTTATTAAGAATCTCTTCAATCCTTTCTACAAAAGTGTCAACCACATAAGACTGTGACGAAAGATATTTTGCATGTATAAATGAGATATTTGGATTATTAATCGCTACTAAATCAGTTTGCCTTTTTATTCTTGTAACAAGGACACCTGAGAAAAGGAAATAAGGAAAAACAATTATATTTTTATAACCAAGTCTCACAACATTTTTCAAGCCAGGTTCAACAAGGGGGAAAGTTACTCCAGAAAAAACTGTTTCCCCCCACCCTAAACCAATACCTTCTACGATCATTCTCGTAATTTTTGAAACATTGGAATTCGCATCTGGGTCAGAAGAGCCTCTACCCACAACAACTAATAATGATTCTTCAGGTTTGAGATTATTGTTTTGTTTAAATACATCTTTTACTCTTTCACAAGCTGCACTAATCATTAAATTATTAATACCTAATTCTCTTCCATAAATTATTTCAATTCCTGTTTTACTTGAATAATTCATAAGCAGGCTGGGTATATCATTTTTTACATGGCCAGCAGCGAAAAGCATTGCAGGTATTGCAATTACTTTTTTTATAGAAAGATCTTTTAACTTGTCTAAAGCATCAACAATCGAAGGTTTAGCAAATTCCAAGAAACCATATTCAACCAAAAAGTTTGGATATCTTTTTTGGATGAAATTAGTTAATTCTTGAAATTCATTAATGGCTAGTTTGTTTCTACTCCCATGTCCACAGATAAGTATCGCGACTTGATTATTTAACTTCAAATCTAAATTATCCAAATTCAAATTATTACTTATACCATAATAGTAAAGAACAATATCATGTAGTGAAAAATAATAATAACTTGCTTGAAGTTCCAAATATCAACTCAAAGGATGCAAAATTAAAGAAATTAATTTATGACGTGGATGAATCCTTATTTAATGAAGATAACTATTCTTACGAAAAATTCGAGCACCTTTGCGTGTGTAGTGGAGGTACAACTTCTAGCTGCGCAAAAAATGGTTTTACAACTCTTGATCTAAGAAAAAATCACAGCAGAATTCATCTAGATAGAAAAACCAATTTAGTAACAATTGGAGGTGGTGTAATAATGGGGGATCTATTAAATCATTTACAAAAATATAATCGAAGTTTTCCAATCGGACTTTCTAAACTTCCTGGAGCAGGCTATATACTTACTGGTGGAGTAAGCCCGCTGAGTAGAACCTACGGATTAGCAATTGATAATATTGAATCAATAAAAGGTTTCTTGGGTAATGGCACATTTATTTCTTTTAAAAAAAATCAAATAAAAACAGAAGAACAATTGATTTGGGAAGGAATTAAAGGCGCAGCACCCTTCTTTTCAATTATTACCGAAATAGAACTTAAGACTATCCAATCTAATTCAATTAAGGTTATTGAAGGATTTGTAAATCTAAATGAACTTACAGAAATAATAAAACTATCAGAGGAATTTCCAGAAAATATTAGTCTTCAATGGATTTATGCCCAAAAAATTTACATATATATTTTTGCTGAACTCAAAAATAATTTAGAGGATAAAAGAACAGAAGAATGCCTAATGCTTCTAGACAAATTCCCTACTCTAGAAAAACAATTTTATGAAAACTTTAACAAAATAAATTTCTTCCCTAAGGAATTGAATTTATATGAGCTGAATGCAAATAACCATTCTGAGGTAATTAGTCTTCTTGGAGAAGATTTAAAAAATGATATCCCAATTTTCATAAAATGTTTGGATGAAATAATGGATAATAAACCTAATAATTCCTGTTACATTGCTTCTCAACAATTAGGTTGCAAAACTAAAAAGTATAATCATGGCTCAAGCTTTTTTGTTCATAGAAAAAGCACTTGGAAACCATGGATATATGCATCATGGAAAAAAAATGATCTTCAAGAAAAAGAAGTCGCTTTGGAATGGATTTATAAATCGTGGAGCAAGCTAAAAAAGTTTTATCCAAATATTCATTTAGCCCAATTGCATAATCATTTGAATTCTCATGATGAAGAAATTACATTAGCTTTTGGAGATAGAATAAATGAATTAAAAACTTTAAAGAATAATTTTGACCCACAAGGTATTTTGCCTCCTTTATGAGGTAACTTTTTAATTATAAAGAAACTTAAAATGTCAAATTTCTCAAGATATTTATCTAAAAATTGGTTAGATGATCCAAAGTCAAACATTCTCTCAGGCTTAGTTGTTGCTTTTGCAATGATCCCAGAAGCCATTGCTTTTTCAGGTATAGCTGGTGTAGATCCTAAAGTTGGCCTTTTTGGTGCATTTTGCTTATCTATAACAATTGCGATTGTTGGAGGAAGAAGGGGGATGATCACTTCAGCTACAGGTTCAACAGCTCTTTTGATGACTGGACTTGTTGCTTATGGAGAATCACAAGCTCCTGGATTAGGAGTCCCATATCTAATTGCAGCTGGAATATTAACTGGAATTTTCCAAATTCTTTGGGGATATTTAAGACTTGCCTACCAAATGCGATTCGTGCCAACGGGAGTATTAAGTGGATTTGTAAATGCACTGGCGCTTTTAATATTTCAGGCACAACTACCTCAGTTAGGAATAGGTATTAAAGAATCAAAAGGATTAATTGAACAAACTTTGAGTCAGTATCCAGTCAACTCTCAGATCCCAGTAGTTTGGATTCTTGTAATCCTAGGATTAATAATTATCTATGGGCTTCCAAAAATCACAAAAGTAGTCCCATCTCAACTCATCGCGATAGTAGTAATTACTCTCATAAGCATATTCTTGAATCTAGATGTCCCAACAGTTAGCGATTTGGGTAAATTACCTGATGGGTTACCAAGTATTTCTCTTCCTTTTGGATCAATAGAAAATGGGAAAGTACCTTTTAGTCTTGAAACATTAGGAATTATTTTACCGACTTCACTTGCAATATCTCTCGTGGGTTTAATGGAAACCTTTTTAACTCAAGACATTTTAGACGATGTAACTGATACGAGTTCTAATAAAAATAAAGAAGCAAGAGGACAGGGAATCGCAAATATTGTGGCATCCTTATTCGGTGGAATGGCAGGATGTGCCTTGGTTGGGCAATCTGTTATGAATACTGAAAATGGTGGTAAATCTAGATTATCAACTCTTTCCTCAGGTATATCTCTACTAATTATGATTATCCTCTTGAAGTCTTGGATTGGAGCAATACCAATGGCTGCTTTAGTAGCAATTATGATAACGATCGCGATAAGTACAGCAGATATAAATGGATTAAAAAATATTAGAAAGATACCTAAAAGTGATACTGCAGTAATGCTTATGACTTTTGCGGTTACAATGCTGACAAAACCTCATAATCTTGCACTTGGAGTTATTGCTGGAGTTGCATTAGCTGCAATCCTTTTCAGTAGAAAAGTCGCAAAAGTTATAACTGTCTCAAGAGATAAAGAAAATAATTTGACTACCTACAAAGTAAAAGGACAATTATTTTTTGTAAGTAAAATTTATTTCTTACAAGGATTTGATATCCATGAACATCCAGAGAATATTGTAATCGATATGTCTTTAGCTCATATTTGGGATCAAAGTGGCGTTGTTGCTCTTGAACAAATTATTAGAAAGTTCCAGAATGGTGGTTCTAAAGTTGAAATTGTAGGATTAAATAAAGAAAGTCTCAACTTATTTGAAAGACTAGGTGGTATAGAAAGCGCTCATTAAAAAATTTAATTAAGACTAACTTGTTGATAACAGAACCAAAGCCATTGTTGAAAAAGCAAATTCCTATGGGACCTCCAAGCGGTTTTTGAACTATTTGGATCAAAATTTTTAGGAGGAGGAACATCTCCCTTTTCTTTGTCTCTTTCAATTTCACTAATAATTCTATGCACCGTATATTCAGGATGACCTAAATGCATAAGTTGTTTTTGATCTTTAGATTCAAATATTGTATATCCAACGTTTTCTCCATAAGCCAACAAATTCAATTTCCCTTCTTTTTGGGCTTTCTCCATTTCCAAATCTGGTAATCCAGCGAATCTACTTTGAGGACAAATAAATTCATCATCTTGTGTACCCATCAAAGGGTGTCCAGGAACAAGACTTTTTAAAGGGAATACCCCAAATAATTTCCTATCAAAAACTTTCTTATCGACCCCTGCCAAATAAGCCAGTGCAAAGCCAGCCCAACATAATCCAAGAGTACTCGCACAAGAATTTCTGGCTTCATTTACAATTTTTACAAATTCATCCCAATACTTAACCTCCTCAAAGGCTAGGTGTTCAATAGGTGCTCCAGTAATAATGATTCCATCTAAAGGTTCTGGATTATTTGCTTCTTCCCAAGTAATGTATAGATTATTCAGATGATTAAGATCCCATGTTTTATAAGAGTGAGTTTTAAGCTTTATCCAAACTGGCTCAATTTGAAGGGGAGATAAACCAAGTGGATGTAGCAAGTTAAATTCATACTGCTTGCCAAGAGGCATGATATTTAAAATACCAATCCTAAGAGGACGTATATCCTGTCTTTTTGCCAATTCTGGTTCGATCCAAGATATATGATTTTTCTCAACATCACTAATCTTGTGATAGTTGCTAGGAATTATTAAAGCCAATAAATCTCCTTTCCTATGTGATTTGTGAAAGTGCTTGTTCGAAATCTGCTTTTATATCATCAATATGCTCAATTCCTACAGAAACTCTTACCATAGTGGGAGTAACACCTGCAGATAGTTGTTCTTCTTCAGATAATTGCTGATGAGTTGTTGAAGCAGGATGAATCACTAATGTTTTTGAATCCCCTACGTTAGCAAGGTGGCTCGCTAACTTTAAGGAATCAATAAACTTTACTGCATTTTCATAACCTCCATTGAGAGAGAACATAAGCATGCAACCCATTCCCCTTCCAGTAGTATATTTTTTGGCACTAGAGTAATATGGATCAGATTCTAGGCCAGGATAATTAACACTACTTACATTAGAATTAGAATCTAGCCATTTTGCTAATTCAAGAGCATTAGAAGTTTGTCTTTCTATTCTTAAACTGAGAGTTTCCAAACCCTGCATTAGCAAGAAAGAATTAAAAGGACTTTGAGCTGATCCCCAGTCTCTAAGGCATTCAAGTCTTGCTCTTAAAGCAAAAGCTATATTTCTATTATCAGGTACTCCCAAAGATTTGCAGATATCACTACCGAAACCAAAAGCATCCCAATGAACGAGCCCATGATAAGCAGCGCTTGGCTCACTCATCAGTGGAAATTTACCATTTCCCCAGTCAAAGGTTCCAGCATCAACAATAACCCCTCCGATACTTGTTCCATGTCCACCGATCCATTTTGTTGCACTTTCCACAACAACATCGGCTCCAAAATCAATTGGTCTTATTAAAGCACCCCCAGCACCAAGGGTATTATCCACAATTAAGGGAATTCCATTTTCCTTCGCCAAAGCAGAGAGTCCCTCAAAATCTGGGATGTTGAATCGAGGATTCCCCATTGATTCGACGTATATTGCTTTGGTTTTATCATCAATTTTATTTCTAAAACTATCGATACTATCGCCATCTGCAAATTTAACTTCTATTCCTAATCTTGGAAATTGTACCTTAAATTGATTGTAGGTCCCACCATATAGAAAAGAAGTAGAGACAAAATTATCCCCTGCAGTCATACAGTTCACTATTGCCAAGAATTGAGCAGCTTGACCTGAGGATGTTGCAAGTGCTGCCATACCTCCCTCCAAAGCTGCCATCCTTTTTTCGAAGACATCTGTGGTGGGGTTCATAAGTCGAGTATAAATATTTCCAAATTCTTTTAATCCAAAAAGATTCGCTCCATGCTCTGCATTATCAAAGACATAGGAACTAGTTTGATAGATGGGTACTGCTCTAGAATTTGTAGTTGGATCAGGAACTTGGCCTGCATGTAACTGAAGTGTCTCGAACTTTTGGTTGCTCAAAATTTTTAAATAATCCTACTATCTATTTAACTTAGAAAAGTCCAAAAAAAAAACAAAAAAAAGATAAATATTTATAAATCCTTTTTTAATGAGGGGTAATTATCTTTCATATATATACTCAAATCCTCTTTTATCGCAGATCTGAGTTTCTCAATATTTGCAGATTCAATTATTGGAAAAGTTTTATTAGCCTCAGGATCTTTTTCAGTAATTGATTTCCAATTCTTACCAACATCTTTTTCAGAGTTGTTTAAAACTCCATCAAAGTTGAAAACCTTGTCATAACTTTTAGCATCAAATTCGCTAAAAGCTTTATTTATAAGCTCTTTTCTATTTTCGAATAGATTCTTAGCCTTTAAAGTATCCGGAAGGCCCATAACTGGTTGTAATTCCTTAAGAAGTTTTATTTCCTCTTCAATTAAGAGTGTCCAAACACCATATTTATTTTTTGGAAGATTAGAATTACTAAAACTATTAATTTCATCGAGATAAAAATTTAACCATAGATAATAAGATTTTTCTTCAATAGTTTTTTTAACGGATATCTTTTTATTTTGGATCTTTGGGAGTAACTTTTCTGCCTTCTTTAAAAACTGTCTGTCTTCTCTCTCTAAATTTATTAATCCCCATCTTTGACTGTAGTCCCATAAATCTTCGTATCTTGTTAAGTCTTCTTGATTCCAACCAAGAGCTTTAAGTTCATGAGAACGATGAGTTAATTCCTTTTTCAAAAAAAACCTTTTAAACCATAATAATTCTAACCCTGCAATCAAGATTAGTAAATAAATTAAGAACTTTTCTTCTTAGCAAATTAGAAAAATAATCAATTATTAAAATATTTATTAATAATTTTCAATACATTGATATAACTAGGATTTTTTTTAGAAATTTGATTACTGTATTTATTTGTTTTAAGGGCGTTTCGCTCTTTGTCAATAAATAATTTCTTATAAAAGTTTTCAATATCATCAAAAAGATAATCTCCTTTTAATTTTTCATTTAGTTCGAAAGATAATTCAGATTTCACAGATTCTTGGCAAAAATTAGTGATTTCTTCTGAACTAATTAAAACCCTATAAATTTCTTTTTTTTCTTCTGAATTAGCATTAAAGCATAAATAAATCAAATTAATCATTGAACAATTGTTATTTTTAATTTTGAATTCTTTATAAATGTCTGGCCAAAATTTTAAAGATTTTAGACCTTCTAAACCTCCTTGACTGAGAGAGTATTTACTACACCAATTTACAAATTCTGAGACATCTTTTGGACATCTGTTGAGTTGCAAAAGCATATCTGATAAAACTTGTCCTGCTTGAAAATTCCGTGTTGGTTTTCCTTCAGTTGGTAGAGTCATACTCCCTAAGACATCAGCCTTAACAGCATTTAATTGAGAAAAAGTATAATCTCCTTTTTCACAAAATTTATTATTAATTAATTCCCTTGCACTAATTATTTCTTCACCGTAACCAAGTTCTTTTAATGAAAGATATTTATTCTCTAATTTATTTTTTTTTCTAACTTTTATTGATACTGATGCGGCCTGGTCTAAACATTGAGTTAACAAAATTGTATTAATGGTTGGCAGCATTCCTGGCTTATCGGAATGAAAGTTATTTACAAAACCTGCAAATATTGATGAGATATTTTTTATTGATTTTATATATTGACATTCAATATTGTGAACTCCAGGAGAAACTTGAATTTTCGGTGATAATTGATTCAAAATGCGTGCTCCTATTAATGCTGTTAGCGCATCAGGATGGCAGAAATTTGCAGTAAAACTATCATTAGGATTTCGTAAAGCTCCATGACGATGAAATCCTGTAAAAAAAGCTAAATTTGGATATTTATTACAAAGAATAAAAGGGTTTTTATTTTTATTATCAATACAAAAAGAACCGACTAGACAGCCAAGAACCACATTTTCTCTCTTTAGATTTTTTCTGAGTACTAAAGCATTTGTAACATCATCTTGTATGTGATTACTATTTGAAGCAAGAATAACCATTTCACATTTCAAGAGGAGATCTTTTAGATCAAAAGACTTTATTTTTCCCTCTGAAGAATAATTTCCCATTCTCTTAATCTTTTCAATAATCTCATTATCCATATAAGAAATAACATCATTTGAGAAAGCACCTAACAAATCTCTATCTTCCCTAGGAGCCAAGAGAATATTATTTGATTTTCCATGCATAGCACAGTTGTATGCTAGTGATGCAGGATATAAACCAACACTGTAAAATCCAACTTTGCTATTCTCTATATTTTCAATCAATGAATAAAAATATTTTTCATCTTTGATGTTTTCTGCGAAATTATTCTTCATTTTTGGAAACTCTTGATAATTTTTTTAATTTCTTACCCATACCAACATTTTTCTACATTAAAGCAATTTTTGACCATAGCAAATTATTTATTGAAAATATTGAGTTTTTTAATTTATAATTTCTGTGTAAGTGAAAATTAAAAGAAAAATAATTATAAATATGGAATATATTACAAGTAATTTAAATGAACAAAAACAACTAATTTCTTCTAAAAATATCTTATTTATTCAAGATATTGACGGAGTTTGTATTCCTTTAGTTAAAGATCCAATGACTAGAGAATTAGAATCAAAATATATCTATGCAGTAAAAGAATTTGCCGAGGAATTCTTTGTATTAACTTGCGGGGAACATGAAGGTCCAAGAGGAGTTAACAGAATAATAGAGAGGAGTCTAATGAGCACTACTGAGCCTAAAAATAAAGAACTATATTTAAGAGGTTTAGCTGCCTGTGGAGTAGAGTATCAAGACAACGATGGTGAAATAAGTTTTGAAGGAGTCTCAGATAAAGAACTAAATTTTTTATCAAAAGTACCTAGTTTAATAAGACCAAAATTTAATTTCATAGTTAAGAATATTTTTCCAGAACTTAGCCAAGAAGATATCAATTTTCACGCGGCAAAATCAATTTGTGAAACACGCTTCTCGCCAACGATTAATTTCAATAGTCTATTTGATTTAGTTCATGAAGATTCTGATAAAAGAAAGCTTATTCAAATTAGTTTTGAAAAAATGATGAATGAAATCATTTTAAAAGCTGAATCCGAAGGCATCAAAAACTCATTTTTCCTTCATATTTCACCAAATTTAGGTAATAAAAATGGTAGAGAAACAATTAAACTTTCTTCTCAAAATGATATTGGATCAACAGACATACAACTACTTATTAAAGGAGCAGTTAAAGATTCTGGAGTTTTATTTCTTTTAAATAAATTTATTGCGGATAAAACTGGTAAAGCTCCTTTTGGAAGAAATTTTAATTTTAGAAACTCTCCAAATTCTGTTACGGAAAAAATTGATTTATGCAAAAGAACTATTCAAAAAGAAGATATGCCTTTGATTGTAGGAGTTGGTGATACAGTCACATCAAAAAAAAATGATGATGAAAAAAGTTATTCAAGAGGTGGTAGTGACAGGTCTTTTCTAGAATTTATACAAATATTAGGTAATGAATTTGGGATTAAGAATAAAATAATTTTTGTAGATAGTAGTTCTGGTGAAGTTGAAAGACCCTCTACAAAAAAAACTGGTTTAATAGGGATCAGTGATGTTCATGACAATTTAAAATTTGACATAGTTTTTAAAAATGGTCCTAAAGAATACATAAGTTGGTTTATTGAACTTGCTAGTAAGAGATCAAACTTTAAAAAAAAATAGTTGACTTTTAGATTTTCGAATGACAATTTATAAATAATATATTTATGAAAGAAAAATTCCCCTCAATAAATAAAGAATCTATAGAAACATTGCAAATTAATATAGGTTATAAATGCAATCAGGCTTGCAAGCATTGTCATGTCAATTCGAGTCCCCTAAGGACTGAAAAGATGTCGAATGAAATGATATCTCTTATTCCAAAGATAATTGAAAAATACAAAATCAAGACTTTAGATATTACAGGTGGTGCGCCAGAACTTCACCCAGAATTTAAAAACCTAATAACCAGTTTGAGCACAAAACAAGTTGATATTATTGACAGGTGCAATTTGACAATTTTCTTTGAAGAAGGTTATGAAGATCTTCCTCAATTTCTTGCAAAGTATAAAGTGATAGTTACTGCTTCACTACCGTGTTATGAAAAAAATAATGTTGATTTTCAAAGGGGTTTTGGGGTTTTTGAAAAAAGTATTAATGCTATAAAAATTCTTAATGATTTAGGCTATGGAAAGAAAAAAAATGGATTACAATTGAATCTTGTTTACAATCCTGTAAGCCCAATTCTTCCTCCTTCTCAGGAAATATTGGAGAATGATTATAAAAAGATACTATTCGAAAAATACAATATCGTTTTTAATAATTTATACACAATAACTAATATGCCGATAAATAGATATGAAGAATCTCTTAGAAGAGAAGGAAAACTAGAGACTTATTACAAATTACTAAAGGAAAATTTTAATGAAAAGAATTTAAAAAATCTTATGTGTAAAAAGACAATTAGCGTAAATTGGTTAGGAGAAATTTATGATTGTGACTTTAACCAACAAATAAATTTCCGAGAGGATAAAGGACCAAAGACACTTTTTGATCTATTGGATGAATCATTTACTTTTGACTACGGGATAGCTGTAAAAGAACATTGTTTTGCTTGCACTGCAGGTGCTGGCTCAAGTTGTGGAGGGACTTTAAGTTAAAACCTACTAAATGCAATTAGGACAAATAGCTCTTACATTTAAAGAGGATTCAATTAGTTTAAAACCATTAACTTTTGCCGCAACTTTGCCTGCTTCTAAAACTTCTTCATTTTCGAATTCTTCTGTTCTTCCACACCTAATACAAATCAAATGATGATGGTCCGGTGTGTCGTTACTAAGTAATTCATATCTGTGTCCACCCTCACTGAGTTCTAATTCATGAAGCAAACCCATTTGTACTAAAAGTCTTAAAGTTCTATAAATTGTTGCTAGTGAAACTTTAGAGCTTGTTTTAACTAATTTTTCATGAACCTCTTCAGCACTAAGATGCTTTCCAGAGCCAATATTTTCAAATAAATTAAGAACTTTTAGCCTCTGAGGAGTTAATCTCTTCCCATCTTTATGTAATCCATCACCAAGAGGAGATGTGATGACTTTGTATTGAGAGGATAATGACAAAATTAACCCGTGGTTATTCTCAATAATAACTCTAGATGAGAGTAAAACAACTTAATGATTTAAAATGTTTACTAAAGTTCTTCAAAATATTATGTTAAATGTATCTTTATATATAAATGATGAATGTTCAAGAAATCTCTTCTGATAAATTAACAGCGAAAGTAAACGCCTTGATAATTATTGATATTCAGGAAAAAATAATAAGACCAATTTTTAATAAGGATTCAATAATTAAAAACATTAAAAAGCTAATAAATGCTTACCAAATTTTAGATGAAAACATATTTATATCTGAACAGAACCCACTCAAACTGGGAGAAACGATCCCTGAATTATTACCCAAAGCTCGATTTAAAAAGATTGAAAAGATGGAATTTAGCTTAGCTAATATACAAGATTTTTTAAATGAACTTAAAAATAAGAAAATTAGTAATTTGATAATTTGTGGGATCGAAACGCATATTTGTATTCAACAAACTGTCTTAGATTGTTTACAAAAAGGATTTGAAGTTATTCTCATATCAGATGCCATGGGAAGTCGAAATAGAGTAGATCATGAAATAGCATTACAAAGAATGAGTCAGAGTGGGGCAATCTTAACAACAACTGAATCAATAATTTTTGAATTATGCAAAACTGCGGATAGAAAAGAATTTAAAGAAATTAGAAATATAATAATTAGATAAAGAAAAATAAAGACTGGTTTGTTGTTTAGAGATAATTTAAAATTTTATTAGAGATAATTTTTTAGGGTTTATTTGAATATGAAATTAGTTACTGAAAACTTCCTTCTGGCAATATCTATTTTTTTTATTGGCATTTTATTGTCGATAATAATTTCAAAAGTTGCAAAAATATTTTTTAAAAAGATTTCCAAAAGAACAAAAACAAATTTCGATGATTTTATTTTTGAGGTGATCTCTGGAGTTATAAAACCTATAGGTTTCCTCCTATCATTTTATTTTTCAATTGACTATTTTTTTGCTGATGAAATAACTTTCATCTCTGTCTTATTGAATATTTTGAAATTATTTATATTAATAATTATCGTAAAAGCTCTCAATAAAGTTTTAATAAGATCTTTAACAGAATCGACCTCGAAAATTGATGATTCCTCAATTAGTTCGATGGTATCTTCACTAACTCCATTGATAAAAGCATTAACATGGACTATTGGCTCAATTTTTTTCTTACAAAATATAGGTGTTCAAATGACTGCTATTTGGGCTTTACTAAGTGCAGGAGGTATTGGAGCAGGATTAGCTTTGAAAGATCCAGTTCAGGAGTTCTTCGAATATATAACAATTTTGCTTGATAAACCTTTTCAAAAAGGTGAGTTTATAAAATCTGATGGAGTCCTCGGAATGGTTGAGAGAGTGGGAGTACGATCATCAAGGATAAGAAGTATTAATGGAGAAGTAATAGTAATGAGCAATAGCGCCCTAACAAATGGAATAATTTCAAATTACGCACAAATGGAAAAAAGGAGGTTAGTGCATAAATTAGGAGTTGTTTATGAAACCTCTCCAAAAGTTATGAAATTGATTCCAATAATAATAAAAAAAATAGTTGAAGAGACAAAAGATGCTTCTTTTGATAGATGTCATTTCACAGATTTCGGCGACTTCAGTCTTAATTTCGAACTTGTTTATTACATACCAACAAATAATTATCTCGCCGCAATGGAAGCTCAACAATCTATAAATTTAAGAATTATTGAGGAATTTGCTGTTAATAATATAGAGTTTGCATTCCCAACACAAACCTTAAATATTGAAAGTAACAAAGCCAAATGATTTACAAATCTCTTCACTTAAAATCCAGAGTTTTGAAGCCAATTCAGAATTATTTGCCTCATCACTAACCTTACTTTCAACTAATTTATGTTTCTTAAAAGATATAAGTTTATTACTTAAATGAACGTAACCAATATTATTTAAATTTGAATCAAAAATAATTTCAGAAAGTATCCTACCAGCATTTTCTAAACTTTCAGAAATTCCTAAAATATTTTTTGCAGCTTTAGAAAAAATTAAATATCCAAAGAGATTAAAACGCATACTGTATCTAAAAAAACCAAGATCATCATTTGGTATTACTAGACCAGGAGCCCAGGTAATTACAGAAATTTTACTAGAAGAAATTTTTAATTTTTTTTCAAGTTCTTTGGCAAACAAAATATTACATAACTTACTATTTTTATAAGCTTCATCAGCATTAAAATTTAAAAATTGCCCAGATACTTTTTTTCTTAAATTAACTAGGTTATTAAGTCCCGCTTTCTTTCCTATATTGCCACCTGAACTTTTGGGGTCGTGTACATCTGATGATGTAATAATGATTCTAGATTCTTCTTTATCTCTAATAAAATCTTTTAGGACATTTACTAAGTAAAAATGCGCAAGATGATTTACTGCAAAAGTTAGTTCTATTCCTTGTTTTGATACTTTAGGGTAAAAAGAGCCTGTATATTGCAATCCTGCATTTAAAACAAGAACATCTAAAAAGACCTTTTTACTAATATAGTAATCTTTAATTTTTTTAATATTCTCTAGATCTGAAAGATCACAATTTTCAATAATATTTAAAAATTTACTAAGGTAATTTTTATCAAAATGTTTCTCGATTTTTCTGAGAAATTCATTCTTCCTAAATTCGTTTTTTATTACAACATATAAAATATTTTTCGTCTTCAGTAAATTAATAATGGCAAAAAAACCTATTCCTGAATTACCTCCAGTAATTAAAATATTTTTATTTTTAATCATTTAAATTCTTATATTTTTTTTATGATAAAAAAATAAATTAAGTTTTTTTTATTTTGTAATCTTATAAATTATTGTTAAAACACTGAAAACTTAGTCACTAGTATTTGAGTAATTTGATTATTATTAATCTACTCTTATTATAAGTATTGGATGAAAAATATATTACAAGGCTCAGAAGTAATAATTAGTTACATAAATTTCTTTAATCATAAGATTTATATTTAATGTCAAAAGAAAGCACGACAGATGTTCTTGTTTTGGGTGCAGGGCCTGCAGGCATGGCAATTGCATCAGCTTTGGGAAAGGAAAAATTAGACGTTGAAGTACTTTCTCCAAATGGACCAGATGAACCTTGGCCAAACACTTATGGTATTTGGGGGGAAGAAGTTGATCAACTTGGGCTTCAAGATTTACTTGAATATAGATGGAAGAATACTGTAAGTTTTTTTGGGCATGGCGCTTTAGAAGAACAGGATGACGAGAACAAAGCCACAGAGCATTCTCTAGATTATGGACTATTTGATAAAAAGAAACTCCACAATTTTTGGTTTAATGAATGTAATAAGTCTTTTATTAAATGGCATCAAGGCTTTGCAAACAAAATACATTATGAAAAATATAAAAGTATTGTAACTACAAAAGATGGCAAGACTTACTCTGCAAGATTAGTTATAGATGCAACAGGATATGACCCTGTTTTTCTTAAATTAAAATCATGTGGTCCTTTAGCAGTACAAACTTGTTATGGAATAGTAGGTAATTTTAGTAAACCTCCACTAAAAAAAGGGCAGTTTGTATTAATGGACTATAGGAATGACCATCTTAATGAAGACCAAAGAAAAGAACCTCCCACTTTTCTTTATGCCATGGATATGGGAAATGGGAAATATTTTCTTGAAGAAACATCTCTTGGTTTAGTAAATCCTCTAACAATGGAAAATTTAAAAGAGAGATTGGAGAAGAGGCTATCTTATCGAAATATATCTATTACAAGCATGCAACACGAAGAGCTTGGTTTGTTTCTACCAATGAATATGCCGATACCAGATTTCAAACAACAAATACTTGGATATGGAGGCGCTGCTTCAATGGTCCATCCTGCATCCGGATACTTAATTGGCAATATTTTAAGAAGAGCTCCACTTGTTGCTAAGGCAGTATCAAAAGCTATTAAAAACAAAAATCTTAGTACCTATCATATTGCAAGAAAAGGTTGGGAAACTTTATGGTCAAAAGAATTAATTAGAAAGAAATCACTTTATCAATTTGGATTAGAGAAACTCATGAGGTTTGACGAAAAACTATTAAGAGAATTTTTTGGCAGTTTTTTCCAGCTACCTAAAAATCAATGGTATGGTTTTCTAACTGATACTCTCTCCTTAAGAGAAATTGTATATGCGATGTGCATAATGTTTATAAAGGCTCCATGGAGTGTAAAGAAAGGTCTTATGATTATGCATGGCAGAGAATTTAAAATGTTACTTAGGATAATATTTCCAAATATATAATTTAAAAATGAGAACCATTTTAATAAGTGGAGCCAATAGAGGTATTGGCCTAAACATTGCACATAAAGAATTAAAAGAGGGCAATAGGATTAGTGTTGGAATAAGAGATTTAGAATCATTAAAAGGAAGCGTTATTGATCCAAACAAATGGCCAAAAGGGAGGATAATAATCAACCACTATGAAGCATTAAAAAAAATTACAGCCGAAAATTGGATAAAAAACACCGTAGATAAATTTGGAGGATTTGATTCAGTAATTAATTGTTCTGGAGTATTATCGAAAGTTCCTTTCTTGTTTAAAGATGGTGATGAAGAAGATATTTTAAATACACTAAATATTAACTTTTTGGCAATTTGGAATTTATGTAGGCTTTCTTGGGATCATTTATGTAACTCGAGAAGAGGAAGAATTATTGTTCTAGTTTCAATGAGTGGGAAAAGATCCAAAGGGGATTTAGCCGCTTATTCTTCTTCAAAGTTTGCTTTGATGGGATTATGCCAAACAATGAAAAACAAAGGTTGGGATAAAAATATAAGGATTTCTGCAATTTGCCCAAGTTGGGTTAATACAGAAATGGCCCAAAATATTTCTTCCCTAGACAAATCAAGCATGACTCAGCCTGAAGATATTGCTGAAATATGCTCAACTTTATTAAAGTTACCTACTCAATCAGTTCCATTTGAAATTGCATTAAATTGTAATTATGAAATTTAACCTAAAATGAAAATTAAGTAAGCCATTGAAAGCATTGCAATTGCAATAAATAAACCTTTTATTCGATTAGTTAACAATGAAAAAAGAGATAAATCTTCAGAAAAGTATCCGCCAAAACTACCTGTAACAAATAATATAACCATTGGTATAGATGCCATTCCGAAAGAATAAGATATAGATCTTACAAATCCAAAATTTAAATAATTAAAAATAAAAGAACCTAATGAAAACAATAAAAAAGATGCAAATAAAGTAATGGAAACTTCAGCATCCAAAGTATGAGGTAAGCTACCCTTTAATTCAAATTGCTTTTTACATTCTCTTATTTGTCCTTTAGAAAGCTTTAAGTAACCAGTTTCAGGGATTCTTTGCGACTTATATTTTCTTAGTAATCTTGCTTCAAGAGTTTCTGGCTCCTTAGTCATAATTGATGTTAATAATTCATCTGGCTTTAATTTTTTAATTTTCTTTTCGAGATTATCTGTTTTCCCAATCCTATAAAGGTCTCCCACTCTAATAAGGTAAACATATCCCGACATTTGCGTTGTAAAATTAATACTGTTCCTATTTAAATAATACTAAAAGAATTAAGGAAATTAAAAGTTTTTACAATATGAAAAACGATATTTTATATTCATTTCGAAGATGTCCATATGCAATTCGTGCAAGATGGGCCCTATTAATTTGCGAAATAAAAGTAGAGATAAGAGAAATTGATTTAAAAAATAAACCTCTAGATTTTTTAAATAAATCTAAGACAAACACGGTTCCAATACTCATAAAAAAAAATAGTGAAGTTATTGAAGAAAGCCTTGAAATCATCTTATGGGCACTCTCAGAGTCTAAAAAAGAAAACATTAATTTAACTTATTTTCCTGAAAACAAAAAGGAAGAAATTTTTGAAATAATTAATGAAAACGATAACGAATTCAAATATCATCTAGATCGATTTAAATATGCCACAAGATATAAAGATAGTGATGAAGAATTTCATTTTACAAATGCTATTAAATTTATTAAGAGATGGAACGAACTACTTGCAGAAAACAAATATTTTTTTGGAGATATCCCCACAATCGCTGATTGGTCTGTTTGGCCTTTTGTAAGACAATTTAAAATCGCTTGTGAAAGTCAAAAAAGGATAAATTATTTTGAACCCTCGATAAAAAACTGGTTAGATTCATTTGAGAAAAATAAAGAATTTAAAACCTTAATGTATAAATACGAATTATGGGAACCAAATTATAGAAAGAATTATTTTCCTTTTAATTAACTTTCTAACAACTTCCTTTTTTCAATAATTCTTGCTAACTCCAAAAAATATCCTGCAGTCCTAAATTTTCCAATATTTTTTTCCTTAAAATCAAGATCGCTTCTAATTTCAGCAGTCTCCGCCATTAGCAAATCTAGATCATTTGATCCAAGACTATACAATTCTCCTAGTTCGATTTCCCTTCCGAGTAAATGACTCCTGAACCACTTCCCTTTATTTTCTTGAGGTGGAATATCGTAGGGAGTAAATGACATTAAAATAAAATTTAGGCTAATACTATTCTAGGGTTCTTATTGAAACTTTTTCATCTCTACTCTATTAAAAATCAATGCAATAAAAAGAATTGCGAATGTAATTAGGGCACAAATTTCTGTCCAATAATCTAACCCAATTTTAGAAATCATTAATGGTGCAAGAACTGTGAATAGTCCCCCAGAAAGAATTAACTGGGCGAAAAGCTGTTTTGACGTAAAAATTGGTAAAGTCTTAGAAATATTTTTAGGATCTGCAAGCCTTAAAAGAAGTAACCCAGAAGCTACTACACCTGTAGAATTACCAAACTCTATCAAGCTTTTTTCAAACCAATAATCATCAAAAATAAAGTAAGCAAAATAAGCAATACAGATTAAATTCCAAAATAAACCGAAAATAGTAAACACTAAAATAAGTATCCAATTATCAAAAACAACTGCGATATCTAAACTCGCCATAGCTGTAAAAATCAATAGGTCTGTAGATAAAATACCAATTTCCCTTTGGAGAATATTTGAAATAAATTCTGTATTTTTGGTTTTCTCCAAAATATATCTTATAAGGAGCGAACCTATAAGAATAAAAGGGAATACTGGTAGTGAAAAAATAATTTCCTTAGAAAAATCACCAAAAGAACTTGAAATACTCCTTAAAAATTTTAGTAGCAAAACTCCAAAAGAGATTGCCAAACCAGAGAAACCAAGATTTACTACAAAAATTCTTAAATCTGCAAAAATTCCTATCTTATTTTTTTCCTTTAGGTTATCTTTTTGTTCAAGAATTTCCTCCGTATCTGAAAGACCTAGAGTTCTACCAAGAAAAATAAATATGCTTCCCAATATTGAAGACGATAAAAGACCCATTGTTGCCATAGCCAAGCCAAGATCTAAACCATTTTGAAAACCAAGTTTATTAAAACTTTCTCCGATTATTGTTGCAGCTCCATGACCACCCTCAAAACCGACCTCTATTAAACATCCCATTAGAGGATTTACATCCATAGATGGCGGCAAAAAATATTTAACAACTAGACCGCCAATGAAAAATTGTCCGAAACCTAGAGAAAGAGCTAGTAGAAATTGATTAAAGATTGGTTTAACTAAACCATTTATATTGGGGATAGGTCTTCCCATCATTAAAGTTGCGAAGACTAAAGATAAAAGAGGCGTAGGAAATTTACTCCAAACATTGATTGTTTCTTTTGGCAAAAAGTGTATAGCTCCAAATGGACCTATAGATATACCTAAAATTCCTGATATAACTGCTATCGGCAATCCAAATCTCTCAAGTTGAACAGCTAGTTTAAATTTCCTCCCAAAAATCAATAAAAAAAATATAACTAATAATCCCAAAAAACTTATTGATAGTGAATATGAAAAAATATCTTTATTCTGAAGAGAAAAAAAATCCAATGATTTCAAAACGTATAATTATCAATCTAAATTAATAAACAAAATTTTTCAAATAAAAAAGGCTCCAATAAGAGGAGCCTTTTAATATTAGTAGTGAAATTAGATTATTAATCCTTAAGAGTAATCGTTGCACTATCAATATTACTGATAGCATTTGTAACTCTCTTGAAATCAAATCCTAGTGCTCTTAAAGCATGCCATAGATGACCTTGAATAAAGAAGAATCCAAAATAGTAATGAACATTTGCTAACCAAGCTCTTGAAGTAAAAACACCATCTGGAAGGTCAACAGTATCAACCCAATAAGGAGATATACTGAATTTCAATTCAAGTGGTTCTCCAAAGAACTCAACTGGATAAACAGTTGTGTTAGATGCACTCCAGAATGCTGCAATAATAGCCATCCAGCCTATACCAGCAAGTGACCATGAAAGAACTGCTTCTGCAGATAAAAGACCTTTACCTTTGAATTTAGTAAATTCACCAACTTGTTTTGTAGCTATGTGCCATGCTCCCCCAGTAATCAAGACAAATGCTAAGAAGGCATGACCTCCCATGACATCCTCAAGACTATCTATTAGAAGGAAGTCTGTTTGATGATTCCAAATTTTAGCTAAATTTAAATCATATTCAACAGGTCTAACTGCACCAATAGCTGGATCGTATACACCGTGAACTCTAGCCCATTCAACAAGAAGAATTACGGCAAAACCAAGAATGATTAAGTGATGACCAAGGATAAAAGTCAATTTATCTGGATTATCCCATTCAATATTGAATTTTCTAGCCCTCGCAACTTCAGATTCTTCTAAGTTTCCAGGTAATAGTAAAGAGTGGAGTAGTCCTCCAGCAGCAAGTACCATAGAGGAAACTAGATGAACAATTGCTATAGCCAGTACTGGCTTAGTATCTCCCATTAAAACACCATCAGCATCAAACCCTATACCAAGGGTTGCCAAATGAGGAAGAGCAATAAGAGGTTGTTGACCCATTGGGACACTAGGGTCAAATCTTGATAGTTCGAAAAGAGTGAAAGCACCAGCCCAGAAAACAATTAATCCTGCATGAGCGACATGAGCAGCAATAAATTTTCCTGAGCGATTAGCTACACCTGAATTACCAGCCCACCATCCATAGGTGACGTCTGGATTACCATAGGTTTGCATTTAGGAAATGATTAGCTTAAACGTTTTGAGAATACTTTATATTTAATCAAACGGTTGAATTCATAACAAAATTGTAAAGGTTGTTAATTCCAGGAATGTATACCTATACATAAAGACTAGAAAGGGGTTGGGCATCAAATCTTAGTAACCGCAATGGAATTTAATTAAATTTCTTAGGAAAAATAAAAAATTTTGAGAAAATTAAAAACTACCTTTTGGATAGATCTTTTTTTGCTGACATAATTTACTTTTGCATCATAAAACTGCATGAAGTCTTGTCTTATAAGAAATAATTTACTAAGACTTAGGATAAGGTTCCAATAATTTATTTATGACAGCTTCCCAAAAGATATCTGGCAGTGTCTCATTGGAGATGAAATCAGAAGTGCATTACAAGCAAGTTGCTGAAATTTATCGCAAATCAAAGCAGTATATTCACATGATTGATTTATATCCAATTTTGCAAAGCACCTTAATAGATTGTAAAGACGAAAATTTGGTTAAATAAATTCTTAAAATTTTTAAAAGCCCAAGAGACTTTTATTTTATGCAGCCAATCCATAATTCATAAATGATTTCTTAATAATCCCTTTGCAAAATTGAGCATTATAAATAGGTTCAGGATTCCAAGGTTTATCTTGACCATAGGGAGAACTTTTCCAATGAACTCCAGGTTTAAATAAACCATTTTCTCTAAATCTAGAGAGAATTACCTCAGATATTCCTAATTCTGCTGAGGCATGAGCTGAATCCAGCCAAATATTTTCCTCCATAAATTTTTCCAATATTTGATATACCTTGATAGCGCTTATTTGAAGTTTTTGGAAGGTTAAATCTCTTAAAAGATAAATATTTTGTAGTAATTTTATTTTTATTCTAGATTCTTAAAATATTTCAAATTCTAGGAGATATAAAAGGGAGAACATTTACTTAAAAATATTTTATTATTTTCGACTGCGGCTTTTAGTTTCGATTTATTTTTTAAGTATTCATTTGATATAGAGTATTTTTTCGCGAGATTTAACCAACCTTCTTCCCATATTTCCTTATTGAATAACTCTTCCTCAGAAACCTCCAAATTAATATCAACATCTAATACGGAAACTAGCAAAAAAGTAATTTCATCTCCTGAATGAAATTTATCAATCAATACGAAATGTCTTAAACCTTTAATTGGTTTTTTTGAAGTCCAATAGCAATCCACAGTTTAATTATTGATTTTATTTATTTTTGGCAATATTTTTATATTCTTTCCTAATTTCATCTAATAAGCTTTTTCTTTTCTTGAGATAATCCTTAGATTCAGTTTCTGTCAATTCAAATCTTTCATTTTTTGTCAAATTCATCCATTTGTACAAATTACTTTTGCTAAATTTTAAACTTTTATTTTTTTTAAAAGCGTCTTTATATTTATAAAATTTGAGGAATATAAAATTAAACATTAATTAAAAAAACGATATTTATATTCAAATTTTAGTGTCTATAAGATTAAAACAAGTTACTTTTTAGCCATTTTTCTAGTTTAACTTCGTCATCAAATGAAATCAGCTCTTCTTTATTTCCATTATCTGACTGATCAAAAAGCCTGATAGCAAATTCTCCTTTAACTGCCTCATCATCACCAATAACAATAATGCTTTTAGATTTAAGTTTATTAGCCTTTTTAAATTGTTTAGAAAACGAGGCTCCACTTAAATCCAACTCGACTAATAAATCATAATTTCTTAATTTTCTAGATAAATTCATAGCTAATGGTTCAGCAATTAAGCCTTGATTAATAATATAAATATCTGTATTTCTTGGAACTTCAAGATGTTTTCCCGCTAATAAAATTAATCTTTCTAAACCAATAGCGAATCCAATTGCAGGGGTATTTGGCCCTCCCATTTGTTTTATTAAATCATCGTATCTTCCTCCTCCACAAACAGTGGCTTGGGAGCCCAAAGCACCACTAGTAATTTCAAAGGCTGTATGGGTATAATAATCTAAACCTCTTACTAGATTATAATTTTCAACGTAAGGAATTTTCAAAAACTCTAATTGTTTTTTAAAATCTGAATATCTTTTATGACTTTTTTCAGACAAAAAATTAAATAATCTTGGGGCATTTTTAAGAACTTTTTTAGTTTGAATATTCTTAGAGTCCAAAATCCTTAAAGGATTTTTAGTAATTCTATTCTGAGAATCTAAATCTAGAGAATCTTTATTTATTGCTAGCCATTTTAAAAAGGATTTTTGAAAATTTGATCTATCATCAAAATCGCCCAACGTATTTATTTCAAGATTAAGTTCTTTTATTCCTAATTTACCTAAGATATCCCAAGCTAAAGCAATAATTTCAACATCACTTCTGACAGAATCGTATCCTATAAACTCTACGCCTAACTGATGAAACTGTCTTTGCCTGCCAGCTTGAGGTCTTTCATATCGAAACATAGGTCCCATGTACCATAGTTTTTGAAGAGGATTAGACAACATTCCATTTTGTATTAATGCCCGTGCTACTGAGGCAGTTCCTTCAGGCCTAAGAGTGCAGGATCTCTCCCCTCTATCGAGAAATGTATACATTTCCTTACTGACGACATCAGTGCCTTCACCAATTCCTCTTATAAATAATTCGGTCATTTCCAAAATTGGTGTTCTTATTTCTTTAATAGATGCTCTTGCAAGCTGCTCTAATAAAATTTTCTCAACGTTTTGCCACTTTATTAATTGATCAGGCAATAGGTCTACTGTTCCTCTAAGATTTTTTAAGTTATTCAAAGTTCTAAAAAATAATTCAAAATTTTTAATTAAAGTAGTAATTAATCTTTGATTAGTAGTTCTGTGGGACAATTTTAATTTAACATTAAGAAAAACTATTGGAAATTAATAAAAATAAAGAGAATCAGCATTGTGGTACAAAACCAAAAAAAATTGCTTTTGGAATTGCGCCTCTTGGAATAATTTCAATAGGAATAGTACCAATGGGAGTCATAAGTATTGGAGTAGTCCCAATGGGTGTATTTTCTTTTGGCGCAGTAGCAATGGGAATAGTCAATTTATCAGTAGTTGGTATGGGAATTATTTCTGCCGGGGTTACCACTATGGGGATATGGGAGTATTCACCTAATTCTCAGAACAATCAACATAATCATTCCAAACAAATTTCAAATTCAAACAAAGGAAATATTATGTCAAATATATTTAACACTAAAGAAGAAGCTGAAAAGGCTGCATCAAAATACGGATGTGTTGGAGCTCATGAAATGGGTAAAAAATGGATGCCTTGTGAGATGAACTAAATATTTTCCTACTCAAAAATCTAATAACTATTAATTCAAAATCTCTACGCTAAAATCAAGATTTTTTGCCTCTTCAGTAGTTAATTTTCTTGACCAAGCTCCTTGTACGGGACTATTCCATCTGAAACCAGCATTTTTAGCTAAAGACCTATCTTCATAACTCACCAATGCCTTGTACAAAAACCTCGGTTCAGTAGCTTTAAGTAAAATTTCCTCTAAATTATCGCATTTTTTGAAAACCTCAGAAATATAAAAGCAATCAGATAAAGCTCTGTGTAAATTCCAAACTGGTATTGAAAAAGATAAAGCCAGATCTGTCACTGAAGGCCTAGTTTTCAGTGATTTTTGAAAAGACCAATTAATATCCTCTAAACTACAAATCCATTTCTTATTAAGTTGAGGCAATCTTCCTGTCCCAAACCATTTCTTATCAAACTCAACATTATGGGCAACAATGAAATCCGAACAATCAACAAGTTTTAAAAAGAAATTTAATCCATCTTCCCATGGTTGAGAAATATTAGTTACTTCTGCAGATATCCCATTTACATGCTCGGCTTCATTGTTATTAACTGGGAATAAAAATGAAACTTGTGAAAGTACACACTTAAAGGATACATCAAATAAAATGCAACCTATTTCTATCACTTCATCCTTATTTATGTCTAAACCTGTTGTTTCAGTATCAAGAATTAAAATTTTATCAATTTTTTTATTTTGATTATTATTACTGTTTTGAGAGGGCTCACTGTTAATTTGATCTTGAAGAAAATCCAATTGATTTAATTCTTTTTTGTTAAATAGTTCCAATTAACCGAAAATACTTTTTTTTATCTTGACGCATTTAATAAATATTTCTTATAAATTAATATAAATTAAGAAAAATGATTAAAAAATAATCCTTGAAAAACTCTTAGATTTATAAAAGATGACTTTTACAAAATATCAATTTAACAATTTTTGTTATTGGCCTTCAAATCCTAAAAAAATTGTGGAATTTATTGGTGGAAGTTATTTAGCTTCTAAGCCAGATTTAACTTATAGAAGATTCATAGAGAGTTTAATTAATAAAAATTATGCAGTACATGCATATAAATACACTCCGCAATTTGATCACCAACAACTTGCTATCAAAGCATGGAAGGATTTTAAGAATTGCCGAATATCATTGTCTAAGAGAATTGGTGCATCAATTCCTTCAATAAGAATTGGTCATAGCCTAGGCTGTAAAATTCATTTAATTTCTCCTGATGGAGGAAGAAATTGCGAAAAATTCATATCTATTAGCTTTAATAATTTTAGTGCTAACAAATCAATTCCATTATTGAAACAAATTTCTCAAAAATTAGAATTCAATAGTGAATTCAGCCCAAGTCCTGAAAGAACTTTTCGATTAATTGAAAAGACATATAATCAAAAAAATAACTTCCTAATAAAATTCAACTCAGATGATTTAGATCAAACAGATAAATTATTTTCTTGTCTAAAAGCAAGAAAAGAAGATAATTCCAAGGGGATAATGCTAAAAGGTACCCATACCATGATTGCAAGCGCAGGACTAAGAGAAAATTTTTTGGGAGACTGGGCCGATGATGAATTCAAAAGAAATACCATAAAAAAAATTTCCAACTTAATTGATGAATCTAATTAGGATAATTCTTTCAACTTTTCTAAAACAGTACTATCTTCAAGAGTACTTATATCGCCACTGATTTTTTCTCCAGCCGCCAAAGATCTCAAAATTCTCCTCATAATTTTTCCACTACGTGTTTTTGGAAGAGAGTCAGAAATTATTATTTTTTCAGGCTTTGCAATAATTCCAATTTCATTAACAACATGTTTCTTTAAATTCTCTACTAATTCTGAAGAACTGTTCACTTCTTTCTCAAGAGATACAAAGGCAACTATAACTTCACCTTTTAAATCATCTTTTCTCCCCACAACAGCAGACTCTGCAACTGATTCATGACTTACCAAAGCAGATTCTATTTCCATTGTTCCTAACCGATGTCCTGAAACACTTATTACATCATCAACTCTTCCCATAATCCATATATATCCATCTTCATCAATCCGTGCTCCGTCTCCAGCGAAATAAACATTTTTTTCTCCTCTGAAGGAAATATATTCCCAATAACTCTCCAAGTATCTCTTTGAATTACCATGAATTGTTCTCATCATTCCTGGCCATGGCTTCTTAATAATTAAATAACCACCTTCATTTTCCCTCACCTTTTCTCCATCCTTATCAACAACTTCAACTTCAATTCCTGGTAGAGGGTAAGTAGCTGAACCTGGTTTTGTAGCTACGACTCCAGGCAATGGACTTATCATCACACCACCAGTCTCAGTTTGCCACCAAGTATCTACTATAGGACATTTATTTTTACCGATAACTTCCTTGTACCAAATCCATGCTTCAGGATTAATTGGTTCTCCAACTGTTCCCAAAAGTCTAAGACTCTCCAGATTATATTTATCAGGGATTTCACGACCAGACTTCATAAATGCTCTTATTGCAGTTGGTGCAGTATAAAAAATAGAAACCTTATATTTCTGAACAATTTCCCAAAAAGCCCCTAAATTTGAGGGTCTTGGCACTCCCTCAAACATTAGTGTTGTAGCTCCATTAGATAAGGGCCCATAAACTATATAACTATGACCTGTAATCCAGCCAACATCAGCAGTACACCAGTAAATGTCGTCATCTTTTAAATCAAAAATCCATTTGAATGTCAAATGGGACCAAAGATTATAACCACCTGTGGTGTGGACCACACCCTTGGGTTTTCCAGTAGAGCCAGAAGTATAAAGAATAAATAGTCTATCCTCACTATTCATTATTTCTGGTTCACACTGATCTTTTTGGTCTTTTAATAATTCGTGCCACCATAAATCTCTATCGTCAGACATAGAAATATTTTTTTTTGTTCGTTGAACAACAACAACTTTCTCAACTACTTCATCTGCCCCACTTTCAATTGCCGCATCAACTGCCTGCTTAAGTTCAATCACCTTATCTTTTCTAAAGCCACCATCCGCAGTAATCACAAATCTGGCATTTCCATCAATTAATCTATCTTTTAAAGCTTCTGAAGAAAATCCTCCAAAGACAACAGAATGAGGCGCGCCAATTCTTGCACAAGCTAACATCGCGAACATCGCCTCTGGAATCATCGGCATATAAATACAGACCAAATCTCCTTTTTTTACTCCAATTGCTTTTAATGCATTAGCTGCTTTACATACCTCTTTTAGAAGTTCTTCATAAGTATATTTTTTGCTATCTCCTGGTTCACCTTCCCATATAAGAGCTGTCTTTTTTCCAAGACCTCTCTTAATGTGTCTATCTAAGCAGTTATATGTAATATTGAGTTTCCCTTCTTTAAACCATTTAAAAAAAGGTGCATTATCGGTATCTAATACAGTTTGAAATGGCTCAAACCAATCTAATTCGGATTTTGCAAAAGATTCCCAAAATTGAATAGGATTATCTGATGCTTGTTTTTTTAGACTTAGTAATTCTTCTTGAGAATTAATATTTGAGTTTTCTGCAAATCTTTTTGATGGAGGGAAAATTCTGTTTTCTTCAAGTATGTTATTGATTGAATTTTTTTTATCTAATGACATTAAATAAATCTATGTTTATTAAACCTAGTCGAAAAATTCATGGTTTTCAAAATTTTTAATATTAATTTAGCTGGAATAATTTGTTTTTTAATAGCTCTAATAAATACGGCTTAGAACAAATTCTGGGAGAGCCAATAAAGCCCTTTTATATTCTGAATCAGGAAGCCAAACTAGAGCTTCTTTAGAAAGCATTGCAAAATCTTCAGCTAGTTTTCTGGAACTTTCGATAGCTTTAGAATTCATAATGATACTAAGGGCATCATCTAAATCATCTTTTTCGGCAAGTTCTCTGTTGATAAGAACAGACAACTTCTTATTTTCTTCTAGGGCATATAAAACTGGTGCAGTAAGATAACCACTTGCTAGATCGCTTATAGCAGGTTTTCCAAGTTGCTTATCATTTCCAGTAAAGTCAAGTATGTCATCTACAACTTGAAAAGCCAAGCCAATATTTTTGCCAAAATCGTATAAAGAGGTTAAGTTTTCATCATTAAGACCACTTAAAACTCCTGCCGCTTTTGAGCTATTTGCTATTAATGATGCAGTTTTACAGTAGCTTTTATTAATATATTTTGAAAAAGATTGAGCAGAGTCGAATCTATTTAGATTTTGCTTAATTTCTCCCTCTGCTAAGTCCATTATTACTCTACTAAGTAATTTAACTACATTTACATTATCAAGATTTGCAAGGTGCCAACTTGCTTGAGCAAATAAGAAATCACCGGCCAAAACAGCCACTCTGGTATTAAATCTGCTATGAACAGTATCCACACCTCTTCTGGTAGAAGCCTCATCAACAACATCATCATGAACTAATGATGCTGTATGAATCATTTCAGTTATCTCAGCAAGCCTTTTATGTTTACTTGTTAAATTAAACTCAGGTGATATTGCTTTTGAAATTAATAAGACGATTCCTGGCCTAAGTCTTTTTCCCCCAGCACTAAAAAGGTGTTCCGCTGCGGCTTGAAGAATTGGATGACCCGCTCCAATTAAATTTTTCAGCTCAAGAATAAGATCATCAAGATCATTTTCAACTGGTTGTAGTAGTTCTGTTACTGTGTTCATAATTGGCCTCATGTATATATTAAGGAATCAAACATTGCTTCGGAGGTTAACCAACCTAATTTCTTTATTAATTCCAAACCAAAATTTTACTTTTTTGAAAAATATATCTTTTTCTGAAGTAACAAAAAATTTTATATTTTCATAAGAAAGACTTTCATGACTGGCAATTTTTGGAATAGCAAAAGATTCATTAAATTTTTTTATTAATGCTACTGATGGATCAATAATTTTTATTTTTGAATCTAATCTTTTTCTTAAAAAGTCATAAATTAGAGGATAATGACTGCATCCAAGTATTAATTCTTCAATATTTTTGTTTATTAGTGGTCTCAAGTATAAATCTGAAAGATAGTTTAACCTATCATAATTTATTTTTTCTTTTTCGATTTCGCATACAAATTCTGGACATTCTTGCTGAAATATTTTCGCATTCTCTTTTTTAGAATTTATAGCGTTTTTGTAATATGATGATCGGACAGTTGTTTGGGTTGCTAGGACACCAATTATTTTTTTATCAACCATTTCTGATACTGAGTTTATAAGATCAAAACATGGAACTTTTAAATTATCTTCCAGAATATCTAGTGCACATGCATTTGTAGTGTTACAAGCAACTAAAAGTGCATCCAAATTCTTATCTTCAAAAAAGTTGCAAATCTCTTTTGCAATTAATTTTATCTCTTTAAAATTTTTACAACCATAAGGTATTCTTTTTGTATCCGCCAAATAAAAAACTTCAACATCTTTACGTGTTTTTAGTAAAGAATTAAGGATAGTAAAACCTCCTATACCGCTGTCAAATATACCTATTTTAAGCTTCACCCTATTTTATACAAGTATTCAAGAATGCCTTTTGCAATTGCATAAGCTAATCTTTTACGATGCTTTGTTTTTTCTAATCTTCGAGCATCTAATCTCCCTGTTAAAAATCCAATTTCAACAAGAACTGCAGGCATCCTAGTATTTTTGATTACGTAAAATCTACCTTGTTTAACCCCTCGATCAGGACTTCCGGGAGAAACTCTTATAATTTCCTTTTGAATTTTTTTTGCGAGTAACCTACCTCTCCAACCTCTATAGTAAAAAGTTTCCAATCCATTAATATCCCTTCTTTTTCCTCTTGAGGCATTTGCATGAACACTTACAAAGATATCTGCATCCGCATTATTAGCGAAGGAGACTCTTCGAGGTAAATTCAAATCAATTTCATTTTTCCTAGTTAACTTTACTTTGACACCTTTCTCAGAAAGTAAATTTTTAACTATTTTGGAAACCTCTAGTACAACATCTGTTTCCCTAATACCGCGAATACCTACTGCACCTGGATCAGGACCTCCGTGCCCAGGATCGATAACAACCAAAAATTTGTTTTGCTTTACGTCTGGTAATTTAAAGAAATGATAATCACTTTTTTTCTTACGAATTGAGTTTTGATTTTCTTTAATATTTCCTATCCTCTTATCGACTAGGCCTTCACCAATCTTCTTAAAAGGATATTTTGGATTAAATAGTTTAATTCTCCACCTATTTTGATCTAATCCAACCATTCGCCAAGTCAAGGGTTTCAAATCAGTTTCTTCCTTAAATTCAATTACTAGTCTCGTTTTACCCTTATTTGGTTTACCTAATCTAATTTCTTTTATTGGGCCATTACCTTTAATTATTCTGGGATTTTTTAATTCTCCTGGAAAATCTACCCAGAATCTATCACCAGATATTTGGTCACCCTTCTGAAAGTATGCTTTTAACTTAGTATTTGATTGAGTTCTTAATTCCAAAACTCCATTAGTTTTTAACGCCCACGCCGCCAGAGCACTTGAAGATTTAATTGGGAGAATTGAGGAATTTAAAAATAAAAAAACGGATAAATAACGAAAAAGTTTATTCTCAAAAAACTTTATCATTAGTTTGAAAATAATTTGTTTTTTCTATGTTTAAGGCTTGGCATCTGCTCCCTAATTTTCTTTACTCTTTCTTTATCAGCCGGTGCTATTGCAGCTCCCTGAGTTTTTCCAGCATCAGACAAAACTGTACCCCATGGGTCAATAACCATTGCATGACCATGACTTTGCCTTCTCCCATAATGAATCCCTGTTTGAGCTGGAGCAACTACATATGCTGTATTCTCAATTGCTCTTGCTTGTAATAGGATTTGCCAATGATCTTTTCCAGTAAATGCCGTGAAAGCGGCAGGAATCATAATTAACTCTGCACCATTTGAAGACAAATATCTATAAAGTTCAGGAAATCTTACATCGTAACAAATCGATAACCCTATTTTGCACAGACCCGGAACATCTACAACAGGTGGATATTCCGCGCCAGAAAGTATGGTAGATGATTCCTTATATAAATTTCCATCTGGCAAATCAACATCAAATAAGTGAATCTTGTCGTATTTTGCCAATATTTGTCCATCTTTGCCAAATAAAGCTGACCTATTAAAAGTATGACTATCATCACCAGCAGGAACAGGATACCCTCCTCCTAGAAGAATTACTTGATATCTTTGCGACATAGTTTTTAGAAAATTTGCACACTTCTCTGACAATTCAGAAGCCAATCTAAGTTTTTCATCATCTCCTCCTAAAAAAGCAAAATTCTCAGGCAATCCTATTAACTCAGCACCTCTTCTAGCAGCCAATTCAATTTGTTCTTCTGCTTCAATAAAATTTGCTTCAACATTTGAAGTGCTCGTAATCTGCAATGCAGCCACCAAAAAATCAGTCAAGACTTTGCTCCTAGTAAACCAATTCGTAAATCATGAGGCACGAATCACACCTTTTTCAACTTGAGCTGGAACAATATCTAAGCAATCAAGTTCAGCGCAACATTTAAAATCATCCTCATAATCTCCAAGACTTGTCAATCTTTTGCCATGGGTTGCTGTTTTTAAACATTTCAAAATATCATTTTTCCAAAAATTCCAAAGTGCCAAAGCAGCTTGTAATTCGTCATTCAAAATATTAATTTCAAAATCATAATTTTGTCGCAAGTATGAGGCCAAAGCACCTGCAGCTAATGAATCCTCAAGTGAATATGAGCCTTCCCAGCCACTACCAAGTATTAAAACATTTTCTCTTTTTAATGAAATAATTTTTTCGGCAACTGCTTTCCTATTTGGGAGTCCCATAGCAAATAAAAAGTTTGCATTTTGAACTTTTTGCAATGATTTAGTCCCATTAGTTGTGCTCATAAAAAGTCTTTTGCCATTTACAACTTTTTTTGTAACTGATAAGGGAGAATTCCCTAAATCAAAGCCATCAATTTTCTTCCCGCCTCTTTCTCCGAGCATTACTCTTTCATCAGCTTGCCACTTCATTGCTGATTCTTTTAATAAATCTAAATCTGCAAATACTTGTATTGCGTCAGCTCCATTATTTAAAGCCCAAGAAATTGTGGTTGTAGCTCTTAAAACATCAATAACAACTGCAATATCAGGACTAATTTCAGGTACATCCTTTGCGACGTGGTAATAAGTGAGATTAATGATCAAGTCCTATAGTGCTTTTATTATAGAAAACAGTTACTTAATTTGATTATTTTTTTTTTAAAAACAAACTTATTGATAATATAGAACTAATTTGTTTTTAAGAAATTTTATCAAGTATTAATTTGGAAATGAATAATATCCGCACTATAAAAGGTGGTGTTAATTTAAAAGGAAAAGTAAGAGTACCTGGAGATAAATCCATTTCTCATAGAGCTTTGATAATTGGAAGTATTGCTGTAGGTAACACAACTATTGAGGGGTTTTTACACTCTGAAGATCCACTTTCAACTGCTGATTGTCTTAGAAAATTAGGTGTAGGTATACCTGAAATAAAAAAAGATGAGCCTTTTACGATTTCAGGTTTGGGTCTTGATGGTTTAAAAGAGCCTAAAGAAATTCTAGATTGTGGGAATTCTGGAACTACCATGAGATTATTGATGGGACTACTAGCCGGTCAAGAAGGTAAGAATTTTATCTTAACTGGGGACATATCACTTAATGAGAGACCTATGGGTAGAGTGGGTAAACCTTTATCTTTGATGGGTGGCAAAATTTCTGGTAGAGAGAAAGGGAACAAGGCTCCAATCTCAATTATTGGGAATAAACTTAAAGGATGTGTTATTGGAACACCTGTAGCAAGCGCTCAAGTAAAATCCGCAATATTATTGGCAGGCCTTAAAGCTTCTGGAACCACTTCTGTTATTGAGCCAGCATCTTCAAGAGATCATACAGAAAGGATGTTAAATGCATTTGGAGCAGACATAAGTATCAGGGGAGAATTAGGAAGAAATGTAGTTATAAAGTCAGGGGGTAACTTAATTGGTCAGAGAATATTAATCCCTGGAGACATAAGCTCTGCTTCTTTTTGGATGATAGCTGCATCTATTGTTCCTGATTCCGAGGTTTTAATTCAGAATGTTGGATTGAATCCCACTAGAACAGGGATTCTAAATGTAATGGATTCAATGGGGTGCGATTATGAGATTTTAGATAAATCGACTATTGCAGGGGAACCTATTGGATCTATTAAAGTGAGGACTGCAAAGAATTTAAGATCATTCACTATTGAAGGAGATATTCTACCAAAACTTATAGATGAGATCCCTATCCTTACCGTAGCTGCCTGTTTTTGTAATGGAGTTTCTGAAATTAAGGATGCACAAGAATTAAGAGTTAAGGAAACAGATCGATTAAAGGTCATGGCAAGACAGTTGTACAAATTCGGTGCTGAAATGACAGAAAAAGAGGATGGTCTAATTATTAATGGTCAATCAAAATTTCATTCTGCGGAGGTAGACAGTGAGACGGATCATCGAGTAGCAATGAGCCTTGCTGTTGCTTCACTTCTCGCCAAAGGTACCTCAAAAATTATGAGGGCCGATGCCGCTAGCGTCTCTTATCCCACTTTTTGGGCAGACCTTGCCAAACTAACTAACTAACTCAAAAAGTTTTTGTCTGAATTAATTGAAGTTTTAACAAAAGATGGGAGTTACTCTTTAAGAAGTGTATTTTTTCAGGAGAATTTCCATAGCTTATTAGGAGCATTAGAGGAAACAAAATTAAAGTTTACAACTCCTTCTAATTTAAAGAGATTTAAGGGTAAATCTCTTAATGTCTTGGATATATGTTTTGGTTTAGGGTACAATTCCGCGTCTTTATTAGATGAATTAATTGAACAACAATCTTATTTAAATTTGTATGCTTTGGAGATTGATAAAAAGCCTCTTGAATATTCGCTTAGAAAGGAATCTTTCCTGAAATTATGGGCTCCAAAAGTCAAAACTATATTTGAATCACTATATCGAAAAGATTACTTTGAAGATCAATTTTTTAAATGTAATCTTTTGTGGGGTGATGCTAGAGAAACAATCAACATTGTTCCTTCATCAATTAAATTTGATCTGATTTATTTAGATGGTTTTTCCCCTCAAAAATGTCCACAAGTATGGACAATTGAATTTTTATCTAAAGTCACAGAAAAGCTCGATTCTCATGGTTATTTAATAACCTACTCTTCTTCAGCTGCAGTAAGAAAAACTTTAAAAAATCTTGGATTAGAAATTTTTACCATTAAACCAAAGATTAGTAACAGAATTTCTTGGAGTCAGGGAACTGTCGCAATATCAAAATTAGATAAGAATAAATTGAAACCCAATTTCAATTTTGAAAAGTTATCCTTAATGGAACAGGAACATCTCTTAACTAAAGCTAGTATTCCATATAGAGATCAAGATTTAAACTCAAGTAAAGACGACATAATCAGAAGAAGATTAGATGAGCAATTGTTCTCAAATCTATTATCTACAAAAAAGTGGAGAGATAAGTGGGGAATGACGAAGTTATCCTTTAAGAGTTAGATTTAAATAAGGATTTCAAATAAACATGTTAAGTGTTGCGATATTAGCGGCAGGCAAGGGTACTAGGATGGAAAGCTCATTGCCTAAAGTTTTACATAAAATTTCTGGCAAAAGTCTTCTACAAAGAGTAATTGATTCATGTGTCGAATTAAAACCTGATCAAATTTTCGTAATTACTGGACACAAATCTAAAGAAGTACAAAATTCGATCCCAAAAGATAAACAAATCCATGTTGTTATTCAAGAACCTCAATCAGGGACCGGTCACGCTATACAGGTCCTTTGTAGAGAAGTAAAAAAACATGAAGGTGACCTGTTGGTACTTAACGGCGATGTGCCACTCATCAAGCCTAGTACTCTAAAAAGACTTCTATACTTACACGATTCAAAAAAAGCTGATGTTTCTTTAATTACTACAAAGAAAAAAAATCCTTATGGATATGGCAGGGTTTTTTTGAAGGGAGATTTTATAGATAGAATTGTTGAAGAAAAAGATTGCGACGATCTAGAAAGAGAAAATCCATTAATAAATGCAGGTGTTTACTGCTTTAACTGGGGTAACTTGTCAGAAATAATTAATACCTTGCAAAGCAATAATAGTCAAAAAGAGATTTACTTAACAGATACAGTATCTTTACTAAAAAATTCCTTTAGCCTCGAGGTAGAGGATAATGGAGAGCTTCAAGGAATTAATAACAGAATTCAACTATCAGAATGCGAGGATAGTATTCAAAATTCAATAAAAGAAAAGCATATGCTTAATGGCGTAACTTTTATAAATAAAGCAAGTTGTTCAATAAGTGAAGAAGCTGAAATTGGGAAGGATGTTATTATAGAGGCGAATACTCATATAAGAGGAAATACCAAAATAAAGAATTATTGCATTATCGGACCAAATACTTTCATTGAAAATTCTAATGTGGGATTAAATTGTGAAATTTCAAACTCTACTGTTTATGCTTCTCAGATAATGGACTATATAAAAATTGGCCCTTATAGTCATATAAGACCTAATTCCAAAATATCTTCCTTTAGCAAAATAGGCAATTTTGTTGAAATCAAAAATAGTCAATTAGAGGAAGAATCTAAAGTAAACCATTTAAGTTATATCGGCGATTCTATTATTGGAAGATCTACAAATATTGGAGCAGGCACTATTACTGCGAATTTTGATGGTCAGAAGAAACATCAAACAAAAATTGGCAAAAATTCCAGTATTGGTGCAAATACAGTTTTTGTAGCGCCAATAAATCTCGGGGAATCAGTTACAACAGGAGCTGGTTCAGTGATCACAAAAGATTCCAAAGATAATTCATTAGCAATCGCAAGAACTAAGCAAGTAAATATAGAAAATTGGGAAAGAAAGAAATCCTGATCTAATTGATTAATTCAATAATTTTTTCAAGTTGCCAACATCTGCTACCTTTTATGAGAATAGAATCACCTTTTTTTGTAGATTTGTTTATCTCTTTAGGTACATCTTTAATATTGTTTAAAACTAAAAATTTTTTCTTATCTTTTAGATAATGGGTATAAATTTTTTCGTTTTTTTTATCGCAAATAAATAAACATTTTTCAATATCTGAATTATTTATTAAGTTGAATATTTCTTTATGATATTTTTCAGATTCTTCTCCCAATTCTTGCATACTTCCAAATATGAAAAATTTATTTCTCGGTTTTTCAAGCAGGTTTTTAATACATGCTTTTACTGACTCCGGCGAAGCATTATATGATTCATCATATATTGTTGTTTTTACTGATTTCAGAATTTTATTCCTTCCACCTAAAATTGCAAAATCAAATTTATTAAAACTTGCAAAATCAATGCCTAGCTCTTTGGCAACTGCATAAGCAAATAAGAAATTCGACGCATTGTGAAATCCCTCAAGTGAAATTTCAAAGATATTTTCTTCAATTACAATTGTTTTATTCAAGGGATTATAAAATCCGAGCAAACTATTATCTTTCTTTAAACTCTCCTTTTTATTTTCTATATTTAATAGTTTAGCTTTTATAACTCTACCTTTCCAAACTTCTTTTAAAGTTTTTTCTAGGAATGGATCATTTGCTGGAATTATTACAACTCCTTCGGGATTTAAGTATTTACTAATTTCACACTTTGCATAAGTAATATTTTTTTTGGAACCTAACAACCCAATATGAGCTGTGCCAATGTTAGTAATAACTGCAATATCGGGTTCACTATATTTAGATAAATTCTCGATCTGTCCAAGACCTCTCATCCCCATCTCAAGAACTAAAGCTTTATCCTCTTTATTTGTAGCAAGAATAGTAAGACCAACTCCAATCTCATTATTGAAATTTGCATGTGATAATTTAATTCTTCCAAGTTTATTTAAAACTCCACCAATCATTTCTTTTGTTGTTGTTTTACCAACCGAACCAGTTATTGCGACAATAGGAATATTTAATTTTTTTCTTTTGAGCAATGCTAATTTTTGAAATGCCTCTAATGTGTCATTTACAACCCAATAAGGAAAATCACTAGGAAGTATTCTCTGCATACCTTTTTTTATAACTACTGATTTAACTCCTTTATCTAAAACATTTGGAAGAAAACTATGTCCATCAAAATTTTTACCCTCGATAGCTATAAAAAGATCATTTTTTAATAAAGTTCTACTATCAATACTTATATTTTTAAAATTTAACGAATCTCTTTTCCCTTTGCTCAGATTTTTAATATCCCCCAAAACGTTGTTTAATTCTGATAAAGAGAATTCCATTAAAAAATTAAGTCATACTTTTTTTAAAGAGGGATCAGCCGATTGTCCGTAAGAGAATTTTTCAATTTCAGCAAAATCTGGAGATGGTTCTTTTATTCCACAAACATCTTTATACATAATTTCGTATTCGAGAGCGGATCTTTGCCAACTGAACTCTTGGCTCATTGCTCTTTTTTGCAATAATTCCCAACTATCTTTATGCCTAAAAGCCTCCCAAGACCTTACTAAAGATGTATAGAAATCTATAGGTTCAAAGCGATCAAAGCAAAAACCAGTGCCACTATTTTTTTCTGGATCATGAGGTAAAACCGTGTCAACTAGACCTCCTACTCGCCTTACTATTGGAATAGAACCATACCTCATAGCAAGTAGTTGACTAATGCCACAAGGTTCGAACCTACTTGGCATTAAAAATGCATCAGAGCCTCCGTATATAAGTCTTGATAAAGAATCATCATAAGTAAGAAAAACAGAAAATCTTCCTGGGTAATCTAATGCAAGTTGCCATAATCCTGATTCTAAATATCTATCCCCAGTCCCTAAAACAACTATTTGCGAATCAGTATATGCTAGAAGTCTTCTTGAAACTTGTAGAAGTAAGTCAACCCCTTTCTGATCAACTAACCTACTGACCATACCTAAAAGATATTTTTTAGGATTAACTTCGAGACCCATTTCTCTCTGCAGAATTTTTTTATTTTCTAGCCTATTTTCTAAATTCTTAACACTAAATTTTGCAGGTAAAACTGGGTCTTTAGCTGGATTCCATTCATCAAGATCTATGCCATTAAGAATCCCCCTTAATTTACCTGAAATGTAATTAAGTAATCCTTCAAGGCTTTCCCCATATTCATGGGTTTTAATTTCATCTGCATAAGTAGGAGAAACAGCATTGACCCTATCTGCATACAACATTGCCGCAGCCATTGTGTGATCTCCATGCATATACCAAGGACACCAAGTCATTTTTTCAAGTTTCCATCTCCAAGGGCCTTGGTATTTTAAATTATGAATTGTGAAGACAGTACTAATTTCAGGGTCTTGATGCATCCACACTGGAATCATGCCAGTATGCCAATCATGGCAATGGAGAACTTGAGGTTTCCAACAATTCCAGGCAAATTCTGCAGTGGCACTTGCAAAAAATGTAAAGCGCCAGTCCTCATTTTCGCCTCCGTATATTTGCTCAGAGTCAAATGTTGGATGACCAACTAGGTAAATCACATAATTATGAATGGGATGTTTTGCTTCATATACGGCGAAATCAGTGTCCATTGTATTTGCTCTAAAGACTGGTTCATTAGATACCTCTAAAAGACTCCACAATTTTCCATACCCTGGAATTATTACCCTTACATCGTGACCAAGTTTTATCAAAGATGGAGGTAACGAACCAACCACATCTCCCATACCTCCAACTTTGATCATTGGAGCACATTCAGCAGCGGCAAGAAGAATTCTCATCGATAATTATTTAAAAGTTCTTTTGAAAAATTAACTAAGGTGTCCATTTATGGTCAGAAAAGTCTGGTGGACGCTTTTCAAGAAAGGCATCTCTACCTTCTTGAGCTTCTTCAGTCGAATAGAATAATTGAGTTGTGTATCCAGATAATTCTTGAATACCAGCAATCCCATCACTCTCTGCATTGAATGAAGCTTTAAGAATACGAATAGCAGTTGGACTATTTCGTAAAATCTCTCTTGCCCAGATTACACCCTCAGCTTCTAATTCTTCAATCTTTGTAATTGCATTTATCAAGCCCATCTTAAGAGCTTCCTTGGAATTATATTTTCTACATAAAAACCAAATTTCTTTAGCTTTTCTTTGACCAACAAGTCTTGCTAAATAACTAGATCCAAAACCCGCATCAAAACTACCAACTCTTGGACCTGTTTGACCAAATATTGCATTTTCAGAGGCGATACTGAGATCACAAATTAAATGAAGTACCTGGCCTCCTCCAATTGCAAAGCCAGGAACTAAGGCAATAACCACTTTAGGCAAACTTCTTATTAATCTTTGAAGTTCAAGTACATTTAATCTCTGCCTACCTTCATCATTTTTATATCCATTTTCACCTCTTACACTCTGATCACCTCCAGAGCAAAAAGAATAAATACCTTTCTTGTCAGGTCCCGCCCCTGTAAAAAGAACTACGCCAATAGTTTCATCATTTCTTACGATATTAAATGCGTTAATGAGTTCATCTACAGTTTGCGGCCTAAATGCATTTCTTTTTTCAGGCCGATTAATTGCAATTCTCGCAATTCCCTGATCTGATTTGTGAAACAATATATCTTCATAAGATTTGCATTCTGACCAATTTAAAGTTGTTTTACCTGGTAATACTTGCATGGAACCTAATTATTTAAAAATAGAAGATGATAAATTTAACTGCCAATTATTTTTTCTAGCAGGGCATTTTTTTCGCAAATTTCACTTTCTGGATCAACATCAACTTTAATTATTACAGATTTCTTGATAGAAATGCTCCAATCGAATGCCTCTCGTAATTTTTTAAAATTTGCCACACTCTTAAAGTTTACTTGATAGCCCTCTCCGAGTTTTGACCAGTTTATTTCTTTTGGCATAAGAAAAAGTTTTTTTAATTCATCTTCTTTTAAATTTTCTTTATAAATACGATTAAATATATTTCCGCCATTATTATTTATCAAAAGAATTGTTAAATTCAAGTCGATTGAATTTTCAATCAGCCAACCATTTATATCATGGATAAAAGCCAAATCTCCAGTCACAAGAAGTAGAGGATTTTTAATTCTAGAAATACCTAATGCAAGAGATAAAGTGCCGTCTATGCCGGAAGCTCCTCTAAAGCTGAAACAATTTCTTGTTAAAGTACAATTCTCAGAAAATGTAAGCCAATCTCTAATCGGGCTACTCGCGGATAGCATTATGGGATTTTCAGCTGGCCAAAGTTTTGGAACAAGATTTGCAAGCATATACTCAGTAATTTGATTATCTTGATTAATTTGCTCTTTTAAAATTTCCTTAATCTGCTCGCCCTGCTCTATTAAATATAGAGCCATCGGAGTAAGAGACTTTTTATTTTTTTCGTTAATCGATAATTCTTCTAACAATAGAGTAGTAAAATTTGATAGCCCAAAATCATATTCCAATGATTTTTTTATAGGGTCCAATTTTCTAAAGTTTTTTTCTTTTATAAGAATTTGTATCCCTTCGAAGCTTGTTAAAAAATTCTCCAAATCAATTGAGGATGACATAGGGCCAAGCCTCAAAAGTTGATTACAATTTACTGAATTTTTATTTTTTCTTAAGACTAATTCCCAATTAACAACTAAACCTCTCAAATCAGAACAAACGCCAGAAACAGGATCAGCAAATACTGGCCACCCAGTAATTTCTTGTAATTTCTCTAAAGATTTATTGAAAGAAGTTAAATCATTTATGGAACCTTGGTAGGGACCTACCAAAATAATGCCGGATGCATCTAAATTTAAACTTTTTGAAATTTCTAAGAATTTGTTTTTATCAGACTTTATTTCAACCTCCTGAAATATATATTTTTTCTTTAAATAAATTCTCTCAAAAAACTCTAAAACATTTTTTTTATTCAAAAATGAAATCGCTAAAGGCTTATCAATAGGAATATTTAAATGAATAGGACCAGGGAAGCTTGATATTTGTTTCTCAGTAATTCTAACTAAATTTAAGATTTCATTTTCTTGTGTTTCATGAAGTCCATTTAGATTTGTACTTAAAACCCTTCTGCAGACTGAACTCAAAAAATTTTCTTGATTTACTGTTTGATTAGCGCCACAATCTTTTAATCTTAAGGGTCTATCAGCAGTAAGAAATATAATACCTTTACAAGATCGGTCTGCCTCAACCGCTGCTGGCAATAAGTTACTTACGGCAGTCCCAGAAGTAGTAATTACTAAAGAAAGATTACCCGATGCAGCAGAAATTCCAAGAGAGTGAAATCCTGCAGATCTCTCATCTATTGAATTAAAAATATTTACCAGTCCTAATTTATTTAATTCTCCAGCAGCAATTGCCAAAGGTGCTGATCTACTACCAGGACATAGTATTAAATTTTGAACTCCTATTTTTATAAGAAGATTCAAAAGTTGTAAACTTCTAAGAAAATTTTTGCATTCAGTAGATGATGTCATAATTTATATAAATGCTTTGGGATTTCCTCATAACTGAATTAAATAAAACATGTCTACAACACAAGAAAAAAGAAACTCAATACTAAAGGATTTAAAAAATCTTTTAATCTGGATATCTATTGCTTTAATTATACGATGGCAGGTTATAGAGCCAAGATGGATCCCATCCGGTTCAATGATTCCAACTCTTCAAATACAAGATAAAATTCTTGTTGAGAAAGTAACACCCAAAATTACATCCAAATCAAATCTTTCAAAATTAAAAAATAAAATAGTTGTTTTTAACGTTCCCGACCAATTAATTATTGCTGGTTATGAAGCAGATACTGCACTAATAAAAAGAGTAATTGGAATACCTGGAGACAAGGTAGAAGTAAGAGACGGTAACCTTTACTTAAATGATATCGCTCAAGAAAATTACGTTTTTGACAAAAACATTAATTATTCTATAGGGCCTTTTATTGTCCCAGAAGAGTCATTATGGGTGATGGGAGATAATAGAAATAACAGTATGGACTCACATATTTGGGGATTTTTACCCTATGAAAAGGTTATTGGCAAGGCTATTTTTAGATATTGGCCATTTAATAAAATTGGACCTATTCGGTTCCCTGCTCTTAATAATTTAAATTAATGGGTACGTGATGTTGTAAGGTTTTTATATCTTGAAGTTGTAGAAATGTTTAATCCAGAATTTCTTGCTACTGAAAATAATGATCCAAATGATGAGAATGACTTAATCCAATATTTACAAAAACAATCTCCTGAAGTTTTGCAAAGAGTAGCAAAATCAGCTAGTGAAGATATTCAAGAAATTATTAGACATAATGTTCAAGGTCTTCTTGGAATGCTTCCTTCAGATCAATTTGATGTAAAAATAACATCTTCAAAAGACAACATTGCTAATTTATTATCTTCTGCAATGATGACGGGATATTTCTTAAGGCAAATGGAGCAAAGAAAAGAGCTGGAACAAACTCTTAAAAATGATGAAAACATGTATATTGAAGAATAATAGTTTTAAAGATTTACTTCTTCAGGAATTATTCCAAGTTCAAACAACTTTTTATATAAACCCATCAAAAATTTATTATCCTCAGGTAGTTTGTCCCACTTTTGGGAATTAATTTCATTAATTAATTTTTGACAATCTTCTATTGTAAATTTTATAGGTGCCGTAAAATGAGCTGGAATTAAATATTCCATATCTTCAAAAGACTGGATATTTTCTAGCCATTTAAGTAATACTTCTTTTGAACGGGGAAAAATTAGTTTTTGTAAAACTGGGGCTACTTGAATCTTAGGAGTATCTTCACCCATAATTTCAACAAGAGATAATTCCCAATCTTCGTCCCATAAAAAGGGATAAATACCGAAATGAGATTTCCAATTTCTAAGATCTTTTTTGAACGAATACTTAAATATTTCTTTTAAAGGTGGAATATTTAATTTACCTGGTTTCAAAAAAGATGAAAATAAGACTAACCTTTTCCAGCCTTTTTTTCTTTGTTCAAAGGAGTCAATCAAAGGTTCATCTCCTCTCTCTCTAGAATGAAAAAGAAGTGGAGTTGGGTCAAAATTAAATATCTCAGGTGGAGTGGAGTCTATTCCAACTATTGCGTCTGTCACATGAAGTGTTTTCGTAGAATAATGGAAACAGCTTATCTCCTGATATCTTCCAAGTCCTAAATTCAGTGGGCCTAATGAAGACCATTTAAATGAGTTCGTATGTGGAGTACCTTCCTCAAACAGTATTCTTGATCTTTTTGATGGAATTCCTAAAAAATCGAGTGGAAGATTGATAGGGAAACTCCACTGTCCAGGACAAAGCCAAATTTCTGCATCTTTAAAAATTCTTGAAAGAGCTGGCAGTCCGATTTTATGTTCTAGTCCGGAGGCGCTTGGGAGAATTATTGTTTTTACTTTGCCGTGAATCGCAATTAATTTTTCTAACTCATTTATTAATTCTTTAGTAGGAGGCAGTGGGTTTATTAGCATCAACCCATTATCAACCTTTATTACCGTCATTCTTATTGGAACCGCAACATAATAAAGTCCTTGTATTTGTTCTAAGGACCATATTTGATCAGGAATTAATTCTCTTAAGATTGTTTTCTTTTTCCCATAAGGATATAAGGGAAATAATGGCCACCAATACCAATTTTTATTTAAAGTTTCTTCCACCACTATCATTTATAACCAGCAAAAAATTTCTTTAACTTAAATATTCCGTATCTTGGAGCGAATAAAAAAGCGAATAAAAATATAAAAGTTTGTGCTAAGACAATTGATCCACCTGTTTCAAGATCAAACCAAAAACTAATGTAGATTCCTATTAGGCTCGAAATAATTGCACTTAATACTGAAATTATTGTCATATTATCAAACTTATCCGTAAGTAAATATGCTGTAGCGCCTGGTGTAATCAACATCGCAACTACCAAAATAATTCCAACAGACTGCAAGCCTACAACTGCTGCCAAAGATAAACACGTAAGGAGTAAATAGTGAAGAAACAATACGTTAATTCCAACTGTTTTTGCATGCCTAGGATCAAAACAATAAAGCATTAAATCTTTCCTAAAAATTGATAAAAGGATTACTACCAATAATGAAATGAATATGGTTTGTTTTACATCTGAAAGTGATATTCCTAATGGACTGCCAAAAAGGATAGAGTGCAAATCAATATTACTTTTTATCTTAGAAACCAATACAATTCCAAGAGCGAAAAATCCAGTAAATACCAACCCAATAACAGTATCTTCCTTAACCCTAGATTTCTGCTTAATAAACCCTATCAATGCAACTGAACCAACTCCGAAAATAAATGCCCCTAATGAGAAAGGAAGACCTAATGCATAAGCAACCACAACACCAGGCATTACTGAATGTGACACTGCATCCCCCATTAAAGCCCACCCTTTAAGAGTTAAATAACTAGATAGGAAACCACAAACAGCTGCCACTAATGAACTCATAAGAAGTGCTTTTCTCATAAAGTCATGAGTTAAAGGCTCTGTTATGAATGAATCTAAAGTTAAAAAAGAACAGAGCTCCATATAATTTAAAATTTAGGATTCAGGTCCAAACAAGAAATCAGGTGAGATTCCTCCAAAAGTAGTTGTAATATTTTCAGGAGTAAACACTTCAGAGGTCTCGCCGTACGCTACAACAGTTTTATTTATTAAAAGAACCAAATCACAAAATTCGCGGACATGAATCATATCGTGGGTTGATAATAATATAGTTTTCCCTTCATTTTTAAATTGAATAAATAATTCCGAGATAAGTTTTTCAGTTCTTATATCAACACCTGAAAAAGGCTCATCAAGAAGTAATATTGACGCCCTTTGCGCAATTGCTCTAGCTAAGAAAGTTCGTTTTCTCTGACCTCCAGATAAGTTTCCAATAGGTGTAGATAAATGATCAGTAAGATCAACTCTCTCAATAGCATCTTTAACCGCCTGGACATCAGACTCTCTAGGACATCTAAAAATATTCATCGAACCATATCTTCCCATCATCACGACATCCCAAACATTTATTGGAAATTGACTATCAATTCCCTCATTCTGAGGAACATAAGCAATTGTCTGATCTTTTTGAGCAGATCTTACAGACTCTCCATTAATTCTAATTTTTCCCTTTGAAATATTTACAAAGCCAGTTAAAGCATTAAAAAAAGTTGTTTTACCAGCCCCGTTCATCCCTACCAACCCACAAATCTGGCCAGGTTTCAATCTTAAATTGGCATCATACAAAGCCACCTTACCGTTGTAATCTACGCAGATATTTTCTGCATCAATCCTAAAGTTTTGATAATTGATTGATTCCATAATTCAAAAAAGCCCTTTTTTAATTAAATCCAAATTATGCTTAAGCATTTTTATATAGGAGCTAGCAGGCCCTCTATCATCAGATAATGAATCAACATAAAGATTTCCTCCAAAATTAGCCCCAGTTTCGTTTGTAACAATCATTTGAGATTCGTTACTTACAGTACTTTCGCAAAATACAGTTGGGACATTTTTTTCTTTAACTAGTGAAATTGTTCTTGTCATTCTTTTGGGCGTAATTTGACTCTCAGCATTAACTGGCCATAAATAAACTTCCTCTAATCCATAATCATTTGTTAAATACGAAAAAGCACCTTCACAACTTACTAGATACCTCCTGTCTTTATTTAAGTTATTAATAAAAAGTGAGAATTCTTTATCTATTTTAGAGAGTTTATCTTTATAAATTTTTCCATTTTCTTCAAATAATGTCCTTTTGGATGGCCTCAATTCTGATAAAGAATCCACCAGAATATCTACATACAGGATCCCTCTTTTTGGAGAAATCCAGGCATGAGGATTGGGTTTCCCTTTATAAAAATCTTCACTGATAAAAATAGGATCTAAATCTTCCGCGACAGTAATTCTTTTGACTTTTAAATTAGAAACAAATTTTTCAGACCATAATTCAAATCCAAATCCATTATCAATAAAAACAAAAGCGCTAGAGGCATTTACCAAATCGCTTGGAGTTGGTTGGTAGCCATGAACTTCAACTCCTGGTTTCGTTATTGATCTAACAATGAAATCATCTTTAGCAATATTTCTAATTATGTCCGCCAAAACAGTGAAACTTGCAAGTATTACTTCTTTACTTTCATTTTTATTTGATATTCTCTTGCATGAGCCTGAAGTAATAGAAATCAGAATTAATAAACTAAAAAAAAGAATTTTTTTCCTCATATTTAACTTTCAAACTAGATTATGAACTAAAAGATATTTTCATAAGTGGTTTTCTAAGATCAGAAGTAAATCCTTGCCAATTTATTTTTTCTTTTTCAAAAGCTCTTTCAACAATTTTCTCAGAATTTTTCTTTATAAAATCCAAATCAGGTTCTTCTACTCCTTTTGTTATTGCCATAAAATCAGCCAAAGAACTTGATACTACTCTTGTTAAATAAGCTGCACTGACAGCCTGAAATGTTCCAGAAACAAGCCAATTTGGTCCATATAATTTTGTTATGCCAATTAGAGTCTGTCCACTCCATTCAATAACTCCCTGAGCAATTGCAGTCTTTAAAATCTCTTTAGAAACTTTATCTAAAATTTCAGGAGACCAATTACATCCCCATATAGACTTAATTTCTTTAATCATCAATGAATTTAGTACTGTCATTGCCATAACATCAATTGATGGGATAGGAGATAAGAAAACAGTTGTCGCGACAAGAATTTGATTTTTTCTTTGTATACCTTTTAACTGCATTCTTCTTATCCCTTCAATTTCAGATTGCCAGGCAACATGAAGTTCTTTCAAAAGTCTTTTTTTTGTATTTTCAATATTTTTAGATGAACTTATGAAAAACTTCCTTAACGAAAAAGGTATATTTATTATTTCATTCTTATTAACATCAAAAGTAATAATTTTATTTATGAAGTCACTTGAAATTTGCGACTTTAGGTCTTCTATCAGATTTTTGGCTTCTATTTCGTTGGAAGTTAAAGCCACCAACCAGATTGGCATATTTTTTGGAAATTTTTCCAACCACAAAAAATCATTTGCCGACAAAGGCAAGTTTAAGAAATACAAGATTGCATCACTTTTCAAAGTTTTTTCTGGAATAGCTTGAGAAGAATTGTATTTAGGGAGTGTTTCATATAAATCAAAGTCAAACTTATCTACTTTAAAATGACTTTTTAAAACAGACTGACAACTTTGATAATCTTTTTGTCCAATGCAACTTATTTTTTCTTTTTCAAATCTATTAAGAATAGATTCAAGTGTTTTTTGTCTTTTTGAATTCTGTTTTTCTAATTCATTTTTTGCTTCAAGTTCTTCAAAAAAATTTAAATCTTCATTACATAGATTAATCCAACCATCTAAATTATTTGGCTCATTAAATTTAGGCTTTTCATTCTTTAAGTAAAAATATCCCCCCAAACACAATGCAAAGAATCCTATTGAGCCTCCTGCAAAATGAATTAGGTCACTGACAAACCATTCCCCAAAACCAAGTAATAATAGAATAAAAATTAGATTTTTTTTTGGGAACTTTATGAAATCTTTTAAAAGGTTGTCTTTACTAATATCAAACACAATACTTTATTTTTCTGATTTTATTTTAATGCAAGTTGTGAATGAGAAAAGCAAAAATTCATAAGTCGTTAATGAAAAGATAAAAAATTAAGGCTTTTCAAAAGACTTATTGCATAACAAGATGTTAAATTAATAGACTATTTAAATAACTTAAGAAACATCAAGATGTCTAATTCAAATTTCAGCAATAATCCTGGACAAGAAAATTATAGAGGTCGTTCTAACAATGAAAGATTTAATTTCAGAGATAGATCGGGCGGAAGAAGAGATGGAGGAGGATTCCGCATAAGATTAAGTGATAACGAAATGAAAGCTGTTAAATCAATACAAGAGGCCTTTCAATTGAAATCTACCGTTGCAGTTCTGGGTTTCTCTGTTAGAACACTTAGCGAAATGATCAAAGACGAAAAATTGATTGAATCAATCACAGAATATGCAAAAAATAATAAAAACTCTTCTCCAAATAGACAATCCCAAAATCCTTATGAAGAAAAGACAAAAACAGTCCCTGACCCTTTTGCAAGACCTGTAAAAAATACATCAACTGAAGAGATCCAATCTAGCGAAGTAGAAGAGGATGGAAAATAAAAAAAGAATTCTTTCTGGAGTTCAACCAACTGGAGATTTACATATTGGGAATTGGCTTGGGGCCATAAATAATTGGGTTACGCTTCAAAAGCAATATGAAACATTTCTATGTGTAGTTGATTTGCACGCAATCACAGCTTCATATAATCCCAAAGAATTATCTCAGAACACTATCTCTACTGCTGCTTTGTACGTTGCTTGTGGAATTGATCCAAATATATGCTCAATTTTTGTCCAAAGTCAGATTTCCGCACATTCAGAACTTTGTTGGATCTTAAATTGCATGACCCCAATAAATTGGATGGAAAGAATGATTCAATTCAAAGAAAAATCCATACAACAGGGGAATAATGTATCCATTGGATTATTTGACTATCCGATCCTAATGGCTGCAGACATTCTTTTATATGACGCTGACTTTGTACCTGTAGGTGAGGATCAAAAACAACATCTTGAACTTGCCAGAGACATAGCGCAACAGAGAATTAATGCCAGATTTAGTAAGGACAAAAATATTTTAAAAATACCTCAACCAATAATCATGAAGAATGGATCAAAAATAATGAGTTTAATTGATGGTTCAAAAAAGATGAGCAAAAGTGATCCTAATGAAGGCAGTCGTATTAACTTATTAGATACTCCTGAAGTAATAACGAAAAAAATTAAAAGAGCAAAAAGTGACAGTTCTATTGGAATTGAATTTAACAACCCTGAGAGACCAGAATCTAAAAATCTTTTGATGATTTATTCAATATTATCTGGCAAAGAAATTTCTCAATGTGAAAATGATTTCTCAGAGACTGGATGGGGGACATTTAAAAAATTAATTACAGAACAACTTATTGAATCATTAGAACCTATTCAAAAAAAATATAAATTATTAATTAATGATCCCTATCAATTAAATAAAATCCTTGATGAAGGGAAGGAAAAAGCTGAAAATTTAGCAAATCAGACTCTAAAAAGAGTTAAATCAAAACTGGGATTCTTTGAAATGGAGAAATAAAATATGCCAATAATTACCTTACCTGATGGTTCAAAAAAGGTTTTCGAAAAATCTGTAACTATTCTAGAAATTGCCCAGACTATAGGCTCTGGATTAGCTAAAGCAACAATTGCTGGGAAAGTAAATGATGTTCTCCTTGATGCAACTATTCCTATAAGTAGAGATTCCGAAGTTGTAATCATTACATCAAAAGATAAAGAAGGAATTGAAATAATAAGACATTCATTTGCTCACCTTATTGGTCATGCAGTTAAACAAATTTACTCTGATATCAAGATGGCGATTGGGCCTGTAATTGAAGATGGTTTTTATTATGATATTTTTTCTGAATACAGATTTACTCCTGAAGATTTAATAAAAATCGAAAACAGAATTAATAAATTAATAAAAACAAACTATGACGTTGAAATTTTACAAGTTTCAAAAGAAGAGGCAATTAAAACTTTTAAAGAAAGAGATGAGACTTTTAAATTACGAATAATTGAAGAAATTCCTGAAGAAGGGCTCATAAATTTATACAAACACGAAGAATATATCGATATGTGTAGAGGGCCTCACGTGCCCAATACTAGACATTTGAGACACTTTAAATTACTTAAATTATCAGGTTCATACTGGAGAGGGAATAGTGAGAATGAATCATTACAGAGAATATATGGAACTGCATGGGCAAAAGAAAAGGAACTCAAAGATTATTTAACAAGAATTGAAGAAGCGGAAAAAAGGGATCATAGAAAACTTGGTAAAAAACATTCACTATTCCATATACAAGAAGAATCTCCAGGAATGATTTTTTGGCATCCAAATGGATGGACAATTTACCAAGTACTGGAAAAGTATATAAGAGAAATACTCAAAAAAAATGATTATTTAGAAATTAAAACCCCACAAGCTGTTGATAAATCTCTTTGGGAAAAATCCGGTCATTGGGAAAAATTTAGAGACGATATGTTCACTACTGCATCAGAAAATCGAACTTATGCAATTAAACCGATGAATTGTCCATGCCATATACAAGTATTTAATCAAGGTTTAAAAAGTTATAAGGATTTACCTATTCGTCTTGCTGAATTTGGTTCTTGTCATAGAAATGAACCCTCTGGGGCACTGCACGGCTTAATGAGAGTAAGAAACTTTACTCAAGATGATGCACACATATTCTGCACAGAAGAGCAAATTCAAGAAGAGGTATCAACTTTTATAGATCTTGTTTTCGAGGTTTATAAAACTTTTGGTTTTGATGAAATCATTATCAAATTATCAACCCGTCCTGAAAAAAGGGTAGGTAGTGAAGAGATTTGGGATAAATCAGAGGAGGCTCTTACCAAAGCTCTCGATAATAAGAATTTGAAATGGGAACTTCAACCAGGAGAAGGAGCTTTTTATGGTCCAAAAATAGAATTCTCCTTAAAGGATTGTCTTAATAGAGTCTGGCAATGCGGCACCATTCAGGTTGATTTCTCAATGCCTATTAGATTGGATGCAACTTATGTAGATATTTATAATGAGAAAAGAAATCCAGTTATGCTTCATAGAGCAATTTTAGGATCATTTGAAAGATTTATCGGAATCTTAATTGAACAATATGAGGCAAAATTCCCAATTTGGCTTGCACCTTATCAGATAATTTTATTAAGCATTACTGATAGAAATATTGAAAAGTGTTTTAAGTTTAATGAATTAATAAATAATTATGGTTACCGATCAAAAGTTGATGTTAGGAATGAAAAAATAGGATATAAAATAAGAGAGGCAACTCTAGGGAGAGTTCCATTAATTGCAGTTATTGGAGATAAAGAAGAGGAAATTGATTCAGTCGCTTTAAGAGCTTTAGATGGAACAAATTTAGGAATTTTCGACCTACCTAATCTATACAAACTAATGGATGAATTAATAGAAAAAAAAGGGAGAAAAGAATAATTTCGAATAGATGAATTTTCTGGCTTGTGATTTAGGAGGTACCAAGGTTCTATTGGGAATATTCGAAAGAATAATGAATGATGATTCGCCTAAATTGTTATTCAAAAAAAAATATCTATCTTCTGATTGGGATTCTTTTGAACTAATTTTAGAAGATTTTCTTAAAAATGAATGCAAAAATATTACCCATCCTTCTTCTGCATGTTTAGCTGTGGCTGGTCCTTTATCTAACAACAACGCAAAAATCATGAACTTGTCATGGAATATTTCAGGAAATAAATTAAAAAATAAATTCAAATTTGAACAATGCGAGCTAATTAATGATTTTGCAGTACAAATTTATGGAATACCTTTTTTAAAAAAAAATCAATATTCAACTATCCAAAATGGATCACATTCTGATGGTCCTAACAATGATTTGCATGCCATTGTCGGAGCCGGTACTGGTTTGGGCATTGCAAGAGGCCTAATATCTGGAAATAAAGTAAAAGTTCTAGCCAGCGAAGGAGGACACGTTGAATACTCTCCAAAATCAAAATTAGAGTGGGAATTAAAAATTTGGCTTAAAAATTACCTAAAAGTTGAAAGGATATCTTGTGAAAGAATTATTAGCGGCACTGGTTTATCAAGAATAGCCGAATGGCGACTAAGCAAACCTGATGCGCAAAACCATCCTCTACAAGAATATTTAAAAAAAATTAAAATTTTTGATACTGCGAGAAAAAAACTCCCTGAAAAAATTTGTAAACTTTCAAAAGAAGGAGATCAGATAATGATTGAAGTTGAGAGGATTTGGTTAGGCGCTTATGCCTCTTTATTGGGAGATGTTGCTCTTCAAGAATTATGCTTTGGCGGGTTATGGATTTCTGGAGGAACCGCATCAAAACATTTCAAAAGCTTTAAATCAGATTTATTTTTAAAACAATTTTTCGACAAGGGAAGATTAAAAGATATTCTTAAAACAATCCCTATGAAAGTAATTTTAGATGAAGAGTTTGGACTTTTTAGTGCAGCTTGCAGAGCAAAAATGCTTTTGAAAACTTAAAAACAAAAAATGTCTATTCCTGAAGTAGGTAAAAAAATAAGGGTAACAGTGCCCTCCACAACTGCCAATTTAGGGCCTGGATTCGATTGTCTTGGGGCAGCATTAGATTTGTACAATGAGTTTATTTTTACAAGAATTGAAGGTGGTGGAGATAGATTTGATTTAATAATGGAAAGTACAGATGGTAATCACTTAAGAGGAGGACCTGAAAACTTAGTTTTTAGAGCAGCCCAGAAAGTATTGCAGAGCGCAAATATGGATCCTTTTGCACTTGAAGCGAGAGTTAAGTTGGCAGTGCCGCCTGCAAGAGGACTTGGAAGCAGTGCTACAGCAATAGTTGCTGGACTGATTGGAGCAAATGCAATAATGAACTCTCCATTGCCCAAAGAAAAACTCCTTGAACTTGCCATTGATATAGAAGGTCATCCTGATAATGTTGTCCCCTCTCTCCTAGGCGGGCTTTGTTTAACAGCCAAGTCTGCTTCTCAAAGATGGAGAATCATTAGATGTGATTGGCACGATTCAATTAAAGCCGTTGTAGCAATACCTGCAATTCGTCTAAGCACAAGTGAAGCAAGAAAGGTGATGCCCAAGAATGTACCTATATCTGATGCAGTGACAAATATGGGGGCACTTACTTTGTTACTTAATGGTTTAAAAGCAGGAAATGAGGAACTGATTAAAGAGGGAATGTTTGATAAGCTACATGAACCCTACAGGTGGAAACTTATTAAAGGTGGACTAGAAGTCAAAGATGCGGCACTAAATGCAGGTGCTTTAGGATGCGCAATTAGTGGAGCTGGACCGAGTATCTTAGCTTTGTGTAAAAAAGAAAACGGTAAAAACGTAAGTCAAGCCATGGTAAAAGCATGGGAGAAGTCAGGTGTAGCAAGCAGAGCACCTTTCTTAAACGTTCAAACAACAGGTAGTCAATTTAGCGCTATCTCTGGTAGGTAGTTTTACTTAGGCATTTTTAATGTTATAGTCTCAAGCTAGTACAACTTCAACTAGAATAAAAATTATTCATTCCACAAATGAATTTAGAATCTTTTCCTTGGCTATCATCTATTGTTTTACTGCCTTTAATCGGGGCATTAATAATGCCTTTCTTGAGTTCAAAAGAAGGAGAAGATAATACACTTCCTAGAAATATCTCATTAATTTTTTTATTTATAGATTTTTTACTAATAATTGGCGTTCTATTCCAGAAATTTAATACTGCAGATAGCTCTTTGCAACTTGTAGAAAGAACTGACTGGCTGCCCTTAATAGGCTTAGAGTGGTCTCTTGGCGTAGATGGGTTATCTGCTCCACTAGTAGCTTTGAGTGGTTTAATTACATTACTTTCAGCTGCAGCAAGTTGGAAAATCACGAAAAAATCTAATTTATATTTTGCTCTTTTATTAGTTCAAGCATCAGCTCAAGCATTAGTTTTCCTCTCTCAAGATTTCCTGCTATTTTTCTTAGCTTGGGAACTTGAATTAGTTCCTGTATACCTGCTTATCGCAATTTGGGGGGGGAAAAAGAAGTTATATGCAGCAACTAAATTTATTCTTTATACAGCCCTAGCCTCTTTATTAATACTCATAAGTGGATTAGCTCTTGCCTTAAGTGGCGATACCTTTTCTTTAAATATTACCGACTTAACCAATAAACACGTATCAGGCAGCCTAGCATTGTTATCGTATCTCGGATTTTTAATTGGTTTTGGAGTAAAACTTCCAATCTTTCCACTACATACTTGGCTCCCAGATGCGCATGGAGAGGCGAATGCCCCAGTATCAATGCTACTTGCTGGAATACTTTTAAAAATGGGCGGATATGCTCTCTTAAGATTCAATGTCCAAATTTTACCTGAAATTCATCTCCAAATTGCCCCTGCATTAATCATTCTTGGAATCATTAATATAATTTACGGAGCATTAAATGCATTCGCACAAGATAATGTCAAAAGAAGGATTGCATGTAGCTCAGTAAGCCATATGGGTTTTGTTCTCCTAGGGATTGGAGCGGTAGATGCCTTAGGGATCAGTGGAGCAATGCTCCAAATGATTAGTCACGGACTCATAGCAGCAGCTATGTTTTTCGTTACTGGCTCATTCTATGAGAGAACAAATACTCTTTCAATCCCAAATATGGGTGGATTGGCAAAGGTCTTACCAATAACTTTTGCTTTTTTCTTGGCAAGCTCACTAGCTTCACTAGCGCTACCTGGCATGAGTGGGTTTATAAGTGAAATAACTGTATTTTTAGGCATCACAAGTCAAGAAGGCTTCAGTTCTATCTTTAGATCAATCACAATTCTTATAGCAGCTATCGGTTTAGTCTTGACTCCTATATACCTATTATCAATGTGTAGAAGAGTATTCTTTGGCCCTAGAATTCCTGCATTAGCTACAGTAAAAGAGATGAATGGTAGAGAATTGACAATTGGGTTCAGTTTATTGT